>CAVDQB010000005.1:0-134618 GCA_963611255.1 Faecalibacterium prausnitzii
CGGAGAAATCCTTTCCGCACCCAAGGAAAAAACAGTAATTTTGCGGAAACAACGTTTCCGTCAAATGTGCTACGCCATGCCGAGAACCATTACTACACTGCAGTCACTGCGCTTTGTGTTCGTTTTCCTCGTCTTTCTCTCGCACCTGCCTTCAGACTTTGGGGTAGGCGGCGTGTGCGGCGTGTCCCTTTTCTTTGTGCTTAGCGGCTTCGTGCTGTCCGAGGGCTACGGAGAGAGGCTTTGCAACGGGAGTTTCGTGTGGCGCAAGTTCTTCGTGCGCCGCCTGATTAGGGTCTGGCCGCTGCACCTGACGGGCGCACTGCTCTTCATGGCGGTCTACCGCCGTCACCTCAGTGCCGCCGACTGGCCGTTCGATGTGTGCAATATTCTGCTGCTGCAGAGTTGGATTCCGCTGCACGACTGCTATTTTTCTCTCAACGGAGTGTCGTGGTTCGTCTCGTCGATACTCCCTGCCTACGCCCTCTTTCCGCTCCTCTGGCGTGCGGTTCACGGTTTTCCGCTCCGCCGGGTGCTCTGTGCCGCTGCCGCCGTAGTGTGTGCCTATGTCGCCATAGTGGCGTTCCTGCCCGATACAGCCACCGAAGCGTGGCTCTATGTGTTCCCTCCTGTGCGACTGTTGGATTTCACTCTTGGCATTGTCACCCACCGTGTGTATGCACTTTTGCATTCTTCCGGCGGCCTGAAGCGCGCCTCGTTGTGGCAGTGGTTGCCTGTTGTGCTGTTAGCGACCAATGTGGCGGTGTCGCCCCTGTTGCCAGAACGTTTTTTCTATGTGGCGCAGTTCTGGCCCACGGCGGTGGCTACCGTCCTCATATTCGCCCTCGCCGACGATGGAGGCGGGGTGCTCGTGCGCTGGCTGCACACACGATGGATGGTGTGGTTGGGCGGCATCAGTTTCGAGTTCTATATGCTCCACAAGTTGCTGATGGAGTGTGTTGTCTACATGTTCTTCCGCCTCTGTCCCGCCGCACCGTCGTGGTTGCAGTATGCAGTGGCGTTTTTCCTCATCCTGCCCCTGTGCTGGGCGGTGAAGCGTGCGCTGAGTGCACTCGCTCGCCAAACTCTATAGATGCCCCTCTGGAGAATGAATTGTCTATTCAAACAGAGACTCCCAGTTGTAGACTCTGTAGAAATTGGGCTTCACATAGTCGGCACTTCCTTTGTAGGTGAAGTTGTCATCGGTTGCAGGAGCGGTCTGCGCTGTGGACATTACTAACTCGCCATCGCGTGAAAGTGCAGGATGCAGGACAACACGGGTGAGGGTATTGTAGAACTGATTCCCCGGTTTGTTGACCGTTTCAGGCACAACAAACAGAGTTTTCACGTCTTTGAACGGCCCGTAAGGGGTCTTTGAACGCCATATACGCACGTCATTCTGGTTTTGGTATGACTGTCCGACGAGATAATAGTAGTCGCCTTTTTTCATTACTTGCGGGTGCTGGCAGCCTGCGTTCTGTTCAAGCATATTGGAGCGGAGAGCCTCGTCACAGGCGGTAGTGGCCGTTGCCGTGGGTATATTCTTTGTCCATGTAATCTCGCCGTTTGTGTCGAGTATGCAATATTCCCACTCTGATGTGAGGTCATGTGTGGCAGTGCGTGCCACGAGAACGCCGTTTATGCCCGACAGAAGGTAGGAACAGTACATATAGTTGTGGCCGTCTTCGTCCTGCCACAGGCAGTCATCGTATGCGATGTAATTCTTGAACAGCGGGTCAAGCCTTGACTCTTCCTGCAAGTATCCGCTGTCCGCAGGCTTCCCATGGGTGGAGTAGGTGCAGATATTGCTGACGTCTCGTCTGCCAAGAGAAGAGCGATATGCTGTCCACTGCACCTGTAGTTTGCCGTTGTAGGCGCATGCCACGCCTGGCCAATAATGGTATGTAGACGATGTGTGTTTCATTATCGGTTCGCCGTAATAGTAGTTCTCCGCTTCAGGGTCTGTGGTCTGCACACAGTTGTTGAGGCAATAGAGGTCTTTTGAGGACGGCTCGGAGAGTGTGCCGTTGTCGGTCGTGAGCATGAGGATGCCGTTTCTAACGAAGTTGCCGCTGGTTCTTGCTCTCGTGTCTGCATTGACAACACCGAAGTAATTGTCGCGTACGATGAACGCCAGACTGCCGTCGGACATCTTTACGGAACTCTGTATCTCGCCTCCTGTCCATCCGAGGGTGCGTGAGAATACCCCATTGAGCAGGTTGTCGCGGTAGACGAACACGTTGTCGTCGTGCTGTCCGATATTGATAACCTGCTTCATTTGCCAGTCATCTTTCAACTCCGGTGCCTTGGCAGTGGTCTTCGAAGGCTCAACGTCCACCTCTTCGTAATCAATGGCAGCCGTGTTATAGTCATTGCAGGCTGTGAGTGACATCGCCGCAAACGCTATGCAGGCAAATGTATATAAGTTGTTCTTTTTCATAATTATGTTACCTCCTGCGTTTTATTCGTTAGTAATGCTCAGTGGAGAAAGCACCTCGTGCATGAAATGCCAGTTGCTTTCGTTCGAGAGTTTGTATCTGTAGTTCAGGTAGAACGTGCTCTTCTTCTCGTCATAATAACTTGGTTCGTCGTCGAGTTCCGCTACGCTCACAGAGGTGCTTGACTCCTGCCATGTTGCGACAGTGACTTTCTGGCGCTGCACATAGTTGCCGGTGAACACTCCTTCCTCGTATACCGGGATGTCGATAATCTCGTCTGGGTGTACAGTGACATTCACTGACTGGTTTCTTATGACAGAAGCCGTGTTGCTGGAGTTGGTGCTTGGCAGCATACGCACACTTTGCTCGCCTGTGGGAACGAAAGACTTGGTGGAGTTGACGGCTGTTGCTACACCCTGTGCGGTGAACACTCCGTCAGCCTCGGAATAGGTCTGTTCCGTTCCGTTCATGGTGTAATAGGTGGTAGACTTCGTCGTTGCGTAGTCGTTCTTTACATATATGCGGTAGAGAACATTCTGTTTGTCTTCCGAAATCATGTAGTTTGATACCGACTTTATGCGGATAGGGATGTAGTAAGCCTCGTCAAGCGAGATGTTGTTGATGTTCACTTTTATGGGGAACTTTACATACGGTTCTCCGCTGTCGGCCTTTAGTGTGGTCTTCCAACTGTCCACCGAATAGTAGTCAGGATCGAGTTCCTGCACATAATTGCTGTAAGTCTCGCCATAGGTGCGCTGGTTGTAACTGCGCAGATAGTCGGAAAAGACCTCCAGTTCGACATCCACGTCGGAGTCGATGCCGGTCGTTCCAGCGGCGTAAACCGACAGGTAGCCCACTGATTCCTCGCCAAAGGTGTATTCCTGACCGGTGATGTTGTTGTCTCCGCTCACAATGTAGATTTCCTTGCGGTACTGCTCCTCGTCATAGAAAATGGTCTCACAAGCGGACAGAAGAACCACGGCAGCCACTCCGCAGAGGGCTGTTCTGGTATGGTTCATTATATATGAAGTTTTCATGTTCTTTTTTTTTGAAGTGTTACTTTTCCCAACCGGGGTTCTGGTCAAGTGTCGGAACCTTGCGTATTTCGTCAAGAGAGAGAGGCAGAAGCATCATCTTTGACTTGAATACACGTTCACGAATCGTCGAGTACTGTATTATGGTAGGCTGATAGAAGCCAGCCCATTCCGACACATTGACGTTCAGACCTTGCAGAGGCTCGTTTTCCAGATCTTCGACAATGCCCCAACGGCGTACGTCATAGTAGCGGCGGCCTTCCCAGAACATCTCTATGCAACGCTCACGCTCCACGACTTTCTCAAAAGAATCCTCCGTGGCAAGTTCCTCATCGGTGAGTCCAGGCAGCCCGGCACGGTATCTGATGCGGTTGAACGCGCTCTTTATGGCCTCTGTGTCACGGCTGTAGGTCTGTCCGTCAATCTCGTATGACTTGGTGAGATGGTTGAGGGCCTCGGCATAGGAGAGGAGTATCTCGGCATAACGGATTATCGGGAAAGTCTTCTCTACAGTCCTTTGGTTGGTTCCGGAGAGAGCATCGCGCGGATGGATGTACTTTGTTCCCGTGTAGCCGGTTATGTTATACACGTTGTTCGTCGAAGATGTCATGCCGCAGTTGGCACCCTTGTAGTAGCCGACAACCTGGTCATGCTTGCCGTTGTCGCTTGTCGATGACATCGTCCAGTAGCGTCCAGAGAAGCCGATATTGGCGTAGAATCGTGGCTCACGGTTGTCGTATGCGGCGAAAGTACCGGCTTTGAGTGTGTAGTTTTTCGACAGTATCTTGTCATCCTGTACTATACAGGTGCGGTCAAATGGGCGGTTCTGATAAGGATATTCGGCACTTGAGTTGCTGATGTCCTTTCCGTCTGCCATGTAGAACATATCTACCATACGCTGTGGAACACTCACACAACTGCTTCCTCCAAGTGTCAGGGGAAACACATAACCGAGATGTCCAGACACTCCACTGGTAGTTCCCCATATCAACTCCTTGTTTGTGGCAGCCACAGCCTCGCCTGTGAACTGCTCGGAATAGGAACGGTAGGGATCGATGCCGCCCGCTCCGTCTGGATAAGGTGCGCTCGGCACGTTCGAAGGCAGTGCTGCCGTGTAGGCGTCAGCCTCCACTGTGTAAAGTTCATACAGGTTGAGATCCATTACCTTTTTTGCCGCCGCTGCCGCCAACGCCCATTTTCTCTCGTCATATTCCATATTAACATAGTAAGTGCCATCGGTACTGCGCTTCCAGTCACCGAAGTATTTGCGTGCCACAGAACCTCCGTTGAAGAGCGGACTTGCGGCTGCAAGGCGTACCCGGGCGGACAGAGAGAGAGCCGCACCCTTGGTTGGAGCCTGTATCATGTCTATGGAGCGTTTTGAGGGAAGGTTTTGTGCGGCAGCCTCAAACTCGCCGCAGATGTAGTCTACGCATTCGTCGAAGGTGTTGCGCACGGTCTCATAGTATTTCGGTGTCTCGTTACTTGACAGTATCTTGTCGCCCATGAGTATCATCGGCCCTTGGTTGCGGAGGATCCAATAGTAGGCGTAGGCACGCAGGAAACGCACTTCCGAACGGAACTGCATTTTGTCGAAGCTGTTCATGTCAGGCACTCCGTCGATTTTGGAGAGTATGATATTGCACTTGCGTATTATCTTGTAGCAGTTGTCCCACACGTTGAAGTCCCATGTCCAACCTCCTGTTGAGGAGGCGGTAATCTGGTCTGTGGTCAGCAAAGTGCCCGAAAACTGTATGTCAAGAAAGCCTCCGTTCCAGTTTCCGCACGACACAGCCTCGTCAGAACCGGTCACTCCTGGCGTGCATCCGTAGTTCCAAAGCATACCTTCGTCGGGTAACAACGACACAGCACCATTATAATATCTTTCAATATTGGTCTGGCTTGCAAAGATGGAATCCTCCATGAAAGTGTCGGCAAAATATTTGTCAACGTTAAGGTAGTCCTTGCAACTGCCAAGCACCAGTGTCATAAGCACAATGACAGGTAATATAATCTTTTTCATATTCGGTATTTCTTGTATGCGTTTTTAGAAGTTAAGCTGTAGTTGCAGACTGTAACGTCCTGTGAGAGGGTAGGCCTGTCCGCATGAAGTAGCCTGTTCCGGGTCGTAGATTTTCACGCCATCCCACACATGGAGGTTTTCACACATGAGTTGTATGTCCACAGACTGGAGGCCCACTTTCTGCATGAAGTTTGACTTCCAGCGGTAGTTTACGCTCACTTCCTGCAGTCTCAGGTAGCGTGCATCAGCCTTCCAGAAAGTCGATGGTTGTGTGTTGTTGGTGTTCTTGCCGTAGTAGAGGCGCGGGAAACGGGCGTTGGGATTCTCTGTTGAGGGATCTCCCGAATACTCAGCCGATATCCATCGGTTTTTCTTGTCGTAGGCAATGGATAGCACGTTGCCTTGGTAGCCTTGGTTGAAAGGCATGTATCCGTCGAACGAGTTGCCGTCACTGCCGCCGTAGAGGAAGTAGTTGTGGCCTGTTCCCTTGAAGAGTACGTTGAGAGTCCACCCCTTGTATTCGGCAGAAAAACCGAAACCGTATTGTAATTGAGGCAGCCCGGAGTAGGCGAACAACGGTACTTTGTCATCGGAATTAATCACTCCGTCACCGTTTACGTCCTGATATTTGATGTCGCCAGGGCGGAGCGTGCCGAACTGTGAGGGACTCATGTCAATGTCATCCTGGTCCTTGAACAGGCCGAGAGCGATGTAACCTCTTTGCACATTGTTGGCGTAACCGTTCTTTTCGAGGTAACTGTACGGTTGGCGAGCTTCCTCCCAATTGATGATTTTGTTTTTCGACAAGGTGAAGTTTCCGCGGAAGGTGAGGTTCAAATCTTTGCCTATCTTTTGGAAATACTCAAAGTTTCCGTCGCCTCCCCAACTTTTCATGCTGCCGACATTGCCGTAAGGCATTTGAATAAGTCCTACATACGCCGGCACCTGAGTGCGCTGTTGGAAGATGGCGTCACGGCGGTCGAGGAAGTAGTCTACCGTTACGGTGAACTTGTCATTAAACAAATGCATATCCAGACCCAAGTCAAATTTCTTCGCTTTCTCCCATACCAAGTTGTCGGCGCCGACTTGGCTTTCTGTCAGAGTGCCTGTTCCTCCCCATACGGTTCTTGTGAGGAGATTCTCAGAAATCAGTGTGAGGTAAGGGAAACGCGAACTTGCTATCTGGTCGTTACCTACTATTCCGTAGGAACCGCGCAGTTTCAGGAATGACAACCAAGGCAGGTTGTCCTGCACGAACTTGTAGTTGGTCGGAATCCAAGCCAGTGCCAACGAGGGGAAGAAACCGTACTGGCGTCCCGGCTGGAAGTTCTCGGAACCTGTCAGACCGAAGTTGGCGTCAATGAAATAGGTATCAAGATATCCGTAGTTGACACGTCCTGAGAGTGACTGGTAGCGTTTCGGAATCGCTCCCATGGAACTTGCCGCTCCCGTTTCCTGTGTGTCTTGGATGTAGTAGTAGAGCAATCCGCCGACAGAATGGTTACCGAACTTGCGGTCATAGTTGACATTTGCGTCGAAATAGAGTTTGCGCCATGTCCATGCAGCAGAACTGTAGTTTACGGAAACGGGCGTTACGCGCTGTGACAGTATCAGTTCTCCCGATGAGTTGCGGCCTGTTGCCATATAGAGTGACGGCATCTTGTAGCGGCTTTCTCCCAACAGTGACTGGGTGTCAAGCGAGCCTTGGATTTTTGCTGTCAGTCCTTTTGTTATGAACGAGAAGTCCTGCTCCAGAGCCAGAGTGACGAGATTGCGGAAATTTTGCTGCTTGGTCGTACCGGTGTAGTTGAGCAATACATAAGGAGAAATGTCGTCTCCGTCATTGGTCGCCGGCAGATATCCGTTAGAATAGCGCAGAGGGAACATCACCGGAGTGGTCTTTGCCTGGGATTTCCATATCCAGTCGGTCATACTGGTACTGGTGTACCCCTGACCCATTGAGGGGCGTTTGTTTATCGAGAGATATGATGTCGCGCCTATATACACCTTTGTTGTCTTTGTCAGGTTTATGTCAAGGTTCATCCTGTAGTTGTATGTGTCGTAGCCGACACCGTCCTTGTAGGGAGAGTCACCTGCCATCTTATAGGCGGAAGACTCGTTTGACATACCGAGAGAAGCGTAGTAGCGCGCTATGGAACCACCGCCCTGTGCACTCACGAAATATGTTTTCTGGAGTGATGCTTTGTTGAGAAGTTCATCCTGCCAGTTGATGTTTGGGTACAAATCAGAGTCAAGTCCATAGCGGATAATGTCCAATTCTGTGTCGCTGTATACCGCTGCAAGTCCTGTGGCGGCGGCAGCCTCGTTGGCCAACTCCGCATATTGGGTCGCGTCAATATAGTCTGGAAGACGTTTCAGAAACGATGCAGTGTAGTTGGCTCTTGCCGTTATGCGCAGTTTTTGCTCTACACCGCGTTTTGTGGTGACGATAACCACGCCGTTAGCACCTCTGTTTCCGTAGACGGCAGTTGCGGATGCGTCCTTCAAGACAGAGAAACTTTCCACGTCGGCAGCCTCCACTTGCGAGAGGTCTCCCTCTATTCCGTCGATGAGGACAAGTGCAGAAGAGTTTGCACCGAATGTTCCTATACCGCGCACCCAGAACTCCGAGATGTTCTTTCCGGGTTCTCCGCTCGACTGGACGCCTATGACTCCAGCCACCCTACCGGCGAGTGCATTGACGATGTTGGTGGCAGGACGCTCCAGACTCTTCGGGTCTACGGTGGTGATAGCGCCGGCCACGCTGACCTTTCTCTGCGTACCCATACCCACTACTACGACCTCGTCCACGTCCTGAACGGTTTCGCCGAGGGTGAGTTTCACTGTTTCCTCCACCTTGGTGAATCTGTGTGTCACCGGTTTGTAGCCTACATACGACACTGAAATCTGGTCATAGAGATCCACTTTCAAAGTGAATGCTCCGTCAATGTCGGTGACTGAGCCCACGCCGGGCTTGTCCTGTATGGTGACATAAGCGCCTATGATGGGTTCGCCTTTCTCGTCAACGACCTCGCCCTTGACGGAAAATGTTTGCTTCTCCTGCGCCTGTAGCGTCACTGACTGCATTGACAGCATGAGAAGAAGAATCAATGTTGAATATATTCGGTTCATATCTTGTGTGATGTAATAAGGTGTTTTGTCATTCTATAGCGATACGTCTTATGGCGTGGTTGTTGCTGTCGCCCACATAGAGCACGTCGTCAGAGTCAATGGCAAGCCCTATCGGAGTGTTGAATTTCGCCGTCTCGTCCGTTCCGTTTATGTAGCCTGACGACTGCGGAATGCCTGCCACGGTCGACACATAGCCTGTCTTTGTGTTGATTTTCCTTATGCAGTGGTTGCCGGAGTCTGCCACATAGATGTTCTCCTCGCTGTCCACGCACATTTGCCGCGGCGAGTTGAACTGAGCCTGTGACAGCGGACCGTCGAGATAACCTGCCGAGTTGCTTTGCCCTGCATACACTTTTGTGACCCCTGTAGAGAGGTTCAGGCTGAAGATGCAGTCGAGATCGTCGTTGGAGAAATAGAATATGTTGGGCTGAGAGGGGAGGAATACAGCCCCGTAAGTGCTGCCCTGCGTGGAGCCGATGCCTGCTCCTGTGTTCTTGGAGAGGTTCTCTCCGATGCCGGTCTCGGGATTCCAGCGTGTGAGATAGCCGCCGTAGGAACGGCAGTAGAAGCATCCGTCCTCTGGATTCATGGCTGCCGTGCGCCGTGCTACCCACACTGCCATCCCATCAGGGATAAAGTCTGTGTCGTCCCACACAATCTCTCCCTTTTCTGTTTGGGCGAAATCGTTGTTCACGTCATACCACCAGTACTCTCCGTTGGCTATGTTTGACTGTATGTGATAGACGTGATCCCGGTATTTGTCATAGATTATGCCCGGCACAGTGAGGAATGTTCCGGGGTTGTCGATATTCTTCACCGTTCCTGCGTCTTCGTTTGCGCAATAGCGGAGTTCTCCAAGGTTGAAGAAGATGTTCTTCTGCTTGTCCACCTCTATGCAGTTGTCGAATGCGCTGGAGAACTGTGCCTCTGCCAATGACACGGCGTCGCCCTTGTTGGGAGCGGAGTTTTCCGTGGCCGATGCGTCGCCTCCGAGGATTGTGGAGACGTTGGTGCGCACTTCGTATGCGAAGTTTCCGTCAAACTCACTCTCCTGATATATGGTGTCATTTCCACTGATGCTGCCGATCATTAGTTTGATAACGACATTGTCACCGGGCAGGCGCGGAGCGAGCACCAGCATGTGTGTGTCGTTGACACCGATAACCGGTGCTTTCTTTTCGTTGAAATAGCATTTGATGAGTTTCGTGTCGGAACCGAAATTCTCGCCTGTGAGGATGACCTGTGTGGAAATCGGACCGCCCTTTGGAGAGAAACTCTCGCAGACAATCGGCTTGTTCGGATTGTATGCAACTTTCCCGACAGTGTCGTCGTTGCATGAAACCAGTGGACACGCCAGAGCCGTCGCCAGCGTCAGAGGCATCCACTTTCGTGTCCATTTAAGTTTTGCCATTTGGTTATTTGGTTGAATTTGGTTTTTAGTAGACTTATGGTCTTTTGCAATTAATCGTGGTGGCAAAGATACATACTTTTTCTTGTCCTGTGTTAATTGCGTGTTCCTCGGATTTGTCTTTGGTCGGTTTCCGACACAAAATGGTTCGTTTTTGATATCGTGCGATTTCTTGACATGAGTTAAGTCCCTTTCTTGCGCGGTATTCCTGCTTCTCTTCCGGGACAGAAGAACTGTGGTGTGAGAGTAGGGAAAGGAGACTTGTGGTTCTTGTTTTACAAACAAATGACCGAATTTTACACGGACATGGACATTTCCGATATAATTTTGCACCGTTAAAATGTTTTTGTAACGGAACACAACAAGAAAGGAAAACCTAAATATGCACTGCGTAACAATGAAACAAGTCCTGCCGAGAATGTTTACGGTGTCTGTGCTGACGCTTTTGGCGACGGTGGCGGTGGCAAGCGACAAGTTGTCTCTCAACAGCGTTGACGGACAGAAGTGGCAGCTTTTTTCAAGCAGTCAGTTGCACGCAGCAGATATCCGTGCCGCAAAGGAGTCGTGGCAACCGCAGGAGTCGATAGATGGAATAGTGCCTGGAACGGCATTCGCCGCCTATGTGGCAGCAGGCAAGGAGGAAGAGCCGGGCTATGCAGACAACATATACAATATAGACGAAACTCCATACAATGTGGCGCATTGGTACCGCACAAGTTTTGACCGTCCTGTCCAGTCGGTGGGCAAGCGCACGGTACTGACCTTTGAGGGAGTCAACCGTTCGGCGGTTGTGTACTTCAACGGAGTGAAGATAGGTATAATAAAAGGCCATGTCATGAAAGCGAGATACGACGTGACCGACTTGATGAAAGACACAGGTAACTTCCTCGCTGTGAAGATTGTGATGATGGCAAGCGAGTTCCTGCCGCGCACGTCAAACTTCGTAAACTACACCTGTCCTACCTACATAGCAAGTCACAGTTGGGACTGGATGCCGTATGTGCCGGGTCTCAACACTGGTATAACCAATGACGTGTATCTCGAAATCACCGGTGATGCGGCTTTGCGCGACCCATGGATACGTTCGGAACTCGGAAATGGCTACACGAGCGCCACGCTCAAGCCGCAGACAAGCCTTGTCAATCTCTCGGAGAAGACTTTGAACGTGCAGGTGAAAGCCACCATAATGCCGGGCGGATACTCGGTGACGAAAGATGTCGAACTGCTTGCCGGTGACTCCATTGACGTTGTCATGCCTGAAATAGTGGTGGACAACCCGAAACTGTGGTGGCCCAACGGTTACGGAGAACAGAACCTCTATACCTGTCGTTTCGATGTGACAGGCGACGGGCACGCTGTCGATTCCGAGACGCAGAGTTTTGGCATACGCGAGTATAAGTACAAGAAAGAGAACACGGCGTTTGTCGTCTATGTCAACGGAAAGAAAGTCTACTGCAAGGGAGGCAACTGGGGCATGACAGAGTTTATGCTCCGTCAGAAGAAGTCGGAGTACGATTTGCGCATCAAGTTGCACCGTGACATGAATTTCAACATGATACGTTGTTGGACCGGGTGTGTCACTGACGAAGAGTTTTATGATGCCTGTGACAAGTACGGAGTTATGGTCTGGGACGATTTTTGGCTTACAGGCCCGTATGTGGGACTTACCGGTCCGAACGACAAAGAAGAGTTCCTTGCCAACGCACGCGATAAAGTGATACGCTTGAGAAACCATCCTTGTCAGGCGGTGTGGTGCGCCGACAATGAGGGATGGCCCTATGACGAACTTAACGACGCTCTGCGCGACATCGTAAAGGAGTATGACGGCGGTGACAGACTGTATATGCCAAATTCCCACAACGGATATTACACCAACAGTGCATATCAGGCTCAGGACGGCACTGGGTGGGGATTGTCTGGCTCAGGCTGGTGGCAGAGCTTCTGGCCTGAGGATTATTTCGACGACGGAATATGGGGTGGAGGCGGCGACCTCGGTGACAAGGTGGACTGGGGATTCCGTTCGGAACTCGGTTCTGGGGCGTTCGACACCTACGAAAGTATGCTTGAGTTCACTCCGGCTGACAAGATGTGGCCGCGCAACGACATGTGGGACAAGCACTTCTTCAGCGATGATGCAGCACAGGGTGGCGGTGCTGCCGCCAGCAGTTACTATGACCGGGTGGAGCAGGAGTTCGGCGAGAGCACAGGAGCGGAGCAGTTCTGCGAACGTGCACAACTGTTTAACATAGAGTGTTCTAAGGCTATGTTTGAGGGATGGAACTACAATCTTTGGAATACAGCCTCGGGACTGCTCTATTGGATGAGCCAGGCTGCCTATCCGTCACACCTTTGGCAGACCTATGACTACTATTATGACATGACTGGAATATACTGGGGGAGCAAGAAAGCCTGTGAGCCTGTACACATACAATGGAACTGCCACAACAACGATATCACCGTTGTCAATGCCACGCACAACAGTCTTTCGGGACTTCGTGCGGAGATAGAGACATACAAGAGCAACGGTTCGAAGGTGGATGGAGCGTCCGGAACTTACAGCAATCTTGCCGTAGGAGAGAACGCAACGCTTAATTTCTGCAACATGAACAGCACCGACGACGTGCGAACTTCAAAACTCAGTAATATAGCCAGCACCGTATTCTTCTTGCGGTTGAAACTCTATGACGCAGACGGAAATCTTGTTTCGCAGAACACATACTGGAGTAACCGTAATACTACAAACCATGTCTACACGGCTCTAAACAGTCTGCCCGAGGCTGGAGTGACCTGTGAAGTGCTGTCGACAACTGTTGACGCCGAAGGTCAGTGCCACATGAAGGTGCGCATCAACAATCCTGCCAAGACCGTGGCTTTTGCCGTGCGTTTGCGACTGACGGATCGGAACGGCAGGCGCATATTGCCGGTAATTATGAGCGAAAACTATGTTACACTCATGCCGGAGGAAAGTCAGGACATAAACATGGAGTTTGACAGTGCCCTCATAGACGGCAATACGAAGATTCTCCTGAAGCAATACAACTATAAGGAAAAGGATGCAGCGGTTGCCGATGGCATAGAGGAGACGGTCCTCCCGGCCACTTCCATTATGCGGAAAGCCATGTATAATCTGTCGGGACAGAAGGTTGACGACACTTACAAGGGGATTGTCGTTAAGAACGGAAAGAAGATACTCAAGAAATAAAAGAGACATACAACAATGAAAAAGACTATTGTATCAGCACTGTTGGTGGTTTTTGCTGCCGCAAGTGTATTCGCCCAAACGATCAAACCGTTCAAGAAAGGCGACCGTGTGACATTCGTTGGCAACAGCATAACCGACGGTGGGCACTACCATTCGTACATCTGGCTCTATTACATGACTCACTTCCCCTATGATGACATGTGGATGGCGAACTGCGGAATCGGCGGTGACACTTCGGAGAACATACTGAAGCGTCTCGACGGAGACGTGTTCTCAAAACGCCCGACTGTGCTTACGCTTACTTTTGGAATGAATGATACGGGTTACTACGAATACAACGGTGACAATGCGGAGGCTTTTGGCAACGGTAAGGTGGACTGGTCCAGGGGCAAGTATCTTGAGATAGAAAAACGTCTGAAGAGCCTTCCCGACACTCGTGTAGTGCTGATTGGTTCGTCACCTTATGATGACACGTCGAAGTTCAACAACGATATCTTCCGCAACAAGAACTCCTATATGCAGAAGATCGTGGCGTTTCAGGACTCTGCGGCAAAGGCCAACAAGTGGGAGTTTCTGGACTTCAACGCCCCGATGACACAGATAAATCATGATTTCCAACGTGCAGACTCCACGTTTACGATATGTGGAAACGACAGAATACATCCCGACAACAACGGTCACATGGTAATGGCTTACCTCTTTCTCAAGGCTCAAGGCATGGCGGGAAAGTGCGTTGCTGACATAAAGATAAATTCTAACAGCAGGAAAGTGCTCAAGAGCGACAACTGCGAGATAAGCAATGTGGCGAATAACCACGGCGTAATCACGTTTGACTATCTGGCAAAATCACTGCCTTATCCTCTTGACACCATCGCCCACGGTTGGGGATTCAAAAAGCCGCAGGCCGATGTCGTGAAGGTTATACCGTCGTTTATGCAGGAGATGAACAATGAAAAACTCACCGTACAAGGTCTGAAAGGCAGATACCAATTACTTATTGACGACGTACTTATTGACACTCTCACTGCGTCAGAACTGGCATCGGGTGTCAATCTTGCAACCTATCGTCACACTCCGCAGTATCAGCAGGCTTGCACCATCATGGCTCTCAACGAAGACCGTTGGGAACTTGAACGCAAGTTCCGCGACTATGCTTGGCTGCAATATGATTTCTTTATGGAGAAAGGACTGCTTGACGTGAATGACGAACACGCAGCGGAAGTGTTCCGTGAGGGACAGAAAACCAACGGCTGGGTAGGTGCTCGCCGCGAACTCTACGACAAGATGATACATCAGGAAGTGCGTGATGCCATGACTGCACAGATGGATTTGCTCGTGAAGACGATATATAAGGTAAACAAGCCGGAGACACGCCATATAACAATAGCACCCATAAGATAAGGAGGAATGAACATGAGGAAACTGTTGTTGCTGTTGGTTCTCGCCGTGAATGCGACTGTAGTGCCAGCCGGAACGGTAGATACCATAAAGGTGCACAGTGCTAAAATGAACCGTGACATATCGGTCACGGTGACATATCCCACACGCACCAAGGCTAACAAGAACAAGGCTTATCCGGTGGTATACCTGCTTCATGGAGCCTATGCCAATGAATACAAGTGGCTGGAACTGAAACCTTCATTGCCGGAATTGGCTGACGAACAGGAGATGATCTTCGTTACTCCCTATGTGTTGAACTCATGGTACTTTGACAGTCCACTAAACAAAGACTTCCAGTATGAAACTTTCTGCACGGAGGAACTTGTTCCCTATATTGACGCAAAATACCCTACTATTGCCGACCGCAGCCACCGTGCCGTTACGGGACTGTCAATGGGCGGTCACGGCGCATTTTTCCTCGGAATCAGGCACAAGGATTTGTTTGGGGCAATAGGCTCTATGAGTGGTGGCGTGGATATCCGTCCGTTCCCACAGAACTGGAACATCCCCGATATGCTCGGTGAAATGGCGGCCAACAAGCAGTGTTGGGATGAACACACGGTAATGGAATTGGTTAAGCAACTGAAGAATCATGAGGTGGAGATAACGTTTGATTGTGGCGAGAGCGATTTCTTTCTTGAGGTGAACAAGGCTCTCCACGCTCGTCTGTTGAGCCTTGGCATAGACCATGATTTCTCCACTCGTCCCGGCGGACACACCGACCAGTACTGGGCAAACTCACTCGACTACCATCTTCTGTTCTTCAAAAAATATTTCAAAGGGGAGATGAAACGATAAGGAAGGACAAATGTGAGGTTAATAATTATTCGTTTTAGGTTTTTTAAGATTTGTTTTTGAGGGTGAAGTAGACGTGATGTCTGCTTCACTCTCGTCCTTTTATAGAAATCATGTCACAGATACAACTGCGCTTCCGGTCCCATGTTGAATATCAGGTCGACGATGCTGAGGTCGCAGGAGAAGCCGTGCCTGTCGGAAAAAACTTGGTAATATGGTTTCTGTTGGTTGACGGATGCGGTGTCGGAAACGCCTTCGAATGATGCGGTGCGCCCGATGCTGTTGTCCATTTCCAACAGTTCGAGACACTTTTCGGCAAGCGTTTCGTTCAGGTCAACGAGGTATTTCCACTCCTTATTGTATATGGGGCGGAAGTCGTCCTGCAGATATTCGAAGAAAGGAGAGTTGTAATAACTCGTCTCGAGGGCATACCAGTGCTGGTGACGCCAGTCCAGTTGGCGGCTGATGATGATGTCCTTCATCTGGCATTTGCCCTTTTCGTCAAAGTTGCTGCGGTCTATCGGGATGGAGAGGGCGAGTTTTCCGTTTGGCGAGTCGATGTAGCAGCGATTGCGGCAGGTCTGTTTGATGAAATTCTCTTCCACCTCCAACGAAATTGGTTCGCCGCCCTTCACGGCAGCGAACCAACTTATCGGGGGAAGATAATAACAGGGTAGTGTCATGTGTTGTCCTGCTGTCACCTTGCCGTTACTTTATGTTGTCGACGATTTTGCCTATTCTGTTCCAGCGGATACCGTTGAATCCCTTGCGGTCAGGGTCGGATGACCACCAGACGAAGATAGGCTTTCCGACGATGTGGTCTTCCGGCACGAAGCCCCAGTAGCGCGAGTCGGCGGAGTTGTGGCGGTTGTCGCCCATCATCCAGTAGTAGTCCAACTTGAACGTGTACTGCTTTGCCAGCCTGCCGTTGATGTAGATCTGTCCGTTCTTCACCTCGAGTTCGTTGCCCTCATAGACCTTTATCGGACGCTCGTATACGGCGATGTTGTCCATGGTGAGGTCTAACGTCGCTCCCTTTTTCGGTATCCACACCGGACCGTAGTTGTCGCGTGTCCAGCCTGTCACGGCGTTCAGGGGGTAGAGGTCGCCCACCCTTGCCTCGGTGTTGAGCGTGATGGATTTCACTATCTCCTTGTGCTTCTTCAGTTCTTCCACGGCATGGCGCGTGAGAGGGAGCGAGCCTGTCATGTTCATGGAGGTGAGGTCTTCCTGGCTGATGTTCAGTTCCTTGAGCAGGTCGTCGTATCTTTCCATCAGGTCAAAGGTGCTTGCGCCTTTTTGGAACTCCAGTTTGTAACTGTACTGCACCTGGTCAGGTTCTTTGTTGGGTTTCCCGTCGAGATAGACAACCCTGTCCTTGATCTGCAGGGTCTGTCCCGGCAGTCCCACACAACGCTTCACATAGTTCTCACGACGGTCTGTCGGACGTGACGCAATCCTGCCGAACGTGTTGGGGTCGCCCTGTATGTAGCGCCGTCCTTTGGCGTAGATGTCCTTGAAAAGGTCATACTGCTGTTGGCGGTTGAGGTTGCGTATGTCGAACGAGTCGGGGCGTTCCTGTTCCCATATCTGGTAACCTATGTCGTAAGCCAACTGGTAGAAGTCCTGGGCATTGTAGGGCGGCTCGCTGCAGATGGTATCTCCTGCAGGGTAGTTGAACACCACGATGTCGTTCAGTTCCACCTTTCCGAGTCCCTTGACGCGCCTGTAGTCCCAGTGAGGCCACTCTATGTAACTCTTCACATTCACCAATGGGAGGGTGTGCTGGGTAAGGGGCATGGTGAGAGGTGTCTGCGGAATGCGCGGACCATAACTCATCTTGCTCACGAAAAGGTAGTCGCCCGTGAGCAGGCTTTTCTCCAATGACGACGATGGAATGACGTAGTTCTGGAAGAAGAACTGGTTAACGAAGTACACTGCCACCAGTGCAAACACGATGGCATCCACCCATGACATGATGAAGCGCACAGGCCTTTCGGCGTCTTTCCACCACTGCCAGCGTATCTTTTTGGTGATGTAGACATCGTAGATGAAAGGAACGACGACAAGCCCGAGCCAACTTTTCACCCAGAAAAGGAACAACAGGTATATGGCGAGCACTACAATGAACTTCGTCCACTGCACCTTCATGTTCAGTTTAGATTTCTCCTTGTCAACCATAATCAGAACTTAAACATATCGGAAATTGTCAGAAGACCGTCGTGGTTCTTCGTGTATTCTGCGGCAAGCACCGCTCCCAAGGCGAAACCGCGTCTTGAGTGGGCGTCGTGGGTGATAGTTATGCTGTCGGCTTCCGAGTCGTAGCAGATGCTGTGAATGCCCGGTACCTCGTCCCTGCGCACTGAGTTGATGGTCAGTTTGTCCTTGTCCTGGCTGTCGGCAGGCACGACTGTGCCGTCCGGCTGGGTGAGAGTACCCATCTGCCAGTCCTTCTTGCGGTCCAGTTGTTCAACTATCTGCTCCGCCAAGGTGATGCCTGTGCCGCTCGGATGGTCGAGTTTGTGTATGTGATGTGTTTCCGTTTCCTCTACATCATACTGCGGAAAACCGTTCATAATCTTTGCCAGATACTTGTTGACGGCGCTGAATATTGCCACTCCCACGCTGAAGTTTGATGCCCAGAAGAGCGTCTTGCCCTCTTCCGTGCAGGCTTTCTCCACGTCGCTTCCGTGCTCTTTCAGCCAGCCGGTGGAGCCGCTGACGACCTTCACTCCGGCTTTCCACGCTTTCAGATAGTTGCCGTATGCAGCCTGTGGGGCGGTAAATTCTATCGCCACATCTGCCGAGGCGAACGCCTCGCTCTCAAAATCCGTCTGGTTGTCAATGTCAATAATGCTTACTATCTCGTGGCCTCTGCTGCGGGCAATCTCCTCTATCATCTTGCCCATCTTGCCGTATCCGATAAGTGCTATCTTCATTTTGTATCCTGTCAAATTAACATTAAATGTCTTGCAAATTTACTCCAATACCTCCACAATACAAAGATTATCACCTAATAATTTAGTTTTCGCAAATCCTATTCACTTTTTTTTTGTAGTTTTGCGCCATAATGACACAAGGCGTTGAGAAATTGCTGCATTATGTGTGGAAGCACCGTATGTTCCCTTTGGAAGGTCTCCGCACGCAGGACGGACAGGTTGTGGAGGTGCTGGACGTGGGGCTGCACAACGATGACGCCGGTCCTGATTTCTTCAATGCCAAGATACGCATCGGCAGTCAGGTGTGGGCAGGCAACGTGGAGTTGCATCTGAAGTCGTCGCAGTGGTATCTGCACGGCCACGACAAGGACTCCGCCTACGACAACGTGGTGCTTCATGTCGTGTGCGAGACGGACTCTGACGTGCGGAATTCCCACGGCGAACTGATTCCGCAGACTGAACTTCCCATACCAGAGAGCCTCTTGGCAGACTACGAACACCTGCTTACGGAAGACCGTTACCCGCGTTGTTTCCGCATCATTCCGTCGCTTCCCAATCTGACAGTCCACTCTTGGCTGTCGGCGTTGCAGACGGAGAGGCTCGAAAGGAAGACCTCCGACATCCTGCAAAGGCTCGGGCGGTGCTGCGGATCATGGGAAGACGCTTTCTTCCAGACGCTGGCACGCAATTTCGGCTTTGGTGTCAATGCCGATGCATTCGAGACGTGGGCGCGGCACATTCCCCTGAAAGCCATCGATCATCATCGGGATGACCTTTTCCAGATAGAGGCTCTGTTTTTTGGACAGGCCGGTTTGCTCTGCGAGGAAGCCTATCCCGAGCGGCATCGCCCGGCCGTTGCCGCCGACGGGTACTTTGCCAAGATGAAGGTGGAATACGGTTATCTCGCCCACAAGTTCTCCCTACAGCCCATGGACAAGGGGATGTGGCGTTTCCTCAGACTGCGCCCCCAGAACTTCCCGACGGTGCGCCTGTCGCAACTCGCCATGCTCCACTACAGCAGGAAAGCGGACTTCAGCCGCATTCTGGAGTGTACTTCCGCCGGTCAGGTTGCCGCCGCCCTGCAGACGCAAGCCACCGGCTACTGGCAGTCGCACTATCTTTTCGGCGAGCAGAGCGCGCATAACGCCAAGCGTCTGTCAAGGTCTTCCGTTGACATACTGCTCATCAACACGGTCGTTCCGATAATTTTCGCCTATGGGAAATACACTTCCGACAACAGGCTTGTCAACCGTGCGCTCGACCTGATGGAGGAAACCAAGGCGGAGGACAACAATATCGTGAGGATGTGGCGTGAGTGCGGACTTGACGTGAACAGCGCTTCTGACACACAGGCTCTCATCCAACTGAAGAAAGAATACTGCGACAGGAAGGACTGCCTGCGCTGTCGCATCGGCTATCATTACCTGAAAAAGAATGGAAAAACGCTTTGAATTGGAGATGGAAGTGCGCGACTATGAGTGCGACATACAGGGTATTGTCAACAATGCCAACTATTTGCACTACATGGAACACACGCGCCACAAGTTCATAAAGACTATCGGGCTCGACTTCGCAGGGCTTCATGAGCGCGGCATAGATGTCGTCGTGGCGCGCATGAACCTGCAGTACAAGTCACCGCTGCGGAGCAATGACCGCTTCGTCTCGCGGCTTTACATGACCAAGGAGGGTCTGCGCTATGTCTTTCATCAGGACATCGTGCGCAAGGAGGACGGCCGCCTGTGTCTCAAGGCGACTGTTGAAGCGGTGTGTGTCATCGGCGGTCGCCTGTCGGACTCCGATGTCCTGACCAGTGCTTTCTCTACTTATCTGCAATGAACGAACAGGAACTGCTCGCCAGCATGACGCTGACCCGGCTGCCGTATCTCTCGCTTGCGGCTCTGCACGAACTGTATGACAGGTTCGGGTCGGCAACTCTCATACTGCAGAACGGCGGCAACATTCGCGATGCTCTGCCCGATGCCTCGCCGCGATTGCTGTCCGCTTTTGCCGACACAGGCAGTGCCGCGCACCGTGCGGAAGCGGAATACCGTTGGGCGCAGGACAACGGTGTCACTGTCATTCCCATGAACTCGCCGCTCTATCCGCAGCGTCTTGCCGACTGTCCCGACAGTCCTGTGGTGCTCTACGGCAAGGGCAATGCCGACCTGAACGCCCGAAAGATCATCTCGGTGGTGGGCACACGCCACTGCACGCTCTACGGACAGGACATCATAAGGCAGTTCATGCGTGACCTGAGCAACCTTTGTCCCGGCGTGTTGGTGGTGAGCGGTCTCGCCTACGGTGTCGACATCAATGCCCACCGCGAGGCTCTTGCCAACGGATTTCCCACTGTAGGCGTGCTGGCGCACGGACTTGACCAAATCTATCCCTATGCCCATCATGCCACGGCGGAGGCAATGCTCGCCCATGGAGGGCTGCTCACGGAATACATGAGCCAGACTAACGTGGCGAAAGGCAACTTCGTGCAGCGCAACAGAATTGTCGCCGGACTGGCGGATGCCACCGTCCTCGTGGAGAGTGCTGCCAAAGGTGGCGGACTGATAACGCTCGGCATAGCCGGCGACTACCACCGTGACACTTTCGCATTTCCGGGTGCTGTCAATGCCGTCTATAGCCAGGGGTGCAACAACAGCATCCGTGACAACCGGGCGATGCTCGTCTCCAGTGCCGAGGATTTCGTGAAGTCAATGGGCTGGATGGACGATGCCGCCCTCTGCGAAGCGAAAAAACGTGGGATAGAACGCCAGATCTTCCCCGACCTGACAGCCGAAGAGCAGCGGATAGTCGGCATATTGGAAAGCAACAACGACCTGCAGATAAACGTCCTGACAGTGAAGTCTGCAATACCGATCAACAAACTTACGTCGCTCCTTTTCTCGCTTGAGATGAAGGGAGTGATAAAAACAATGGCAGGAGGATGCTACCATTTGATATAAAAGGAGGGGTTTTCCTTGCCCCGATGGAGGATGTCACCGACATAGGATTCAGGCTTCTGTGCAAGCGGTTCGGCGCGTCCATGGTCTATACTGAGTTCGTCAGTGCCGAGGCACTGGTGCGCTCAATCAGTTCAACAGTGAAAAAACTCACCATTGCGGAGGAGGAACGCCCCGTCGGCATACAGATCTACGGACGCGATGTCGAGGCTATGGTCGAGGCGGCGCGCATCGTCGAGAGCGAGGCTCATCCCGACGTGATAGACCTCAACTTCGGTTGCCCGGTGAAGAAAGTGGCAGGCAAGGGCGCAGGGGCAGGTATGCTGCGCAATGTTCCGCTGCTGCTCGACATCGTGGAAAACGTGGTGAAGGCGGTCAACACGCCTGTCACGGTGAAGACGCGCCTCGGTTGGGACGTGCCAACCATGCTCGATGCCTCGCTGAGTATTCCCGGTGCAGGCCACCGGCCGTTCATTGTGGAACTGGCGGAACAGCTTCAGGACCGTGGCGTACAGGCTCTCACCATCCATGGGCGCACCCGTTCGCAGATGTACACGGGCGATGCCGACTGGACGCTTATAGGCGAGGTGAAGCGCAATCCCTATATCCGCATCCCGATAATAGGCAACGGCGACATAAAAAGTCTTGACGAGGCGGACAACGCATTCCGCACTTACGGCGTGGATGCGGTGATGATCGGGCGTGCCACTTTCGGTCAGCCGTGGCTCTTTTCACGCGCTCCTCTCACGCTCGACGAGAAGATAGACGTACTCGAAGAGCAGTTGCGCATCAATGTGGAGCGCATTGACGAATACCGTGGCATACTCCACACACGCCGTCATCTGGCGGCTTCGCCAGTATTCAAGGGCATTCCCGATTTCCGCCAGACACGCATCGCCATGCTGCGTGCCGACAATATGCACGACCTGATGAGCATTCTCGAGGAGTGCCGGGTGCGTCTTCGCGGTATGGAAGAGGGCGAATGTATGAAATAAAAGCAACCCCTGCAACCGCACTTTCCGTGGTTGCAGGGGCTTTATAGTTATCTCTTTCCGTGTGTATGCGGAAATGTAGTTACTTCACCAGCACCTTTCTGCCATTCATGATGTACACTCCGGCTTTCTTGGTGTTGCTTACCGCACGGCCGGACAAGTCGTATATCGGAGCGTCTGCATCGGAAGTGGCGGCTTTCAGGTTCTCAATGCCGGTCTTGTCGCCCCATGTGAACTCGATGTAGCCTTCCTTGTCAGCCGCAGTCGTAGTGGTTATATAGTCATACAGGGCTATATAGAACGAACCGCTTGTCTCGTTTCCTGCAAACTCTGTGCAGTCTTCAGATGTGTCAAACCACACCATCTTGTTGCCGTCATAGATTGTGTAGAAGTAAGAACCGGCATAACCTGTGTACTGTTCGCCGTTGGCAATTCCAATAGAATCACCGTAAACCTTGAAGAGAAGTTCCTCAGGGCTTGCGCCGGACTCCAGTTTCAGACCGTACTCATATTTGTTTGAACCGCTGTATTTGGTAAGAGTGGTCTCCACATTGCGGTATGCTGAAGCAGTTTCTCCGTTCTCGTAATAGACGAGAGTGCCGGTTACAGACCATTCAACTGTGGCCGTTGCAGGTTTTGTAAGTGTGACACTGACGCCGGAAAGGTAGGATGTTCCATCGTACCAAGCACCGAATCCACTGAATGAAATTACTCCCTCATCATCGAAAGTTCCTGCTACGCCACTTGTCTCATCGCTCTCTGCGGCAAGCGTAAACCATGAGTTGAAGCCTGCTGTGGGGGCAATGGTGATGGTCTTTGCTGCAAAGTCCACTGTACCGGTGAGACTTGAACTGTATCCAAGAAGGTTTTCAATGGTGACAGTGGTGTCGTCCACCTTTGTGACAGTCACGCTATGACCTGTGGGGACAGCCTCCCAACTCGCATAATTGAACCACTGCCATCCGCTGGCTTCAGCATCGTATGTTCCCGCGAGGTCGTCTGTGGAAGACACTGCGGCGTTAGCAAACAGACCGAATGCTACGGCCAATACAGTCAAAGTAAACTTTTTCATAAGCCTTTAATTTATAAGTTGATGTAAGAATAATCTCTTTGTGTTGCGTGATTTTTATTGCTCTCGCCAGTCGCCATAGAAGTAAGCCTCCGTCGTTTTGCCGTCGTCGGTAGCACAGTAAGCCCAGAAATAAAGCCACTTGTCCTTGAAACTGAACCAACTCCAAGCTCCCATATAGCCTGCAAACGAACTTATGCCCACGTCACTTCCCTCGATGCTCCATGCGTAAGGGTCGTCGCTCTCGCTGTCGAGATCGTAAATCCAGTCGAAACCGTTCTGTCCTGCCTCGTGGTCTTGGTACACCTGATCGGCATTCCATGTGAAATAACCCTCGCTCTGCATCACGTCATTGGCATTGAAACCGCTGGTCAGCGAGAACTCCTGCTTGTTTCCCGAACCCATGAAGTTGTCTATATAGAAGCGGTTCTCATTCTTGTACTGATAGATATCGGAGTACATGGTGGGCAGGGGGCATCCTGCCGCTGCGGCGAAATAGAACGCTGCGCCCTCAACCAGTTTCTTCCATGGGTTGCCTTTGAAGATTGTGCCGGCGAAAGAGGGCAGTCCTGCTGCGTAGACGCTCACCTGACTGTCGTCGATAGCCACTTCATAGCCGTATGTGCGGTCTGTGTAGAGACCCTCGTCTATCTTTATGATGAGGCTGTCCTGCGCTGAACCTTTGTCGAAATGGACTGATGTTGGTATGTGGATAGCCGTCGTGTCGCACTTCACGACGGTCACAGGCACGGTTGCTTCCTCTGTCGTGTCCACACGGTTTACTTTCAGCACCACGCTGTCAGAACCTTCCGTCTCGCCCGTAAGCGTTGCTTCGGCGGTGTTGCCCTTGTCGAAGAATGCGCCGACAACGCCCTCCGGCACGTCTTCGCCCGGCTGGAAGTTGTCGTCATTGCTGCACGATGTTGCTATTCCTGCCACTGCCAAAAGACCCAGCAGGGCAACTCTCACCTTATCATATACAGTGTACTTCATTGTCGTTTGTGTGTATGTGTCGTCTTTAATCGAATTTTGTCTGGTCTGTCACCACGTTTGTCGGGTCGGGATTGAGCAGGCAGGCAGGGTTGTAAGCGTTCTCATATTCCGGCAGATAGTAGTTGAGCCATGGGGCAACGTTGCCTTCGGCAGTCTTCAGACGCGTGTTCTTGTAAAAATTAGTACCCTCATAGGCGCGGTCAATGCCGAGTTTCAGTCGCTTGTAGTCGAAGTAGACGAGTCCCTCGCCCCACAGTTCTATGCGCTTCTGGAGCACAAGTTCCTTGATGAAACCGTCCATGTCGGCAGACGGGCAGGTGTAACTGCCATCGTCGTAGCGGTAGGTGTTCACGAAGTTTTCGAGGTAACTCTTGCCTGCACCCACGCCTTGCGTGTGGGCAATGGCCTCCGCATAGATGAGATGCATCTCCTCCACGCGCATCAGAGGGATGTCACACAGGCTGCATTTTTCCCACTCTGTGAGGTCGCCCTTGCCGGCATGGTATTTCAGGTTGGTGTATTCCGGCAGTTTCGCCCACCTGTCGTCGGGAAGCAGAGTGCTGTAACCCTCGGGCACGGCATCCTTTCCTGCGTCGTCGGGGGCTACCCATGTGTGTTTGCGCCAGTCATTGTCGCTGATCTGGTCGAACAGTCCTTTGCTGATACAGCGGTATGTTCCGTAACTGCTGAGCGAGTAGTTGCACTCGCTGTTGAGCGTTCCCATCCATGTGTAGTACCAGTAAGAGTTGAGTTGTTCCTTTGAACCGATGCGTGCAGTCCACACCCACGCCTGGTTGGAGGTGTTGAATCCCGTTTCGGCATCATACCACTGGCTCTTGCTTACGGGGGAATACTCTGCGTCAATCACTTTCTTTGCATACTCTGCTGCCTTGGCATAGCACTCGTCGGCAGATGTTATGCCGAGAGCCGTGTAGCCGTCATTGTCACCCTCGTGTGCCATTTGGGTGGTCAAATCTTCCGGGTCTTTCTCGAAGCGTGTGCCCAGTTCCAGCCAGAAACGTGCCTTCAGACCTGCCACGACGCTCGAGTCGGGATAACTGTCGTCGGTGCGCTGGTAGCCTTTCAGGTGCTTCTCCGCCTTTTCGAGGTCGCTGTTGATGAAGCGGTACATCGTGTAGAACGGTGCGCGCGGATTGCTCTTGGCTGTCTCGTGCGATGTCTTGTCGGTTACGACAGGTACTGTCAGTCCCCACACCTTTGCCGCCTTGGCGTCCAGATCGGCATAGCCTGTCTTGCGGAACTCAAACATCCGTGCCATGTCAAGGTATGCCAACGCACGGAAAGTGTATCCTATGCCGGCGCTGGAGTTGACGTTCTGTCCGTCGTCACAGGAGCCTATGATGGAATTGGCGTTGTGTATCAGTTTCGTATAGTAGAAATATGCGTAGGGGGTAAATGCCTGCAGGTCGGTTCCTTCCTCTATATATGAATAGTAATCATAGTCGCCGTCTGTATTCTTCACGGGCAAATCTTCGGTCATGATGTCGCGTATGAACATCTGGCAGGGGTATCCCCAGTCGCACGAACCGCCTGTCACGCCGTAGGTGTCGTATGTGACCATGTAACTCACCAGTCCGCTGAGCAGTCCGCTTTGGGCGTTGTCAGACTTGCCTATCTGTGATGACGAGGCGTAGTCGGTGGGTTCGTTTTCGTCAATGCAACTGTAGTTCACCAGTGCAGAGCCTGACATCAGCAGCGCAATCAACGTCTTGTTCACTATCTTGTTCATATTGTTGTGTCCTTTCATTATGGTTTTCTATTCCTTGTTTAGAACTGCAGGGTCACTCCGCCCGATATGGTGCGCACGAAAGAGTACTGCTCCGTTGATGGAGTTCCGGTGAAACTGGTGCGAGGATCAAGTCCTTTGCGCTTTGTCCACAGGTACACGTTGTCTGCGGCGGCATAGACCTTGACTTTCGTCATGCCTATCGCGGCAGCCCACTTCTTGGGAATCGTATAGCCGAGATTGATGTTCTGCAGGCTCAGGTAACTGCCGTCGGTGAGGAAACGGTCGGAAGTGTAGTTGGCGAAAGTGTCATTATACTGCCAGCGCGGGATGTTCGACGAGGTGTTGTCGGCAGACCAAGCCTTGAGCAGGTCCTTGTGGAAACTCTGTCCGAGGGTGCTTGTCGACGGCGAAGCCATGAGTATCTGGTAGTTGCTGTCATATACCTTGCCGCCGATGGAGTACGCGAAGTTCACCGTAAAGTCGAATCCCTTGTATGAGAGCGATGTTCCGAAACCGCCGTAGAGGTCGGGGTGGGGTGCGCCACAGGCGTAGTAACTTGCGTCAGACCAGTTTGCGGTGCGGCTGACAGTACCGTCCTCCTCCGTCTTATACCATGTGGACTGTCCGCTTTCGTCCACTCCGGCATACTTTTTCAGTCTCCATGTGTAGATAGGCAGCCCCTCTCCGTAGAACTTTGAGGTGTCTACATATCCGGGATGACCGTCCAGGGTATTCGTCTTGTTGTCGTCGTAGAGGTAAGTGATCTTGTTGCGGTAGTGCGTAGCGTTCAAGTTGACCGTCCAGACAAGGTCTTTGTTGCTCACCGCGTCGAATGTCAGGTCAACCTCCACGCCCTTGTTGCTCATGTCACCCACGTTTGAGTAGAATCCGGCATATCCTTCCGAGAGAGGCACGCTGACGAAACTCAGCATGTCAGTGGTCTTCCTGTAGAAGTATTCAATGCTACCGCGCAGGCGGTTCTTCAGTGCCTGGAACTCGATGCCCACGTTCACGTTGGTGTTGGTCTCCCATGTTATGTTTGGGTTGCCCACGTTGTTCAGCGTGAGACCGAGGCTTCCGTTGGAGTTCTCGATAGAGTAGGTGTCCATGTAGCGGTAGTCTCCGATGTTGTCATTGCCCTGCTGGCCGAACGAAGCCTTCAGTTTCAGTTCGTTGAGCCATGACTTTGTGCTTGCCAACCACTTCTCTTTGGTGACAATCCACGCACCTCCCACGGAGTAGAAGTTGCCCCAGCGGTGGTCAGGATGGAAGCGTGACGAAGCGTCGCGGCGGTAGGACACCTGTCCGAAATAGGTGCCGTCATAGTCGTACATGCCACGGAAGAAGTAGCCTTCGGTGTTGTATTTCGTCTGGTTTGACGAGGAACTGATTTCCTTGATGGCTCCGGAGAGTTCGTGGTTGGAGTAGAACGAGAACATGTTTTGTCTTGTCGCTCCCACGTTTTCGTCCGTCTGACGGTAGTTTTCATGTCCCAACAGGAGCGTCATGTTGTGGTTTCCGAACGACCGTGTGTAGTTCGCCAACTGCTGGAAGTTCACCGTGTAGTAGCGGTAATGGTACTTGGACAATGATCCGGTGGGGTGGTTCATCAGTCCCCAACCGTAGAACGGCTGCTCCGTTTCGGTGTAACGGTACTCGTAGTCGCTCACTGTTCCGTTGACGGTTATCTTCAGGTTCTTCACCCAAGTGGGGGTTATCTCTGCAAAACCGTTCAGGTATATGGAGTTGCTTATGCTCTCCTTGGTCTGCAACTGGTCGTCTTTGAGCGGGTTCTGCGACGAGAGCACGGGGCGCACGAGGTCGGCTATGTTGCTGTCACCATAGTCATACATCTTGCCGTTGGCGTCTCTCATGATGTTGCCCTGTCCGTCACGCACATAGACTGGATATATCGGGGCGATGCGGTTGACGATATAGAAAGTGCTTGTGCCGCTTGATGTCGAAGCGTAATCGGTGTTGGAGTGCACATAGTTGATGTTTCCGCCCACCTTCAGCCAGTCGTTGGCCTTGTAGGTAGCCTTCATTCGTGCCGTGTAACGCTCGTAGGCAGAGCCGTAGGCGATACCCGGGTCGTTGAGGTAACCCAGCGATGCGTAGAACTGGGCCACGTCATTGCCGCCGTTGATGTTGGCATTGTACTCCTGTCTCAGAGTGTTGCGGTAAGCCTCTTTCACCCAGTCGTCGGGCGTCACGGTGTATTGCTTGCCGTCGCTTCCTGTGTATGTGCGTCCCAAAGTGGCGTGCGGATTGAGTTTGCCGTTGGTTCCTATCAGGTATTCGTTCTGCGGATAGGTGAAGCAAACGTAGCCCAAACCGCCGTTGGCGACTGTGTTGACCATCTTTTCGTTGGCCTGAACGTGTGCGTTGGCGGCGGAAAGCCCCAGTGAGTTCACATTATAGTTGTACAGCGCACGGTAGAACATCTCGTAGTACTGTCCCGGATTGCTCACCACGTCGTAGGTTTCCGATGCGCGGCTGTTGCTGCCCCACTTCGCGTCAAGGGTGATGGTGGTGCGTCCCTGCTGCGGTCTCTTGGTGGTGATGAGTATCACTCCGTTTGCGCCCCGGGCTCCGTAGAGGGCGTTGGAGGCGGCATCCTTGAGCACAGTCATGGACGCCACGTCGGCAGGATTGATGTCACTCCATGCTCCGTAGTAAGGAGAACCGTCCACGACGATAAGCGGTTCGTTGCCTGCATTTATCGAACTGATGCCACGGACGTGTATTGTCGGTGTGGCGGTGGGGTCGCCGGAGGTCTTTATCATCTGCACTCCGGCCACCTGACCGTCGAGTGCGTCCATCACGTTGGTCACTTGCCTGTTGGCGATCTTGTCGTCTCCCACCACTCCGGCAGAGCCTGTGAACGAAGATCTCTTCTGTTCTCCGTAGGCGACAACAATCACTTCGTCAAGTTGGCGGTCCTGTGAGCGCATGCTGACTTTCATGTTCGGACTTGCCTTCACTGTCTGCGTCTCCATGCCGAGATAGTTTATCACCACTTCCTGACCGCTCTTCACTCCCTTGAGTATGAAGTGTCCGTCGGCGTCGGTCAGCGCCATGGCGTTGCTGCCTTTTACTGTCACCTGTGCGCCGATTACCGGTTCGCCCGACTCGTCGGTCACTGTGCCGCCCACAGAACCTGCGTTCTGCGCCATCAGATGACATGATGCCGCAAGCAACAGGGAGGCTGCAAGAACCTTGAATTTCATTTTTGCCATATATATGCGTATACTGTGTTATCTAACAATCTCTCTCTTATTGGAAGGCAAAGGTGCAGTGCCTTTGCCGCCTTTGTCCCTTTTACGGAACAGTAAGAACCAATCAACCTGTGTGCAAAGTTATTTTAATTGGGTTAATATTCCAAACAAATTAACGATAAAAACGTGTTTTGGCTTACAAAAAGATAATTTATATCTATTTTTTGCGTTCAAAACGATTGTTTTATGCCTTGTGGGTGTGCTGGCGTTCCTGCGTTTCATCTTCCGTGTAGGTATTCTTTTCGTCTTTTTCTCCGAAACTCTTGTGGTGTCGGATATTTATTCGTAGTTTTGCCACAGTGCTTTTCCTGCGTCGGGAAAAACTGTTTTTGCCGGCCGGGCCGAGGCAAACTAATGTCTGTGACAACATCAACTAAAAACAAACAGTATATGAAAAAGGCAGTGCTTTTTATTTTTGCGGTAATATTTTCGTGCGCTTCTTTCGCACAACAGGCGTTGTGGGGAGGCAGGAAAGTGGTCTCTCCTGAGGTCAATGCCGACAAGACGGTGACTTTCAGACTGGCTGCTCCCCAGGCGCAGACGGTGCAGGTGACCGGCGACTGCATAGAAAACTCCGTGGCGGATATGCAGAAAGACGCTGACGGAATGTGGTCTTTTACAACCGGAGTACTGCCTTCCGAACTCTATCTCTATAATTTCATTGTTGACGGAGTGAAGATTACCGACCCGGCAAGCGTCTATGTGATAAGGGACACGGCCACTATGTTCAGTTATTTTGTGGTGACCGGCGGCAAGGCAGACAACTATATGGACAATGACGTGCCTCACGGCACGCTGAGCGAGGTGTGGTATGACAGTCCAAAGATGGGGTTCTCACGCCGCCTGTCGGTCTATACTCCTGCCGGATACGAGAACTCCAAGGAGAAATATCCTGTGCTTTATCTACTTCATGGTATGGGTGGCGACGAGGTGGCTTGGACCGAACTGGGACGTGCAAAGCAGATTCTCGACAACCTGATAGCCCAAGGCAAGACCAAGCCCATGATTGTCGTGATGCCCAACGGCAATGCTTCCGAGCAGGCTGCACCGGGCGTTGACCCGAAAGGACTTGTCCGTCCGACTACCAAACTGCCGCATACCGTCGACGGACTCTACGAAACGGCTTTTCCCGAGATTATCAGTTTCGTGGAGAAACACTACCGTGTGAAGGCCGATGCAGGTCACCGCGCCATTGCAGGACTGTCCATGGGCGGTTACCACTCATTGTACATTTCCATCAACAATCCTGACCTTTTTGACTGGATCGGCATGTTCTCGTCTGCAATAATATGGGGAAAGGAAGACGCGGCCTACGGTTACGTCTACAAAGACATGTACGGGAAACTGGAAAAAATGTTCACCCCGAAGAAGCAGAACAAGCATCTCTACCTTGCGATAGGCAAGGAGGATTTCCTCTATGCCGAAAACGAGGACTTCCGCAAGCACCTTGACGCCATGCAGTTCAAGCCCCGTGCCTACACCTATCGGGAGAGCGGCGGCGGCCATATCTGGCGCAACTGGCGCGATTATCTGGTAGAGTTCACCCAGACACTGTTCCGTTAGGCTCCTGTAAAGAGCCTGGCGGCTATTCCTCGCTCTTCAGTTTGGGCAGCGAAATGTCAAATCTCACCGCCAGGAAGCGCATCACGCAGATGGCTATGAAGGTGAATACCGACGTCACTTCCATGTTCACCCCCACTATGGTAAGCAGCCAATAGAAAACGCCCCCAACGATGCACGCCATGGCATAGAACTCCTTTTGGAAGATGATGGGTGTGGTGTTGAGTAGTATGTCACGCAGGACACCGCCCGCAGAACCTGTTATGCAGCCCATGACAATGGCAACCCAGAACGGATGACCGCACAACAGGGTCTTCTGTATGCCCACTATAGTGAAGAGGGCGAGACCTATCGTGTCGAATACAAACCAAGTGTTGTCCAGGTGTTTCAGGTATTTGTTGAACGCAATGACAAATATCTGGGCGAGCAGGGTGCAGCCCATGTACATCCCGTTGGTCATCCAGAAAGGGGTGACACCCAGCATCAGGTCGCGCAGAGTACCGCCTCCGATTGCCACGGCCACTCCGCACACGAAACCTCCGAACCAGTCGAAGTGCCTGTGTGCCGCCTGCCTGATGCCGGAAATGGCGAAAGCGAACGTACCGAGAAACTCCGTCATCCGCAAAAAACCGTCGTATATTATCGGGTCGTTCATTATTCTTTCACTGTGTTAATGGGGTTTCCGTCGGCGAAAGCCAGCACGTTGTTGAGGGCGATGTCCATGAGCCGTCGGCGCGCTTCTATCGTTCCCCACGCCATGTGGGGCGTGACGAAAGCATTGGAACAGCCGAACAGCGGGTTGTCTGCCTCGGGCGGCTCTTGGCACATCACGTCGGTGGCGTAGGCGGCAATGCCCCCCTTGTGCAGTGCCTCGGCGACATCCGCCTCGTTGACCAACGGGCCCCGGCCGGTGTTTACAAGTATTGCGCTCGGCTGCATCAGTGCCAGTGTGTCGCGGTTTATCATCTCCCGGGTGTCGGGAGTGAGCGGACAGTGCAGTGAGATGACGTCACATGAGCGCAGCAATGCGTCGAGACCGCATTTCCTCACGCCCTCCGGCAGTTCGTTTTCCGCCTTGCTCGTGACGGCATAGACCTCCATGCCGAAGGCGAGTGCTATCCGTGCCACCTTCTTGCCGATATTTCCCAGTCCGACGACGCCCATTTTCATCGACGCCAGTTCGCGTATCTGCATGTCCCAGTAGCAGAAGTCGGGATTGGCGCTCCAGCGTCCCTTGCGGTTGTCGTCGGCGTATTTGTCCACACGGTTGAGCACGTTGAGGATGTGGGCGAACACCTGTTGTGCCACGCTGTCGGTGCTGTAGGCCGGTATGTTGGTCACGGTGACACCGTGACGGCACGCCGCCTTGATATCTACGGCATTCGTGCCGGTCGCCAATATGCCTATATATCTGAGTCGGGGCAACTGTTTCAGTTCCTCTTCTCCGAAGAACACCTTGTTGGTGAGGACCGCATCGGCGTCCGCTGTCCTCCCGATGAGTTCCTCGGGACGGGTGCGGTCATAGACCACAACCTCGCCCAGCCGTTCGAGAGGTTTCCATGAAAGGTCACCGGGATTGGCCGCATGACCGTCGAGAACAACTATTTTCATTGCTTTTATTGTGCTGTTTTTCAGTGCTTCCCCGGCGCTTGCGCTGTGTGGGAGGTCAGTCTTCCTTGAACCTGTCGCCCCAACAGGAGAGCATATTCTGGTAGAGTTTCTCCTCAGAAGGCGAGTGTTGTGGATGCCAGAGGCGTGTCTGCTGCAGGTCGTCGGGCATGAACTGTTGTTCGACAAAGTGCCCGGGATAGTCGTGGGCATACTTGTAGCCGTCGCTGTAGCCCAGTTCCGACATCAGTTTTGTGGGTGCATTGCGCAGGTGGAGCGGCACTGGCAGGTTGCCGGTCTGCTTCACTGTCTGCAGTGCAGAGTTGATTCCGAGATATGCGGAGTTGCTTTTCGGCGACGTGGCGAGGTAGACTGCCGCCTCGGCAAGGGGTATGCGTCCCTCCGGCCACCCTATCTTCATCACCGCGTCGAACGCCGCATTGGCTATGAGCAGGGCGTTGGGGTTGGCAAGTCCGATGTCCTCAGCGGCGGAGATGACCAGTCTCCGGGCGATGAATTCGGGGTCCTCGCCCCCTTCAATCATCCGTGCCATCCAGTAGAGGGCGGCATCGGGGTCGGAGCCCCGCAGGCTCTTGATGAACGCCGACACTATGTCGTAGTGCATCTCGCCGTCCTTGTCGTAGGCCAAAGGGTTCTGCTGTAGTCGGCTGACGACCTTTTCGTCGGTGATGACGACCTCCTCTTCCGTTTCGGCCTCCACGACCAACTCCAGTATGTTGAGCAGTTTGCGGGCGTCGCCTCCCGAATAGCGCATCATCGCCGCCGTCTCTTTCAACACTATGTGCCGCCGTTTCATCTCCTCGTCCTCGGTGATCACCCTGTCGAGGAGTTCCTGCAGGTCGTCCTTACCGAGCGGTTTGAGCACATAGAGTTGGCATCTCGACAGCAGCGGACGTATGACCTCAAACGACGGGTTCTCCGTCGTTGCGCCGATGAGGGTCACCACTCCCTGTTCCACAGCACCCAACAGGGAGTCCTGCTGGGACTTTGAAAAGCGGTGTATTTCGTCGATGAAGAGAATGGGAGAGGCGGAATTGAAAAAGCGGTTCGACTTGGCGCGCTCTATCACATCGCGCACATCCTTCACTCCGCTCGTCACTGCGCTGAGCGTATAGAACGGCGTTTCCAGCCTGTTGGCTATGATTTGCGCCAGTGTGGTCTTGCCTACGCCGGGCGGGCCCCACAGTATGAACGACGCTATACGCCCCGAATCGATCATGCGGCGCAGCACTGCCCCCTCGCCGACAAGGTGCTTCTGTCCCACATACTTGTCGAGTGTGGTGGGGCGCATTCTTTCTGCAAGGGGTTTGCTCATGTCTGTGGGTCGTTGATTGTCGGTGCAAAAGTAAGGCAAAAATGTCGTTTCGCAAAGGATAACACGCCTTTTTTGCCTTTGCGGGACGCCCCTCGGGTCAGTCTGCCCCTGTCAGTAAAAATTGCAACAAAGATGCGGAAAAGTTTGCTTCGCAACGCAAAAATGTCATATCTTTGCCGTGACAAAAAACCGAAACAACTAATCAGTAGTGATGAAAACATACTGTCGGATGCTCTTTTGCGGCATAATGGCTGTGCTGGCGGCAGGCTTGCTCTGCGGCTGCGGCAAGAAAAGGGAGACAATCGTCATAGGTGTCTCGCAGTGTTCGGAGGATGCCTGGCGCAACAAACTCGTCTCTGAACTCAAGCAGTCCACATATCTGCACGACGACATACAACTCGAGATCCGTCTGGCCGATGATGACGTGGAGCAGCAGAGGCAGCAGATACAGGAACTCGTCGACCGCAATGTCGACCTGCTCATCGTCTCTCCGCAGCAGACGGAGAGCCTTTCCTCCGTCATAAAGAAGGCCACCGACAAGCATATCCCCGTGATTCTCTTCGACCGGAAGAGCGACGTCGACAACTACACGGCGTTCATGGGTGCCGACAATTACTCCATCGGGACGATGCTGGCGGAGTATGTGGCAGGCCAACTCGACGGCAAGGGCTGCATAGTGGAGATTGCCGGAGAGCACGGTTCGTCGCCTGCCGAAGAGCGGCACAGGGGGTTCAACGACGTCATTGCGAAGTATCCGGGGCTGAAAATCGTGGGTTACGGCGAGGGAGACTGGAAACAGGTGTCGGGAGAGAAGTGCATGGAGAAAATCCTTGAAACCTATGACGGACCGATAGACTGCGTTTTCGGCGCCAACGACCGCATAACCCTCGGAGCGAGACACACCATGGAGCGCCACAAACAGGTGCACAAGGACTGGCAGGTGATGCCGGGCAAGGTGCTGTTTGTGGGCGTTGACGCGCTGCCTACGCCCGGCGGAGGCATCGAAAAGATAAAGGATGGCAGGCTGACGGCCTCTGCCATATACCCGACACACGGCGATGACCTCATAAACCTTGCCATCAGCATTCTGCACGGCGACAATTTCGACAAGCAGAACGCAATGGAGACATCACTTGTCACCTCCGACAACGCCAACGTGCTGCTGTTGCAGTACAAGGAAATAGTAAAACAGGACGAGTATATCAAGCGAATGCACAACCGTGTGGACCGCGTTCTCTCCGAACTTGGCATGGAGAGGATCATCCTGTGGGGCATTGTTGTCCTCACGACAGTCATTGGCGCGTCGCTCGTCATAACCGTCCGCACCCTGAGAGCGAAGCATCTGCTCAACGAAACGCTCAAACAGAAGAACGAGGAACTCAACCGCCGCAAGGAGATAGCGGAGCGACAGCGTGACGAACTGGAGGAACAGCGCGACAAGTGGCTCGATGCCACGACACGGCCGCAGACCGCCGAGGAGGCGGCAGAGGAGGACAACGCCACGCTGCAGAACGAGTTTCTGCGCCGTTTCAACCGCTGTCTCGACGAGCGTATAGCCGACGCCGACCTCTCGGTGGAGGATGTGGGGCGCGAGATGGGGCTCTCTCGCGTGCAATTATACAGAAAGGTGAAGACCATAACGGGCAAGACCCCGGTGGAGATTATCCGTGAGGAGCGGCTGAAACGTGCCAAGGTGCTCGCGCAGGACACGTCGCTGAGCGTCTCGGAGATAGCCTACCGGGTGGGTTTTTCTTCGCCTTCCTATTTCACAAAGTGCTATAAGGACTTCTACGGCAAGTCGCCTTCGTCGAAGAAAGACGCCTGACGGCGTGGCGCAGACGGTGTGGCAGTGTCCCGGAAACGGTGTTCGGGCACTGTGGAAACGGTCTTGTCGCAGCGGATACCGACCGAAGTACGAACGTGCCACGGTCGAAGTACGCTCGTATCACGGTCGGAGTACAGGCGTACCACGGTCGGTGTGCCGCCGCAAGAACTGTCCTCTTGCCCTGCAAAAGCCCTGCTTTCACGCTGCCGAAGCACCGTTCGCACATCACGGCACCACGGTTTTTCCATGCTACAGGATTGGTAAAAATGTTGCAAAACGATACAAAAATGTTACAATGAACGATTTTTTCAAGCCGTTGTAACATAATTTTCGTGTCTCCCGTGAAATCTGCCTACTTTCGCAACCGACAAGTCCCGCAGGGCGCATTGCCGCCTCTCGGGGGCTATCAACAGAAAATAACAACAAAACAAACAAAACCAATATGACTAAAAACCGTATCTTGGCAGTGGCGGCATCGCTTTTCGCCGCACTGTGCAGCCTGCCTTCGCAGGCGCAGGAGGTGAAGGTGGAAACACTGGCAAACGACAACTTCATCATCCGAATCGCTCCCGACAACAAGGAAAAATACCTCATCCTCCCGATTGAAGAGGCTGCCCCGGAGTCACAGGTGAAAGTTATAGCCGACAATGTGCTCCAGAGACAGCTCAACATACGCCTGGCTCTCAACAAGGTTGACTACTATGTGCCGTTCGACCTCGAGGAATTTGCCGGACGCCACCTTATATTATTTACGCACGCGAGTGTCGACCATGCCAACCGCAGCGCAAGTCAGAAAATGTTTCTCGGTGACTTGCGCCTCAGCAATACGTTCGACACGGCGAACAGGGAGAAGTTCCGCCCGGAGTTTCACCACACCCCTCTCTATGGCTGGATGAACGACCCGAACGGCATGTTCTATAAAGACGGCGAGTGGCACCTGTACTATCAGTTCGGCCCTTACGGCTCCATGTGGAACAACATGACGTGGGGACACTCCGTAAGCAAGGATCTCATCCACTGGGAACACCGTGCCCCGGCGATAAGCCCCAACGTCCACGGCACGATTTTCTCGGGTTCGTGTATTGTGGACAAACGCAACACCGCCGGCTTCGGCAAGGATGCGGTCATCGCCATGTACACTTCCGACGGCAACGTGCAGTCGCAGTCGATAGCCTATTCGCTCGACAACGGCAACACGTTCCACGTCTACGAGGGCAACCCGGTGCTCACCGCCGAGATAGCTGACTTCCGTGACCCCAACATGTTCTGGAATGACGACATCCAGAAGTGGTCGCTCGTCATGTCGGCAGGACAGGAGATGCGCATCTATTCCTCTCCGGACATGAAGCACTGGACGGAAGAGAGCCGCTTCGGCAAGTCCCTGGGCTGCCACGACGGGGTGTGGGAGTGTCCCGACCTGATGAAACTCAAGGTGGAAAGCGGCAAGTCTGCCGGACAGGAGAAGTGGGTGCTGTTCTGCAACATCAACCCCGGCGGACTGGCAGGAGGTTCCGCTACGCAGTATTTCATAGGCAATTTCGACGGTCACAAGTTCACTGTCGACAGCGAAAGCCGCTACGAAGGCAAGGCTCTCTGGCAGGACTACGGCAAGGATCACTATGCTACGGTGAGTTTCGACAACGCCCCCGACGGTCGCCACACGATGATCGCGTGGATGTCGAACTGGCAATACGCCAACGACGTGCCCACGAAACAGTACCGCTCCGCCAACTCCATAGCGCGCGAACCGTTCCTCTACGAGGGTAGGGACTACACCAATCCGAAGCACCCGTCAGCCTCCATGCTCTACCTTGGCAGCCGTCCGTCGCCGGAATATGACGGCAAGGGTCTCGACAGACAGGTGAAGATAAAGGGTTCGTGCCGTGTTGTCGTCAGCAACGACGAGGGCGAGGAGCTTGTCATCGCCTATGACGAGAAAGCCATGACCCTCTCCGTAGACCGTTCGAAGAGCGGACTGACCGACTTCTCCAAGGACTTCGACGTGGTGGCCACAGCCCCCGTGCACAGGAAGATAACCTCTCTGCGACTCTTCATCGACAACTCCAGCGTGGAGGTTTTCGGCAACAACGGCGAGGTGTGCCTCACAAGCATCGTATTCCCGCAAAGCAAATACAACAAGGTGACGGTGCAGAAGTGATGCCGTCGCCGACAAGAGAAAACAACTAAAAACAACTATTGCAATGAAAAGATTACCAAAGATTTTGGCAATACTGTCTGTTGCGCTGTTTGCGACAGCCGCTTCATTCGCGCAGACGGTAAAGGTCAGCGGAAAAGTAACGCAGAAATCCGACGGCGAACCGGTCATTGGCGCGACGGTGCAAGTGCCGGGCTCCAACGCCGCAGTAGTGACGGACATCGACGGAAACTTCCAACTTGACGTGCCGGAAGGCTCGAAACTCCACATCACATACATCGGAATGAAGCCGGTGGAGACGGCGGCACGGCCGGTGATGAGCATTGTCATGGAAGACGAAAGCAACCTTATGGACGAGGTGGTGGTCACCGGTTACACCGCCCAAAAGAAGGCTGACCTCACGGGGGCAATCTCAGTTGTCAGCGTCAACGAGATTGCCAAGCAAAACGAGAACAACCCTATCAAGGCTCTCCAGGGCAGGGTGCCCGGCATGAACATTACGGCTGACGGCTCTCCGTCAGGCTCTGCCACAGTGCGCATCCGCGGTATCGGAACGCTCAACAACAATGACCCGCTTTACATCATTGACGGTGTGCCGACCAAATCGGGCATGCACGAACTCAACGGCAATGACATCGAGAGCATCCAAATACTGAAAGACGCTTCCTCGGCGTCCATCTACGGTAGCCGTGCGGCAAACGGTGTCATCATAATTACCACCAAGAAAGGCAAGGAAGGCAAGGTTAAGGTCGATTTCGACGGCTCGATAGCCGTTTCCACCTATGCCCACAAGATGAAGGTGCTGAATGCGAAGGAATACGGCCAGGTGATGTGGCAGGCCTACGTCAATGACGGTATGGACCCCAATACCAACGGTCTTGGCTACCATTACGACTGGGGTTACAACGCCCAAGGCTCTCCTGTGCTCAACGGCATCTCAATGAAGAAATACCTTGACGATGCCGGAACGACCCCGGCAGCCGACACTGACTGGTTTGACGAAACCACTCGCACGGGAGTTATACAGCAGTATAACGTTTCCGTCAGCAACGGTACGGAAAAGGGAAGCAGTTTCTTCTCTCTGGGATACTACAAGAATCTCGGTATCATTGATACCTCCGACTTCAGCCGTTTCTCGGCACGCATGAACACGGAGTACAAGTTGCTTGACAACAATATGCTGACCGTGGGCGAGCATTTCACATTGAACCGCACTTCGGAAGTGCAGGCTCCAAGCGGATTCCTGCAGAACGTGTTGCAGTTTAACCCCTCTCTTCCCATCTATACGGAGGATGGCAGTTACGCTGGTCCTGTGGGCGGCTACCCCGACCGCTACAATCCCGTGGCAGTGCTGGAACGCAACAAGGACAACCGCTATACCTACTGGCGTATGTTTGGCGATGCTTACCTGAACCTCAATCCGTTCAAGGGTTTCAACATCCGTACGACTTTCGGTCTCGACTACTCGCAGAAACAACAGCGCATCTTCACCTATCCTGTGACAGAAGGCAATGTCGCCAATGACAAGAACGGAGTGGAGGCAAAGCAGGAGCATTGGACCAAGTGGATGTGGAATGCCGTTGCCACCTACAATCTGGAACTCGGCAAGAACCGCATCGACCTGATGGCGGGTACGGAACTGAACCGTCAGGACGACTCCTACTTCTCCGGCTACAAGGAAGGGTTCTCCATTCTGAATCCTGACTATATGTGGCCCGATGCAGGAACGACCAATCCGCAGGCTTACGGCGGCGGTTCGGGTTACTCACTTGTGTCTTTCTTCGGCAAGGCAAACTACAACTATGCCGACAAGTACATCGCTTCGTTTACCATACGCCGTGACGGTAGTTCCCGATTCGGCAAGAACAACCGCTATGCAACATTCCCCTCCGTGTCGGCAGGATGGCGCGTCAACCAGGAGAAATTCCTGCAAGAGGCTTCCTGGATCGACGACTTGAAGATTCGTGCTTCTTGGGGACAGACGGGTAATCAGGAAATAGACAACCTCGCAAGATACACCATCTTCGTCAGCAACTATGGTGTAAATGAGAATGGCGGCCAGAGTTACGGTACGGCTTATGATATCGCCGGAACCAACGGAGGCAGTACTCTGGCTTCCGGTTTCAAGCGCAACCAGATCGGTAACGACAACATCAAGTGGGAGACGACGACACAGACAGACCTCGGTTTTGACTTCGCTTTTTTCCGCAATACCTTGTACGGCAACTTCGACTGGTACTTCAAGAAGACCAAAGACATCCTCGTCAATATGCCGGGTATCGCCGTAATGGGCGAGGGCAGTTCCCAGTGGATCAATGCAGGTGAGATGGAAAACCGCGGATTTGAGTTCAATGTCGGCTACCGCAACCAGACACGCTTCGGCTTGAAGTATGACATCACCGCCAATATATCTTCCTATAGCAACAAGATTACGGCATTGCCTACGACCGTTGCAGCCAATGGCACGTTCGGCGGAAATGGCGTGACGAGCGTAGTGGGTCATCCAATGGGCGCTCAAGTGGGATATGTCGCTGACGGAATCTTCAAGAGTCAGGAGGAGATAGACAACCATGCCACACAGGAAGGCGCCGGTTTGGGAAGAATCCGCTGGAAGGACTTGAATGGTGACGGCAAGATAACAGAGGCTGACCAGGACTGGATTTATGATCCCGTGCCTGACTTTACCTACGGTTTCAACATATACTTGGAATACAAGAACTTCGACTTTACCGCTTTCTTCCAGGGAGTGCAAGGCGTTGACATCATATCAGACCTGAAGAAGGAAACGGACATCTGGGCAGGTCTTAACATCGGTTTCCTGAACAAGGGAAAGCGACTGCTTGACGCTTGGAGCACTACCAACCCCGACAGCGACATCCCTGCACTGTCGCTCTCGGACAATAACAACGAGAAACGAGTGTCTTCATATTGGGTGGAGAACGGCAGTTACCTGAAGTTGCGCACCGTGCAGTTGGGCTACAACTTTTCAAAGTCCATTGCCTCCAAACTTGCCATGCAGCGTCTGCGCATGTATGTGAGTGCCCAGAACCTGCTCACTATAAAGAGCGGAAGTTTCACTGGCGTAGACCCGGAGAACCCGAACTACGGCTATCCTATCCCTCTCAACATCACATTCGGCCTTAACGTAACATTCTAAACAGAGTCATCTTATGAAAAAAATATTATATTCAGTCCTCGCCGTTCTTGCCTTGGCAGGTATGACAAGTTGCTCCGACTTCCTTGACGAGCAGAAACCTCAGGGCATATTGGACAGTGACCAGGTGAAAGATCCGGGCAATGTAGACAATCTTGTCATCTCTGCCTACGCTATCTTCACCACCGCAGAAGACATCAACTCTTCTTTCTCAATGTGGAATTTCGATGTGCGCAGCGACGATGCATACAAAGGTGGCAACGGCACAAGTGACGGTGACGTGTTCCATCAACTGGAGATAGAGCAGGGAGTGCTTACCACCAACTGGAACATCAACGACATGTGGGTGCGTCTCTACAACTGTATCTCACGCGTCAACTCTGCAATCTCCATGCTCGAACAGACTGGTGACAGTTATCAGTTGAAGGCTCAGCGTTTGGGTGAGATGAAGTTCCTCCGCGGCTATGCCCACTTCCTCCTGAAGCGTCTCTACAAGAACATTCCGTTCATCATGAATGCCAATCTCAGCCAAGAGGAGTACAACAGCCTCTCCAACACAGAATTCACCAATGATGAGGGATGGCAACAGATTATCAATGACGTGGAATATGCCTACGGTGTGCTCCCTGTTACCCAGAGCGAAGTAGGCCGTCCGTCGAAGAGTGCAGCCGCAGCGTTCCTGACGAAGTTGTATCTCTACAAGGCTTATCGTCAGGATGACCCCAAGAGCAACCAGGTGACAGGCATCAACCAAGATGATCTCAAGAAGGTCATAGAATACAGTGATCCTTCCATTTATACGGCAGGTGGCTTTGGTCTGGAGGAGGATTTCCACAACAATTTCCGTCCGGAATCTCAGTATGAGAACGGCAAGGAAAGCATCTGGGCTATGCAGTACTCCATGAACGACGGAACAAAGTACGGTAACTTGAACTGGAGTTACGGCCTGATTGTACCCAACATCCCCGGTGTTACAGATGGTGGTTGCGACTTCTACAAGCCAAGCCAGAACCTGGTAAATGCTTTCCGTACGGACGCAGACGGTCATCCTTACTTCGATACCTTTAACAACAAGGACTACGACAAGAGTGAAGACTATGCGGATCCGCGCCTCTTCCTGACCGTGGGTATTCCCGGTTTGCCATACGAATTCAACAAGAACTACATCATGGACGAGACTTCCACATGGAGCCGTTCCAATGGTCTCTACGGTTATTATGTGACCTTGAAGCAGAATGTTGACCCTGAGAGCGGATACCTTATCAAAGGTTCCTGGTGGGGAACATCTATGAATCGCATCGTGTTCCGCTATGCCGATGTGATGCTGGAGCGCGCAGAAGCCTATGCGCAGTTGGGCGAATCAGGCAAGGCAATCACCTTGGTCAACGACATCCGCAAGCGTGCCAAGCAGAGTACTGCCATGATATCCAATTATCCGAGCGACTATGGCGTGAAGTTCAACATCTCCACTTACGATGGCAACTACAGCGCTGACGAGGCTCTGAAGATTGTAAAAATGGAGCGTCGCTTGGAGATGGGTATGGAGAGTGAACGTTTCTTCGACCTCGTGAGATGGGGAGAGGCTGAGACAGTACTCAACAAGTACTTCGCTGGCGAGACGGACAACTGCTCAATATACGGCGCAGCCCACTTCACAAAGAACAAGAATGAATATCTGCCAATACCTTATTCACAGGTGGCAGCATCCAACGGACATTACACCCAGAATATAGGAGAATGGTAATATGAGAAAGATATTATTTGTATTCATGGCAATCTTGGCCATGACAGCTTGCAATGACGATAACGTGTCAGACCTGAATCTGACAGGGAGTTGCTCCGTTACGGATTTCGCTCTCGACAATTATGAAGGAACTATCGACAAGACGACTCGTACGATTACGGTGCGTGTGCCTGAGACATACGACGTGTCACAGATGAGTGTCACCAAGTTGAACCTCGGCGATGGCGCAAAGAGCAACGTCAATGTCAACGACAAACTCAATCTGTCGGCTCCACAAACCCTGCATGTGACCAATGGCGACGTCTATCTTGACTGGACTGTCAAGGCTCAGAGGGACGAGGCGAAGATCACTTCTTTCAAGATTAACGGCACATATGTAGGTACTATAAACGAGGAAAGCAAGACTATCGTTGTCTATGTTCCGGTCTCTTTGGACATCAAGAACCTGACTCCGGTGATAACCTACAGTGAAAACGCTGTCATTTCTCCCGCTTCCGGCATCGTGACAGATTTTTCCAATCCTGTGACCTACACCGTTAGCAACAATACGGCAAACAGCACTTACACCGTGACCGTGCTGCAGATAGACAAACCGCAAGTGCTCTATGTCGGGCTCGCACAAAGTATGGGCGAACTTAACCCCGAAGAACAGACTGCCTGCAAATGGATGTTGGAGAACACGTCGAACTCTCTCTACGCTTCATTCACCGACATCAAGAACGGCAGCATTGACTTGAGCGAGTGCAAAGTTATCTGGTGGCACTTCCACAAGGACGGTGGCGTGGATGGCAAGGACGCTTTCGAGAAGGCTGCACCTGAAGCGCTGGAGGCTATTCCGCAGTTGAAGGAGTTCTACAAGAACGGCGGATCGTTCCTCTTTACACGCTACGCAACCAATATGCCAGGTGAACTCGGCATTGCCAAGAACGGAGGCGTGCCCAACAACTGTTGGGGTCAGGTTGAGGCTGACGCCGAAACCTGTGGCGGTCCTTGGGACTTCAAGATGGGCAATGATGCCGCTGGCTATCACTCAGACCATGCTCTTTACCAGGGTCTCGTAAAAGGTGACGACTCCAATTGTGTTTACACGACCGACACAGACTACCGTATCACCAACTCAACGGCACAATGGCACATTGGTTCTGACTGGGGCGGATATGCCGATTATGCGGCATGGAGAGACGCTACCGGCGGTGTTGACCTCGGTTATGGCGGCGATGGGGCTATCGTCGTGTGGGAGTTCCCGGCTGAAGGCACTTCCGGCATGACGCTCTGCATCGGTTCCGGATGCTACGACTGGTATAGCGTGAACGAGAACTACACCGAGAAGTTCCACAAGAACATCGCTATCATGACACAGAATGCTCTCAATTATCTTATGAACAAATAAAAAAACAGAATCAAGATGAAAACAATGATAAGTTCTATCATATTGGCTTCATGTCTCGCTTTGCCTCTTGCTTCATGTAGCGATGACAATGCCGTTGTAGAGCAGAAAGATTGGACAACCACCACATACTTCAGTTCTACGGACGAAAGTATGCAAGGCACTTATTACAAGCCTGCTGTCGGTTATGTGGGCGACCCCATGCCTTTCTATGATCCGGTGGACAAGGACTTCAAGATTATGTACTTGCAGGACTTCCGTCCTAATCCGGCAGGCACTTACCACCCTATCTGGGCGGTGAGTACCAAGGATGCCGCCAACTACGAGTCACTCGGCGAGTTGGTTTCCTGCGGCAATATCAATGAGCAGGATGCCGCTATCGGTACCGGCTCAGCCATTTACGATGAAAGCAGCAAGTTGTATTACACTTTCTATACGGGCAACAAGTACAATCCGACCTCTGCCGACAACGGACAGGCTGTCATGTACGCCACCTCCCCTGACTTCCGTACTTGGACCAAGTGCAAGTCATTCATCCTTAAAGGTGACGACTATGGCTATAGCAAGAACGACTTCCGTGACCCGTTCCTGTTCAAGGGTGACGACGGCAAATACCACATGTTGGTAGCCACTACCAAGAACGGCAAGGGCACTGTCGCCGATTTTGTCTCTGATGATCTGAAGTCTTGGGCGGACAACGGTGTGTTTATGACCATGATGTGGGACCGTTTCTATGAGTGCCCCGACGTGTTCAAGATGGGCGACTGGTGGTATCTCGTCTATAGCGACAAGACTTCTTTCATGCGCAAGGTGCAGTATTTCAAGGGCAGGACGCTTGAAGAACTGAAGGCTTGTACCGCCAACGACGCAGGCATCTGGCCTGACGACCATGAGGGTTTCCTCGACAGCCGCGGCTTCTATGCCGGCAAGACGGCGAGCGACGGCACGAACCGCTACATCTGGGGGTGGTGTCCTACTCGCAAGGGCAAGGACAACACTGAAGTGGGTGCGTCGCCTGCAGAGCCTGAATGGGGTGGAAACCTTGTCGCCCACAGGCTGGTTCAGCATGAGGATGGCACGCTGACCCTCGGTGAAGTGGAGGCTATAAGCGACAAATACAACAAGGTGTGCGAGGTAAAGGTGCAGAAACAGAATGGCATGACGGAATCCGACGGCACTTACTCCTTGTCAGGCGACGACGCTTATATGCTCATGAGCCGCCTCGGTTACCACAACAAGATCAGTTTCACGGTCAAGACATCCAACGAGTGGGACAAGTTTGGCGTCTCTTTTGTTCGCGGTACCAAGGCAGGTACTGACGATACTGCTGCCTTTGAGAAATATTACACAATGGTAATCAACCCTGAGAGCGACAGCCGCAGGAAGGTTAACTTCGAGGAAGAGGGCGATGGCGGAAAGGGTTTCGTCGAAGGCATCGACGGTTACACATTCTCCCGCCCAAGCGACAATGTCTATAATGTGACCATCTACACCGACAACAGTATCTGTGTGATGTACATCAACGATGCCGTCTGCTACACCAACCGCATCTACGGCATACAGAAGAACTGCTGGAGTATCAACAGTTACGGAGGAAACATAACGGTTAGTAATCTGAAAATCGGTCAATATTAATTTCTCACATGTTGCAGAGCCTATGTCGGAAGACTGGCGTAGGCTCTGTTTTTCCCGAAAACAAGCAAATCAATAATAACTTATAAACCGAAACAAAATGAAGAAGAACTTATTGTTCGCCATTGCCTTGATGGCATCAACGGCGACGTTCGCACAGACAACACTGTGGAACGGTGAAGACGGAACAAACCCGTTCTGGGCAGACCGTTGCGCTCCGCAGATTGTCGACAATGAAAAGACCGACGGCATTAACAGTTCCGCAAAGTGCCTGCAGTTTACAACTACGGGCACAGAGTGGAACAACGGTTGCGTGGCTTTTGGGCTTCCGGAAGGGCTTTCTTTCGAAAGCAAACGCCTTTCCCTTATGATTAGGAAAGAATTCAGCAGTAATGTCAGAGTCGAGATAGAGTTCCAGAGCGGCACGAAGAAAGTTGCTGCTTGGTCGGAGAGCGGTGACGACTGGAACAAACTGTATTTCGATTTTTCCCAAAACGGTGATTTCGACACCCCGAAGAACCTTATCATCTTCCCCTCTACCGGCGATGAGGCTGTGGAAAATGTCGTCTACATAGACAATATCCAGATAGAGGATGCCCCAAAGGTGAACGGACAGGCTTTGGCGGACTGTAGCGGCCTTACCGGTCACCTCGTCCTTACCGGCGCATGGCTTAAAGGCGAGTGCCAGAACACTGACGGCGAGTGGCAGAAAGTGGAGTACAACGATTTCAGCACATTGGGTGCTAAACTGGCAGATGGCATCACTTCCATTGACATGCGTGGCACTGTCACCAAGGATGTCGATGTCAACGCCATGCGCGACAACCGTTCCAATGTACTCCTCTTTGCCGATGAGGCGTATGATGCAGACAACGTGGTGGCCAACGGCAACTGCAACAGCCTCGTTCTTGTCAACACTTCCGCTTTTGCCGCACCTGAAAACTTCAGTGCGGGCAGCGTTTCCGTCACACGCCCAGTCTACGCTGGCAACAACACAATGTGCCTTCCTTTCTGGGTTTCGGCCGCTGACCTTGGGGCAAAGGCTCTTGCCATCTATTCCAATACGGAGGAGAAGGGCGGCCAGACTGTCGTCCACTTCGTGAAGAAAGACGCAGTAGACGCCAATGTTCCTTTCATCGCACAGTTTGAAAGGGACTCTTCCGAACCCCTCACATTCTCCGGCAAGGGTGTTGTCAACACTCCTTCTGAGATGGGCACACCGTTTACGGGCACCTACACCCCAGGTTCCGCAGCCGGAAAATACGGGCTTAATGCCGACGGCAAGTTCCAGGCAGGCAGTGAGAGCGCCACAATAAAGGCATTCGCCGCGTTCCTGACATTGACGGGCGAGCAGAAAGCGGGCGCCGTTCTTGCCATCGATGATGAAACGACAGGCATCAACGCTGCCGCAACATCTGACAGAGCGGTCGTTGTCTACAACCTCCAGGGCGTCCGTGTAGCGACCGCCAAGTCCGTCGACGACCTGAATCTCGCAAGCGGTGTCTATGTGGTCAACAACAAGAAAGTGGTGATAAAATAAACAAAACAGACCTTTTGAACTATGGAAAAGAAGTATTATACCTCGCCCATGACAGAAGTCTGCCGTGTGCAAACGACTGACATCATGGCCGCTTCGACAGAGCAGGACATCTATATAGAAATGGAAATCGCCGAAGAAGAGTTCGATGGTGAGTTCCGTTCCAAACAGGGCTTTCTTGACCCGTGGGACAATGAGGAATAATGTGCGCCGCTTCCGGCCTTTCGAAGGTGCGCACTCTGAAATCAATATGGCAAAAACAATAAAAACGACACTTATATGAAATCCAATAAATTGGCAACTGTCTCCGTCTTGTTCTGTTTCTTCTGCATGGGTTTTGTCGACCTTGTGGGAATAGCGAGCAACTATGTGAAGGAAGACCTGCATTTGACGGACTCCGTGGCTAACGTCTTTCCGTCGCTCGTCTTCTTCTGGTTTCTTGTCTTCTCGGTGCCCACCGGCGTGCTGATGAACAGGATAGGGCGCAAGAAGACAGTCCTCCTGTCGCTTGTGGTGACGGCAGTCTCGCTGCTCATGCCGCTCTTCGGCGAGACTTTTCCCGTGATGCTGGCGTCCTTTTCGCTGCTCGGCATCGGCAACGCGCTCATGCAGACGTCGCTCAATCCGCTGATGATGTGCGTCATGCGTGGCGGAAACCTCGCCTCGATGCTCACCTTCGGCCAGTTCGTCAAGGCGATAGCGTCGTTCATAGCACCCTATCTCGCCATGTGGGGGGCCACTCAGGCAATACCTTCGCTGGGCTATGACTGGCGCATACTGTTCCTGATATTCTTCGTGGTGTGCGTCCTGGCGACGTGCGTCCTGGCGTCCATCTCCATCGAAGAGCCTGTCAGCAGTGACAAGACAGGCGTGGGCACGCAGTTTGTCAACGCCTTCAAGTTGCTCGGCACTCCCATCGTGCTCCTCTCGTTCCTCGGCATCGTGTGCCATGTGGGCATCGACGTGGGCACAAACGCCACCGCTCCGAAACTCCTGATGGAGCGTGCCGGCATGACGCTCAACGAAGCGGCGTTCGCCACAAGCCTCTATTTCGTCTTCCGCACGATAGGTTGCCTGACGGGAAGTTTCTTCCTCCGCGTGATGAAAACAAAACATTTCTTCGTCATTTCCGTTATACTCATGGCGCTGTCCATGGTCTGCATGTTCGCCGGAACGACCAAACTGGTGCTCTATGCTGGCATTGCCCTCGTGGGCTACGGCAACTCCAACGTCTTTTCCATGTGCCTCTCCACCGCCCTGCAGTCGGTTCCCGAAAAGCAGAACGAGGTGAGCGGACTGATGATAATGGGACTTTTCGGCGGCACGGTGTTCCCTCTCGCCATGGGACTCGCCTCCGATGCCATGGGGCAGGCCGGTGCCGTGCTCTGCATGGCGGTAGGCGTTGTCTACCTGTTCACATACATTCCAAGACTGAAACAATAGTATTAGTATGAAAGATTATATAGTCGGCCTCGGGGAGATACTCTTCGACTGTCTCCCGGAAGGCAAGAAACTCGGCGGAGCACCTGCCAACTTCGCCTACCATGCCAGCCAGTGCGGGCTCAACGGCATCGCTGTCAGCGCCATAGGCGACGACAGCGACGGCCGGCAAGTGCTCAGTGAACTGTCGGAACGCAGTCTTCCTGTGCATCTCGAGCGTGTGGCGCAGCCCACGGGAACGGTGCAGGTGACGCTCTCTGGCGACGGCATCCCGCAGTATGACATCTGTCTGGGTGTGGCCTACGACAACATTCCGTGGACTCCGGCGATAGAAGACATAGCGCGCAACACGCGTGCCGTGTGCTTCGGATCGCTCGCCCAGCGCACCGCCACGAGCCGTGCGACGATACAGAAGTTCCTCGACACAGTGCCGGCTCTCGGCACTCTCAAGGTCTTCGACATCAACCTGCGCCAGGACTGGTACTCAAAGGAGGTGATAGAGGAGAGCCTCCAGCGTTGCAACGTGCTGAAGATAAACGACGAGGAGATAGTGAAGGTGGCGCAACTCTACGGCATGAAGCCCGTGCGCGATGCCGCCTCGGCAGCCACGGAGGCCGAACGTCTGCTCCAGCCGGTGGACTTCGAGGACCAGTGCCGTGACCTCCTGCGTCGCTATGAGTTGCAGATGATAATCCTCACCTGCGGCGGCTACGGTTCGTATGTGGTCTCTCAGGACGGCATCAGTTTCCGTGCCACTCCGCGTGTCGATGTCGTCGACACGGTGGGAGCCGGCGACTCGTTCACCGGGTCGTTCTGTGCCGCCATCCTTGCCGGCAAGTCCATTGCCGAGGCACACGCCATCGCCGTGGACGTGGCGGCGTTTGTCTGCACCCAGTCGGGCGCAATGCCGGAGTATCCGGCGTCGCTCGTGGCACGCATAAAACAGTAGTCGCGGCGTCAGTCAACGACTCTTGGTACTTGGGTTTATAGTAGTTGCAGCGGAAACGCTGCAACTTTTTTGTTTGTAAGGGGGCTTGTCGCGGGGCGGAAAGGGCGTTCGCGCCGTGCGGAAGCACCTTTTTCGCGGGTTGTTCACGGTCGTGGTCCGGTCGGACCACGACCGTGGTCTGACCTGCTATCGACCGTTATCCGACCTGTTCACGACCGTGAACCGCCACAGGAAAACCAGTTTTACTCCACAAGAACACGGGGCTTGCGGTGCGCCGACACAGACCCTGCAAAACCGACAACCGCACCTTGCCTCACGCAAGCGTGGCAGTGATGCCGCCAAAGAGACGTTCCAATGACATCTGTATAGCAATCTTGCTTACTTTTTAGTTAATTATTGTAAAAACAAAGCAAAATAAGGACAATTCGGTTACTTTTGCACGGAAATCAACTAAAAACCTAATAGGGGCAACTGAACAATAGTACAGGAAAACTGAATAAAATTACCTGCTGGCATGGGGAACGTGCCTCTGCTCCGGACGATGCGGTCATGAAGTGAATGAGAAGAAAACTTAAACATACAAATAAACGACAAATCACTAACAAAAAAACTTATTTATGAAGAGAAGTAAATTGCTTGCTCTGCTGTTGATGCTAATGGTTTCAATGGCAGTTTCGGCGCAGAACATTACGGCTTCTGGCGTTGTCAAGGACGCGATGGGCGAGCCGGCAATCGGCGCTACCGTGGTTCAGGCAGGAACGACAGGTGTCGGTGTTATCACAGACGTCGACGGACGCTTCCAGTTAGAGGTGCCTGCAGGTTCACAACTGCAGATTTCCTACATCGGTTATGCCACCAAGACCGTAGCGGCAGGGACTAACCTGAACATCACGCTCGCGGAAGACGACAACCTGCTCAACGATGTTGTGGTCATCGGTTACGGTGTACAGAAGAAAAGCGTGGTAACCGCCGCCATAGCGAAAGTCAGTTCTGAAGACCTCTCGGTCACCGCTCCCGTGCGCATGGACAATGCCTTGAAGGGACTGGCGGCAGGTGTCCAGGTAACCTCAAACTCGGGTCAGCCGGGTGAAGCGTCGCGTGTCCGTGTGCGTGGTGTGGGTACTATCAACAACAGTGACCCGCTTTACATTGTGGACGGCATGGCGATTGAGGGCGGACTTGACTACCTCAACCCCAATGACATCGAGTCTATCGAGGTGCTGAAGGATGCCGCTTCCGGCGCAATCTACGGTGCCCGCGCAGCCAACGGTGTCATCCTCGTGACCACGAAGAAGGGTAAACTGGGCAAGGCCCAGGTCAACTACAACGGCTCTTGGGGCTGGACCTCGGCGGCAAAGCGCCGTGACGTGACAAGCGCAACTGACTACGCCATACTGCAGAACGAGTTCTACCTCAACGGAGGACAGGCAGCCAAGTATGCTGACCCCTACAACCTGAGCGACTCAAACGGTGTCGCCATAACGGGATTCGGCACAGACTGGCAGGACCTGGTGTTCAATGACAACGCTCCGTCGCAGACTCACGACGTGTCGATCAGCGGCGCTTCCGACAAGGTGAACTACTATTTCTCCATGGGATACTACGAGGCTGACGGTATCGTGGGCGGCAACTACGGCCAGTCCAACTACGACCGACTCACCCTGACAGGCAATACCAACGCCAACCTCATGGACTTCAGCAAGGAGAGAAACTTCCTCAACAAGGCTGACCTGACCGTTAAGGTGTCTTACGCCAACATCCACAGCACGGGTGTCAGCACCAACTCGGAGTACGGTTCAATCCTCGGTTCGGCTCTTTACATGTCTCCTCTGCTCGCTCCCACAATGACCGGGCAGGCAGGACAGGACCTTATCGCTTCCTATGCGGCGCGCGGCTACACTCTGCCAACTGACGCCAACGGCGACCCGTACACCATTCCGGGCAGCATCGGAACGTATCAGGAGATGAACAATCCGCTTGCCATGCTGGCTTCAACCAACCCGACGAGAGGCTGGTCCCACAAGATTGTGCCGAACTTTGCACTCGACCTGCAGATATGGGACAACCTCAAGTTCCGCACATCGTTCTCTGCCGACGTGTCGTTCTACGGCAGTGACGGCGCGACAAAGTCGCTCTACTACTACTCAGGCAACAATAAGGCGGAGCACACGAGCGCAAGCGCTACCAAGTCCAACGGCTCCACGATACAGTTGGAGAACATTCTCACCTACGACAAGACTTTCGGCAAGCACTCCATAGGCGTTGTCCTCGGCCAGTCTTTCACCCGTTACAAGGGCAGCACACTCAGCGGCAGCCGCTGGAATCTTGTCAATACCGACAAACCGTATATCGACTATGCTACGGGCGACTATGTGTTCAACTACATGACTGACGCCGACGGCAACAGGGTTATCGCCTATGACGCCAACGGCAACAAACTCGGCGAGTTCATCAACGGCGTGACTGTGCAGCACGGCGTGTCGGGTGCTGAATATACTCAGCACCGCCTGGCTTCGCTCTTTGCACGTCTGAGTTACAACTATGACGAGCGTTACATGTTCCAGGGAACTATCCGCCGTGACGGTTCTTCACGCTTTGGCGCAAACAAGAAGTACGGTATCTTCCCGTCTGTTTCCGTCGGCTGGAACGTCATGAACGAGGCTTTCATGGAGAACACCCACAACTGGCTGTCAAACTTCAAGGTGCGCGCAAGTTGGGGTAAGAACGGTAACGAGAACATCGGTGACTTCAACTACTCCGCATATACGGCGATGAACAACAACTACCTCTTCGGAACCCAGGCTTCAAAGTACATCGGTTCGAAGACTTCCATAATGCCTAACCCTGACCTCCGCTGGGAGGAGTCGGAGCAGACGGACATAGGTCTCGACTTCGGATTCTTCAATTCGGCGCTCACATTCACCGTCGACTACTTCGTGAAGAAGACCAACGGCATGATCATCACGCGTCCTATCCCGAGTTACACGGGCGAGAACAAGCCGCAGGCCAACGTGGGCGACATGACCAACAAGGGTGTCGAGTTTGAACTCGGCTACAAGTGGAACGTCGGCGACGCACGCTTCGGCGCAAAGGCAAACGTCTCTTACCTCTCCAACAACCTCAATAACCTCGGTAACGCTGACGGTTTCCAGAACTACGACTCCGTGCAGGGACTGACCGACCTCGTCACACGCGGCGAGAACGGATACTGCTTCCCGTTCTTCTATGGCTACAAGACTGCCGGCATACTGCAGAATCCTGAGGAGGCTGCCGAGTATAATGCCAAGTATGGTCTTGACCGTGTGCCGGGCGACGTGCGCTTTGTCGACGTCAACGGCGACGGCACTATCGACGCCAACGACCGTACTTACATCGGCGACGGCAACCCGGACTGGACGTTCGGATTCAGTTTCAACGCCGAATACAAGGGCTTTGACTTCAATGTCTTCATGCAAGGCGTGACGGGAGCGGACATCCTTGACGCTACCTACCGCTCTGACGTGTACTCAGGAAACTATCCCTCATGGATGCTCGGACGCTGGACCGGCGAAGGCACTTCTGTGAAATACCCGCGCCTGTCGGTAACAGGCGCCTACAACTGGGTGGGTTCTGACCTCTACGTCTGTGACGGTTCGTACTTCCGCATCAAGACCATGCAACTCGGTTACACCCTGCCTCAGTCTCTCACAAAGAAGGCTTTCATAGACCGTCTGCGCCTTTACGTCTCCGTAGACAACCTCGTGACCTGGACAAAATACTGGGGCTTCGATCCTGAAATCGCCTCTGGCGGCACATCACTCGGCGTAGACCGCGGCGTCTATCCGCAAGGCCGTACATGGACAGTGGGCGTAAACCTCTCTTTCTAACCAACAAAAACAAGGAATAACGCTATGAAATCAACAATAAAGACATTAGGATTGTTTGCGGCAGGACTGCTGTTGTCAACATCTTGTAGCGAGGACTGGCTTACCGTAGAGAACCCCACGGGCGAGCCTATCGAGGAATACTACACAACGGATGCGCATGTGTTCGAGGCACTCACGGCGGCTTACGACCCGCTGCACTGGCCCGACTGGGGACTCAACCAGTACAATGCGCTCAACATAGACGCCGAAATCATGGGCGACCTCTTCTGGGTCGGCGGTAGCAACTATGCCGACATGCAGAACTGGCACATGCTTTCCGACTTCAAGGGAGACCAGAGCAACACCCTGAGTTCTCTCTGGACAGTGGACTATTCGGGCATAAAACGCTGCAATGACGTCATCAAATATGTGGGCTGGGCAGATGCCAAGGGCAACCTGTCGGCAGAAAACAAGGCGTCATACACGGATCAGGCCCGCGTGCTTCGCGTGTTCTACTACAACATGCTGTGGCATTACTTCGGCAATGTGCCCTATTACACCAACGACCTGACAGAGCCTTACACCGCCCCGCAACTGAAGGCGGACGAGATATACGAGAAAGTTATCACCGAACTTGAGGATGTCTTGGCGAACTGTTCGCTCCCGATGCGCTGGGACGCAGCCAACTCCGGCCGCGTGTCAAAGGCGATGGCATACATGGTGTACGCCGAGATGGTGATGTATCAGAACGACGAGACACGCATGGCTCAGGCGTACAAGTACATGAAGGAGATTATCGGCGATACCGGGAACTACTCTCTCAACGCTGACTTTGCAGCCCTCTGGCAGGAGTCAGGAGAATGGTGTCCGGAGTCAATATGGGAAATCAACTACGAGGACGGCAACAACGACCGTGGATGGAGTTGGGCTCTCGGCACTGGCGGAACGGTGCTTCCTACTCTTATCTCTCCTAACTCATGGCCCGGAGGCGATGGTTGGGCAGGCGGTGACGGCTGGGGATTCCTTCCTGTAAGGGTTTCCACATACAACATGTTCGACGAGAACGACGCCAGACGCGCCGCTACCTGCTGGGATACACGCGGCGTAGAGTACAACAACAGATACCAGGACACTCATATATGGCTTGCCAAGTATCGTCCTTACACCGAAACCAATGCGGACGCAGGTTTTGACAACAACCTCAACTACAACAACAACTACCGCTACTACCGCCTTGCTGAGGCTTATCTCAACGCTGCGGAACTCGACGTAAGGGGCTTCGGCGACGGCGATGCCAAGGGTTTGCTCACCCAGATACGCAGCCGTGCCGGACTGACAGAGGTCGATGCCACCCTCGACAACATCATCAACGAGCGCAAACTCGAGTTCGTGGGCGAGGGCAAACGCTACTGGGATCTTGTCCGCTTGTGCGATGTGCCGGCATCATCGGTAAACGCTCTCAACACCCTTGTGCCTACGGCGTGCGACGGAACGAACCCTTCCGACGAGGGACGCACCGGAACATGGACACGCAACAAGAAGTACATACCTATCGCACAGGGCGAACTTGACTCTGACGCGGCATTGGTTCAGAACACCGCATACTTCGAGTAATCTTCACAAAACATTCCTGACGGCAGGTCTGTGCCTGCCTCAGGGTTTAACAAAACAAGAAAAGCAATTATGAAAAATATATTCAAATATCTGTTCGGACTTGCTGCACTCGCTGTGTTTGCGGCGTGTTCGCCTGACAGTTTCGACGGTGCCAACGGCCAGATACCAAGTCTCGAAGACGTTGATCCGGTAGTCACCGTTGACCAGAACCTCAATCAGGTCACTTTCACATTGCCCTCTGACGTCAAGGGAGTGATGCCCGTGTGGATTTTCTACGAGAATAGAGGAACGGAAAACGAGAAAGTCACCTACTCGACAGTCAATGGCCTGAAGAAGATTTTCACCAAAGCCGGCGACTATGAGGCAGAGTTCAAACTCATGAACCGCAACGGCATGAGCGACGGTTCGAAGGCTTTCACTTTCCATATCGACAACACCGTGGTCAACTTCGACAAGTACCTGACCCTCATCTCGGGCGGCACTGCAGCCGGAAGTTCCAAGGAATGGCGCATCGACAACTCCAAGGCAGGACACATGGGCTGCGGACCTTCGGGCACGACGGGTACGGAGTGGTGGTCGGCAGGCGTTGACGAGAAGGCTGCGTTCGGCGTTTACGACAACCGTCTGACCTTCACATCCGACTATAAGTATACCTTCAACCCAGGCGAGTCGGGCACGGTCTATGTGAACAACGGCTGTACTTCCCTCAATACATCAGGCTCTACGGAGGACTTTACAATCCCTGCTGCCGAGCAGACGGTGTCCTATGAGTTCGACGTACAGGGTGACGACCTCTATCTGGTGCTCCCTGCCAACACCTATTTCCCGTATATTCCCAACGACGAGGCATGGGCTTCTCCGCGCTTCAAGGTGGAGAGCATGACCGGCGCAGCAATCGAACTGGTCAGCGACAACGGAAATATAGCATGGCACTTCAGCCTCACTTCCGGTGCGGCAGTCAAGGCTTTCGACGGCTTCAAGTACAATAGCGAGTTCAACTTGTGGAAGCCTTTCGACGACGCTGGCGACATCACGACGCACTTCTACTATGCTCCGGGCTGGGCACAGATAGCAGATCCCACATTCGTGGCAAACGGTGCGGAGTACACGTTCACCCTGCCGGAGGCCACATCAGACCAGTGGCAGGCACAGTGTCCGCTGAAACCGTCAGCCCTGAGCCTCAAGGCTTCTTCCACTTACGACTTCTCCTGCATCATCAATGCCACGAATGACATCAAGGGAGTGACCATTAAACTGACCGACGTGAACTCCGGCGATAACCTTGTGTTCGTTGAACGTGTCGACGTGAAGGCTTATGAGGACTATGTATTCTATGTTTCCGATGTCAACAAGATGACCGCCGACGCTGACTGCGAGGTATTCTTCGACTTCGGAGGCAACCCTGCCAACACATCTGTCACGGTGAGAAACATCGTTGTGAAGGACCATGCCAACGACGACGGCACCGTTCTTCCGTCGGATGACGACGAACCTGCCGGTTCGGTAGAGTGGCGCGAGGCTGACAACTTGCTTGCCGGCGTGACCTACAGCGACATCTCCACCTACTATGCACACACCAGTTCGTGGGAGGCATTGCCCGAGTACACTCACTCCTATGCCAACGGAGTACACGCCATCTCACTGCCTACGGCTACCAATGCACAGTGGCAGGCACAGTACGCGCTCAACAATCTCGGCGTGGCGACATCGGCTGACAAGAACTATGACATCCGTGTCAAGATCAATTCGAGCCAGAGTTTCAACGGCGTTACCGTCAAGTTCGCGCAGCAGGACGACGACAATGTGTTCCTGACTGCCGACGTGCATGAGGTCAATGCCTTCGAAGACAAAGTGATAGAACTTGTGAACCTCCCCGGTGTGGACATCTCCAACCTGAAGATAGTGTATGACTTCGGCAACTGCCCGGACAATACCGACATCACCATCAGCGATGTCATCCTCCAGGAACATCAGGCTTCGGCTGACGAACTGACTTGGGACGCAACGGCATCGGACAACATTTGGACTGAGGGTCTCTATCCCAACTCGTTCTACTATGCTCCGGGATGGGCTCAGATTGCCAACCCCGCAGTTACGACCAACGGCCGTACCTACACCATAAGTCTGCCGGAGGCTACCTCTGACCAGTGGCAGGCGCAGGTGACAACGGAGACAGAACTCTCCACAAGCGCTTCAGAGACGTATGATTTCCAGGTGATACTCACTCCAAACCAGGATGTGAACGGCGCTACAATCAAACTGACCAAGGTGGGAGACGACAACGTGTTCTACACGGCAGACCGTCATGATCTCAAAGCATACGAGGCATACAAATTCCGCATGGTGGGTATGGCTGGTCTTGACATCGACAAACTGAAACTCGTGCTCGATTTCGGCGGATGCTCAGCCGGCACTGAAGTGGAGGTGTCTGACATAATCCTGCGCAAACACTAATATCTGATAACCTGGCGAGACCTGTGCATCCACTGCGGATGCCAGGTCTCTTTACTGTCTGTAAAAACGATGAAAAATTTGAAAACATACACTTTGCTGCTGTTCTCCATGCTGTGCCTGTCGTGCAGCAGCGACAACGGCGACACCGAAGACAACGGCAAGGGCGACGTGACCGTCACCTTGTCGCCCGACAACATCAACGCCACCGCTCCCGGCGGCACCTATACCATTGACGTGAAAACCTCCGCTAAGGAGTGGACGGCCTATTCTTCCGACGCGTCCACGGTGTCGGTAAGCGTGACGGGAACGACCTCGCAGACAGGCAGCATCACCGCTGTCGTCAGCAAGAACACCACTTCCGCACAGCGCACGGCGACAGTCACGTTCAAGAGCGGCACGTTCCGCAAGGAAATTGCCGTGGTGCAGTCAGCGCCGTTGGCTGCCGACCAGACCTCGATAAGCAAGAGTGCCGATGCCGTGACAGTGGACATCGCCGTCAGCGGGCCTGCGGACTGGACGGCGAAAGCCTCTGAATCGTGGATCAAGACAAGCCGCAACGGCAGCACGCTCACCCTCTCGCTCGATGCGAACAAAGGCTCTGAGCGCAAGGGCACGGTCACTCTGTCAACGGCAGACGAGACGGTGGAGATAACCGTCACACAGTATGCGTCGGGCGATGCCGTGGAAACTCCCGAGGGTTACGAACTCGTGTGGCGTGACGAATTCAACTCCGGCACGTCGCTGAGCACGGAGTGGACACACGAGAAGCAGGCTGCCGGATGGGTCAACAACGAGTTACAGACCTATTCGAGCGGCGTCAAGGACGGCATAAACATCACGGAGATAAAGGACGGACACCTCAATATCCATTGCTTCAAGGCGTCCGACGGCAAGATATACTCCGGCCGTGTCTACGCCAAGGTGAATACCGGTTGGAAGTACGGCTATTTCGAGGCTCGCATAAAACTGCCTTCCGGCAAGGGAACATGGCCCGCTTTCTGGATGATGCCGGTTGGCAACGACTGGTCAACCAACCCATGGCCCATGTGCGGCGAGATAGACATCATGGAGGAAGTGGGTGTCGTGCCCAACGAGGTGTCATCGTCCATCCACACCCAGGATTACAACCACACCAAGAATACGCAGAAGACCCACGCCATGACAATCTCAAAGGCGGAGGGCGAATACCACGTCTATGCTTTGGAATGGACGGAAGACGCCATCACGACCTATGTTGACGGCAAGGTGCAACTGGCTGTCACGAAGTCGGCACTCGGCTCTTCGCACAACCAGTGGCCGTTCCACTACGAGTTCTACCCAATCCTCAACCTCGCCTTCGGAGGCAGTTGGGGCGGCATGAACGGCGTTGACTACTCCATACTCAACAACGGCGGCATCACCATGGAAGTGGACTACCTCCGCATCTTCCAGAAGAAGGCGAACTGATTGCCCGCCAATCGTTTTCTGCAAAGGAAACAGAAAAAGTTGGGAGACCGTTTTTGCGGTCTCCCAACTTTCATTTTCGCGCGCCGTCAAATGCCTGCGGCAGCGTCAAAAGACAGTGTCCACAGTACTGCTATATTCTTTCACCAACTGCTCAATCGCAGAGGGCGTAATGCCGGATCTGCCTCTCGTGGAGTCGTTAGAGGCACTGGCGTAAATTACAAAGTAATATGCTTTTTTATTGATGATATCTGGGCTTATCACGATTGCGGTCTTCTTGTCCACAGATATCATGCCGATGTAATTGTCAGAGGTTGTGACGTAGATATATCTTTCCACTGTCCAGTTCGCCAATAGTGACGAATATGCGGAGCCGGTCACTATACCAGATGTTTCCAACGCTTCGTTTTCGAATGTGTACATGATAAGAGTCGTATACCCGGTACCCTCGTAAGCCAAAGCGTTATCCGTCTCTTTGACTAAAGTAAAGTCCTTCATGGCCTGTTTCACGCTTTCTTTTGACGCCCCGAAATTAATATACGGTTCTGTGTAGTAGTTGTATTTCGGCGTTACTTCCACCTTGAAAGACCCCTGTGAACTTTTCATCGTGACATCTCCTACCCGTTTCGCGTCAATCGTGCCGTCGGAGATTGTGGCGATATAATCGTTTGTCGATGTCCACGTCAGATTCTTTCCCTCGGACATATCAAGTGTAGAACCGGCAGGAATGGTCACGTCTTTGAACTTGAGTGCTTCGTCATCGTCTTTGCTGCATGATGCTGCAACACACCCGATAAGTGCAAAAAATGCGAGTGAAATTAACTTTGTCTTTTTCATAATGTATTGTTTGTTTTGTTTGTAAATATTAGATTGCTGGATTCAAAGTAAAGGTTAGCCGTTCCTGTTGCACTGTTTGCGGTGCGTCGACCGAACTTTTTGCAAATATAAGGAATAAGTTGCTACCCCCCCTCATTAACAGACATTAACCATAAAAATGTGAATTATGGGGCAAAAAGCGGGTTTTCGCTGCGGAAAAGTGCAGTTTCGGTGTTGGTGAAATGAGATGACAACAAAAAAGGAGACCGCTTTTGCGGTCTCCTCTGCGCTCCCTCTAGGGCTTGAACCTAGGACCCCCTGATTAACAGTCAGATGCTCTAACCAACTGAGCTAAGGAAGCATTGCTTTCAAATTGCGGTGCAAAGGTAGCGGTAAAAATCGGTTTTACCAAACATTTTGCATCTTTTTTTGCGCCGGGATGCCGAAAAGGGCGAAAAATGAAGCCGCTTTGTGTTTGTTGTGAGATTTATGTCGTATTTTTGCAGTGTAATAACGGCAAAATGAAACTACCCTTTGACATAAGGCGGACAGGCGTTTTCGTGACGCTGTCGCTTTGTATAAACTTGTGTTGTCCGGCGCAGGACAACGGTCATAACTTCGATGTGGCGAAGAACCTCGACGTGTTCAACTCCCTATACCGCAGCCTTGACATGGTCTATGTCGACACTCTCGATGCCGGAAAGGTGATAGGCGACGGCATAAGGGCGATGCTCTATTCGCTCGACCCCTATACAGTCTACTATCCTGACGATGAAGTGAAGGAACTGCGACAGATGATTACGGGCAAGTATGCGGGCATTGGCGCACTGATAAGGGAGAACTCCCAGGTGGGCTGTTGCATGATTGACCACCCCTATCCGGGTATGCCGGCACAGGAAGCGGGGCTGAAGAAGGGCGACAGGATACTGTCCATTGACGATTCGACAATGGTGGGCAAGAGGACAGACTACGTCAGTTCGCACCTGAGAGGGGATGCCGGGAGCACCTTCAAACTGCGAATCATGCGCCCGTCGACAGGCAAGGAGATGACGCTGAATATTACCCGGCGCGCCATACAGATGCCTCCAGTGACCTATTACGGTATGGTGGGCGACGGCATAGGCTACATCAACCTCGACCAGTACACCGAAGACTGTTCCAAGGACGTGCGCCGCGCGTTCATCGAACTGAAGCAGCAGGGCATGAAGAAACTTGTCTTCGACCTGCGCGACAACGGCGGCGGTTCGGTGCAGGAGGCGATATCGATAGTCAACATGTTCGTGCCGCGCGACGTGACGGTGCTCACCATGAAAGGCAAGATGCAGCGTTCCAACAGCGTCTACAAGACTTCCGTGGAGCCGATCGACACAGTGATGCCGATAGTAGTCATGGTCAACGACGGTACGGCGAGTGCTTCCGAGATAACGGCGGGCGCACTCCAGGACCTCGACCGGGCGGTGGTGATGGGTACACGCACCTTTGGCAAGGGCTTGGTGCAGACTACTCTCGACCTGCCGTACAACGGTCAGTTGAAGTTGACGACGAGTAAATACTACATTCCGAGCGGTCGCTGCATCCAGGCTATAGACTACAGCAAGGGCAACGGAGGCTATCGGGAGCACATCCCCGACTCTCTCACGCACGTGTTCCACACCGCCGGTGGCAGGGAGGTGCGCGACGGCGGCGGCATAAAGCCTGATGTGGAACTGAAAGCCGACACGCTGACCAACCTCGTATATTATCTTATGAACGCGCGCGACTCCTCCGAGGTGGTGTTCAACTATGAGTATGACTACATACAGGCGCACCCCACGATAGCCGATCCCGGCACTTTCGTCCTGACCGACGATGACTTCGACGAACTGAAACGGCGCGTCATGGCAAGCGATTTCAAGTATGACAAGCAGACGGAAAAATTCCTCGGGCAACTGAAGGAACTGGCGAAGTTTGAGGGTTACTATGACAACGCCAAGGCGGAGTTTGACGCCCTGGAGACGAAACTCACCCACAATCTGGCTCAGGACTTGGAAAACAACCGCGAGATGATAAAGAGCCTTGTGGGCAGAGCCATTGTGCAGAACTACTACCACGATGCCGGGGCTATGCAGTTCTCCCTGAGATTCGACCCGCAGATGAAGAGTGCGCTTGACCTGTTGACCGCTGACGGCGAATACGACACAATATTGGGCAGGAAATGATAGGTACTATCACCAACACGCTGTGCATCGTCGCCGGAACAATCGCCGGCAGCATGATGCGCAAGGGGATAAAGGAAAAATACCGTGAGACGCTCTTCAACGCCATGGGACTGGCGTCGCTGGCTCTCGGATGCAGCGCTTTCGTACAGAACCTGCCCAAGAGCGAGTATCCCGTACTGTTCATCGTGAGCATCGCCTTGGGCGGTCTTGTCGGCAGCATGTTCGACCTTCAGGGGCACGTCGACCGCTTTGCCGCAAGGAAAGGAGCGAGTCGCCTGGCCGAAGGGCTCACTTCCTCGTGCCTGCTCTACTGCATCGGCACGTTCTCCATAGTCGGTCCGATACTCGCGGCCCTAAGGGGCGACAACACGTTCCTGTTCACCAACTCCACGCTCGACCTTGTCACGTCTGCCGTCTTCGGCGCAAGTTACGGCATAGGAATGATTATAGCCGCACCGATACTCTTCGTCTGGCAGGGCGGCATCTACCTTGTCGCCGAACTCTCATCGTCGGCGGAGGTGATGCGTGGACCGCTTCTCAACGAACTGTGCATCGTGGGCGGGCTGCTCATCATGTCGTCGGGTCTGTCGATACTGAAGATAAAGGACTGCAAGACCCTCAATTACATACCGTCATTGCTCGTCCCCATAATATTCTATCTTGTGAAATGTACAATACAGTAAGGCTCGGTTGCGGTCTGCGCGTCATCCACCTGCACCGCAATTCTCCTGTTGTCTACTGCGGTTACCAGATAGCCGCCGGGGCGAGAGACGAGGTTGCGGGCAACGAAGGTCTGGCTCACTTCTGTGAACACATGTCGTTCAAGGGTACGCAAAGGCGCAGCCAGTTGCAGATAATCAATTCCCTTGAAAGGGTAGGAGGGGAACTCAACGCCTTCACGGGCAAGGATACCACCGTCTATCATTCCGCCATTCTCAAGGAACATCTGCCCAAGGCGGTAGACCTGTTGACAGATATCGTGTTCCACAGCGTCTATCCCGACCAGGAGATAGCCAAGGAGGTGGAGGTCATCTGTGACGAGATAGAATCCTACAACGACTCTCCGGCAGAACTCATCTACGACGATTTCGAGAACACGATCTTCCAGGACCATCCGCTCGGACACAACATCCTCGGTACGCAGGAGAATGTCAGGGCGTTCACATCGGCGGATGCGGCACGGTTTACCGGCACTTTCTATGTGCCGGAAGACACCGTCTTCTTCTGCTATGGCGATGTTGACTTCGACCGTCTATGCCGCCTGCTGGAAAAGCAGGACTGGCAGTCGTGCGCCCGGAGCGGTGTTTCCGCTTGCCGCAACAATGCCGTCGGTGTGACGGCTGCTTCCGGGAAGCAGACTGTAATCCGTGAAAAGGACACCCATCAGGCGCACGTCATGCTCGGCACAAGGGGCTATGACGTGCACCACAACCGCCGTATGGCTCTCTATCTGCTCAACAACATACTCGGAGGGCCGGGCATGAACGCACGCCTGAACCTCTCTCTGAGGGAGAAGCACGGACTGGTCTACACGGTGGAATCGTCCACCGTGAACTACGGTGACACCGGTCTGTGGAGCGTCTACTTCGGTTGTGACCCCTCAGACGTGGACTTGTGTCTGCGGCTTGTAAGGAAAGAGTTGGACAAACTGATGCTCCGTCCGTTGTCGGAAGCGCAACTCAAGGCGGCGAAAAAGCAGATAAAGGGACAGATAGCCCTCGCCTGCGACAACGGCGAGGGATTCGCCCTTGATTTCGGAAAGTCGTTCCTGCACTACGGTTGGGAAAAAGACATCACGGCTCTCTACCGCAATATAGAGGCGCTGACGGCGCAGGAACTGTGGCTGACAGCGCAGGAGATATTCGATGAGAGCGTGATCACCACCTTAATATATAGGTAGCGTCACGCTCACACATGTCGTTTGGTATCTTAGAAATACAGTCCCAGACCGACCTTTACGCCGAAACGGCTCTTGTCGGAAAAGTCTGACAGGGAGATGTCGTAGTATACGCTCGGCTCGATAGTCAAGTGTCCGTTGAGGAAGAAGCAGTATCCCACCTCAGGAGTGAGTTTCAAGTCGTTGTATTCAGGAGCCTGATGAAGATACTTGAGACCGCCTTGCAGGAACAGACCGTTCTGCTCTATGTAGTAGCGACACTTCGCTCCGATGTACAGTTCCTGCAAGTCCGAGTTGCTATAGTTGAATCCTGCCTCGGCGATAGCGAGCCAATCCTGACGGAACATATATCCGGCATTGACGCCGATGCCCAGTGTCATCTTTGTGTTTTCGCTGTATGAGATACCTGCACCGTCAAAACTTGTGCCGACATAATATTTGCCTTCCTCGAACTGTGCGAACGATGCTGCCAGTCCAAACACGGATAACACTGCTGTAAGGATGTATTTCTTCATAATGGGAACGTTGTTTGTGATTTGCAAGACCAAAGTTAACCTTTTTTCCGAAACCACACAATTTTAGCGAAGAAAAGTTCTTCTTTCAAGTAAAAATCGGACATTGCCGCCGTCAGACGGGACAATGTCCGATTTTGTCTGTTTGTTCTTTCGTTTACGTTACTTCTTCTTGGGTTTGCGTCGTGCCCAGCCCTCTTCGCTGAAGTCGGGCGTGTCGCCCACGAAATCGGCGTTGCCGCCTTTTTTGCCTTTCTTTTTCTTGCCGCCGAACGGTTCGTTGCCGGTGAAGAACTGGCGCCAGTCGTTCTTGTGGCTCCACTTGCTCGTGTCCTCAAAAGCCTCCCGGCGTGCTGCGGCAGCCTCGCGGCGGTTGTTTCCTCGCGGCTTGCGTGCCGGCTGGAAGTCCTTTTGGCTGCGCTCCCTGCGTCCTCCGCGGTCACCGTGACGGCCGTTTCCGGGAGCGTGGTTCTTGTCTTCGCTCGGGTTGCAGCGCACCTGTATGCCGCGGTAATACACGCCGTTGATGGTCGACATGACATATTCGGCGTCCTCCGACGGCACTTCTATGTAGGCGAACTTGCTGAACAGGTCGATGTGTCCCACTTTCTGCCGTCCGCCCAAGTGCTTGTTGAGGAACTGCATACATACGCCCGGGTAGAACCCATTGTCCTTTCCGAGGTTGATGAACAGGCGTTCGTAACCCTCCTCGGCTGTCCTTGCGCCTCGCTGTCCTTTCTTCGCGCTGTCTCCTTTCTCCTTCTTGCCGGTCGGTTTCTCTATCTCGGGAGCGTCGGCATAGTAGGAGAGGAAGCGTCCGAAGGTCATTGTGACGATTTTCTTTATGATGTCTTCCTTGTCGACAAATTCGAAGTGGCGGTTGATTTCCTCCATGAACGGTTCGATAAGTTCCTCGTCCACGTCCATCTTCATGATGTCGTCCATCGCCTTGTAGAGTTGTTTCGTGCAGATTTCCTGCGGTGTAGGCAGTGCGCCATCGACGAATTTCTTGCCTATGACTTTCTCTACGCTGCGCACCTTGGACCGCTCTTTCACATGGATAATGGAGATGCTGGTGCCGTTTTTGCCCGCTCTTCCCGTACGGCCGGAGCGGTGTGTGTAGGACTCTATGTCGTCGGGCATGCCGTAGTTGATGACATGAGTGAGGTCGTCCACGTCAAGTCCGCGCGCCGCAACGTCGGTAGCCACGAGCAGTTGCACCGTGTGGCGGCGGAATTTCTGCATCGTCTGGTCTCTCTGTGGTTGCGACAGGTCGCCGTGAAGCGACTCTGCGTTGTAGCCGTCCTTTATGAGTTTGTCGGCTATTTCCTGTGTCTCGAGTTTCGTGCGGCAGAAGATGATGGCGTAGATTTTGGGGTAGAAGTCCACGATACGCTTCAGTGCGAGGTACTTGTCCTTGGCGTGAACGAGGTAATAGATGTGGTTCACGTTCTCCGCACCCTCGTTTCTCGAACCCACGACAATCTCCTTGTAGTTGCCGAGATAGCGTTTCGCCACCTTTTCCACCTCCTTGCTCATGGTGGCGGAGAACAGCAGTTTGCGGGCTTCTGCGGTGTTCTCGTCAGCCTGTGGCAGTGCGTTGAAGATGTCCTCTATGTCCTCCTTGAAGCCCATATTGAGCATTTCGTCGGCCTCGTCGAGCACTATCGCCTTCACGTTGTCGAGTTTTGCAACGCCGCGGTTCTTCAGGTCGATGAGCCTACCGGGTGTTGCCACGATGATCTGGGCGCCGTGACGCAGTGCGCGAATCTGCTGGTCCATGCCCGTACCGCCATAAACCGGCACTATACGGACGTTCTCCGAGTGTTTTGCAAAGTCGTTGAGGTCATCGGAAATCTGCAGGCACAACTCGCGTGTGGGGCTCAATATCAGGGCCTGGGTTTCCTTATTGTCCGGGTCAATGCCCTGAAGTACGGGGATTCCGTATGCTGCCGTCTTGCCTGTTCCGGTCTGTGCGAGTGCTATGAGGTTGTCTTTTTCCGTGAGAAGAAACGGAATCACCGCTTCCTGAATGGGCATGGGATAAGCGAAGCCCAGTTCTTCGATTGAACGCCGTATCTCCTCCGATACGCCAAGTTCTTCAAATGTCATATAAAAAATCGTTGTTTATAAAATGCCAGGTCCGCTGATGTGAAAGGCAACCCGACTGTTGCATTTTTCCGAAAACCACCGAAACTTGCGTAAAAATACGGTGCAAAGTTAATCATTTTCAGTGGATTTTCAGCGTATTTGCTTTGTTTTCATGCAGAAAAGGCGTACTTTTGTATATCGCTAAATCTATTTGTTTCTTATGAAAAGGACCTTCCTCTTATCGTTGTTTGCGTGTCTGTGTATCGCGGCACAGGCTCTGACTGTCGGCAATCTGCGTACCTCCGCCATGCGCAATCCCATTGGCATCGACGATGCAAGCCCCACTTTCTCGTGGGTGTTGGAGTCTTCTCTGCGCGGTGTTATGCAGCAGAGTTACAGTCTGAAGATTGCTACCGATGCAGGCATGGGCAACATAGTGTGGCAGTCGGGCACTGTCGAGACCGACAAGAGCGTGGATGTCACGGCTTCGGGACTGTCGCTCCAGCCGCGCACAAGGTACTATTGGCAGGTCACAGTGACCGACAATAAGGGCAATACAGCCGTTTCTTCCGAGAAGGCATACTTCGAAACGGGACTCATGAACGCTGATGCATGGGGCGCCACAAAGTGGATAAAGGCCACCACAACGTCCGTTTCGGAAAGTCAGGCAGAGCCAATCACCGACTATGAGGTGAGTGTCAAGTTCAACATAAAGAGCCTTGCGGCAGGTCTGATGTTTGCTGCTAAAGACCACAACAACTATTATATGTGGCAGGTAAGCCTGCGCTCGGGTTCGCCGCAGTTGCGTCCTCATCGCTGGACTAACGGCAATCCCTCATGCCTTAAGGAGGTTTCGATAAGTAAAGTCGATGTTTCCGACGGCAAGGACCACACTCTGAAGATTGCCGTAAAAAAGGCGAAGACCGCCAAGACCTATATTGACGGCAAACTGATAGACACCTGTAGCGGCGATTTTGCATACGGTGACTTCGGTTTCAGGGAAGATTATGACAATGGCAACGTGTCGGAATCGGCCACCTTTGATGACTTTACGGTGACTTCCGACGGCGAAACTCTCCTGCATGAAGACTTCAGCGATGCCGCCACAATATTCTCCGGTGGCACCGTGAGCGACGGTCGGCTTCTCCTGACCGGGCCTTCCGCCTATTCGTGGCAGCGGAACTACAAGAACAAAGTGAAATATGATGTCGATGTAGACATGACTTTGGTAAACGACAATGCTTCCATTTGTTTCTCCGCGACAGCATCAAACACCTACCTCATGTGGGCTGTCAACACCTTTGGTGTGTCCACTCCGTTGCTCCGGCGTCATGTCTACGACTCGGGAAACCTGTCATACACCGACACTAACCTGCCTCTCTCGAAGAGCGAAATAATAGGTAAGGCGCACCATGTGAAGTTGCAGTGCCGCACACCTTATGTATATACATACATCGACGGTACTCTTGTCGACACGTTCACCGATGCCAACGGCGTGCTGGCAATGGGCGACCTGGGGTTCAGGGTAAGTTCTGCAGGCAGCGAAAAGGAGCGTGCCTACTTCGACAATCTCACCCTCACGACCTATGACGACAGCGGTGCTGCAACGGTAGTGGTAAGGGAAGACTTCGAGGGAACATCCTCCATATTCGACAATGCGGACATCCGCACCTGCGGCGGAAGCCGTCAACTCTACATGGAAGCCGCCTCCGGACAGGAGAAAAGGCTTATGCAGACCGACGGAAGCACACTCCCCGGCGCACCGATGATGCGCAAGGAGTTCACCGTGAAGTCAGGAGTGAAGAGTGCAAGGCTCTATTCTTCCGGTCTCGGAATATACAACGCCTACATCAACGGCAGCCGTGTGGGGCAGATTGACGACGACGGCAACTTCGAGCAAGACGAGTTGAAGCCCGGCTCAACCGACTATAAGAAGACGGTGTTCTACACTACCCACGATGTGACGACACTGCTCCGCAAAGGCGAGAACGCCATTGGCGCAGAGGTGACATCGGGCTGGTGGAACGGCGGAATTGCCCACGGAGAGTTCGGCAACAAGGAGTGCGCATTCCGTGGAATGCTCGTCATCACCTACGACGACGGCAGCGAGCAGACCGTCTGCACCGACAACACATGGCGGAGCAACACCAACGGTGCTCTGCGAAAGGGTGACATCTACAACGGCGAGACTTATGACGCACGTCTGGAGAGTGGCTGGGCGAAAGCAGGATATGACGACTCGGCGTGGTATGCCACTGCTGTGAGCAACGATTTTGGCGGCAACATCATCGCCTTTGAAGGTCCTGCCATCAAGGCGGTGCCCTCTTTGGCACGCACTCCGAAGCACATCTATCTGTACGAAGGCACCGAATCGACAGGTACGGCATACGGAATGATGAAGGAAGTGGCATCCTATTCCGCTGACCGACCCATTAACCTGAAAGCCGGACAGACAGTCATCTACGACCTCGGACAGAACGCTTCCGGTTGGGTAAACTTCACTGCGAAGGGCGAAAGAGGCACACGCCTGCGCTTCAGGTTCTCCGAGATGAGGAACGAAACAGGCGACACGGCGCGCGGCGACGACGGTCCCGGCGGTTCATTATACCTCATCAACCTGCGCTCTGCGGAGGCTTCGCTCTACTACATAATGAAAGGTGCGGCGGAAGGAGAGAGTTTCCACCCCACGACAACCTACTACGGATTCCGCTTCATCGAGGTTACCGCCTCGCAGGATGTCACTCTCGAGAAGGTTGTTGGCGAGACTGTGACATCCGCAGTGACAGAGAAATCGTCGCTGAAGACCAACATTGACGTGGTGAACCAACTCTATTCGAACATCATGTGGGGTCAACGCTCCAACTTTGTGAGTGTTCCTACCGACTGTCCACAACGTGATGAGCGGCTCGGATGGACCGCTGACACACAGGTATACTCTATGGCTGGACTCTACAATGGAGATACTCGGAGTTTTTATGAGAAGTGGATGCGCGACATGAGAGACTCGCAAAACGACAACGGAGCCTATCCTCACGTTGCCCCATACTCGTGGGGCGTGGGCTTCGGAGCGGCCGCTTGGGCCGACGCAGGTATAATCCTGCCGTGGAAAGTGTACCTCATGACGGGCGACAAGAAGATTCTCCGCGACAACTGGACGTCTATGGAGAAGTACATGAACTGGCTCTCCACACAGACGGGCGACGGATATAAGTACAACGGAGGCACCACTAACTATGGCGACTGGGTGTCGTTTGTGGCTACCGACAGCCGCTATATATCCGTTTGCTACTATGCTTACGATGCTCAACTCATGGCAAAGATGGCCGCAGTACTGTCGGAAACGGAGGGTGACAACTATGCAGTGAAAGCCACGGAATACAACACTCTCTTCGAGAACATAAAGGCTGAGTGGCAGACACGCTACCTCAACACCAACCGTACACCGCGCTTCAACACACAGTGCGCCTATCTCATGGCTCTGCGCTACAATCTCCTGCCTGATGAAGAGTCGGTCAAGAGAACCGTTAAACTGCTGAAACGCAGCATCGCAAGCAATGGTGACAAACTGACGACGGGCTTCCTTGGCACTGCCATTCTCAACCAGACTCTCACCCAATACGGTCTCAACGATGAGGCATACACGCTGTTGCTGCAGCGCGAATGTCCGTCTTGGCTCTACTCGGTAGACCAGGGCGCCACCACAGTGTGGGAGCGTTGGAACTCCTACACCAAGGACGGAGGTTTCCACAAGGACATAAGCATGAACTCATTCAACCACTATGCCTACGGTGCAGTGGCGGAATGGATGTTCCGCTACATGGCAGGCATTGCTCCCGATGAGGCCGTGCCGGGCTTCAAACACATCATTCTTGCTCCCAATACCGACGACCGCGACACACTGGAGCACGGTCAGGAGCGTGTGACTGACGTCGATGCAGTGGTCTGGTCGGACTATGGTCATGTGTGCGGAAAGTGGACAAGCGACGGCAAAGGCAATGTCACATACAGTGTGACAGTGCCGGCCAACACCACGGCGACACTTCACATGCCGTGTCCGGAGGGATGCGAGGTGACGGAAAACGGTGTCAAGGCGGACGATGCAGAGGGTGTAACCTTCGTGAAGAAGGATGACGGCGTGAAAATCTATAATCTCGGCTCGGGCAATTACACTTTTTCTGTCGATGTCAACAGCGGCATACACGCCGCTGCAGACGCCAACACAGATTCTGACATCTGCTATAGCCTTCAGGGAGTGAAACTCTCCGCAAGCGCAAAACTGCCCTTTGGAGTATATATAAAAGATGGAAAGAAAGTGGTTAACGCTGGCATTTAGTCTGCCAAGACGATGCAAACACCATTTCTGACGGATACAACATAACTAAAAACTGATATGTTTATGAAAAGGACAACTATTTTTCTGTTTTCGCTGTTCCTTGGTCTGTTTTCACAGGCACAGGACATCAACGTGACAAGAACAGTATTCCATTGGGGCGACGACGCACGTTGGAAAGAGGCAAACATGGACGATGCCTCATGGCAGACAGTCTCTCCGCTCAAGACATGGCGCACCCAGGGAATGGACAGGGAGCGCACCTACGCATGGTACCGTATCCATTTCACTGCCGACAAGAGCATTTTTGCCGGTGCGGAGCAGCAGAAGACGGTAGTCATCACGTTGCCTTGCATCGATGATGCTGACGTTACCTATCTCAACGGAGTGCGGATAGGCGGCACGGGACGGCTGCCCGATGACCCCAAAGGCTACTCTTCTGACTGGGGGGCGGAACGAAAGTACACCGCCAATGCCGCAGACCTGAACCTCGGAGGCGACAATGTCATAGCCGTGAGGATGTGGAATGAGGGCGGCGATGGCGGTATGTTCGCCAGCACAAGTCAGGCAGGCATGGCGGCAGTGGGACTGCATGTGCCCTCAAGACTTGACGGCGTGACCCTCTCGGTGGGCGACCGAACGGCGAAGGATGGCAAGAAACTCGACGTGAAAGTTGCCAACAGTTTTAACGTGAAGCAGCAAGGCGAACTCACGGTCGAGGTGAAGAACCCGCAGACATCGGCCGTTCTCTACAGTGCGAAGAAGACGGTGTCCCTCTCCGCCAACAAGTCAACGACGGTGACACTGCCGTTTCCGAAGGACTATTGCCGCGTGACGGTCACCTACAAGGACACGAAACTCGGGCGCACGAAATCGCTGTCATATACCCCGAAATACATTTTGACTCCTGCCGCACCGGCTTCTCCACGTTTCAATATGGCGGGAGTTTACGGCGTGCGCCCCGGTTCGCCTGTCATCTACCGCCTGCCTGTCAGTGGCGTAAGACCGATGAAGTTCACCGTCAGCAACCTTCCTGAGGGACTGACGCTTGACTCTGAGACCGGAGTAATACTCGGAAAACTCGACCGCCGCGGCGATTACGAACTGAAAGTCACCGCAGAGAACTCCGCCGGAAAGGCCGAGTCGGTGCTCACGATAAAGGTGGGCAACACCATAGCGCTCACTCCTCCCATGGGTTGGAACTCGTGGAACTGCTGGGGACTGTCCGTTTCTCAGGAGAAAGTGATGTCCTCCGCGCGTGCGCTTATAGAGAAAGGACTTGCCGACTACGGCTATTCCTACATCAATGTGGACGACGCATGGGAGGCTGAAGAGCGCAATCCCGACGGCACGATAGCCGTCAACGACAAGTTTCCCGACATGAAAGGGCTCGGTGACTGGCTGCACGGAAACGGCCTGAAGTTCGGTATCTACTCTTCGCCGGGCGACAGGACCTGCGGCAACTACCTCGGCAGCATCGACCATGAGCAGCAGGATGCCGACACATACAACTCCTGGGGCATCGACTATCTGAAGTATGACTGGTGCGGATACGGTCGGAAGCATGAGACGGAACCCGACAACAACACTGTGGCTTCCTATGTCCGCCCCTATCTGCTCATGGAACGCTGCCTGCGTATGCAGCCCCGTGACATTTTCTACTCGCTCTGCCAGTACGGTATGCAGGACGTGTGGAAGTGGGGACACGCCGTAGACGCCAACTCGTGGCGCACCACCGGCGACATCACCGACACTTGGGGCAGCCTCTACGACATAGGTTTCGTGCGCCAGAGAGAACTGCATCCGTATGCGGGACCCGGACACTGGAACGACCCGGACATGCTGATCGTGGGCAAGGTGGGGTGGAGTGCCAACCTCCGCGACTCACGTCTCACGCCCGACGAACAGTACAGCCACATTTCGTTATGGTGTCTTCTCGCCTCCAATATGCTTATAGGCTGCGACCTCGCACAGTTGGATGACTTTACCATAAACCTGCTCTGCAACAACGAGGTGAACGCTGTCAACCAGGATGTTCTCGGAAAACAGGCGAAGTGCGAGGTCGATGAGGGTGGCATACAGATATGGAAGCGGCCGTTGTCGGACGGCACTTACGCAGTGGGAATATTCAACCTGAACGACACAGACACCACTGTCAATTTCCGCAAGTATATGGAACGCCTCGGTCTTACAGGCAGTGTGCTGCGTGACCTGTGGCGACAGAAGGACATAACCGATACTTCCTACTTCATCCCTACGCATGGCGTGATGTTCCTGAAAGTCAAGTAAAGATGCCATAGGAAAACGTCTGCGGTGTGAAAGTACCGCTTTCACACCGCCAAAAGGCAGTTTTCGCAGTGTAAAAAGGGCGATGTCGTTTTATTTTGCTACCTTTGCAGCAATATGAAGAAAGGAAACAAGATGAAGATTAACGCATTGCCGGTGGCAGCTGCGGTTGCTGCCGCCCTTACAATAATGTCGTGTGACAACAAGGAAAAGTTTGTCATCGAGGGCAATATCACCAGTGCCAAGGACTCGGTGCTCTTCTTGGAGAACGTGGGACTTGACGGTGTGACGACCGTGGATTCGGTGCAACTGGCGGAAAACGGCGAGTTCCGTTTTGCGGAAGATGCCTACACGGCACCGGAATTCTACCGTCTGAGGATTGCCGGACAGATAATAAACCTCTCGATAGACTCCACCGAGACGGTCAACGTGAAGGCAGACTATCCGTCGATGGCGTACAAATATGAGGTGAAGGGGTCGGACAACTGTAGCAAGATACAGGAACTTGCACTGCACCAACTCAACCTGCAGGCACGGATAAACGACATCATACGCGACCCGCAGTTGAAGGTGAGCACGGTGGAGGACAGCATTGAGACGACGATAGAGCAGTTCAAGACTTTCGTGAAGTCGGAATACATATATAAAGAGCCCAACAAGTCGTATGCCTATTTTGCGCTCTTCCAGACCGTAGTGACAGGAAACGCCTACCGCCTGATATTCAATCCGCGCGAGAATGTGGAGGACGTGAAAGCCTATGCAGCCGTTGCAACCAGTTGGGACTCGTTCCATCCGGGTGCGGAACGTGGCGAAAACCTGCACAACATCGCCATTGAGGGCATGAAGGACGCACGTCTTCTGAAAGCCCGCAACGAGACTGTCATCGAGGCGGACAAGGTGAACCTGTCGGGTATAGTGGACATCTCGCTGTGCGACAACAAGGGAAATGTGCGCCGTCTGTCGGATCTCAAGGGCAAGGTTGTCATACTCGACTTCTGCTCGTTCGCCTCAAAGGGCAATACGGAACGCATCATGCAGATGCGTGAAATGTACAACAAGTATCACGCACAGGGTCTGGAAATCTACCAGGTGTCGCTCGACGAGAACGAACATTTCTGGAAGACTCAGACCGCAGCCCTGCCCTGGATATCGGTGAACGACCCTGACGGCGCTGCAAGCCAGTATGTCGTACGCTACAATGTGCAGGCTCTGCCGACGTTCTTCCTTATCAACAAGGATGCCACTCCCTACAAGCGTGACGCACAAATCAAGGACTTGGACGCAGAAATCAAAGCATTGCTTTGATATTGAAAGATGGAAATATTGGACTGTTGAAAGTCTGAGGGGAAATGGAAGAATGGAAATATTGAAAGATTGAACGTTGAAATATGGAAATTAAAAGGAGGGATTGCAAACCGCAATCCCTCCTTTTCTCTATCTATAAAATCTTTCCATCTTTCAATTTTCCCATATTTCCACGTCCTAAAAGCTGTCGAGCCAGGCTCTCACATTCATCAGCATCTCGGTGTGGAATGGGAATGTCGGTTTCATGCCCCAGCCGTGTCCGCCCGACGGATAGACCATGATGGATGCAGGAACGTCGTGCTTGTAGAGTTGGGTGTAGTAGTTCACGCCGTTAGCCGGAACTACCACGTTGTCGTCATCAGACAGAATTATCAGCGCACGGGGGCTGACTCTCGACACCTGAACGTCGTTGCTGTATTCCAACTGCTCTTTCTTCCGTGGACGCTCACCGAGGAAATTGTCGTGCGATTTCTTGTGTGTGAACGCCGGGTCCATGGTGATTACCGGGTAGAAAAGTATCTGGAAGTTGGGCATGACATCCTCTTTTGCGTGGGTGGCGAGCGTGGATGCCAGGTGACCGCCTGCCGAGAATCCCATTATACCGACGTCATTGGCGTTGACATTCCACTTCTTGGCGTTCACCCGAACCATTCTCATTGCCTGCTCGACATCGCTTACGGGCACTTTTCTGTTGCCGTGTGGCATCCTGTATTTGAGCACGAAGACCGCCGTTCCCATTCTGTTGAAGAACGGAGTCCAGTCTTTTCCCTCGTGGTTGAGAGCCAAGTGGGAGTAGGAACCGCCCGGACAGATGATGACGGCACGTCCTGTAGCCTTGGCGGCGGGGGGTAGAAAAGCGTATATCTTGGCTGTGTCGGCAGGGTCGGAACTCTCCTCTATCGGATTGCCTGCCCACAGGTCGACCTCAAACTGCTGCTGTGCGCTTGCGCAGGAGATGCTGAGGCACAGCGAAAGGGAAAGGATTGTTTTCTTCAGGTTCATGAGTTTTCTATAGGTTTGCGGTTTGTGTTGTGATATGAAAAGTGCCGCTGTAGGGCGGCATTACGGTGTTGGGGTGTCACCCTAAGGTGATGTGTTCCACGCTGACATCCTCGTGGAGGAAGATGCTTGCGCACTCCCTGAACCGATCTTCGCTCTCTGTAGTGAGGTAATGGCAGGTGCCGCGCGTGGTGCATTTGCCCTTTATCTCTGGGTGACGCACAAGATAGTCGCTCAGGGAGCGCGCCACATAGAGCCCCTGCGCCACGACCCTGACGCCCGGAGGAGTATTCCTCACGACGCTGTTCATGAGCAACGGGTAGTGGGTACAGCCCAAGACGATGGTGTCTATCTCCGGGTCTTTGCAAAGCAACTGATCTATGCGCTTTTTCACAAAGTAGTCGGCGCCGGGCGAGTCTGCCTCGTTCGCTTCTACGATAGCCGCCCACAGGGGACACGCCTGCCCCGAAACCTTCACGTCGGGAAACAGTTTCGCTATCTCCAGACTGTAACTCTTGCTGCGCACAGTGCCTTCTGTGGCGAGGATGCCGATGTGTCTTGTCTTGGTGAGTTGACCGATGTTCTCTGCCGTGGGGCGTATTATGCCGAGCACACGGCGGTCGGGACAGAGCTCGGGAAGTACCCTCTCCTGAATGGAACGCAGTGCTTTCGCCGAGGCGGTGTTGCACCCGAGAATGACGAGATGGCAGCCCCGTTCAAACAGTTTCAGTACTGCCTGACGCGTAAACTGGTAGACAACCTCGAAAGAACGGTTGCCGTAGGGTGCCCGGGCGTTGTCTCCCAGATACAGATAGTCGTACTGCGGCAGTGTCTGGCGTATCTCGTGGAGAATCGTCAGTCCGCCGTAGCCGGAGTCAAAGATACCTATCGGTCCTGGGTTAGGGGAGAACATGGTCAGTGTGATGTGTGTTGTGTCCTTACTGTTTCAGTGCTTCCTCCACGGCAGTGGTGATGTTATATGCCATATCTACATTGAGATAGGGCACTGCATCGGAACTCGTGTTGAGCACAAAGGCGAGTGAATACTGTGCGGAAATGCTCTTTATCGTGGCGTTGAGTTTGTCCTTTGCAGGTTGGAGCAGTTCTTCCCACGACTGTTTGAGCAGTCTTACCGACTCTGCACGGAAGTCCTCGTTGCGCTTCATCATCTCTTCCAGTTCGGCCTGACGCTTCTTCAGGATTGAGGGAGCGTAGTTGGCGTACTCGCTGAGGAATGTTTCGTACTTGGCGTTGAACTCGTCTTCCGATGCCTTTGTCTCGATGTCATACTTCTGTTTCAGGGCTTCGAGGTCGGCTTCCGCCTTCGCATACTCGGGCATTGCCTTGAGTACCCTGTCGTAATCGATGCAGCCATAGCGGAAATCAACCGTTTCCTGCGCTGCGGCCGTAAGGGTGGCCATGATGACCACCAGTATTGAGAGAATCCTTTTCATAAGAACGGTTTTTACGGGTGGTTACAAGTGAGGGTGGCGGACGACGGCTTCAGCACAGCCGCATCGCGTCACCCTCACCGGAAAATGTTATTTCTTCAGTTCGGCTTTCACCTTTGCTGTCACGTCCTCGCTGATAGCATCGTTGGTATAGAGGGCGGTGTTGATGTCCATGATGTACACATAGCCGCCGGTCTTGCCGACTGTGGAGATGGCATTCATGAGTTTGGTGTAGAGAGGCTGCTGCTTTTCCTGACGCAGTTTCTCCAGTTGCTGCTGGTAATCCTGGCTTGCCTGCTGGAGTTTTGTGTAGAGATTCTGCAGTTCAGTCTCTGTTTCCTGCTGCTTGGTTGCCGGCATTGTAGCCTTTGCTTTGTCGTATTCCTCCGCCTTACGCTGGAATTCGGTCTGCATTTCCTGCATCTGGTTCTGGAACTCTTTTGCCTTTGCCTCGATCTCGCCGTTGGCAATGCTGTACTCAGGCATACTCGTCAGCACTTCCTGGGCGTTGATATGACCGAACTTCTGCTGTGCAAACATTGTCATAGGTGCGCAGATAAGCACCATTGCAATAAACTTCTTCATTTTTCTATTGATGTTTTTAATTGTTGTTATTCTTGCTTTTCGTTCTTTTGAAGAGAGGATGTTACTCTGCGGAATAGCCGAGTTTCTCGAGCACTTCATTGCTTATGTCGACTTTGGGCGAACCGTAGATGATGCCGGAGTCAGACGCACGGTCGATGACAAGGCTGTAGCCGCGCATCTCGGAAATCTCTTTCACCGTGTTGTATATCTCCTCCTGTATAGGCGTGATGAGTGCTTCGCGCTTCTTGAACAGTTCTCCCTCGGGACCGAAGTACTTGCGTTTGAGTTCGCTTGCCTCCTTCTCCTTCTGCATGATGGCCTCCTGCTTCTCTTTCTTCTGCTCCTCCGACAGGAAGACCACCTCGTTCTGGTAGTTCTTGTACATCGTTCCTGCCTCGGTGTTGAGAGCCTCTATCTCTGCCTGCCACTTCTTGCTGACTTGGTTCAACTGCTCGTTGGCGCGCTCATAGGCAGGTACGTTCTTGAGGATGTACTCCATGTCGAGGAGCGCGAACTTCTGTGCTGATGCGCCGATGGCAGTCAGTGCCATTGCGCAAATGACAATAAACTTTTTCATAGACATATCATTGATAATCATGTTATCGTTAGAACTCTTGTCCGAGGACGAAGTGGAAGTTGCTGCCGCCCTTTTTCCCGAACACCTTGTCGAAGCCGTATGCCCAGTCGATACCCATCAGGCCGACCATTGGAAGGAATATTCTGACACCTATACCGGCGGAACGCTTCATGTCGAAGGGGTTGAAGTCGCTTACGGAAGTCCACGCATTACCGCCCTCAAGGAAGCCAAGTCCGTAGATGGTGGTGTTGCCGAGGAGGAACGGATAGCGCAGTTCGAGGGTCAGGCGGTCGTATGCGTAGCCCTCATAACCGGAGGGTGTGAGTGAGCCGTTGTCGTAGCCGCGCAGTCCGATTGTCTCTTCCGCATAAGTGGTGGTGTATCCTGACATTCCGTCACCGCCGACATAGAATGTCTCGAACGGTGATTTCTTGTACTTGTTGTAACTGCCGAGGATACCCATTTCCACCCTTGTCATGAGCACGAAGCATTTCTGTGCCGACGTGAGGGCGGTGAATGTGCGTGCCTTGAACTTCCACTTGTGGTACTCTATCCACCTGTATTTCTCCTGCTGTTCCTTGTTGTAGGTCGCCGACTTGCTGTTGTTGGCGAGATTTTTGTAGTCCTTTCCGTCCCAGAGAGACCATGGCGGAGTGAGCGAAACGGATGCCGCGAACTCGCTGCCTCGGCGTGGGAAGAGTTGGTTGTCGGTGGAAGTACGGCTCAGAGACAGGCTCAAATTGATGTTGTTTGCGTTACCTGTTGTCATCAGGAAGTGACTCCAGTTCTTCAGCATATAGCGTGTATACGCCAGTTGAGCGGAGAGAACGAAATAGTCATCCGGCCAACGCAGACGTTTGCCCCACCCGATGGACGCTCCGAAAAGTTGCACATACTTGTCCGGATCGTAGTAGTTCTCGTAGTTGTTATAGTAGGAACTGCCGTATCCGTAGAGGTAGTTGTAGTAGTTGCTCATGTATCCATTGTTGTAATAAGAACTGGATACATCGGTCTGTTTCGAGTAAAATACAGAGGTGGAGAACTGTATCGGGCGCTTGCCACCGAACCATGCTGTGGAGTAACCCACGTTATACGACTGGTAGTAAGAGCCGTTTGTCTGTGCCGAGATAGACATCGTTTCTCCGTCGCCGATAGGCATTATACCGCGGTGTTCGGCGTTTTTGCGGAACAGGTTCGCCATGGAGAAGTTGTTGAGTTTTAGTCCTATGCGACCGATAACACCCGTCTGACCCCATCCAAGGGAGAACTCAACCTGGTCATTCGACTTCTGTGTCAGGTCCCAGTTTATGTCTACCGTTCCGTTTTCGCCGTCCGGCTTCACATCCGGCTTTATCGCTTCAGGGTCGAAGTGTCCCATTGACGCCAGTTCTCGCTGGGAACGCTGGAGCGATTCCTTTGAGAACAGGTCGCCGGGCTTGGTGCGCAACTCGCGGCGTACTACGTTTTCGTAGAGCCTGTCGTTACCGTTTATCCTCACACGGTTTATCCTTGCCTGCGGACCTTCGGTGATTCTCATCTCCACGTCAATGGAGTCTCCGTCGATATTGACGTCCACCGGGTCAAGGGAATAGAACAGATAACCGTTGTTCCAGTAGGCGTTTCCAACAGCGTCCTCATCTTCTGTGAGACGCTTGTTCATGAGTTTCTGGTTGTAGACATCGCCCTTGTTCATGCCGAGAACCTGGCTCAGACGTTCCGTGGGGTACACAGTATTGCCCACCCACGATATGTTGCGGAGGAAATACTGCTGGCCTTCATCCACCTTGATATATATGTTGACGTGCTTGTCGTCGTTGTTCCACACGCTGTCCTCGACGATGTGGGCGTCGCGGTAGCCGTATTCGTAGTACTTGTCGATGAGGTTTTTCTTGTCGGTCTTCCACCTTTCGGGCGTGTATTTCTTCGACTTGAAGAAGTTTCCGAGTTTGTTTGCCTCGTGGGTTTTGGAGAATGCGCCCTTCTTGAACAGACCTCCCTTTATCTTGGAGTCGCTCAGTTTGCTGTTGCCATCAATGATAATGCTCTTTATGCGCTTCTTCTGTTTCTTGTCGACTGTGACATCGAGGATGACGTAATTCTTCTTCGACACGTCGTCATGCTGCACTATGCTGATGTCAGCGTCGTTGAATCCCTTGTCGTCAAAGTATTTTTTTGCGAGAATCTTCGCCCTGTCTATCATGGAAGGAGTAATCTGGTAGTCTTTCATCATACCGAGTTTCTCCTGCATATCCTCACGTTCCGATTTCTTGAGACCGTAGTAATTGATTTGCGAAACACGCGGCAGAGGAGCCAGATTGATGTGCAGATAAGCGTCACGGCCTATTATCGAGTCTATGGAAATCGTAACGTCGGAGAACAGACCGTGCTTCCAGAACCTCTTCACGGCGTCAGTTATCTCAGTGCCAGGTATGGAAATCTCCTGTCCGACCGACAGGTTTGATATACCGGTGAGCAGGTTTGCCTCGTAGTTTTCCATTCCCGTGACCTCTATGTTGGCTATTCTGCACACGCGGGGATTGCCTGCATAGTTGATCTCCGGGTTTGTTATCTTGTCTTGTGCCGACAGTTGCACACCTGCAACAAGGCATAATGCCACTGCCGTCACTGTTCGCTGCAATTGGTTCATCATCTGTTTTCTCTCTGTTCCCGGTCTGTTTTCCGGTGATTCTTGTCTGTTGTTTATTGGCACGTTATGTCTTTTTCAGCCTGTTCTTCGGTCTTTCCGAACCGCCGTTGCCGTTGTTGGTAACTGCGGATTGCCTCTCTGAGATTCTCTTCCGTGAAGTCCGGCCAGTAGGTGTCGCAGAAATACAGTTCCGAGTAGGCTATCTGCCAAAGCAGGTAGTTGCTGATCCGCAGTTCGCCTCCCGTTCTTATGAGCAGTTCTGGGTCGGGCATGAAGTTGGTGGCGAGGTGCTCGCTCACGGTGTCTTCCGTTATTCCGCTCTCCGCAAGTTTTCCTTCTTTCACTTCGGCGGCTATCTTCCTCGCCGCCTCTGTTATCTCCCAGCGCGACGAATAACTAAGTGCCACCACCATGGTCATGGCATCGTTCTTTGCCGTATGTGCCATTGTCTCCTCGAGTTTCTTCACTACCTCAGCAGGCAGACGTCTCATGTCACCGATGACACGGAAGCGCACGTTGTTCTTCATGAAGATTTCGTCCTCGAGAGACGACAGCACCAGTCCCATGAGAGCGGCAATCTCGTCGGCAGGGCGGTTCCAGTTCTCTGTCGAGAAAGTGTACAGCGTGAGGTATTTCACTCCGAGCCGCGTACACTCCGAGGTTATCCGGCGCACCGTCTCCACTCCGGCCTGATGACCGTAACTGCGTTCCTTGCCGCGCTGTGTAGCCCATCTGCCGTTGCCGTCCATGATGATGGCAATGTGCTCAGGTATGCGCCGTATGTCCAGTTCTGCGGTATTGTCCATTAGATAGTTGTCTTTCGGTCACTCGTCCTCGTTGTGACAGACCTTGCATTTTTCCTTGAAACTGTATGTGAGGCTCACTTTCAGTGTGGAGTAGCAGTCGGAGTTCTTGAACAGGCCGCTTGTCTCCACGTGGTAAGGGTCTTTTATTCCGTCGAGTTTGTCACTCATCGAGAAGTGCATTGTCCAGTCCACGTTGAGGTTGAGCCGCTGTGCAATCTTGTATTTCACGCCCAGTCCCATGGGCACATTCATCGTCATGACACTGTTGCCGCCTCCGTTGACATAGGTCGTTCCCAGTCCGAGGAATATGAAAGGCGTGAGTTTCTTCGCTCCGCGGTATTCCTTGCCTGTGCCGTAGGGCCAGAAATTATACTCGTAGGTGACGTTGAAGTCCACCAAAGAGTTGTCAAAGCGGTATGTATCGCCGTGCTCATATCCCGGAGTTGAGTAGTCCGGATAGACCGTATTGCTGTCTTCCGACGAACCTTTCAACTTCCCATAGCCCAAAGCGAAACGGAATCCCTGTCTCGGATTGAGCATCCTGCGCAGCAGAAGCGACGCTGTCGGCTGCATGCACTTCAGTATGCTGCCGTTGAAGTCACCTTCGTAAGACATCATTCCCACTCCTGCACCCGCCTCCATAAGGTATTCGGGTTCGCTCTGCGCATGAGACGGCGTTGCCATTGTCATCATGCAGACAAGCGTCAAGGCAAGTCGCGGGATTATCTTCACCTCTTTCCTTTACTCTTTGAAATATTTCTGCTCCTCTCTCCAGGCTACTCTGTTGATGCGCCCTTTCCACACCTGGCCTGTGCCGCCGCAGATTACGACCACCGAGTTCACTCCGTCTGCCACCATGGCAAACGCCGTTTTGCTCGAAGAAAGGTCTTCCGGGAGCGACATGATACTGTCGTTGAGCCATGTGATGCCGTCGTCGCCGCTGTGGTAAACCTGCGACAGGGCTTTAGCGGAGCCTTTTATGCTGTTGCCGGCTATCGCCTTTATGTTGTTGCCGTCATAGTTGACGGTCTGCCAGTTGATCGCTCTCGGAGCCTTGCTCTTGTTGTCTTCCGAGAACTCGACATAGTTCCATGCGTTCTTGCGCGCCCCATCGCTGTACTCGTCCACCTTGCTCCATACCACGGCAGTGGTGTCGTTGGGATACAGGTCGGCACTTCTGTTGCCGATAATAACCACTTTGTCGGTCTCGTAGTTGGTCTTCAGCGCACGGCAAGTATAGGCTATGTCCTGTGTGGGCAGCAGGGCGTCGTCGTCATCGAGCGCTTCCTCTGTCCAAGTTGCGCCGTTGTCGGCTGACGACATCAGCCTGTTGTCGGCGGAGAGAGCATAGAGATGCGCAGTGGAAGCCGCCACGAGTTGCTTCATGTCGGTAGTTGCCACCGTCGTCCAGTCTGCTCCGTTGTCGGAGACAAGCACCTTTCCGCCGTCTATGGTGTAGATTTTTCCGCCCTTCATGAGCACACTCTTCAGTGCGTCTGCCGTCAGTGAGATGGAGAAATCAGCCTTTGTCCACACCCTGCCGTCGGTTACGGACGTGGTGAGAAGGCGGAGTTCCGTTCCCTCTTTGCCGAAAAGGTAGATATTCTTGCCGTCAGACAGGGCTTTCATTTCGGTGAGTGCGGCTATCTGGCTGTTGGAACTCAGCAGACGTGTCCAGATGCATGTGTCGCCCTTTTCCTGGTGCACGTTCACATGGATGTTGTATTTCCGCAGTCCTGTGCCGTCATTGCTGTACACCTGGAACTCGCGTGGCTGCGAGAAGTCAATGGAGTCGCTGCTGCTGTACCACGACAACGAGTCGCTCGTGAGGCTCTTCAGAGCCACCGAACCGGAGTTTTTCGTCGTGATGGTGCATATTACTTTCGATGCGTCAATCTCTATCGGGAGTGAGTCGGGATTCCATATCTCGCCGTTGTTGTGGTCGATATAGAACGTGTAACTGGAGCAGTTGAGCGTCCTTTTGTACACGCTGTCCGTACCGTCAGACTTCGTTTTGTGGAAGTAACGGTTCAGTGTGCCGAGCGAAAAGCCCGTTATCGCCGCGTCGTTGTAGTATGTATAGCTCTCGCCTTCGCCCAGACATGACGACAAAGTCGTGATTGCCAATACGAACGAAGCCGCTGCCAGCAAGTGTTTTCTCATCTTCTTGTTATTTGCAATTTTGGCACAATTAGTTCGCAAAGGTAGTCAGTTTTCTTTGATTTTCGTCTGTTTTCGCTGTTTTATTAGTTATTTTATTGATTATGGGATGCTTTTTAACAAAATGCAAAGTGTGCTCTTTCGGGGCGTAAACGCCTCTCTCGCACCGCCAAAGGGGTGCTTGTGAGAGACAAAACGGTCGAATACGGAAAACCGGCAGGCTCTGCTCTTGTGTCAGATGCCTGCCGGTGGTGTGGCGCAAGCCCTCAATCGGTTGTGACTGTGGGCGGTACTGTTATTTTCCGAGTTTGTTTGCGAGAACCCTCATCCAGTATCCTCCGATGACGGAACGTGCCTTGAAGCCCACTCTGTCGGCGGTCTTGGTGTCGCTCCAGTCGGAGATAGGCACGCGCGACTTGGTCTCGTTGATGTATTTGTAGACAGGTTCCACGAACTTGAGGAAGTCTTTCTTGCTGTCTGCCATGGTGGCTGTCCACATTATCCAGTCTGTTTTGGTGTAGTCCTTGCGGCAGTCAAGCGGCAGTCCATACTTGTTCTGCTTCTTCAGATAGTAACTTATCTCGGTCTTCATGGCGTTGTTGGGGATGATGCCTGTGCCCCACAGTTTGTCCCACACCATGTTGTACTTCTGCGACCAAGTGTCTGCTCCGGCATTGTAGGCCAGCATATAGTGGTCTTTCACCTTCGTTTCCTTTTCCCATACGGCAGCCATCTCCTTTGCGCGTGCATTGAACTTGTTGTACACGTCGGTAAGTCCTTTCATCTTTGCCATCTCCGCATAGCCTGCCACACCCATGATTGCCTTGAGCGTGAGGTTGCAGTTGCCTGCCCAGTGACCGGCGAAGTCGTCGGTGCAAAGCTGGTTTTCGGGGTACTGTCCGTTCTCTGCCAGATAGGTAGACCACGTTGTCAGGATGTCCCAATACTTGTCCACGTATTTCGTGTTGCCGTCAAGTTTGCACAGTTGGGCGGCCAATATCACCATGTTTCCTGCCTCTTCGAGCGGCATATCGCCACCATACACCTGGTAGTTGGCTTTCGGATACTGTCCCAAGTCGTGGGCTGCGAACGGCTTTGTCCACCGTCCCGACAGAGAATAGTCGAGTATCGAGGTCATCATTCCTTTCTGCAGTGTCGGGTCATAGCACAGGTAAAGAGGTGCTTCGGGGTATGTCAAGTCCACGGTATTGACGCATCCGTTTGAGTTGTTCTCCTTGGAGAAGAAGAGGATGTTGCCCTGATCGTCGCAGAAAAGTTTGTGCGCGGCGTTCACATGGCGGTAGGAAGCCGACAGTATCTCGGCATAGTGTTTGTTGCCTGCCTCCAGAGCGTCGTCGTAGATGGTCTTGTCCTGTTCGCGGCAGCGGTTCATTATGGAGGTGTAATCGCGCTCCAGACGGTCGAACATGTCGAAAATCGACACCTCGCCGTTGTGTGCCCAGTAGCCTTTATAACGTTTGTAGAAGTACTCTATGTCCTGTATCTCGTCGTAGCCGAGCATGGCGAAACTTGCCGCCTGGCTTGTCGTGCCGAAGTCATGCACATAAGCGAGTGTAGGCATCAGGTTCTTCTTGCGGCAGATGACTTTCTGTTCGCCTGTCGGAAGTGAGCCTTCCTCCACGAACTTGTCCTTTATCACCTGGTCATCGGCGAGTGACAGTTTGCCGTTTGCGCCCGATACATAGAGGTAGCCCCAGTCTATGCAGATGCCGTCGCCCGTCTTGGCCAGTATAGGTTGCTCTATCGTGCCGGTCTTGAGGTAGTTCTTGCCGTTGCCGACAGCCACTGTCGACACTGTGGGCTGAGCCGGTTTGTTGACCGCAATCTGCGGTGTCGCCGACAGGTAGAACTGCACCGAGTGCTCCTTTTTGTCGGTGGAGCGCACCTGATAGGATATGTAATTTATAGGAGAAGACATCAAGTCGTAGTCCTTCATCACCATTGGTGCGGTGAACACCACGTCGAGTTCCACCGGTCCTGCCGCAAATGTGTAGTATGTGTTGGTGGCAAGTACGTTGACAGACTTCTGCTTTGCCGTCATAATCTGGCTGTCTGATTTCTGCAGGTTGCGGTAAATGCCGCAGTCAACGAGCGCTCCTCCGGTCTTGTTGTAGCAGTGTATGGCAATCACGTTCTTGCCTTCTTTCAGGAGAGATGCCTTGTCGCCGTTGAGGCGGACTTTCTTTCCCTCGACCAGTTCCATGATGCCGGTGCCCACCTGCTTGCCGTTTATGTAGACCTCGCAGGCGTCATCGTGGGAGTAGACGACATAAAGGTCGCCCTCGGTCTGTGCCTTTGTCAGCGTCACGGCGCGGCGTACCCAGATGTCGGAGTGTTCTTCTCCCCACGCCGTGCGTATGTTCTGGTTGTTGTCAGTGCCGAATGCACCGTATCCAGTCTTCCAACTTGTGTCGTCGAAGTTGGGGTTCTGCCAGCCGTCAGCAGGTTTTTCGCGCGTGTATTGTGCCTCCCAGGCGGTCTCTTCCGCCATTGGCACCACCGTTTCCATGACTTCCCGCTGCGAAGAACCCATCCAACGGTACACCTTTCCGTCCACTCTCACGAGACCTTCGAGCGGTTTGTCGTCGTTGGTCCAGTGCTTTGTGTTGCCCTCGGTCAGTTCGTCATAGGGGCTCCAAATGGAGAAATACGGGTCGCTAAGTACCAACGGTACACTCGGCAGACGCAGTTCCGTCTGCTTGTAGGGTTTGAACAGGTCTGCGGTTTGTGCGCAAACCGGAATGCAGACCGCCGCCACGACGGCGGAAAAGAGCATTTTTTTCATTGCTTGTAGTTTTTAGTTTGGTTCTTGGTACAAAGTTAGCGTTTTTCGGCAACATTTGAAAGTTGAGTTGCGAAAGAGTTGTCCGTTTGCAAATAAATACCTAATTTTGTAACAAAAGTACATGATTTGCTGACAAATCAGTGCTGAAATATGGATTTTTACGGTCGTTCGCACCGTTCTTTTGGAGAGACCACGATGAAGCATTTGATAATTCTTGCCGACGGAAGTGCCGACTGGCACTGCCCATCTTTGGACAACAAGACCCTCTATCAGTATGCCCATACACCGCACATCGACCGTTTGGCGGCATTGGGAAGGTGCGGTATGCTCAAGACAGTGCCCGAAGGCTTCCACCCTGGGAGCGAGGTTGCCAACTCCACAATACTCGGTTTCGACCAGAAGAAGGTGTATCAGGGACGCGGAGTACTTGAGGCTGCCAGCATAGGATATGAGATGAAACCGGGCGATATGGCCATGCGCTGCAACCTCGTGTGCCTTGACGGCGACATCCTCAAGAACCACTCATCGGGTCACATCACCACTGAGGAGGCGGACGAACTCATAAAATACCTGAACGAACATCTCTCTACTGAAAGCATACACTTCCATACCGGGGTGCAGTACCGTCATGTACTCATTTTCAACGGCGGCGACGCACGCATCACAACAACGCCTCCCCATGACGTGCCGCTACAGCCTTGGCGTCCGTTATTGGTGAAAGCGGACGTGCCGGAGGCTGCTGCTACAGCGGAAAAACTCAACGAACTGATACTGAAATCGCAGGAACTGCTGCCGCAGCACCCTGTAAACATAAAGCGTGCGGCGGAGGGCAGGGATATGGCAAACAGCATCTGGCCGTGGAGTCCGGGCTATCGTCCCGACATGACACCCCTCTCCGAAACATATCCTGCAATCAAAAAAGGCAGCGTGATCACCGCTGTCGACCTGATAAGGGGCATAGGCCGCTATGCAGGACTGCGCATAATAGATGTTGAGGGGGCTACAGGCTTGTACAACACCAACTACTCAGGCAAGGCGGAAGCAGCCGTCGAGGCACTCAAGACAGATGATTTTGTTTATCTTCACATAGAGGCTCCCGACGAGGCAGGGCATGAGGGGGACATCCAACTGAAACTCCGCACGATAGAAGACATAGACTCCAAGGTCGTGGGACCGGTCATGCAGGCGTTGGAAAACTCCGCCGAACCGGTGGCGATAGCGTTTCTTCCCGATCACCCCACACCGTGTGCGCACCGCACACACACCGCCGAACCGGTGCCGTTTGTCATCTACAAGCCCGGCACAGAGCCTGACAGCGTTGACACTTTTGATGAGGACAGTTGCAAGAGCGGCTCTTACGGAGTGATGGACGGTCTCGATTTCCTACCAGAATTTTTGAAATGATGAAATACTACAGCACCAACGGCACAGCGCCGCTTGCCTCTCTGGAGAAGGCGGTGGTAAAAGGTCTTGCCGAAGACCGCGGTCTTTATATGCCCGAACATATCAAACCGCTTCCTGAAGAGTTCTTTTCCAATATCCAGGACATGAGTTTTCACGACATTGCCTGCACCGTGGCGCAAGCCTTCTTCGGTGAGGACGTACCGGAAGAAGACCTTCGCAGGATAGTGTGCGACACCCTTTCGTTCGACGTTCCGGCGGTGAAGGTGTGCGACGACATTTATTCCCTGGAACTGTTCCACGGTCCTACGCTGGCTTTCAAGGATGTCGGGGCGCGCTTCATGGCGCGTATGCTGCGGCATTTCCTCCGTTCGGGCAGCGGCGAAGTGAATGTCCTCGTTGCCACGTCGGGTGATACCGGGTCGGCGGTAGCCAACGGATTTCTCGGCGTTGAGGGCATTAAGGTGTATGTACTCTATCCGAAAGGCAAGGTAAGCCCCATTCAGGAGTGCCAGTTTACGACCCTGGGACAGAACATTACCGCCGTTGAGGTGGACGGAGTGTTTGACGATTGCCAGGCGTTGGTGAAGAATGCGTTCATGGACAAGGAACTTAACGCGAAGATGAAACTCACTTCCGCCAACTCCATAAATGTCGCCCGGTTCTTGCCGCAGTCCTTTTATTACTTCTATGCCTACGCCCAAATGAAGAAGAAAGGACTTGCCGACAAACTCGTGATGTGCGTTCCGTCGGGCAATTTCGGCAACATCTGTTCGGCACTGTTCGGCAAACGCATGGGCTTGCCGATATACCGTTTCATAGCAGCCAACAATTCCAACGACATATTTTATAAGTATCTGCAGACCGGCAACTACGAACCGAAACCGTCGGTGCAGACCATTGCCAACGCCATGGATGTGGGCGATCCGTCCAATTTCGCCCGAATCTACGACCTTTACGGCAAGTCACATGATGCCATTGCCGCCGACATAAGCGGTGCGACATACTCCGACGACCAGATAGCCGACGCCATGCGCAGTTGCTATGCCGACAACGGGTATGTGTGCGACCCCCATGGTGCGTGCGGATACCAGGCTTTGAAGGACGGACTGAAGCCCGGTGAGACAGGCGTGTTCCTCGAAACGGCACATCCGGCGAAGTTCAAGTCCGTGGTCGACGGCATCCTCAATACCGACATAGAGATACCGCAGAAGTTGCAGGCATTTATGAAAGGCACGAAGAAATCCGTCTCCATGCCCAATGACTACGCCGCTTTCCGCCGGTTGTTGGATTGCTGATGCGGCGTCAAAGGTGACTTTTCGCAAAAAAGGATGCTCGTTCTCGATGATCTAAGTATAGGCTATGATGGCAAGGCGATAGTCTCTGGCATGACCCTAAGTCTGGCTCGGGGCACGATGACGTGCCTCCTCGGCAACAACGGGACAGGCAAGAGCACGCTCCTGAAGACCGTTGCAGGATTTCTGAACCCCATCTCAGGCAGTGTGATTTACGGTGATAGACCGCTCGGAAGTCTGTCGCCGAGGGAGTTGGCAACCACTGTCGGCGTGGTACTGACAGGCAGGTCGGAGGGTCAGATGCTCACTGTGGAGGATCTGGTGGGGCTTGGCCGCTCGCCGTATACTGGTTTCTTCGGCAGGCTGAATGCCGATGACCGCCGTGTGGTGGACAGTTGCATGGAGATGATAGGAATCACCCCGTTGCGTCGGAAAACGCTGTCGAGCCTCAGTGACGGCGAGTACCAGAAAGCGGTAATAGCCAAGGCTCTCGCCCAGCAGACCCCTGTGATACTTATGGACGAGCCTACCGCCTTTCTTGATTTCCGGAGTAAGGTGGAGTTGATGGAACTGTCGCTCCGTTTGGCGCACTCCGAAGGCAAGACCGTTCTTGTGACTACGCATGACGTGAACCTCGCCCTGAAGATCGCCGACAGTATCTTGCTGATGCGTGACGGCAAGGTTTCGGCAAATCCCGACAGTGAGGAGATAAAGGATTTCATCGGCAGTGATGCTGCCAGTTATCTCTAATCATTAATTGTCAATTATCAATTGTTAATTTTTGCATGAACAATCCTTTCCACTACAGCCCCTCGGAGAGAATGCTTGTGGAACAGACTCGTCTGATGGAAAGGATTGAATGTCTGTGCCGTGAGGATGCGACCTTTGAACAGGAGGTGGCGAAAGGCAAGATGTTCGGCATCCTCATAGCGCACGACAGCGGCAATCCTGCGCATCAGACAGTCCTCACCGCCTATTCGGGACAGATATGCGGAAAGTTCGGCATCCACGGTTTTGTGCCGGCTGTGTTTGACTATCTCGCTCCCGACGGATGTTTCAAGGTGCACGAGAGGGAGATAACGGCACTCAACGACAGCATTGCGGAAAAACTGTCGTCACAGGAACTGCAGGCGTTGCGGGAAAGTCTGATTAGCCTGAGACGGTCTGCTGATGACGACATAACCGCCTTTCGGGAAACCGTGAAGGAGGCAAAGGCGCAGCGTGACAGGCTCCGCAGCGAGGGAAATGTGTCTGAGGAGCAACTGATAGGGGAGAGCCAGTTCCTCAAGGCGGAACTGCACCGCAAGCGACAACAGTGGAAACAGCGTATTGACGAGGCGCAGGCGGAACTTGACAGCAGGGAAGCGGACATACGAAAGATGAAGTTGCAGCGGCAGCGTATGTCTGATTCTCTGCAACAGTGGTTGTTTCGGCAAATGGTTTTTGCCGACAGCCACGGCGACAGACAGACGCTGTTGGAAATCTGGCGGCGTTATTCCTCCGCTCAGGAGTTTCCGTCGCGGTTGCCGTCACTGCCCCCTTCGGGCAGCGGAGAGTGCTGTGAACCGAAACTCATCAACTATGCCCACACCCACGGACTTGTCCCCGAGGAAATCGGGATGTTCTGGTGGGGGCAATCTCCCAAGGGAGAAGTGCGCCGTCACGGAGATTTCTATCCTGCCTGCAACGGCAAGTGCCGCCCGGTGTTGCAGTTCCTCCTTGGTGACGACACGCTGTTTCATGACACCGACACCGCTCCGGGTGAACTGAAGATAGTGTATGAAGACCGGTCGGTAATAGTTGTTGACAAGCCTGCAGGGATGCTGAGCGTGCCGGGAAAGGACGACAGGAAGAGCGTCTGTTCGTTGTTGCGTGAACGCGGAGACGGCGGTCAGGAACTGCTGATGGTGCACCGTCTCGACATGGACACGAGCGGACTGCTCGTCGTGGCAAAGACTGCGGCGGTGCACAAGTGCTTGCAACGGCAGTTCGCCACCCACGTTACGGAAAAAACCTACACCGCTCTGCTTGAGCGTGAAGTGTCGGGTGAGGGTGTGATAGAGTTGAGGCTGTGTCCCGATACCGCCGACCGTCCGAGGCAGAAGGTGGACGATGACAACGGCAAGGAGGCGGTCACACGCTATCGCTCCTTGGGCGGCAACCGCATAGAACTGACCCCTCTGACAGGCCGTACACACCAGTTGCGTGTCCACTGCGCCCATCACCGTGGACTTGACAACCCCATAAAGGGCGACAGACTGTACGGAAGACCCGGTGACAGACTGTGTCTGCACGCCACAGTCCTCTCTTTCGTTCATCCCGACACTGGCGAGCGCATGACATTCCGTTCCCTCCCTGACTTCTGAATATTCGTCTCTGTCGCATTTCATAGAAGTAGTGCCGTTCTCCGTGCAACCCTTTTCAATCTTTCCATCATTCAAATTTTCAATGTAAAACCGTTTCTTTGCTCTGTCTTTTTTGTAATTTTGTGCAGTGATAAAAACCTAAAAAGAGAGTTCAAGATGAAAAGACTGATGACAATTGCCCTCGTTTGCCTCGTCGCAACAGGCGTTTACGCACAAGTGAAAGTGAAGATTTGGGACAACTCCACAGCCCCTCACTCCAGCGAATTGCCGGGAGAGGAGAAGATGACGGAGCGAGGCGACGGTCTGTACAATACCACTTCGGCGGAACTGTTGATATACCCTGCCGACAAGAAGAAAGACAAGGGCATCGCCGTAGTGGTGTGTCCGGGCGGAGCGTACGAGTGGCTCGCCATGGACAACGAGGGCTACGGTCTGGCGAACTGGCTCACGCAGCACGGCGTGACGGCTGCCGTGTTGAAATACCGTATGCCCAACGGTCATCCCGAGGTGCCGCTTGAGGATGTGGAGATGGCCATAAAGATGATGAAAGGGCTGGTTTCCGGGGCAGAGGGATATACCCACACGAAGGTCGGGATAGCCGGTTCTTCCGCAGGAGGACACCTTGCAGCGTATGCGTCAAACCTCTCCAATCCGCGCCCGGACTTCGCAATTCTCTACTATCCAGTAATCACTTGCGAGGAGGGAAAGACCCACAAGGGCAGTTTCGACAACCTTCTCGGCAAGGACAGAAGCCAGTTGCAGAGTGAATATTACTCGATGCAGAACCGTGTGACGGCGCAGACACCGCCCACAATCATCGGTCACAGCGATGCCGACGACCTTGTTCCGCCTGTCAACGCCACCATTTATTATGAGGCTCTCAAGGCTCACGGCGTGCAGGCGTCACTCCACATCTATCCCGGAGGCTACCACGGTTGGTGTTCGAACCCCTCTTTCGAGTACCGTGACAGTTGGTACAACGATTTGGACAAGTGGCTTGACCAATTCGCAACGACGGCTTCCAAGGCGCAGAAATAAGTCTGCTGCGCCGTGGAAGCCGCCGCTTTGCGGCATCAGAGCCGCCCGGTGGAGTAGGGACTATCCGTTTTCCATAAGCCCGAGGATATACTCGCACTTCTTGGGATTGCCCAGTACTTTGCCCTTGTCACACGAGAGTTTCACGCAGTCGTGCCACTCCCGCAGTTCGGTAATGCGTCCTTTGGTGAGTTTTATCACGATGTTCGCCGGACTGACGTTGTCGATGTCGCACATCAGGCTTGTGCCCACACCGTAGGAATCCTGCACCCTGCCTGCACAGTAGTTGTGTATCTCTATGCAGCGTTCCACGTCGAGACCGTTGGAGAACACCACTTGCTTGGTGCTCGGATTGATGCCCAACTGCGTGTATTTCTCTATTATCTTGTCTATCTGCTCCTCTTCCTTGCCGCTGTCGACACGCAATCCGCAGTACATCATTGCCATTCTCTTCGACAGGTTGTTGAAAAAGAGTTTGTCGCCGAAGCAGTCATAGAGGTAGATTCCGTTGTTTCCGTCGTATACGTCGGAGAACTTCTTCATCACCATATAGTTACACTCAAACACTCCACTGACTATTTCCTCGAACGAGATTATCTGGTGTGACAACGTGCCGAGCGGTTTCAGGCCGAGTTTCATGGCAAGCCACACATTGCTCGAACCGGTGAATATGCCCGGCCAAGACTGCGACTCGTACACTTCCTTCATCGTTTCGAGCACCATCTTCTGGTGTTCGAACGAGAAGCGGCGGCGTGTTCCCATGTCGCCGAACACCAGTCCCGATGAGAAGATGCGGCGAGACTTCTCAGCCACTTTCCGCCTTTCGGTCTCCAAGTCGTAGTGTTCGTGGTCGCCGTTGAGCACATGCATGATCTCCGAAATGCACGACAGCAGCGGCATCTCCCACATAATGGTGGAGAACCACTTGCCTCTGATTGTTATCTCAAGGTGTCCCTCGGTGTCCTGAGAGATGTGAACCTCGTCGGGATTGAAGCGGTATCCCTTGAGGAAAGTGAAGTACCACAGCGGCAGCCACACGCATTTGTTTGTCATAAAGTCTATCTCCTCGTCGGTGATGACGACGTTGCGCATATAGTCTACCTGTTCCTGCAACAGGTCGGCGAACCCTTTCGGGTAGCGTGTCTCGTTGCGGTCAATGAACGTATACTCCACCTCTGCGCGCGGATACTGCTGCATTACATAGTACTGACAGGAGAACGTGTAGAGGTCGTTGTCTGTAAAATGGTTGATTATCTGTTTCATAGTATGTTTATCTGGCATGATTTCATTGTCTCGATGGCTGCATCGTGTTTTGCTGGAGTGACGCCCGCGCAGCATGAGGCATCCACGCTGATTGGCACTTCCGGCATGTTCGCCTTGAGCAGGAGGGCGTTTGACACCACGCAGATGTCGGTACACAGACCCACAAGTTGTATCTCGCTCACTCCGCACTGCATCAGCATCATGGCGAGAGCCACGCTTCCGAATGTGGGCTTGTTTATCGTCTGCGCTCCCTTTTCGTCGAGTGCGGCCTGTATCTGCGGATTTATCTGCCAACCGTCAGTGTCTTCTACGCAATGCACTACAGGCAGATTGCGCCCCTCCTGGGTCTCGAGGTAGTTGGCGGAATGGGTGTCGCGTGTTGCCACAACAAGCCCTTCCCACTCCCGGATCTTCTTTTCCACGTTTGTTACAACGGCTTCAGCCTCGGGTGTTCCGAGACTGCCGTTGATAAAGTCGTTCTGCATGTCGACTACTATCAACACTTTCATATATCTCTTATTGTTTTATTGTGTGTATCCTGTATGGTTTCCGCACTGCGTAATGGGCTGCCTTGCGCGCAATGGCGGCATCTTCGGCCGTTACGGAAGTGGGTCGGTAGTTGTTGCGCATGGCGTTCTTGCCGAGCAGGGTCTCATACCATGTGCAGGCTGCGGTATACCTTCCGATGTTGTAATCCAAGTGGAAACCGTCACGGTTGAGTGTATCGCCGAGGCTGCTTGTGCGTGCATCCTGTATGGCAGTGCCGCTCGGGATGATGAACGACAGTTCGGGATGCCTCTTCATGGCGGGCTTCACCGCAGCGATAATGCTGTCGTACATCGTCATCTGGTCATTCCCGTAGTGGGCAAAACCGGGATGTGTGGAGTTCTGTGCGTATGCCCAAGTCTGGTGGAAGCCCAGTTTCACGTTCTTGTTGGTGGCGTACCACTTCACATATTCTATCAGATAGGTGAGGCAAGGCTCGTAAGTCTCAGGTAGGCCGGAGTCGTGGCTCGCCTGCTGAAAGGTGATGTAGTCCCACGGTTCGTCCTCTATCATACTGCGCAGGGAGCAATTCTTGCGGTTGGTTTTCACGCCTTTGACCACCTTCCTGTACTCAAACGTGTCGGCAAAGGTGCTCACGTCCTTCCAGTGAGACTCGAACCCCTGGCCTCCACGGTAGGCGTTGCCGATTATAAACTCGTATCCGGCATCTTTGCCCAGTTCGTACAAATACTGCTCGACGGCGTCTTCCGAGAACGAGTTGCCTATTGCAAGGATTCTTATCACCTTGTCGCTCTTTGCCGCCACCGCCGTAAACGTGAGCAGAGAGAGCAGCAACAGCGAGACAAACCGTCTCGCCCTTTGCGTGAAAACGGTTTTCCAACCGGTACTTTCGCCTTGTGTCATCGTGTCAGATTCTTTTGTTGGACAATGTATAACTGTCGCAAAAGTATGACTTTTCCATTAACTGTGCAAACAAAAAGGAGAAATATCCTTTACAAAACCGTTGCTGTCCTTGTTTTTATACGCATTTCTTCGTAATTTTGATGCCAATAACAAAACAATCAAAAATACACTGTTTTCAATGGAAAAAGACACTCGGATGAACCGGCGTGACTTTCTCAAGGGGGTCGGAATGCTCGGTGGCGGACTGCTGGCGGCGACAAGTCCCTGGATGAGCACGTTCGCCGGTGCGGACAATACCACAGGAGAGCGTCTCCGTCTGGGCATCATCGGTCCTGGTTCAAGAGGACGTTTCCTCATGTCATTTCTGTCGGAGAACCCGAAGGTAGAGATTGTCGCCCTGGCCGATCCCTATCAGCCGTCTATAGACGAGGCGCTGAAAATAGTGCCAAATGCCAAGGTCTACCACGACTACCGCCAACTTCTTGACGACCGGCAGGTGGAGGCTGTGCTTGTGGCGACACCGCTCAACACCCACTGCCGGATAGTTCTCGATGCCTTTGATGCAGGAAAGCACGTCTACTGCGAAAAGACCATAGGCTACACAATGGATGAGTGCAAGCGCATGTACGACCGCCATTTGCAGACAGGGCTGGTGTTTTTCACCGGGCAGCAGCGTCTTTTCGACCCCCGTTACATCAAGGCGATGAAGATGGTTCATGACGGAGTGTTCGGCGAAATCACCCAAGTGAGGGCATGGTGGAACAGGAACAACGACTGGAGACGTGATGTTCCGTCCAGTGATATACATCTCGCCAACGGTGCGACGGTCAACGGTGAACGCTACATAAACTGGCGTCTCTACAACGCCACGTCGCGGGGTCTCATGACCGAACTTGCCTGTCACCAACTCCAGGTGGGCACATGGGCTATGGGCAAGTTGCCCGTCAAGGTCATGGGAGACGGTGCTCTGACCTACTGGAAGGACGGTCGCGAGGTCTACGACAACATCCAGACAATCTATGTGTTTGACGATGGACGCAAGATGTCGTGGGGTTCGGACATCGCCAACAAGAAATACGGACTGGAGGAACAGATACTCGGGTCGAAGGGAACTGTCGAACCGGAACTCGGAAAGTTCTATTTTGAGGACATAGCCCCTGCTCCCGCTTTTTTGCAAATGGTCAGGGACTGGGAGACAAAGGTCTTTGGAGGTTCGCCGTTCGCCGGAACGAGTTGGGCTTCGGAGAGTGGTGGCGGCGACGTCGGGGAGTTTATCCTCGGCAAAGCGCCCGATGCCGACGGCACATCGCTCCTCACCGAGGCTTTCGTGGAGGCTGCCCTGCAGCGCAAACAGCCTGCCGGCATCGCCGAGGAGGGCTATTACGCCAGCCTGCTCTGCCTCTGGGGACACGAGGCGCTGAAAGCGGGCACTCCGCTCGAACTGCCCAAGGAGTATCTCATTGACTACGACACCTACGGCACAAAGGCGCAACCGTCGTCGCCGGAACAACAGTCGTGACACGCAAAACAACAGGATTATGAAAGACATAAAGATAACCGTGCGGCGGCAGAAGACCGAACTGAAGACATTTTTCGTGTGCTTCCTTGTGGCGTTCTGCCTCAATGTGTATGCCATCATCGCCTATGACGGCAAGTGGAAGGAACTCTTCTTCTCGCTCGGATTTGTGGTCGCCTCCGCCGTGACCATCTATGTGCTGTGGACTGTTGTGCGACTGTGCGCCTGCATGATAAGGAGAACGTTGCGCAAGTCCTGATGATTTCCTCAGGTTGTGCTGAGTATCTCTTCTTGCCTTTCGTCCCAATCTTCGACGGAAACGGATATTTTGGGAAAATATGACGGTGACACTTGCATATCTGAAAGAGAGGTTCGCGACGTTCAACGTGGAGTGCTTCGGGGGCGTATTGCCTGTTCCGGTGCTGAAGGTGGGGCGGGCGCGGACGATGCTCGGCAGCCTGAAGTTCAGGAAAAGGCGCAGTCTGCTGGGGCGGGTGCGCTGCTCTGATTTCACGCTGACGGTGAGTTCGTTCTACGACTTGCCGCAGGATGAGTTGGACGACACGATATTGCACGAGATGATACACCTCTTCATAGCGAGCCGCAACATGAGGGACGATGCGCCTCACGGCAGGCTGTTCCGACAGAAAATGGATGAACTGAACAGCCGTTTCGGCCGGCACATCACGGTGTCGCACCGCGGCCGGTTGGAGAAATCTGCCCATGGACGCAGTCGGAACATCATTGCCGTGGTGCAGATGCAGGACGGCGGCGTGGGCGTGATGCGTCCCTCACGGACGAGGATTTTTGAGACAAGCCGCACCCTGCACTTATATTATAAGGTGAAAAGCGTGCGCTGGTATTTCAGCACCGCCCCTTACTTTGACACATTGCCGCGCTCGCTGAAACCGAAAGTGTACAAGGTAGACGCAGAAAAACTTACGGCGGCACTCGCCGATGCCATACTTGTGAAAATAGAAAACGACAAAATAACGAGAATATGATTACTGTTCGTCAGGCTACAAAAGAGGATGCGGAGTTCATCGCCCGCGGTTTCCTCACGGCGATGTGGATTTCGGGCGAGGAGATGGAGCGGCTTTTGCCTTCTTGCAAGAGCCTTGCCGCCATGGACGACACCCTCTACAGTTGGCGCAACGCCTGCATTGCGCAGTGCGACGGCACCGATGCTGCGGTGCTCATTTCCTATGACGGAGCGTCTTACGCCGCCGCTTCCGCCAAGACATTCGCCTATATCCGCGACCACGGAGGCGAGGATTTTACCGGCATGACCCATGAGGCGGTGGCTGGAGAGTGGTACATTGACACGCTGGCGGTGATGCCAGAGTTCCGCCGACGGGGTCTTGCCACGCTGCTGTTGCGCCATGCCACAGAACTCGGCAGGCAGAATCCAACCACGCAAAAGGTCACTCTCTATGTAGACCCCGACCATCCTTGGGTAGTAGACCTCTATTCCGGCGTGGGATTCCGTGCCGAAGGCGAAGCCGTCATCTTCGGACAGACATTCAAGAAGATGTCACTTCCTGTCATGCGAAATTGCTGACCGTATATTTTTATAGGAAATGTAGGCTTAGCCATCAAGTTTATAGAAGTTGAGATACAATCACATAAATATCAAAAGGTGATTGGTTGAAATCGGGATATATTTCGTATATTTGCGCCCGATAATAGTAATGGTCATTACGGTAATGGCTGTTACGGTTGCAAACTTAAAGTGTATGCGTCATGAAATTTTACGATAGAACCAAAGAGTTGGCTTTGTTTACCGATATCTATCAGACGAGTCAGAAAGAGGCGCAGATGACAGTGCTGGTAGGGCGACGCCGCATCGGGAAAACCGAACTGGCACTTAAGTGCGGGTACGACAATCCACTCCTTTATTTCTTTGTTGCCCGCAAGTCGGAGACTATGCTCTGCCAAGACTTCAAGTCGGAGGCGGAGCGTAAGTTGAATATGCCGTTTGGCAATTACTCTTCCTTTGCAGAATTGTTTCGCCAACTGCTCTTCATCTCACAGAGTCGGCCATTCACGCTTATACTGGACGAATTTCAGGATTGGCTTCGCATCAATCCCTCCATATTCAGCGAAATGCAGAGGGAATGGGACTTGGCGAAGTCGTCAAGCAAGATGAATTTGATTATCAGCGGATCCATCTATTCCTTGATGCACCGGATATTCGAGGACAGCAAGGAACCATTGTTCTCGCACGCCAACCGCATCATCCATCTCCGTGCTTTCGGGACAGACGTGCTGAAGGAAATTATGGGTGATTTCAATCCCCAGTATTCCCAGGAAGACCTTCTGACCCTCTACTCGCTCACACATGGCGTGGCTTGGTATGTGAGCCTCTTCATGGGCAATGGCAAGGTGACCTCACAACGGATGCTCAATATGCTGACCGAAGAGAATTCTCCCTTTGTCAACGAAGGCCGAAACCTGCTGATAGAGGAGTTCGGGGCGGACTATGCCAATTATTTTTCCATACTTTCGTGTATTGCCAATGGGGAGGTGACACGTTCGCAGATAGAGGGTCTCACCGGCATAAAGGAGGTCGGAGGATATCTGGAACGCCTGCAGTCACACTTCAACCTGATAGAGAAGCATGTGCCCATCTTCTCAAAGCCGAAGACAAAGAATGTGAGATACATCCTCGGCGACAACTTCCTTACCTTCTGGTTCCGTTTCTTCTATAAGTACCAAAGTTTCATTGAGAGCGGAGCCTTGCAGCAGTTGCAGCGTGTCATCAGGCGAGACGTTTCCGTGGTAGAGGGATTCATGCTGGAACGTTATTTCCGCCAAAAGCTGAGAGAAAGCCAACGCTACACGCAAATAGGCCAGTATTGGGACCGCAAGGGCGAGAACGAGATCGACATTGTGGCAGCAAATGAACTTGACGGCATCGCAGACATCTTTGAGGTGAAGAAGGACAGAAGCCGTTATGACGAGGCCTTGCTCCGGAAAAAGGTGGAGAGCATGCTCACTGTATGTCCCGAACTGAAGAAATACGAGATTCGCCTCGCCTGCTTGTCGATGGAGGATATGTGAGACATTGGGGCAATGCTACGTCACATACGGAGCCGGCTGTTCTACGATTCCTCTTCCTCTGCTTCCTCAAACATCTCCGGCGAGAAGTTCTCTATGAGTTCCTCCGGCAGGAAGTCGAGCATATCGTCGGGCAGGAAACGCTGTAGCATGACCGTATATCCCGCCTTTTCGTTCTGGAAATCGGGATATATCTCTGCGGCATCGTCGAGTGCGGCATCCACGAAAACACCCAGATATTTTTCCGGCAGGTCGGTAAGTTCGCCGCCGGAGTTGGCTTCAAACAGTGCGGAAGCAATCTCTTCCATGTCCTCGTCGGTAAATTCCGCAAAGGCGTAGCAGTCGTCCAGCGGTTCGCCGTCTTTCATTATGCGGTAGTCAAATTCTATCTTGTTCTTTTCCATTATTGTAGTTTCTTTTTGCCGTTGCTGATAATTATCCCTCTGTAACCTGCGCTCACACGCTGTCCGGCGAGGTTGTAGACGGGTTGCGTGGACTGTTCTTCGGTCGTGTTGACGCCGTCAATGCCGTCGACGGGAGCGCCGCCACGGAACTTGAAACTTATCTTCCAGCCGTCCTGCATGATGTCGGTGATGGGCTTGTCCACCGTTCCCGTGTAGGCGTTGTAGTCGGTCAGCGCCGTCGCGGCTGATGTCCCGGGATATGTGTCGCCTGCCATGTCGGCGTAATATTCCTTGTATGAGATGTAGAGAGAACAGGTGTCCTCAAGCGCAATCCTGTATGATGACATCAGGATGCCGTCGGCAGGCAGCAGCGTAAGCCGCGGTCTGCCCTGCACGTTGTTGGGTGAGTTGAAGTTTGAAAATGCCGTTTCGTCGTAGTCAACATGGGTCACGAGCATTCCGTTGCCCCTCATGCGCTTGTACCAGCCTGTGCCCGAACCGTTGGGAATGCTTTCCACGATGTAGTATTCGTTGCCGGTCGCATCGTCGTCGTTGGCTATGCGGTAGGCCTTTCCGCCGCAGTCTATCGGTTCGATGTCCACATCGGCAGGGTCGGTGAGCGTCTCTATCGTCATCCAGCCGAGCCATTCGCGCTGCCAGGCGGTGAGAGGCGTGGGGGCATAGCCGTTGTAATTGTTGCCGCCATTGTCCATCAGGTCCCACATCTCCATGCTCTGGTTGTCGTAGAGGCTGGTGTCTTTCCAACTGACAGTGGGGTATATGTCGCACAGACCCAGTGTGTGGCAGAACTCGTGGCACAGCACTCCGATGCCGTTGAACATAGGGTTGCCGTCGCTGTCGGTCAGTGTCTCGTAGCCGGCAAGTTCCTGGCTGATGCCGTAACGGTAGACTTTCACTCCGTCGTATGTGCCGAACGAGCCTACGCCAGACTTCGGCCAGAGGTAGTCTGACGACCCTCCCCAGTTCTCGCCGTAGCCTGCATAGACCACATAGACGAGGTCTGCGTAGCCGTCACCGTCGGAATCATAGTCGGAAAAGTCCACGTCCGCGTCGGCAAGAGTACACGCCTCGGTCATCATCTTGGAAAAGTTGCGGTCCTTGCCGCCGCTGTTTGCGCCGTAGTAAGCCACCGTGTTGTCGAGCGTGTAAGGCCCCGCCACGTCGAACTGGGGGCGGTACTGCCCGAAACTGCAGTCCTCCATATACTGCGCAAGCGACGAATAGTTGTGGTAACCCGACGTGTCGTCGTAGCCCGAACCGTTGAACATGTTGTCTATGTCGACCTTTCCGAAGATGAATTTCCTGTCGCTGAACTCCACCATGATGACCAGAGCCTTGGGGTTGCCCGTGTGCGGAAACGGACGGTATGCGTTGATGCCGTTGGCGGCACGCATGGCTCTCACCCGGTTGACGCCCCTCTCCGCCGCCGCCTGTTCCTCCTCTGTGGCGAGCCGCCAGGTGTCTCCGTGGCGGATGACGAGTTCTCCCTGCGCACTGACATAGAAACTGAAGTGCTCGTCACCCACAAGTCTCACCGTGCGGTGGCTGCCGTCGGCGAGCGTCACCTCTATCCTCCGTGGCACGGCTTTGGACGCCGATGCGCTGCCGCATAGGGTCAGCAAAAACAGGAAAGTGAAGAAAACGTATTTCATTATGGTATTTGTCTTTGGTCGCAAAGGTAGTTCTTTTTGTCCGAAAAGCAAAGGAAAACACGGTGAAACAACCCCTTTCGCGACCTGCCCACGGTCGTGGTCCGGTCAGACCACGACCGTTATCCGACCGGTTCACGTCCGATATCCGACCGGTTCACGTCCGATATCCGGCCGGTTCACGGTCGTTATCCGCCGCCAAAGCACCGTAACGGAACTGCGGAAACACCCCTCTTGGTTTACAAAAAGACAGTTCTGGCAGAAAAAACGGACATTTTCGGGTCTTGGGGTGTCGCCAAAACGCGAAGCAAAGTGGTTGAAAATGCGCTATTTGAAATGTTGACGCAATATAATGACTAATGTCAAGAATTGCAAGAAAAATACATAATAATCGCTTTTTCTCCATTGCCTCCGAAAAACGGCACACTACCTTTGCAGCCGCTAAAGGCAAAAGCGGGCATTGCAGTCCGCACGAACAAGAAACATTAACATCATTAACCAACAAAAGTAAAAGGATTATGAAAAAGATTTTTGCAGTTGCCATCATGGCAATGATGACACTTGCCGCTAACGCACAGGTATTTGTCGGCGGCGCAGTCAGCTACTCTTCTGAAAAGGCTCTCAAGGGTTCGAAGTCTGTCAACAAGTTCACTCTCGCTCCTGAAGTGGGCTACAATTTCAACGAGAACTGGACTGCCGGTTTGACAATCAATTTCACAAGCGAGGATGAAGGCGACCAGACTACCACAGCAACAGGTCTTGGCGTTTACGGACGTTACAACTACCTGAAGTCAGGAATCGCCACTCTGTTCGTTGAGGCAGACGTTGACTACACCGCTTACAACCACGATGCAGGCAACACTTTCGGTATCGGTCTCATGCCGGGTCTCTCTCTGGCACTCTCTGACAGACTGTCTCTCGTTGCAAAGACCGGTGTACTGGGCTACGCAAAGAACTCTGACAAGCGCGGCGGCGGTTCCGCTTTCGGTATCGGCGTAAACAACACAGACCTTTCTTTCGGTCTCTACTACAACTTCTAAAGTAGGAATCAAGAAAACACACGGACCGGGGTCGTGCGGGAAAACCTGCGCAGCCCCGGCTTCTTTGTATGCATTGGACAGGGGAAAACCGCCGCTGTGGGCGTTGTAGGGAAATCCCCTGCAAGCATAGGGGAAAATCTTTGACACTGCGGAACTGTCGGGCTACCTTTGCCGTACAGAGAAACGGAAGTCTGACTTAACAATACTGGATTATGAAAAAACTCTTTACTCTCGCGTCGATGGCAATCGTTGCCATGATGACACTGTCGCTCACGTCGTGCGACGAAGACCAATGGATAGGACTGGGGCTGGACGGAACATGGGAAGGTGACGTGTATATGCGCTACTCTTACGGCGGTCACACCTACCGTGCCACGCGCACCGTGGTGGAGTTTGATTCCGGTCTGACCCTGTCGAGCGGCACCGGCTACTGGATAGACTACTATTCCGGCGCACCATGGGACTACACTGCGAGCCACATACGCTGGACTGTGGTGGACCGCACGATAAGGATACGCTTCATCGAGGACAACTACGAGATATACATCTACGACTATTCGGTGAGCGACAGGCGTTTCTCCGGCGTGATAGAGGGCGAGGACGGCAAGCGGCTGACATTCTCTCTCGTCAACACCGACCCCGAGAACTGGGATGACTACGACTACGGCTGGCACTCCTACGGCTACGGTTACTCCAAGTCTGCGGACGTCACGCGCTCCGCTGATTCCCCTGACTCCTCCGCCGAAATGCCCGTGCGGCACATCGGAAAATGATTCTGCTATAAGTTCAACCAGTCTGACAGGGCGGTAGAGTAGTCATCGCAATGCTCTATCAACCTGTCCAACTGGTGTATCAATGTTTTGTTGCTGCACAGGAATTTGCCTTTCCCTTGCAGACAAACGGTGCAGTCAGTTGCGCTTGCCGGCAAGATTTCGATGCGCCCCTTGTATTTCATTGCATCTACAGAGAAAGCGATACCTTTGTCGGAAATTGCAATGTCGGATATTCCCCAAGAGGCTGTGACTAACCAGTTTCGCAGGAACAAAATCAGAAGATTCCTTGTATTGATATCCATTTGGTTATTATATATAACAATTAAACCCATACAAAATTACTAAAAAGAATATATACAACCAGACTATATCTTATATTTAACAATGTTTATGCCGTAAAAATGCTAAATAAGACAATCTGTTTGCTATATTTGCAAATATAATATGCAATGGCAATGGAACTGCGACTAAAAGAAATACTGGCACAAAGAGGCATCACATTGAAAGATTTTGCCGCCGCTTCGGGGTTGAGTCAATCAAACCTGAGCAATTATATAAACGGCAACATATCACCCACTCTTGATACATTGAAAAGGATTGCCACACACTTGAACATAGATGTGGTGGAGTTGTTTCGGGAGAAAGAGGAGGTGGAACTGTATGCCAGATACAACGGTGTGCTTTATCCCATTAGCAAACAAGACATAATCGGCGTGATTTCCAGCAAGACAAAGAAATGAAGATAGACGTATTGCAAGAGATGTTGGAGGGTAAAGGTGTTGTCGTGACGGAGTTTATTGACAACACAAAGGCGAGCGAATATTATGTCAGAACGGCATTCGTGCAAGATGATGGCTTTGTCTGGGATACGGTAGTGCCGTATGTGGACAGACGTGCGGGACTGGCCTTGGAAAAGGAAACCGACCTTGCGGAGTATCTGGTTTCGCTGAAACAGTACTTCGGAAAGCAAGCCATGGCAGATTGGAAGAAGCGTGAAGTAAAGCGGAAACGTATAAACGGACCTGTCACAAAGAAATTCTTTGATGTCCTGCTCTCGTTTAAGGAAGAGGCGGAGCGCCTGCCGCAGAACAATAATGGGGCGAGGAGAATACAGGAAATCAAGGATGCCGGATACACAATAGCGTCTGTCCCCAACGCAAAGGGGCGGATGACGAGCCGGATATTGCTCCCTATACCACTCTATACGGAAAGGGGGTATGAGAATTTTACACCGCAATTCAAGGCGAGAGTAATAAGGTTGCTTCAGGAAAGAAATGCCTTTGAAGCCCGGATAACCAGCAAAAAGGCGTTGATACCCGACCATAAGTTCTCGGAAGTGAGGTGGGATGACGAGACAAAAGGTGAGAATCCCATGAAGATGCCGGACGAGGAAATAATCCGCAAGTTCCAATTGTTGGACAACCAAAGGAACCAACAGAAACGAGAGATATGCAGAAGATGTTTCCAAGAAGGGATTCGTGGCACAATCTATGGTATCAGATATTTCTATAAAGGAACGGAAAAGTGGGACAGCAACATCCCCATAAAGGGCAAACGAGCAGAGGAAGGGTGCGAGGGATGTCCATGGTATGACATTGAGAAATGGCGCAAGATGTTGAACGAAAAGATTGATGACGGTAAGCAATGAGGATAAAAACATTCGGCAGTTTATGCTCTGGTATTGAAGCGGCAAGTTTTGTTCTTGAGCCAATGGGTATAAAACCGCTGTGGCTTTCGGAGATTGCTGATTTCCAATCCCGCTTTTTGGCAACGAAGTTTCCGTCTGTCCCAAACTTGGGAGACATGAATGACATTCCCAAAATGATAGAAGATGGAAAGGCGGACGTCCCTGATTTGTTGTGCGGAGGGACGCCTTGCCAAGCCTTTTCCTTGGCAGGCTGGAGAAACGGAATAAATGATGACAGGGGACAACTCACGTTGAAGTATATCGATATCATTGATGCCATAGACAGAAAAAGACACGAAAAGGGTCTGGGCAGGAGTGTTTTCTTCTGGGAAAACGTTGAAGGCGCATTGACGGACAAGACAAATGCTTTCGGCTGTTTCTTGGCCGGACTGGCCGGTTTGGCCGAACCTGTCACAGTGAAGAAATGGACTTCAGCGGGCATTCTGTATGCAAAGGAACGGAATATAGCATGGCGAGTTATGGATGCGAAGTATTTCGGACTGCCGCAACAAAGGAAGCGTGTCTATGTCTTGGGCGGTGGCAAGGACTTCAACCCGGAGGCTGTGCTCTTTGAAAAGGGCGTCAAGGTGATGTCAGACCCACTGAAGCCGCAACAGCCAAGGCTGCCCGGGCTGTTTGATTCTATAGACGAGGACTTTTCGGAAATGTCATTTGAACTCACAAAGGAGATAGACGGACACAGCATAGAGGCGTTCAGAAGTTACTCGGACTGTCTTTATGCCGCCTACGGAACAAAGTGGAACGGCAACGCCGCAGCCTTTAACGGCTCTCTGTTCCTCTCTCAGGACGGTCGTCTCAGACGGTTGAGCCCTCTGGAATGTGAGCGTCTGATGGGTTTCCCTGACAATTATACGCTTATAGACAAGTGCAGAGATACCCAGAGGTATCAGGCTGTGGGAAATTCTTGGGCTGTTTCCGTTATACGCTGGATAGCGCAAAGACTTGTCGCAAACGAGGATTTGACATTGAATGTGAAGTGCTCGCCGACGCTGCAAAATGCCCAATGCAAGTTGTATCTGTTGGATGATTTCACGCCTAACGGTGCGGAAGGCTATATAAACGCGTCAAAGATGCCGTATGATTACAAACTTGCGAATATGGTGGACATAGCGGACACGAACGTTCCTGAAAAATTCTATATAACGCCAAAGGGGTGTGCAGGCATCCTCAGACGTAAATACGAACACAATGCAGGCATGAATGGCCGGTTGGAAACGGTGCTGGACGCTTGCTGCAGGGATGCGCAGGTTGCGGTGAATGCTGTGTAATGCCTGAAAGGAGCGGCGTATAGAAATAAGGTGATGAGGATTTTGGAAAGGCTGACGGTGTTGCTGGCGTTTGCGGTGTGCGTCCTTGCGGTGAGTGCGCAGGATGCTCCGGTGAAGAAAAAGAAGGGCAGGACATACACCGTTTCGGGGCGTGTGGTGGACGCTTTCGAGGGAACGCCGATAGCGAAAGTGGCAATCGAGGTGCTTAACGAGGACTCCGTGACGGTGGCGACGGCTGTCACAAAGGAGGCGGAGAGCGAAGAGGGAATGGGCGACCTCACCAAGGGGTGGTTCGACGTGACGATCCCATCACTCGGAAAGTACATCGCGAGGTTCTCGTGCGTGGGTTACGCTGCGAAATGCGTGAACTTCCAACTGAAATACAGGCGCGAGTCAAATGTCATGTTGGACGAAGTGCTGCTGCAGAAGGACGTCATCATGCTCGACGAAGTGACGGTCAAGGCTACCAAGGTGAAGATGGTGCTGCACGGAGACACGATAGTCTACAACGCCGGTGCGTTCCACCTGTCGGAGGGAAGCATGCTTGACGCACTCATAAAGAAACTGCCGGGTGCGGAACTTGGCAGCGACGGACAGATAACAATCAACGGAAAGAGGGTGGAGTCGCTGCTCGTCAACGGCAAGGATTTCTTCACCGGTGACCCGAAGATGGCACTGCGGAACCTGCCGGCGTACACCGTGGACAAGATAAAGGTGTACAACCAGCGCGGCACGATGTCGGAACTCATGGGCAGGGACATGGACGACAAGAACTTCGTGATGGACGTAAGGCTGAAGAAAGAGTACTCTTCCGGGTGGATAGGATTTGCCGAGGGCGCTTACGGAACGGAGAACCGCTACAGCGGAAAACTCGCTGCCATGCACTTCAACGACGTGTCGCGCCAATTGATTTACGGCAGCAGCAACAACCTGGGGCAGAATTCGGTCTACAATTCGGACTACGGCAACTGGGTGGGAGGCGGCACTCCGACGACCGATTCGCAGTATCACAACGGAGGATTCGCCTACCAGTACCAGACGGAGGAGGGCAGGAAGTCAAACCGTTTCGCCTCGGCTAACGACATCTCCTACAGCGACGTGGACTCCAGGAACTGGTCTTCGACGCAGAATTTCCTCGAAGGCGGCGATACCTACGGACGCAACTACAGCGTCACGGGCAACAAGTCGCTGCGCATAAGCACTGACAACCGCCTGACAAAATGGATGCCGAACGGCGTGGCGGAGGTCAGCCTGAACGCCTCATACACCAAGAACGATGCCGAACAGCAGAGTTTCAGCGCGATGTTCAATGCCGACCCGGCAGGGTTCCGCGACCTGCAGCAGGACGTGTTCGGCACCACAGACCGGTACAAACAGATACTTCTCAACCGTTCAAAGAGCATCTCAGAGACGTCGGGGAAGACTTTCGACGTGACGGGAAACAGCAACTTCTTCGTCACGGTGTTCGGTGACCTGATCAGGGCGAACGTTTCCGTGTCGTATGAGAACCAGTCCGGCAACAGTTTCTCTTCCGACAAGTACGACTATTTCAAGACTGGCGACACGGACTGGCGCAACAACTACAACGACACTCCGAGCCACAACTTCAACATAGACGCCACTGCCGCCTATTCATACAGCCTGACCGACAACTCGAGCATAAGCCTCGACTACAATTTCGGACACCAGTACAACAAGACAAAGAACCTGCTCTACAGGCTCGACCGCATAGACGGGCGCAGCGAGGACACTCCTTTCAACGTGCTGCCGTCGACGGCGGAGGCTCTCAATGCGGTGCTCGACGCCCCCAACAGTTACACTTACCGCCAGCACAACATCACCAACAAGTTGACACCGGGGTTCATGAAGAACATCGAGGTGAGGGAAGACGCTTTCCTGATGATAACCGCCAGCGTGCCGCTTGAACTGAAGACGAACTCGCTGAACTATTTCCGTGAACAGCAGTACAATGTGAAGCAGAACCGACTGAACGTCAACCCCGGTCTCAACGTGTCGTATAACCACGACACAAAGTCATGGCACGTCGGGGCGAACTACGGCAGTGTGCAACCGGGAATGACCAGTCTGATAACCTTCCGCGACGACAGCAATCCGCTGTATGTCACCTTGGGCAACGCCGATCTGAAAGACACGCACAACCTGAACCTGTATTTCGACATGGGAAACACGGGGACAAAGACAGGCTACACGCTCAACACGCAATACTCACGCACATATAACGCCGTGGCAACGTCTACGGTCTACGACAAGACTACGGGCATCACGACCTCGAAACCCGTCAACATAGACGGCAACTGGCAGGTTGACGGTTCGCTGAACGTCTACCGCTATCTGGACAAAGCGAGCCATCTGCAGGTGTCGAACGCCGCAAACGCCGCCTACATGCGCAGTGTGGACCTCAACAGTGTGGCGGGCAGCGCCGCCAGCGGGCGCAGTGTGGTGAACAACGTGACTTTCACCGACCGGCTGTCAATGGACTGGGAGGTGACCGAAAAGATAAGTGTGAAACTCTACGCCGGCGACACTTACAGGCATCAGGCGAGCAAACGAGAGGGCTTCACCACGGTGAACGCACACGACATAGGCTACGGTTGCGAGGTGACAGCGGAACTTCCGTGGCATCTGCAGTTCACTTCGACACTCGACCAGACATCGCGCCGGGGGTATGGTGACAGCCAGATGAACACCGACGAGTTGGTGTGGAACGCCAAGTTGCAGCGTTCGTTCCTCGGCGGAACGCTGTTGGCGTCGGTCGAAGGCTATGATATCCTGGGGCAAAGGAGCAACCGCAGTTATGTGCTCAACGCCCAGGGGCGGACGGAAAGTTACTCGAACCTCATCCCGAGTTTCGGAATGATAACCCTTGCCTACCGTTTCGTGAAGACACCGAAGAACAAAAAGGTGGAAGTGCCGGGACAACTTCTGATGCCCTGACGGCGGAAAGGTGACGCAAAGGGACAAAAAGAACAATCCCTGCTGTCTGTGTGAGACGGCAGGGATTGTGACTTTTGCGCTGTAAGAAATTACTTGCGGAGACCGAGAGCCTTGATTATCGCACGGTAACGTGTGACGTCACGGTCGTAGAGATAGTCGAGCAGAGCACGGCGCTTGCCTACTAACTTGATGAGCGAACGCGACGTGTTCTTGTCCTTGTGATGCTCCTTGAGGTGCTCAGTAAGGTGTTTGATACGATAAGTGAACAGAGCAATCTGGCTTTCAGCGGAGCCTGTGTCCGCAGCATTGCCGTTTTTGCTGTACTGGCCGAAGATTTCGGCCTTCTTGGCTTGATCCAAATACATGGTTAAATGACGGTGATTGAAATTAGACATCACATCTTTCGTCCGGTTGCCGGCCTATCACCATCCGCCGGTTCAGAGTCAAATGCGCGATTTATTTCATTAAATCGGTGCAAAGGTACGGCTTTTTCACGACGGAGACAAACATTGGTCATGATTTTTGGGCTTTGTTCCAAGTTTTTCATTCATGCGTCCCTGCACTCGTCTAAAATTAGTAACTTTGCGTGTAAATTATTGTATTATGCAGGATATTAGGAATATAGCGATTATAGCACACGTCGACCACGGCAAGACAACCTTGGTGGACAAGATGCTGCTTGCAGGAAAACTCTTCCGCGAAAACCAGCAGACAGGCGAACTGATGCTCGACAACAACGACCTTGAACGCGAGCGCGGCATAACCATTCTGTCGAAAAACGTCAGCATAAACTGGAAAGGCACGAAGATAAACATCATAGACACTCCGGGACACTCCGACTTCGGAGGCGAGGTGGAGCGTGTGCTCAACATGGCTGACGGCTGTATCCTGCTTGTGGATGCCTTTGAGGGACCGATGCCGCAGACGCGTTTCGTGTTGCAGAAGGCGCTGCAGATAGGACTGAAACCTATCGTCGTGGTCAACAAGGTGGACAAACCCAACTGCCGCCCGGAGGAAGTCTACGAGATGGTTTTCGACCTCATGTTCTCGCTGAACGCCACTGAAGACCAGTTGGACTTCCCCGTTGTCTACGGTTCTGCGAAGAACGGCTGGATGGGAGAGGACTATAACAAGCCTACGGACAACATAGATTACCTGCTCGACAAGATTGTTGAGGTCATTCCGGCGCCGGTGCAGATAGAGGGAGAGCCGCAGATGCTCATCACCTCTCTGGACTACAGCAACTATACGGGGCGCATTGCCGTGGGGCGTGTGCACCGCGGTGTCATCACCGACGGCATGAACGTGAGCATCTGCCACCGCAACGGCGAGATAGAAAAGACCAAGATAAAGGAACTGCACACGTTTGAGGGAATGGGTCATGTGAAGGCTGCCGCCGTGGAATCGGGCGACATCTGCGCCGTGATAGGACTTGACAACTTCGAGATAGGCGACACTATCTCGAGCGTGGACAACCCCGAACCGCTGCCGCCGATTGCCATCGACGAGCCTACGATGTCGATGCTCTTCACCATAAACGACTCTCCTTTCTTCGGCAAAGAGGGCAAGTTCTGCACCTCGCGCCACATAAACGACCGTCTGCAGCGTGAGTTGGAAAAAAACCTTGCACTGCGTGTGGCTCCGTTCGGCGACGCTACCGATGCGTGGATAGTGTCGGGACGTGGCGTGCTTCACCTGTCGGTGCTCATCGAGACCATGCGTCGCGAGGGCTACGAACTGCAGGTAGGTCAGCCGCAGGTCATCTACAAGGAGATTGACGGAGTGAAATGCGAACCGATAGAGGAGTTGACCATCAACGTGCCTGAGGTGTTCTCGAGCAAGATGATCGACATGGTGACGCGCCGGAAGGGCGAGATGCTGTCAATGGAAAGCCAGGGTGACCGTGTGAACATCGAGTTTGACATACCGTCGAGGGGCATCATCGGTCTGCGCACCAATGTGCTTACGGCATCGCAGGGCGAGGCTATCATGGCTCACAGGTTCAAGGAATACCAGCCATATAAGGGCGAAATAGTGCGCCGAATGAACGGTTCGATGATAGCAATGGAGACCGGCATGGCGTTCGCTTACTCCATAGACAAACTCCAGGACAGGGGCAAATTCTTCATAGACCCGGGCGAGAACGTCTACGGAGGACAGGTTGTGGGCGAGCATGTGCACGACAACGACCTCGTGGTGAACGTCACCAAGGCGAAGCAACTCACCAACGTGCGTGCCTCGGGCTCTGATGACAAGGCGCGCATAATACCCAAGACGGAGATGAGTCTGGAGGAATGTCTCGAGTACATCAAGGCAGACGAGTATGTGGAAGTCACCCCGCAGTCGATAAGAATGCGCAAGTGCGTGCTCGATCACCTCGAGCGCAAACGTTCCAACAAGGAGTAACGTCCGCCGCGGGGCATCCGCCTCTGCGGTACACATTATATAATAACCCGGGCAGTTAGCGACTTTTGTCGCTGACTGCCCGGGTTGCGTTTTGCAAAAAGGCTGTTTATTTGGCGTCGGTCTTTTCTCCCCAATGCTTCAGCGTGCTGTATATTTGTTCCTTGCTCGGCGTGAACACTTGGTTAAGGATGCCGAATGACACGGTGCGCGTTTTGCCGTCGAACTCCATTTTGCCGACACTGAAGATGACATAGTTGTCGACGGTCAACTTGGTTTCAAAGGCTTTGTCCATTATCGGCGACAGCAGCATGGAGCCAAACCACGCCAGTCCCTCGCCGAGACCGGAACTGTCCTCCTCCGTAAGTTTGTCGTTGATGAGGCCGTTGACGCTTTCCTTTAGTTTCGTCTGGTGCGTTTGCTTGTCGGGACAGGTGAACATCAAGGCGAAAAACACCGCAACGGCAACGATAGTGGTAACCAGTTTCTTCATGACTTCTGCATTTGTTGTTTCTTGATAACGGGGATGCCGCTTCCGCTTTGCGCCGTGGGCATCTCCCCTAAACGTTGAAAATGGCGTTGACTTACCACAAGGCGACCTTGCCGTAGTTGCCCATATCGAAACTTGCACTTATCCCCATTGCGCGGAATACCCGGGCAATCGTTCCGAAAGAAAGGTTTTTGCCGTTCTCGATGCGGCAGACTTGTGATCTTGTAACTCCCATCAGATTGCCCAATTGCTCTTGGCTGAGTTTCTTTGATTGCCGTGCTTTCCTTATGGTTTCTCCCATAAGGTATGAATTGATGTCTGATTCATATTTATCGCGTAGGGGCTCTCCTTTCTTTCCCAACACTGTGTCAAGCATTTCTTCGTGTGTGTATAACTTCATCTGTGCCATGGTTATTTGTTTTTGAAATATTCTTTTCTTATTGCTTCGGCTTTCTCTATATCTTTCTTGGGAGTTTTCTGCGTTTTCTTCACAATGCCATGAGTGGCTACAACCAGTTTGTTCCTGCCGTTATCCCAAAACGCAAACAATCGGTATGACTGCTTGTTGTAGAGGGTGCGAAACTCCCATATTTCGGAATTTTCCAACTTTTTGAACAACTCTTTGTCAATGTAATACATACTTTTACCGATGTTGTATGTTATCTTACTTTTCACTTTGTTGTCAAGTGAAGCAAGAAAATCCAATGCTTCTTTTAGGTATGCAATTTCAAAAAGAGGTTCTTCCACCATTGTCTTTTTACTTGGTTGCGATGCAAAGATACAAATATTTGTTGAGTTATACGTCAACAGAGACGAAAATTCCGGGAACTTTCATTGTGTGAGAGACGGGGGCGGACGGAATGTCACAAACCGTTGTATAGCAGAGATATTCCTTTTATGCTTTCTTTTTGCGGCGGATTGACCTCAAAGGAAAAATAGTTGCGCAAACAGTTGCAAATGTCATTGAAAACCACTACTTTTGCTTTCAATTTGTAAAAACACGGAGTTTAATCTGACAATTAACGGTATCAAATGGAGAAAATAGACAAACTGGACAAGAAGATACTCAGCATTCTGTCGCTCAACGCACGCATGCCGTTCAAGGATGTGGCTGCAGAGTGCGGCGTGTCGCGTGCCGCTATCCACCAGAGAGTGCAGAGGCTGGTTGAGGACGGCGTAATAACCGGCAGCGGGTTCGACGTGAATCCCAAGGCGATAGGCTACAGTACATGCACCTATGTGGGCATTCGCCTGGAGCGGGGCAACATGTACAAGAAGGTGATTGACGAGGTTGCGTGCATCCCCGAGATAGTAGAGTGCCACTTCACCACAGGCCCCTATACGATGCTTATAAAGTTGTACGCACGCGACAACGAGCAACTCATGGATTTGCTCAACAACAAACTGCAGGCCATACCGGGTGTCGTGTCTACCGAGACGCTCATTTCCCTTGAGCAAAGTCTCAAGCGCGAGATACCGGTCATTGTGGACTGACAACCCCAAACGACAATGGACTACAACTTGTCGCATCATCTCGATGATGTGTACGCCCGATTCCCGGAGTGCGGCGGCAAGCCTGTCATCGGACTGACTGCCAATCATCACGAGATTGACGCAGATATCAGGGAACGCTACTACAAGCAGATTGTTGCCGCAGGTGGCGTTCCTGTCATCATACCTCCTGTCGACGACGCCGGCGTCATCGGCGATACGCTCGACCGTCTGGATGCCGTCGTGTTCACCGGAGGTGGCGACTACAATCCCCGGTGGCTCGGTGAAGAACCGCTGCCGCTGCTCGGCGACATGAACGAAGTGCGCGACTTGCCCGAACTACTCACCGCACGCCTCGCCTCAAACCGCCAGATGCCCATGCTCGGAATATGCCGCGGAATGCAGACAATGGCAGTAGCCCTGGGCGGACATGTGGCTCAGGACATCTCTTATATAAAGGAACGGCGCACAGAGAACGCCGTCCGCCACAGCCAGGAGGAAGCCCGTGACCAGCGGACACACACCGTCACGTTCGACGAAAATTCCGTTCTTTCCGACCTTTACCATACCACTCACCTTCAGGTAAACTCCTTTCACCACCAGGCAGTAGACTGTCCCGGCAGCCTTTTCCGTGCCGTCGCGTGGGCGGATGACGGTGTCGTGGAGGCCATGCAGAGCGTAGAGCACAAGCCGATGCTCGGCGTGCAGTGGCATCCCGAGTGGCTTGGCGACGAGGGACGCGTCATTTTCGACTGGCTTGTAGCCGAGGCGCGCCTTTTCGCCGAAACGAAACGCCTGCACTCAAGGATACTTACTGTCGACTCACACTGCGATACTCCGATGTTCTTTCCACAGGGTGCGGACTTCTCGCGGCGTGACCCGAAGATACTTGTCGACATACACAAGATGACCGACGGACTGCAGGACGCCGCCACAATGGTGGCATACGTTCCGCAACCGGTGGGCGGCGAGACGTGGCAGGACGTGATGCCGTTTCCCACCGCCACCCCAACCGACTACGCGAACCTCATTTTCGACAAGATAGAAGCCATTGTCAACGCTCACCCTGACAACATTTCCATTGCCCGTGACGAGGCGGAACTGTGGACTAACAAGGCGCAGGGGCGCAAGTCGATAATGCTCGGCGTAGAGAATGCGCTTGCCGTTGGCAATGACATTTCGCTTGTCGGGCACTTTGCAAGGCGCGGTGCCGTCTACTTCACGCTGTGTCACAACGGCGACAATCAGATATGCGACTCCGCCCGGAAGTCCGTTCATACATGGAGCGGGGTAAGTCCTTTCGGTGCGGAAGTCATTGCCGAGATGAACCGTTGCGGTGTAATGGTCGACCTGAGCCACGGCGGCGAGAAGTCTTTCTACGACGCTCTCGAAATCTCCAGGAAGCCAATCGTCTGCTCCCACAGCAACTGCAAGGCTCTCTGCGACCATGAACGCAACCTCACCGACGACCAGTTGCGTGCGCTCGCTGCCAAGGGCGGCGTGTGCCAGATAACCCTCTACGGCGGCTTTGTTACCGCCAATCCCTCCGAGGCTGACATCCTCCGTGCCATGCAGCACCTCGACCATGCGGTGCAGGTCATGGGCGTTGAGCACGTCGGACTCGGTTCTGACTTCGACGGCGACGGCGGAATCCCCGGTCTGAAGGACTCGGGCGAGATGACGCTTTTCACCCGTCAGTTGCTCCGCCGCCGCTATTCCGAGGCTGACATCCGCGGCATCTGGGGCGGCAACTGGCTGCGTGTGCTCTCGATGAACCGCAACTAAACAACCACATAAATAACTTATGGAAAGAAGAAAAAAGAGAACCTACACTATGATTATGGCGATTCCGGTGGCTGTGTGCCTGTTTGGCGTCACCTGTTTCGGGATGTTCGGTTCAGGCAAACGTGCCTCCGTTGACAGCGAAGAGACCGCTTCCGCAACCGGACGCTTTGTGTTCAACGGCGACTCAGCCTACAGTTACTGCGCCGCGCAGTGCGCTTTCGGTCCCCGGGTGATGAATACCGAGGCGCACGACAAGTGCGGCGAGTGGATAAAGGCAAAGTTCCGTCAGTTCGGTTGTGTGGTGGAGAGCCAGAAAGCCGACCTCAAGGGCTATGACGGTACGGTCTACCGCAATGAAAACATCATGGCGCGCATCCATCCCGACGCCACCTCGCGCCTGCTGATCTGCGCTCATTGGGACAGCCGTCCGTGGGCCGACAACGACCCCGACAGCACCAATCACCGCAAGCCTGTCATGGGCGCAAACGACGGAGCCAGCGGTGTGGCGGTGATGCTGGAGTTGGCTCGGATGCTGCATGAGGACTCTCTGGGCGTCAACATCGGTGTTGACTTCGTGTGTTTCGACGCCGAAGACTGCGGCACACCGCAGTGGGCGGATGTCGAGGACGACCCTGACACATGGGCGCTCGGCGCACAGCACTGGGCGAAGACCTTCGCCCTGAACGCCGGTTCACGCAACTGGCATTACGAATACGGCATACTGCTCGACATGGTGGGCGGCGAAGGCGCCAAGTTCTACAAGGAAGGGGTTTCTTCGGAGTGTGCCCCCGACATTCTCAACAAGGTGTGGGATGCGGCAAGCGCCGCAGGCTACGGTTCGTTCTTTGTCGACAATGTCGGCGGATACATCACCGATGACCATGTGCCAGTCAACAAGACGGCGGGCGTGAGGTGCGTTGACATCATCGCCTACTACCCCGACTGTGAGCAGAGTTCGTTCGGCCCGACATGGCATACCGTCAGTGACACGATGGACCACATCTCCGTCAGTTCGCTGAAAGCCGTCGGCCAGACCATGGCGCAGTTGCTTTCGGGCTATTGAGAAAACATTTCCGTTTCGTCTGAAAAGCAAAGGGAGTTGCGTCTGCAACTCCCTTTTGCGTCATATCTGGCCTGCTTCCACCTGCCGCACCACACGTTCCGTCACTCGGTCAACGCCCTCCGGGTCATACTGTTTCTTCAGGCTCGCTCCGAAAGTCCATGCGAACACCTGGTAGAAACCGGCCCTCACGGGGCCGAGGAAAGCCTGTATGAGGTTGTAACTTGACGACGAGCACTCCCTGTTGATGAGTTTTATGAGCAGTTTGCCCTGTGCGTAGGTCAGTTTCTTCATGCGTGGAGTGTACTCCTTCATTATGCTTTTCTCCACATATTTCATGTGTTCCTTGCGCGCTTTCTCGTCGGGCAGCGTCTGCAGATACTCGTATGTCTCGATAATTATGGCGTTTGCCTCCTTGGCGATGGGCAGCACCTTCTTCACGTTTCGCACCAACCTGTTGTACGTCTGCCGCTGTCTTTCGCTGCGGAACTCCGTCTGCGGATAGATGTACACGTCCTTGAACTCCATGTAGGGGATGCTGTCGCCCTCGTTGAGCACCTTTCCCACCCGCACCATCGGCACGAACGACGCGCCGGTGCCGTCGTCTCCTGTGCTGTGGTCACCCTCCACGGTGTCCTGACAGTGGGCTGCCGTGCAGAGGACGGTCATGATGGATATGGCTAAAAGGCGTTTCATAACGGCGGCAAATTTACTAATAAAAGTCCGTAACAGGTGCTTTTGCCGTTCAAAAACACCTGTTTTGCAGTGTTAAACCGCCGTTGCCGCCGTCTTTGGGCAGTCTTCCGGCGGCTGCCCACGACCGTTATCCGGCCGAATAACGGTCGTGAACCGCTCGGATAACGACCGTGGGCTGACCGGATAACGACCGTGGGCCGGTTGCGTAAACACGGCTGTTGACCGGCTGAAATACGGCTTTTGCGTGACCGGCAGACCGTTTCTGCAATAAAAAGGGGAAATCTGCGTTATCGTCAATATAATTGTATGCAATATGAGAGATCTTGTTTTTGCCACTAACAACGTCCACAAACTGGACGAGATACGCAGCATCCTGGGTGCGGAATACTCCGTGGTGTCGCTCAAGGAAATCGGTTGCCACGAGGAGATACCCGAAACGGCGGACACGCTCGAGGGCAACGCCTTGCAGAAGACGCAGTTCGTGTATGAGCGTTACGGCGTGGACTGCTTCGCCGACGACACCGGTCTGGAGGTGGAGGCACTCGGCGGCGCTCCGGGAATATATACGGCACGCTTCGGAGTGATGAACAACTACGGCGACGATCATGACGCTGAGGCGAACACGCGCTGTCTGCTCGACAAACTGAAGGGCGAGACCAACCGCCGGGCACAGTTCCGCACGGTCATCGCTTTCAAGGACCGCGGCCGCGACTATGTGTTCGAAGGCGTGGTGAAGGGTACGATAGCGGAGGAGAAACGCGGCGACAAGGGGTTCGGCTACGACCCGATATTCATTCCCGACGGCTATGACAAGACTTTCGCCGAACTCGGTGTGGAGGAGAAGAACAAGATTTCCCACCGTGCCAAGGCGGCTGAGGAGTTCGCCGAATTCTTACAATACGACTGAATGAAACGCACCGTGACGAAAACCGTCTTGTGCCTGTCGGCGGTCATCGCGATGCTGCTGGCAGTGGCGACAGCGCCCGTCCGCGCCGCCGTATTGGGCGAGTGGACTGCCTACCCGGCTTTTTCCGACATTACGGAGGTGGAAAAGGGCGGCAGCCAAGTGTATGTGCTGGCGTCGGCTTCGCTCTATTCCGTCAACACCAACGACAACAGCGTGACCACATACGACAAGACACGGACGCTCAGCGACACCGAGATAGCGCACATAGCGTGGTGCAGCGCCGCACGCAGGCTTGTCATCGTGTACACCGACCAGAACATAGACCTGCTGGAGGAGAACGGCAACGTGACCAACATCTCCGACTATTACTCCAAGTCGATGACCGCTGACAAGACGGTGAACGCCGTGAACGTGGTGGGCAAGACGGCTTATCTGAGCACCGGCTTCGGCATCGTGCAGGTGGATGTGGCGGCGGCGGAGATAGCCAACACCTACACTCTGGGCTTCGCGGTGGACTGGGTCCACGCTGACAACAGCCGCATCTATGCCGAGTCAAAGGAGCAGGGGCAGTACTCGGCACCCCTTTCCGCCAATCTGCTCGACAAGTCCAACTGGACACGCACCGCCGGCTACACCGCCGAGAACAAGACCGTGGACGCAGAACTGCTGTCGGTTGCCGAGGCTTACCGCCCCGACGGCCCGGCCATAAACCAGTTCGGGTTCATGCGGTTGCACGGCGGCAGGCTCTACACAGTGCCCGGCCAGGGCGAGGCAAACAACCGCAAGGCGTACGTTCAGATAAAGGACGGCGACGCATGGACGGTCATTGACAACACTATAAGTTACGAGTCGAAGCCGTTGTACCGCTGCATCTTCGAACTGGACGTGAACCCTTCTGACGTCACGCACTGGTTCACGGCGTCGATACCGGGGCTTTATGAGTACCGCAACGACCGGGTGGTGAAGAACTATTACTGTGACAACAGCATTCTGGAGCGCGCCACCACGGTGGAGGAGGGCAATGTCAACTTCTCCGAGGTGACCACCCTGAAGCATGACGGCGAGGGCAACCTGTGGCTCATACAGGGCATCGCGGCCACCCCGGGCATAATAAAACTTGACAAGGACGGCAGTTTCACGCGCTTCCGCCACGATGAACTGATGACGGCAAATGGCTATTCATGGGTGAAGCCGCAGGGGCTGGACTTTGACTCAAGGGGATTGTTGTGGTTTGTGAACCGCGACTGGCGCACGCCGGCACTGGCCTGCTACGACACGCAGACGGACAAACTGACCGTCTACAAGGAATTTGTCAACGAGGACGCAACGGAGGTAAGCGTCATCTACGGACGCTGTTGGGCTGAAGACAAGGAGGGAAACATCTGGTTCGGGACTGATGCCGGCCCGATAGAACTGCTTGCCTCGGACATCGAAAGCGGCGGAACGACATTCCGGCAGGTGAAGATTCCGCGCGATGACGGGACTAATCTCGCCGACTATCTGCTCTCCGGCGTCGACATAAACTGCATGGCTGTGGACGGAGGAAACCGGAAATGGTTCGGCACGGGCCGCAATGGCGTGTATGTGATAAGCAGTGACAACATGGAGCAAGTGCACCATTTCACCGCCAGCAACAGCGGTCTGCTCTCCGACAATGTGGAGAGTATCGTCATCGATGATGCTTCCGGGACGGTCTATATCGGCACTGACAAGGGACTTTGCTCCTATGCAAGCGACGCCACGGGAGGCAGCAAGACGCTCGAAAAGGACAATGTCTACGCCTATCCTAACCCCGTCACGCCCGACTATACGGGTCTTGTGACCGTCGTTGGACTTACTTACAACTCGGAAATACACATCACCACGTCGTCGGGACAACTCGTGGCAAAAGGACGTTCCAACGGAGGCACTTTCACATGGGACACCTGCGACCTTAAAGGAAAGAAAGTAGCGTCAGGCGTCTACATGGTAATGGCAGCCACGGAAGACGGCAAGAAAGGCGTGGTCTCGAAGATTGCGGTAGTGCGTTAGGCTACAGTTCCCACACAGTACCGTCGGGCGTGTCCTTGATGATGAACCCTGCTTCGGTCAAAGCGTCGCGTATGCGGTCGCTCGTTGCCCAGTCCTTGTCGTCCTTAGCCTTTTTGCGGAGTTCGAGAACCATGTCGACCACCTTGCCGAAAGCCTCGTCACGGCTGGCGTCGCCGGCTTGAGTGGCGTTGGTGAGGCCGAGGATGTCTTCGGCGAAAGTGTGCATTATGCGCGACAGGACGGCAAGGTCGTCGGCGGAAATTTTCGCCTTGCGGTCAACGAGAAGGTTGACCTGATGGCACGCCTCAAACAGATGGCTGATGACAACAGGCGTCTGCAGGTCGTCGTTCATGCCGTCATAGAGTTTCTGTTCCAGTTCTCCCACAAACTTGCTTACCTCGGGTGACGAGCCCTTTGCAGCCTGTATGCGCTTCAAGTCCTTCAGTCCCTGCATCAGACGGGCAAAGCCTTTCTCCGCCGCTTCGAGTGCTTCGCTCGAGAAATCGGCCGTTCCGCGGTAGTGGGCGGACAGGATGAAGAAGCGGATAGTCATCGGCGAGAACGCCTTGGACAGCAGAGGATGGTCGCCGGTGAAGAACTGGTCGAGGGTGATAAAGTTGTTGTAGGACTTTCCCATCTTCTGTCCGTTGATGGTAATCATGTTGTTGTGCATCCAGTAACGCACCGCCGGGTGTCCCATGGAAGCCTGTGCCTGCGCTATCTCGCACTCATGGTGGGGGAAGACAAGGTCCATGCCGCCTCCGTGAATGTCGAACTCGTCGCCCAGATACTTGCGTCCCATCGCCGTGCACTCGCAGTGCCAGCCGGGGAAACCGTCGCTCCAGGGACTCGGCCAGCGCATGATGTGCTCGGGAGAAGCCTTCTTCCACAGGGCGAAATCAGCCTGGTTCTTCTTCTCGCCCACACCGGCGAGGGTGTCGCGGGAGGCGTCCTTGGTGTTTTCAAGGGTGCGGCCGGAGAGAATACCGTACTTGTAGTCCTTGCTGTATTTTTCTATGTCGAAGTAAACGGAGCCGTTTGAGACGTAGGCATAGCCGTTGTCGAGTATCTGCTGCACCAGTTGCTGCTGCTCGATGATGTGTCCCGTGGCGTGGGGTTCTATTGACGGAGGCAGCACGTTGAGCTTGTCCATGGCGGCATTGAAGCGCCTTGTGTAGTACTGCGCTATCTCCATGGGCTCCAACTGCTCCAGTCTCGCTTTCTTGGCTATCTTGTCTTCGCCCTCGTCAGCGTCGTGCTCGAGGTGGCCGACATCGGTAATGTTGCGCACATAGCGCACCTTGTAGCCGAGATGTTTGAGGTAACGGAACAGCACGTCGAACGTTATCGCCGGACGGGCGTGGCCCAGATGGGCGTCGCCATAGACGGTCGGGCCGCACACATACATACCGACGTTGGGGGCATGGAGCGGTTCAAAACGTTCTTTTCTGCGTGTCAGGGTGTTGTATATCAACAGTGTCTGGTCTGTCATAGGTATCTCTCCTCTATTAAAATAATGTGTGTTGCAAAGTTAACTCAAAATTGTGTAACGGCAAAGGAAATCGTTTTTTTCCGCCAGTTGTTTTGACATTCTTGCCATTTTTGTTATTTTTGCAACGGACAAGCCCCGTTTTGGCAACAGAGAGCAAATGTTCTCGCCTGCAGCCGGGTGTTGTCCCGTGTACCGCGATAGTTATGAAAGCCAAGTGCCTGTTGCCCTCCTTTCTCCTTTCTGTGTTGCTCTGTTCGTGCGGCAGCAAACCTCAGGCAGTGGCCCCGGAGGGATTCCGTGCTGACATAATGCTGAAGACGACCCCCGTAAAGGACTGCGGAAAAAGTCCTGCGGACTGGTGCTGCGCCATGCTCGCCGTCATAGAGACGGAGCATCTCATGCAGGGCGACTCGGTGAACCTGTCGTTCGACTATGTGATGCGCTGTTGGTTGCGTCAGCAGACGGAGGGTTACGTCCGTTCGAAAGGCAGCAACGACATCGCCGCCGTGGGCGATGCGCCGGCGGTGACGGCTCTGTTGAGGCGTTACGGATGCTTCCCCTATGATTCCTATTACAACCAGCGGCCGGTCAACTACAACGTGCTTGTGCGGCGTGTGAAGATGCTTGCCGACGTGGCAATGGCGCGCGGCGACAGCGAGGAGAAGTGTATGGCGGCGATAGACGATCTGCTCGACAAGGAAATAGGTTCTTTGCCCAAGCACGTCTACATGCTCCGGGCGGAGTACACCCCCTTGGAGTTCGCCCATAGCGTGTGCGGCAAGGACGAATACACGGCGGTATACATGGACGGAAATGTGGGCAAGGACTCGGTGGAGGCTCTCATCAGGAAGTCGCTCGAAGCCCGTCACCCGGTGCTGTGGGCAAGTTCTTCGTCGTCGGTCGGTACTGTCGCCATCATCGGGATGGGGCGTGACACTCGCGGAAACGGCTATTTTGTGGCGAAAGGCACGCGCGGCGACAGCGACAACCATGGCGACCGACTCTATCTCCCGACCTCCCTCATCCGCCGCACCACCGACTTCATCGTGATAAAAAGGGAGTTGTAAAAGGTGTGAAGCAGTACAGCCTTTGTGCTTTTGCTTGTTTTTCTTGTTTCGGCGAAAACTTTGTCGTAATTTTGCAGAGTACCGGGTTGGCGGCAAGAAGTGTGTGAAGCCCGGCAAAATATTATTCTATAACAGGATAAAGGGAATGTTTAGATATATCGACAACAAAGACAGGACATTTCTTTTCGGAGCCTATCGTGGGGAAAAATCCCAGTTGGACTGGATCTTGGGAGAGAAAAGCCGGCGATATGAGAAACTCTACAATGTCCGTTTCAACAAGAATCTGTTTTCGCAAAGAAACGGAGGGACGCTGTCGGATGTATTGCCTGACTACATATTGATATACAACACGCAGAATCCGCAGGAAGGTTATCATCTCTTTCCTTGCGTGAACTCTTCCGTCAAAGGACAGGAAGAGATGAAGCAATTGCAGTATCCCGACCCGAAAGGAGACTATGTGGTGTATTCGTTGGGGGAAGAGTTGCCTTCCGAACCACTTGATATGGGAGAACTGTTACAGCGCGTTTTCCAGAAAGAAGAAGCATCTGTTGCGTATGCACCCAAACTGTTGACAGGCAGTGATATAGCAAATGCTGTAGATGCATCGCGGGAACAGCCTGCCGTTGCCGTGTGCAACCGGCACGATGTGCTGCGTTTCATAGACCTGTTTGCCGGTATCGGCGGTATCCGTTGTGGACTTGAGGCGGCTGCAAAATCGAAAGGGCTGGAACCGGTGTGTGTTTTTACGTCCGAGATAAAACCGTATGCAGTCGGCGTGTTGCGTGAGAACCATCCTGGCGAGACCATTACTGGTGACATTACAAAAGTGGACACGAAGAACATACCTGACTTTGATATACTCTGTGCAGGGTTTCCATGTCAGGCGTTCAGTTCTGCCGGAAAGCGTCAGGGTTTTGCAGACACAAGAGGAACGATGTTCTTTGAGGTGGAGCGAATACTGAAAGACAAGCGCCCGAAGGGGTTTATCCTTGAGAATGTAGAGGGGCTCGTCAATCATGACGGTGGCAAAACATTGCAGGTAATCGTGGACAGGTTGGCGGCGTTGGACTACAAATTCGACTTCCGGGTACTCAATTCAAAATATTTCGGAGTACCACAGGAGCGAAAAAGAATATATATTGTAGGAAGCATCAACGCCAAACCAGACCTTGACAACTTCCCTGTAAAGGAAAGCAAACTTGGTGATGTTCTCGAATCAGGGCTGCCTACATCAGATACGCCGTTTGTACGGACATTGCTGAAGCACTTCACAATCGAACAGTTATACGGCAAATCGATAAAGGACAAGAGGGGTGGCGACACTAATATACACAGTTGGGATCTGGAGATAAAAGGTCATGTGACTTCCGAACAGAAGCGTCTTCTTGACACAATTCTTACCGAACGCCGAAAAAAGAAATGGGCTGAGATTATCGGAATAGACTGGATGGACGGAATGCCGCTGACATTGGAGCAGATAAGAACATTCTTTGATTCGCCCGAACTCGAAGAGATGCTCGGTGACTTGACAAGGAAAGGTTACTTGAAACTGGAACATCCGAAGAAACTTGTCCGTGAAACGAATGAGAACGGAGTCGTGACCTCTCACAGGGAATATGACGTGACGAAGCCCAAAGGCTACAACATCGTCGCAGGGAAACTGAGTTTTGAGATTAACAAAGTGATGTCTCCAGACGACATAGCCCCCACTCTCGTTGCCATGGATATGCAGAAACTCTATGTAGGAGACAATGGTGGGTTGAGGAAACTGTCACTTCGCGAAGGTTTGCGGTTATGCGGTTATCCTGATGACATAAAGTTCAACGTGAGTGAAAAGGACGGTTTCGATCTGTTGGGCAACACTGTCGTTGTTCCCGTAATAGAGGCTGTTGCAAAAAGGTTGCTGGATACATTAAAACCCTAACGATATGGACGCTGCGGAAAAACTGTACCATGCGCTTGTGGAAGACTTCGGAATGGAGGGCGCAAAAGGTTCTGTGAAATTCAATCTCCGTGATTTTGGAATAACGGTTGAACAGAACAACATCATCGGTAACATCCTTGAAGAATGGCTCGACAAATGGATGACGAGCAAGGGAATAGTACACATCCACAACCAAAAGCAGGCTTCGCCCGACTTTTGGCTTGATCCAGACAATTTGGAAACGGACTGGCTGGAGATAAAATCATTCACCGGCAGCCCCAATTTCGACATTGCCGCATTCCGAAGTTTTATCAACCTTGTGATAGAAAAGCCGTGGAAACTCCACTCAAAGCATCTCCTTATAAAGTACAGAATGGAGAACGGTGTGGTGGAAATAGAGCAAATATGGCTGAAAAACCTATGGGAGATATGCAGCACAAGCGGTACATGGCCTGTCAAAGTGCAATATAAGAACAAAGTGATAGTAAACATCCGTCCTGCCACTTGGTATTCCGAGCGTGCCGACTTCAGACCTTTCGAGAGTCTGGAAGACTTCTTGGCAGCAATGGAAGAGACAATTTACCAATATCCTGACACCCGGGTTACCATTGCCTTGCACTGGAAAGACAATCTCGTGAAGAGTTACGAGAGACATTACGGCAAGCGACTTGCAATCCCAAGGTGGAATGACGTGGCAGGGAAATATGTCGTTGTGACGGAATAAAAGGAAGAAAGTGGGGCACGGACACATGAAGAACTGAAAAAAGGACAAAAGTATGGCAAAAGAGAGAAAGGCGGGAAAGAACCGCATGAACAAGAATACGATGGGGCTGCTGCTGGAGGATTATTTTAGGGAAAACCCCGGTCGGACAATCTCATTCAAGAATATCTTCCGTGATTTGCGGCTGAACACCCATCCGCTAAAGATGCTCGCCATCGACGTGATGGAGGAAATGGCATGGGACGACTTCATCGTAAGGATGAGCGACAACTCCTATATGTTGCGTGAAAGCGACTCCCACACGCAGGAAGGAACGTTCCAGCGCAAACCGAACGGACGCAACTCGTTCTTGCCTGACGGTGCGGACAAGCCGGTGCTTGTCACCGAACGCAACTCGCTTTACGCCATGGACGGCGACAGGGTGCGTGTTACCTTCATGGCACGCCGCCGCAACCATGCAAAGGAAGCGCAGGTGGTGGAGATAGTGAAGCGTGCGAAGGACACCTTTGTGGGGCGTCTGCATGTGGACGAAGACCTGGCGACGCTCACCGTGCAGGACGGACTTCTGCCGGCTGACATCCTCATTCCGAAGAAGAAACTCAAGGGCGGCAAGACCGACGACAAGGCTGTGGTGAAGGTGCTGCGCTGGCCTGACCAGAACAACCGCACGATAATGGGCGAGGTGGTAGACGTTCTGGGCAAGTCGGGTGACAACGACGCGGAGATGAACACTATCCTCGTGCAGTACGGACTGCCCTATACCTATCCGCAGGAGGTGGAGGACGAGGCGAACAAAATTACCGGTGAGATTACCGCGCAGGACTATGCCGAGCGCGAGGACTTCCGGAGCGTGTTCACCTGTACTATCGACCCTGCCGACGCAAAGGACTTTGACGATGCGCTGTCAATAAGGAAACTGGAGACGGGACTGTGGGAAGTGGGCGTGCATATAGCCGATGTGTCGCACTATGTGACCGAAGGTTCGGTGATAGACAAGGAGGCACAGAAGCGAGCAACCTCCATTTATCTGGTCGACCGCACCATTCCCATGTTGCCGGAGCACCTCTGCAATTTCGTGTGCTCACTCCGTCCCGACGAGGAGAAACTGGCTTACAGCGTCATCTTCAACATTGATGACAACGCCAATGTGCAGAACTACCGCATTGTGCACACCGTGATAAAGAGCAACAGGCGGTTCGTCTATGACGAGGTGCAGCAGATACTCACGGACAGCAACGCCTTCGGCGACGGAAAGGCGAACCCCAAGGGGGAGTATGCTGCGGAACTCTGCCAACTGTGGGCGATAGCAAAGCAGTTGCGGGAACGGCGTTTCGCCAACGGCGCAATAAAGTTTGAGAGCGAGGAAATGAAGTTCCGTCTCGACGAAAAGGGCAAGCCCATCGGCTGTTACTTCAAGAAAACGGTGGAGGCGAACAACCTTGTGGAGGAATACATGCTGCTCGCCAACCGCACCGTTGCGGAGAGCGTGGGCAAGGTGAAGAAAGGAAAGAAGGCGAAGACGCTGCCCTACCGTGTGCACGACAATCCCGACCCGCTCAAACTGGAGAACCTGAAGGACTTCATCGTGAAGTTCGGTTACCGCATGAAGACGACGAGTACCAAGGGCGAGACGGCGCGCTCGCTCAACCGCCTCATGGACGAATGCGGAGGCAAAAGGGAACAGAAACTCATACAGATGGTGGCTCTCCGCTCGATGATGAAGGCAAAATACACTGTCCACAACATAGGCCACTTCGGTCTGGCGTTTGATTACTACACGCATTTCACGTCTCCCATACGCCGTTATCCCGACACTATGGTGCACCGTCTGCTCACACGCTATGCGCAGGGAGCGCCCTCTGCCAACAAGGAATACTACGAGGAACTGTGCAAGCACTCCTCTGACATGGAGGTGATAGCGACGAATGCCGAGCGTGACTCTATCAAATACAAGGCAGTGGAGTTCATGAGCGACAAGATAGGTGAGGTGTTTGACGCGCATATCTCGGGCATCACATCGTATGGAATATACTGTGAGATTGACGAAAACCACTGCGAGGGCATGGTGCCGATGCGTGAACTGAAGGACGACTACTACGATTACGACGACAAGAACTACTGTCTGCGCGGCAGGAGATTCGGCAATGTGTATCAGTTGGGCGACCCGATAGAGATACGTGTAGTGAAAGCCAACCTTGAAAAAAAGCAGTTGGACTTCTCTCTGGAATGATGAAAATATTGAAATATTGAAGATGGAGGGACAAAAACAGATACGCAAGTTAAAGACGGTAGAGATGCATCGCCTGAGCGTCGAGGAGTTCAAGGAGGCGGAGAAACTGCCTCTCGTCGTGGTGCTCGACGACGTCCGTTCGCTGTATAATGTGGGTTCGGTGTTCCGCACAAGCGATGCCTTCAAGGTGACGGCAGTGTATCTCTGCGGCATCACCGCCAAGCCTCCCTCGGTGGAAATACACAAAACAGCCCTCGGAGCAGAGGACTCCGTGGAGTGGAAATACTTCGCTTCTGCGGAAGAGGCTGTGGATGAACTGCACGGCAAAGGCTGCTTCGTGTATGCCATAGAGCAGTGCGAGGGCAGCGCAAAAGCACCTCTTCAGATAGCACGGACGAACAATCTGTACGCCGTGGTGCTGGGTAATGAGGTGAAAGGCGTGAAGCAGACGGTCATTGACAAGTGCGACAACTGTCTGGAAATACCGCAGTTCGGCACGAAACACAGCATGAACGTGTCGGTGACGGCAGGCATTGTGATATGGGAGTTCGCCCGGCAGATGTTGCTCTGACGGTTCTTCGCGTTTGCAAAACGTGAAATCATGGTGGCGGAAAAGGCATTTTTGCAAATGCGGATTCCGGCATATAAAAATAAGGAAGACGGCTCAAGCGAACCGTCTTCCTTGTTTCTGTCGGATTAAAGCCTGATTATTTAACAGCTTCAGCCAGTTCTTTGCCGGGCTTGAACTTAGCGACTTTCTTCGCAGCAATAGTGATCTTTGCGCCGGTAGCGGGGTTAACGCCCTCACGAGCAGGCTTCTCTACAACAGAGAATGTGCCGAAACCGATGAGCTGTACACTCTCGCCCTTAACGAGCGCATCCTTAACAGCAGCGATAGCTGCGTCGATTGCCTTCTTGGAAGCTTCCTGGCTGATGCCTGTAGCGGCAACTGCCTTTACCAAATCTGTCTTGTTCATAACTTTTTGTTTTGTAAAATTGGTTATTAATAGAATTATTCCTTCATACTGAAACGGTACTTCGGCAAAGACGATGCAAATGCGCATGACGAAAGGGTATTTCCCTGCTGCCGAGTACAACTTGTTCCGTGCAAATGTAATGTGAATATTTTGGAATACAAACAAAAACGTGGAAAAAGTTGCGTTTTCTCCTGATTTTGTTGTTTGTAGCCCTGTTTCAAGGGGGTATACGGGATATTTTTCGTAAATTTGCCACAGTTTTAATGATAAAGGATAGACGCAATGTTTCAACTTCCACGCACAACCAAGTACCTGCTGGTTATAAATGTGATAGCCTATCTGATGCTTTCCGCTGTGGGGATACTCACTCAACGTTCGGCAGCGCCTGTTGATCTGAATGACGTGTTCGGGCTTCATTTCTTCCTTGCCCCCGATTTCAGGTTTTACCAACTGGTCACCTACATGTTCATGCACGGCAGTTTCATGCACTTGTTCTTTAATATGTTTGCCCTGTGGATGTTCGGTTGTGTGGTCGAAAACGTGTGGGGTTCGCGCAAGTTCCTTTTCTATTATATAGTCTGTGGCGTCGGTGCAGGCCTCTTTCAGGAGACTGCGCAATTCTTTGAGTTCCTGATGGTGTGCAACGAACAGATACCCGGTTTCTCGATGTCGGACGCTCTGGTGGTGGCCCACAACAGTGCTGCGGTAATCAACCAGTGGGCTACAGTGGGCGCGTCGGGTGCTGTCTACGCCATATTGCTGGCGTTCGGAATGATATTCCCGGAGCAACGCATATTCATATTCCCTCTTCCGATACCTATAAAGGCGAAGTGGTTTGTCATAATGTATGCCGCCATAGAACTGTTCTCGGCACTGAACTCTCCTGGAGACGGAGTGGCGCATGTTGCACATCTTGGCGGAATGCTCTTCGGTTTCTTCCTTATCAGATACTGGAAAAAGCATCCCGGAACGGGCTGTGGGTCTTATGGCGGGGGCACTTTCTTCGACAGGCTGCGCAGAAACGCCGACAAATGGAATGGTGGAGGCGTGTTTGGCGGTGGCGGTTCGGGTCGCTCTGGCCGCTCACAAACATCGAATCCAGACTGGGACTACAATGTCCGTGCGAAGAAAAAGCAGGAAGAGATAGACCGTATCCTTGACAAAATACGCAAAAGCGGATACGACAGCCTCACCGAAGAAGAGAAAATGAAACTGTTTGACGGCGGAAGGGGCGGCGCAAACTGACACATGGCAGCGAGGGGAATGGTGGGTCTTCTTTACCGGCTGCTGCTCGGCGTGAATGCCGTTTTTGTGTTGGGGATGCTTGTGACAGGCTATTCTCATCTCGTAGACCCTGTGAAATTCCCTTTGTTGGCAACGGCTGACATGGCTTTTCCCTTGTTCCTGCTCGCCGATGTCCTGTTCTTCTTTTTCTGGCTTTTCCTTGACAGAAAGACCGCATTGCTGCCAATTGCGGCACTGTTGGTGTGTTATTCCCCGGTGAGAACATATATCGGGATAAACCTGCCGGCAGATGCGCCGGAGGGAGCGGTGAAAGTCATGTCGTATAATGTGCTGAATTTCCACGGAATGCATGACAAATTTACCGATGAGGAGAAAAATGACATGGTGGCTTTTCTTGTGGATTCCGACTGCGATATCCTGTGTTTGCAGGAAGCAAGCGAGACCGCCATTACAGAAGAAGGGCGCAAAAAATTGGCTGCAAAATATCCTTACAATCGTACAGACACAAGAAGTGACGCATGGAATGCCATTGCCATATACTCGAAATATGAGATTCTGAGTGCGGATACGATAGAATACGAGTCGAAAAGCAACATGAGCATGGCGTACATACTTGCCACTCCTGCCGGCAAGACGCTCGTTGTCAACAACCATTTGGAAACAAGTCACTTGTCGCTGGCAGACCGCAAGAACTTCAAAGACATGATTACGGGTGACGTGAGCCGTGACTCCATTGGCAAAGACTCGCGTAACATCATCGCCACTCTGACGAAATCGTCGCTTGTCCGCAACGCCCAGGTAAAGGCGGTGGCAAAATTTATTGAGCGGCATGGGGATATGCCGGTCATCGTGTGCGGTGATTTCAACGACACCCCCACGTCGTTCAACCACAGCGTAATGAACCGCAACCTCACCGATTGCTTCGTTGCCAGCGGCATTGGACCCGGTTGGTCTTACTGCCATGGAGGTTTGAGGGTCAGGATAGACAACATCCTGTGCTCCTCGCACTTCGAGCCTTACGGATGCAAGGTGCTTTCCAACGTGTCATACAGCGACCATTATCCGATTGTGTGTTGGCTTAAACCGACAACTAAAGACGTGAAATACAGCCAGAGATGAGCCGAAAGGGCAAATAAAAGACGTGTTCTTTTGGCGGATAAACAAAAAAGTACTATCTTTGCACGCTTAGAAGTACAGAATAAAAACAAAACAATAAATAACTAAAATGCAAAACAAAGGAATTGTAATTGTAACCGCCGTATTGCTGACGATTGCAAGTATCTTCTATTTGTCATTCTCTGCTGCCACACACTACTACGACAGTCAGGCTGCAAAGATTGAGGATCCGGTGTCCCGACAGGACTATAAGGACTCGGTGAGATACCTCGGTATCTATACTTACCAGAAGTGTCTTGAGACACAGATCGGTCTCGGTCTTGACCTGAAGGGCGGTATGAACGTCATCCTGGAGATTTCCGTGCCTGATCTGGTGGAGACTCTTGCAGACCACAAGACTGACGCTGCTTTCGTGAAGTCTATCAACGAGGCGAAGAAAGAGGAGGAGAAGAGCCAGAGCGACTTTATCTCTCTCTTCATTGACGCTTACCAGAAGAACGCCCCCGGACACCGTTTGGCAGAGATTTTCGCTACCCAGCAGTTGCAGGGAAAGGTCTCTCCGCAGAGTTCCGACAAGGAAGTGGAGAAGGCTTTGCGCGAGTCGGTGAAAGACGCTATAGACAACTCATTTAATGTTGTTCGTGCGCGTATTGACCAATTCGGCGTTGTTCAGCCCAACATTCAGAAACTTGAGGGACAGGACGGCAAGATAATGGTCGAGATGCCTGGTATCCGTGAGCCGGAACGTATGCGTAAACTGCTTCAGGGTTCTGCCAACCTTGAATTCTGGGAGACCTACAATTCCGAAGAAATAGAACCGTATCTCCGTCAACTCGACACCCGTATGGCCGCTCTTGACAACAAGAAAGCTGATGCGGACTCTGTCGCTGTTGACAGCGCAAGCGCACAGCCCGAGGCAAAGAAGGCAAGCGCAAAGTTTGAGATAAAGGATTCCAAGGCTGAAGCAAAGGCTGCCGCTTCTTCTGCAACTGACGAACAACTGAAGAAACAGCATCCGTTGCTCTCTGTCCTGCAGACAACTGGCGGACGCTCGCTCAGCCTCGTGGGTTATGCAAATGTGCGCGATACGGCTGCCGTTAACGCTATTATACATTCTGAAACAGCCAAGCAAGTGCTGCCGTCAGACCTCAAACTGCTGTGGAGCGCAAAGCCTGCTGACGGCATAGGAGTGAAGAATGTTTATGAACTCCATGCCATTAAGGTGACCCAGTCCTCTGGTCGCGCTCCTCTGGAGGGTGACGTTGTGACTACGGCAAGTGACCAGTTCAACAGCGTGTCGGGTTCTCCTGAGGTTTCCATGACAATGAACTCCGAAGGCGCACGTCGCTGGGCTGCACTTACAAAGGCAAATATCAACAAGGCAATAGCCATTGTTCTCGACGGTCTTGTTTACTCCGCTCCGCGTGTAAACGGCGAAATCAGCGGCGGACAGTCGTCAATTACAGGTAACTTCACTATTGAAGATACCAAGGACTTGGCAAATACCCTGAAGTCAGGACGTATGCCTGCGCCTGCAAGAATCGTGCAGGAAGAGGTCGTAGGTCCTACTCTCGGTGCGCAATCCATACAGCAGGGTATCATCTCATTTGCTATCGCATTCGTTCTGTTGATGCTTTACATGATTCTGATGTACAACTTCAACGCCGGAATGATGGCAAACTGCGCTCTGCTTGTCAACATCTTCTTCACTCTCGGAATACTTACGTCGTTCCAGGCTGCATTGACAATGTCGGGTATTGCCGGTATGGTGCTGTCGTTGGGTACGGCTGTGGACGCCAACGTGCTTATCTATGAGCGTATCAAAGAGGAACTCCGCCGCGGTCTCGGCATCAAGCAGGCTCTCAATGAGGGTTACAGCAACGCTTTCTCCGCTATCTTCGACTCTAACATCACCTCACTTCTTACTGGTGTGATACTTTACATATTCGGTACAGGTCCTATCCGCGGATTTGCCACGACATGGATTATCGGTATCATCTGTTCGTTCTTTACGGCGGTTTATCTCACACGTCTTGTATACGAACACCAGTTCAGCAAGGACCGTTGGCTCAATATCAAGTTCTGCACATCAATATCAAAGAACTTGCTGCAGGGTCTTGACGTGAAGTTCATGTCGCTCTATAAGAGAAGTTTCACCGTGGCAGGTGTCCTGATGGTGATATTCTGTATCAGTTTCATGGTACGCGGTATGTCGAGGAGCATTGACTTCACCGGCGGTCGCAACTATGTCATCCAGTTTGAGAAAGCGACCGAACCGGAGCAGGTTCGCACCGTTATCGCTGACGCATTCCCCGGCTGCACCACAGGAGCCCTCGCCCTCGGAACAGACCATAAGACAATACGTATCTCTACGAACTACAAGATTGACTCCAATTCACCGACCGTTGACGACGAGGCAGAGAACATCCTCTACACCTCTCTGAAGAAAGCGGGACTTGTGTCTCAGGCTGATTTGGCGACATTCAAGAATCCTGACGTGCGTGCCGGAGGTTCCATCATCAGTTCTACGAAGGTGGGTCCGTCTATTGCGAAGAACATTACCTATGGCGCTATCATAAGTGTGCTCATAGCCCTTCTCGGCATCTTCCTCTACATCTTGCTCCGTTTCCGCAACCTGGCATTCTCTGTCGGTGCAGTCGTAGCGCTTGTTGTGGATACAATGGTGGTACTTGGCGTCTACTCGCTCTTCTGGGGCATACTGCCGTTCTCACTTGAGATAGACCAGACATTCATCGGAGCCGTACTGACAGTGATAGGTTATTCTATCAACGACAAGGTGGTTGTGTTCGACCGTATCCGTGAGAACCTGCGTCTGCACAAGAAGCAGAATATACAGATAACGTTCAACAACTCAATCAACCAGACCCTTACGCGTACTATCAACACATCAGCAAGTACATTGCTCGTGCTGCTCTGTATCTTCTTCCTTGGTGGAGAGAGCATCCGCAGTTTCTCGTTTGCAATGATACTCGGTGTCACCACAGGTACGCTTACGTCTATCTTCATCGCTTCGCCGGTGGCTTACCTCGTCCTTGGTCACAAGGTAGAGAACCGCTTGGCTAAGCAGTCGCTGGAAGACAACGGCGTTAAGGCTGAGTGATAGCAGCATTATAGATATCGGGACTGTACCCACAGTCGCTGCGTGCAGTCCCGATATTCGCCCCTATAGTTAAATGGATAGAACGGAGGTTTCCTAAACCTTTGA
>CAVDQB010000006.1:0-10490 GCA_963611255.1 Faecalibacterium prausnitzii
CACTGGCAGTATGCGGCAGGAACCTTGACGGTATGATAACCAGTCTCTATCTTCTCGAATGTATCGTCAGCATAGAGGTCATAGGAAACCTGCAGTGTCATATCAGTTTTGTTATCAGGATTGGGAAGAATGGCTGTATAAGCCTTTGCATCTGTTGTAGAACCACTAGTCACAGACTTGTCATAAGTTGCATTCGGTGCGCTTTCACCTATGAACGTTTTATCGGATGCGGACGTAAAATGAGTTCCAAGCCAGTTTTCTCCTTTTGTTTCAAAATATTTTTGTTTGGAAGAGTTGGTGTCTGCAGACACCTTTACTTTGTTCTTGTTAGAACTTGACTCATTCTCATACGTTACGGTATACTTTGTATTGTCACCCGCAACGATAAAATCTCCGTCTACTCCGAAGCCTTTTGATGAGTTTGTTTTTTCCGTATTAGTATTATACTTGATACCCGTGATCACCACCTTATATCCAGGAACGGTCTCATAGATGCCGAAGCGGATCTTGGACTGGAAGTTGCGGAACTGGAGTTTGACCGCTTGGTGCGTGTATTTGTTGTCTGTTCCGGGATTAACTTCTGTGCGGTCTGCATAGTAGATGCTCCCCGGGGTGCTTCCAGATTTTACAGTCACAGTATAACCATTTGCATAAGCATCAGCCTGATTAGTGGTCATTGCGATTATCACGTTACCATTCTTGATATCTTTTTCTGTGGCAGAGACTGCGGTAAAAGTGTAACCTTTTGCTTTGTCATCCCAGTATTTGATTGTCTGCGCAACGTCCTTGCCTATGTTTTCAGTCACATAGTCAGTACCACCTTCGGCACTGTTATGTATGAAAGAATGGTCAACGCCCACATATTCCCAGTCCGCAGTATTGCTTATTGTCGTGTTTTTGGTGTTTTCTGTGTACTTCACCACATAATTCTTGAACACGACAGCCGTCTGGTCATTTTGGTCTTTCTTCTCACCCCATACAATAAACATCTTGCCAAGGGCTTCGGCTGATTTTTTCGAATCTAACTCTGCACGCGTCATTGCGGGCGTACTCATGTTGAAAGCGATGGCTTGCGGGCCGCTTTGTGAGCCGTCACCGCCAAAGTCATCATTGGCACAACTCGCCATCATTATGGCGACTGTGGCAATGAACAGATAGTTTTTTTCATAATATTCTCCTATTTATATTATATATACTAAATCCTAACGGCACAGGGACAAAAAAAAGAAGCGTGGAATCTCTCATTGTCCATTCCACTCTCCGAGGCTCTAGCATTGCCTATCTCTGTTGAACAGACAACGTTAGAGTCCACGCCGCTATGATTATTTCCCCGGAAAGAGACCTGTATAACGCACATGACCACACCCTGACGAGATGCAATCCATGCCTACAAGGTCTCCTCGGGATTGATATAATCACACCCGGGACATCTACCGTTGCTACGTTCAAGACAGAGATTCGTAATTTGCTAGATTCGAAGAGTCTCAAACACAGCGTCACGTAAACGCCACATTATGTCTGCCTACCCCCACAACCCGGTCATAAAGACCTTGACGCAGGTATAGACAATGCAAAGTTAGCAAATTTTATTTTCACGCAATAACAAAACGCAAAAATTTTATCATATTTCGTTAATAATCAGCGGCAACGAACCGAAAAGAGCGAAATTGGCGCTCCAACTGCCACAAAATGCAAAGGAGGATGCCCCACAAGGCATCCTCCTTTATTGTCATTTCACCGAAGAGTGATTACTTCAGTTTGGTGTAACCATACTTTGCTGCGTCGCCGAGCTGCTCCTCGATGCGGATGAGCTGGTTGTACTTAGCCATACGGTCGGTACGGCTCAGAGAACCGGTCTTTATCTGGCCCGAGTTGGTAGCCACTGCTATGTCAGCGATAGTGGTATCCTCAGTCTCGCCGGAACGGTGAGATGTCACTGTGGTATAGCCGTGACGGTGAGCCATCTCGATAGCCTCGAGGGTCTCAGTCAGTGAACCTATCTGGTTAACCTTGATAAGAATGGAGTTGGCAGCACCCATCTGGATACCCTTCTGCAGGAACTTGGTGTTGGTAACGAACAGGTCATCGCCAACGAGCTGGCAGCGACCGCCGATGCGCTGTGTCAGTTTCACCCAGTTCTCCCAGTCGTTCTCGTCGAGACCGTCCTCGATAGAGTCGATAGGATACTTTGTGATGAGTTCCTCGAGGTAGTCGATCTGCTCAGCGGCAGAGAGTTTCTTGCCGTTAGGATCCTTCGGCATGCCGTTCTTCAACTGCTTGTAGTTGTAGAACCACTCGCCGTTCTCGCAAGTAGCAAACTCAGAAGCAGCGCAGTCCATAGCGATCTTCACGTCCTTGCCCGGCTCGTAGCCAGCGTCCTTGATAGCCTGAACGATGCTGTCGAGAGCGTCGTTGATGCCGTCAAGTTCAGGAGCGTAACCGCCCTCGTCGCCTACTGCTGTAGAGAGACCGCGCTTCTTCAGCAACTTTGCAAGAGCGTGGAATACCTCTGCACCCATACGAACTGCCTCCTTTTCATTGGGAGCACCTACCGGACGAATCATGAACTCCTGGAATGCGATAGGAGCAGACGAGTGAGCACCACCGTTGATGATGTTCATCATAGGTACGGGGAGAGTATATGTGTTGGCACCACCGATGTAGCGATAGAGGGGAAGACCGAGAGCCTTAGCCGCCGTCTGTGCCACTGCGAGTGAAACACCGAGGATAGCGTTAGCACCGAGCTTGCTCTTTGTAGGAGTGCCGTCGAGAGCGAGCATCTTGTAGTCGATAGCGCGCTGGTTGAGTACGCAGTCACCCTTCAGAGCCGGAGCGATAACGTTGTTCACGTTGTCAACAGCCTTCAATGTGCCTTTGCCGCCGTAACGGTTCTTGTCGCCGTCACGCAGTTCGAGTGCTTCGTTCTCGCCGGTAGAAGCACCTGACGGTACGCTTGCGCGTCCCATTACACCATTCTCGAGTGTTACCTCTACCTCAACGGTAGGATTGCCGCGTGAATCAAGAATCTCGCGAGCATGTACATTTGAAATTTTCATAGTTGAAAAAGTGTTTTTATATAATTTATATAAAGTGTTTACTTGTCACTCCACAAGGGGACGAAGCCCTCTTTTCCTCTGCAAAATTAACAACATTCCTACGTTTCTGCAAATTAAAGAGGTGCAATGTAAACGGCGGTAACATTATTTAATTATACAACGTCTGCAGTATTCGCTCTGCGGTGCGTCCGTCCCAGCAGTCGGGAATGGAAGAATTCTTAACCTTGCCCGACAGTATCGCCTCGAGGGTTTCGGCCAACAGGGTCACGTCTTCATTGACAAGCACGTTGGTGCCCTGCTTCACTGTCTCGATGTGTTCGGTGTAGTTGTTGAGCGTGATGCACGGAATGCCGTTGAAAGTCGCCTCCTCCGCTATGTTGCCGCTGTCGGTTATGATGACGCGGGCGTGGGAAGTGAGGTAGCCGAACTCCAGATACGGCAGCGGTTCTGTCGTGATGATGTTGTCCATGCCGAACGCTTCAACCTGTTCCCTTGCCGGTTTGCGCAGCGGCGCTATCACCGGCAGCCCTGCCGACTTGGCTGAAATTGTCCCGACCATGGCACGCAGTTTATACTCCGAAGCGAGGAGTGCCTTGCGGTTGATGGTGAGCACAACGTAGCCATTGTCGTCTATCTGCCTGTCGGCGAGAATATGCGGGCGGCGGAAACGGTTCATATTCTGGCGCAGGGTGTCAATGAGTATGTTGCCGACATTGTAGATTTTGGCAGGCGTTGCGGTCGTTCCGACACTCACTCCCGCCGTAAACAGGAAGTCGGAAAGGCCGTCTATGACGAGCCGGTTGATTTCTTTCGGCATATTGATGTCGAAACTGCGCGTGCCAGCAACGAGGTGCGCGAGTTTTATGCCGTGCTTCTTCGTCACAATGGCGGCCGCCATTGTCGATGCGAGATCGTCGACAACGATTACCACATCACACGGATTGGCGGAGAGATAGACTTCCATCTGCTCCATCACACGGCTCGTTATCTCTATCGTGTCGTGGCTGTCAACACCGAAATAGACATCCGGGCGCGGCATCTGCAGGTCGTCGAAGAGCGTCCCCTCGAGCGATTTGTCATTCTCACTGCCGGCATAGAGCAGGGTGTAATCCACGTCCCTACCTGCTTTCTTGGCGTTTCCGATTGCTTTGATAAGGGGCGCAACCTTTATGAAATTAGGTCGCGCCCCTGTCATAATCACTATTTTCATTCTGACTTAAAAAGGTCTTTGATGCCGCCTATAGAGCCCATGAGGTTCGTAGCCTCGTAAGGCAGGTAGACAGTCTTGGTCTTTTCGCCCGATGCAACCTGCTCGAGCATCTGTATGTACTTCTGTGCGAGGAGGTAGTTGGCCGGATTTGTGCTCTTGCCTACCGCCTCCGTGATTTTCTCTATCGCCACAGCCTCAGCCTCGGCCTTGCGTATGCGTGCCGTAGCCTCGCCCTCCGCCTGGAGGATAGCCTGCTGTTTCGTAGCCTCGGCACGGTTGATTGCCGCTGTCTTGTCTGCCTCCGACTGCAGTATGACAGCCTGTTTCTCACCCTCTGAGGTAAGGATTGTGGCACGCTTGTTGCGCTCTGCCTGCATCTGTTTCTCCATTGCGTTGAGCACGCTCTGCGGAGGCGTGATGTCCTGGAGTTCCACACGGTTCACCTTAATGCCCCACTTGTTGGTGGCATCGTCGAGAACGGAGCGCAGTTTGGTATTGATCGTGTCGCGCGAAGTGAGTGTCTGGTCGAGTTCAAGTTCACCTATTATGTTACGCAACGTGGTCTGCGTGAGTTTCTCGATGGCGTTCGGCAGGTTGTTAATCTCGTAAACGGCCTTGAAAGGGTCCACTATCTGGAAATAGAGCAGTGCGTTTATCTGCATCTGGATGTTGTCCTTGGTGATCACGTTCTGCTTGTCGAAGTCATAGACTTGCTCCCTCAGGTCGATGCTGTCGGAGTAGACATAGCGTCCGCGCACCATGGTGATGATTGTCTTGGTGTTGTCGATGAACGGGATAATGATGTTTACGCCAGGTTGGAGCGTGGCGTGATACTTGCCGAGACGCTCCACGATGCGTGTCTCCGACTGCGGAATGATTACCACGGTCTTCTTGATGAAAACGAGCACCAGCACTACCAGTGCGATGAGAAAAATTGTCAGGAAATTCATATTTATTGGATTTTAGTTACTGTCAGTATTATGCTGTCGCGTGAAATCACCTCCACACGCTCGTCTTTTGCTATCTCCTTGCCGTCGGCTGACACCGAACGCCACTCGTCGCCGTCGATTTTCACATAGCCGAAACCGTCGGCCACGATTGTCTCTATCACCTTTCCCTCCTTGCCGATGAGTGCGTCTGCATTTGACACGCGCTTGTCGCCTCCGGCATGAATGCGGCTCGTGAGCGCCGGACGGATGAACATGATGCTCAGCACCGACACTACCGCCCACACAAGTATCTGCATCCACAGCGGCAGACCCACAATCGCACCCACCATAGCACCGAGAGCGCCTATGGCGAAGCAGGTCACGAAGAAGTCAAAGGAGGTCACCTCGATTATCACGCAGACAACACTTATAATCAGCCAGAGCAGCCATAGGTTATCCGTAAAGTAATCTATCATAGACAATATTTTTTGTTTATGCGTTCAAAATTACAAAAAAGAATGAATTAACACACACATATTCCGTCCTTTTTTTCACTTTCGCATATCGCCACACTGGCTTTTCAGAAACGCATGAGGGTAGAACCTGTAGTCTCACTGCTGTCGCCCGACACCTGCACAGCCACTACTCCCTTGACGGAAGGCGGTAAGACGATGTGTGCGGACGACGCTCCTGACGCCACGGACGAAGTTTGGAGCAGGCGTCCCGACGTGTCGTAGACCCTGATTTCGGCTGAGCGGCTGAGCGGAACGGAAAAACTGACGTCGAAAGAGTGGCTGCCAGTAACGGCAAACTCCACGCCCTCGGGCTGGTGACTGCTGATTTCCCCGATGCCGTCGATGCCCAACAGGTAGAGCAGACCACGGTAGACGTCTATCTGACCGTATCCGTAGCGGTTGTTGGGATAGTCCAACGATGCGTCGGGATGGGTGCAGGTGTGGGCAAAGACATCCATAATCTGTTCGAGGGTGAGGTCGGGGCACGCCTCGAGCCACAGGGCTATAGCCCCTCCGACGGCTGGCGATGACATGGAAGTGCCGGTGTCCGCCTTCCAGTAATGTGCCCGTCCGTTGTATTCGAACCGCTCAACGAGATCTTCGCCCTGCGCCGTTTCGGGGTTGGCTTCGAAGTAATAACTGTCCGCAGAGGATATCACGTTCGTACCTGGAGCCATGACATCCGGCTTCACACGTCCGTCTACGGTCGGTCCGACGGACGAAAACGTCGCCTTGACACCCCCTGTTCCATAGTCGTAGGTCACGCTGTTGCCGTTGATGTCGGTGTATCCCATGACGTAGGCGGTAGCACCTGCGGCTATGACATGGGGTGACGAGGCGGGGAAATTGATGTCATGCGAGCACTCGCCACGGCAAAGCGAGGGGTTGACAGAGCGTGTTATGAAGTTGCCGACAACACTGTAGGCTTCGATATCGGCATCCGTTCCCACGAACTCAACGCTGAACGGGCACACCGAGTTCATGCCGATGTGGTCGGGACCGGTTATCACATATTCCACGACAAGGCGGTCAGGGTCATAGCAGGACGGATATGCTCCGCAGAGGAACGTGTACTCCCTGCCGTCCACTGTGACGGTCTGCTGCGCCAGCGAGTCGGGTTGCTGGCACAGCCACGCCGATGACACGCTGACGGTGTCGCGCTCCGAACCGTAGATTACCATCCTTGCGGTGAAGTCACAGTCGGATTGCGCCATGAGATAGAACTGGTTTCCCCATATCTCCACGAATGTTCCGGCACTCTCCTCCCCTCTTTGCTTGTGTATATACGACGGTGTCTTGTTCTTGTTTCCTGCCGACGCGACTATTATGCGCCCCGGTCCCACCATTTTGTCGAGCACTTCATTGTAGAGAAGATTGTCGCCATAGAGGTCTTCATGGCTTCCTTCGCTGAAAGAGATGACGCACGGCTGCCCTACGGAGTCGGCGTAGTCGAATATGTATTTGAACCCGAGGAGACTGCTGACACTGTTGTATTTGTCGAGGTCGGCATCGTCTATGAGTTCCATATTGTTGCTGACGACATTGTTGACGAGGCAGATGTCACTGCCGAAAGCCATGCCAACATACTTGCTGCCGTATCCGCTTCCTGCCGCAGTGCCGAGGGTATGGGTGCCGTGACCTATCATTTCGGCGTCACGGCTATGGGCGTACGCCAGTATCGAAGCCTCGTCCTTATAGTCGTTGCCCACGGGAAACGCACTGCCGACGGTGTCAGTGGAGAGCATGTCCCAAAAGGACTTGATGCGGTAGGTCTGCATATCGGCGGAATAGAAATTGGGATTGGTGAGATCGAAACCCACGTCCTGCACACCCATGACAACCCCTTTGCCGGTGAAAGCCTGTGGCAGATGCCTGCCTTCATGCACCGACGCGGCATTAATATAGCGTGTCGTGAGGTCGTTGTGGAGCGTGTTTGCCGATGCCGCCTCTATCCTCTCTATGCGCCTGTCGGCAGCCACGGAAACGAGATTTCCCACCGGCAGGCTCACGGCAAGGATGTCGCCGAACGCGGCAAGTGTCCTGCAGGCGTTGCTGCGGAACAGGTCCGACACGTCACCCTTTACCTTTACGAGTGCCATGACCGTTGCCGGCGAGCCGGAATCATTGCTCTTCACTCCCTTGGTTGCGGCGTTGCTGCGGCCAAGGACTATCCGCCTGACCGTGGGAGACATCTTTCTCAGTTCCGCACGCTGGCCGCACACGTCAAGGGGAAGCATTGCCAGCATCACCGCCAACATACGCATATAGGTGTAGAACTTTGTCATTCCGGGTATCGTTTTGTATGGCAAAATAAACAAAAAACATTGGTTTCGGCAAGTATTATGGATTAAATTACTACCTTTGTATAGTTTTAACAACAAACATAAACATGACAGCAAACGCCCGAAAGTTTATCTCCATCACATACGATATGTATGACATAACGGCAGGAAAGAACGTTCTCATCGAGACGGTCGACCCCACCCACCCCATGCAACTCATCACCGGCATCGACATGATACCGCTCCAGGCACTGGAGGAGAAGTGGAGTTCACTGTCGGCAGGCGATGACTACGAACTTGTGCTCACCTGTGACATGGCGTTCGGGGAGTATGACCCCGATGCGGTAGTGGACATTCCAAAAGAACAACTCTGCATAAACGGCAGGTTTGCCAGTGAGATTTTCCAGCCGGGAGCGATGCTTCCGTTGCAAAACCAAAACGGAGAACGCGTGAGCGCAAAGGTGATTGAGGTAGGCGAGACACACGTCACGGTGGACTGCAACCACCCCCTCGCCGGCAAAGACCTGCTCGTCAGAGGCAAGATGGTGGAGTCCAGGCCTGCCACAGACGAGGATGTGATGTCGCTAACCATGCCCCATTGTGGCGGCGGATGCGGCGGCGGATGCCACGGAAACAGTTGTGGCGACGGCGGATGCGGCGGTTGCGGCAACTGCGGAGAGGGCGACTGTGACGACAGCAACTGTTGCGGCGGCGGATGCAGCCACTGCGCTTCATAAAGGGACACAAGGAAGAAACGACACAGGACAATGAACACTTTCGGACGGAAATTCACGCTTACTACTTTCGGCGAGAGCCACGGTGAAGCCATCGGCGGCGTTGTCGACGGTATGCCCGCCGGCATTGAGATAGACAAAGACTTCATCCAGTCGGAACTCAACCGCCGCCGTCCGGGGCAAAGCCACATAACTACGGGCAGGAAAGAGCCCGACACGGTGGAAATTCTCAGCGGAGTGTTCGAGGGAAAGTCCACAGGATGCCCCATAGGATTTGTCGTCAGGAACACCAACCAGCATTCTTCCGACTACGAGAACCTGCGCAACGTGTTCAGACCTTCACACGCTGACTTCACCTATACGGAAAAATACGGCATCCGTGACCACCGTGGAGGCGGCCGTTCTTCGGCGCGCATAACCATCAGCCGCTGTGTGGGCGGTGCGTTGGCTAAACTCGCCCTGAAGAGGAAAGGCATCACCATACAGGCCTATACATCCCAAATCGGCGACATCGCAGTGACCGATGACTACCGCAAACTCGACCTTTCCGCCACGGAAAACAACGCCGTGCGCTGCCCCGACCAGGAGAAAGCGCACGTCATGGAGGAATATGTTGCTGCGCTGAAAGGCAAAGGCGACACCACGGGAGGTGTGGTCACCTGCATCATAAAGGGTTGTCCTACAGGTCTCGGTGAGCCGGAGTTTGACAAGTTGCACGCCTGTCTTGGCTACGCCATGCTAAGCATCAACGCCGCAAAAGGATTTGAATACGGTGAGGGATTTGCCGGCGCAAGCGGTCACGGAAGTACCCAAAACGACATCTTCACTGCGGAAAACGGAAAGATAACAACCCTTTCCAACCACAGCGGAGGCATACAGGGAGGCATAAGCAACGGCCAGGACATCTGGTTCAGGGTGGCTTTCAAGCCCGTGGCTACAGTCTTGACCGAGCAGCAAACGGTCGACGCCGACGGCAACAAGACCTCTCTGACCGTTCACGGACGGCACGATCCATGCGTCGTTCCGCGCGCCGTACCCATCGTAGAGGCTATGGCGGCAATGACAATCCTCGACAGTCTGCTGCTCAAGACGGACATACCGTTCTGAAAGGACAGAACTTAAAAATTACGGTTTCAACCTTTCTTCATCAAGATAACTGGTCACTTGCTGTTCCAAAAGGGGCAAGTCGTTTGTGACAGTATCCCACACGACATTGTTATCCACTTGGAAATACTCGTGAACAATGTAATTTCTCATACCGTTCACCTGTTTCCAAGGAGTTTGGGGATGCCCATTCCGAAATTCATCAGTAAGCATATTCGATGCCTCACCGATGATTTCCAGATTCTTGACCACTGCATAATACATCATGTCATCGGCTACAAAGTCACCAAAGGTCTTGTCTTTGGTGTAGCGTCTGATTCTTTCCATGGCATGAAGCATATGCTCCAGTCGGCTTCTGTTCTTAGTTTGTTCTCTCATAAACCAAGATTTTGTCACGTTCAGCCGATTCCCTGGCAAAAGGCAACAATGTCCCCTCCGACACCAGATCAACCTTACGCCCCAACAGTTCCTCCAACTCACTCCACATTCCGAAGAACTTCAAGCCGATAGGTTTGCTCTTGTCCAAGGAAACAATAATGTCAATGTCACTGTCCTTTGTCTCTTCTCCTCTGGAGAAAGAGCCGAACAGCCACGCCTTCTTCACCGGTTGGGTACTGAAATAGTGATGCAATGCTTCTATGACAGCAGTTCTCTCCATTT
>CAVDQB010000006.1:10500-123403 GCA_963611255.1 Faecalibacterium prausnitzii
TTGTTGTTTTGTATCAGATGTTGGTGGCCTCAAGTTGTTTTGCCACTTCTTCGTTGATTCTCTTTATGAAATCGTCCACCGGCATGGTCGCCTGCTCGCCGCCACCCTGCTGTCTCATGGACAGCAAACCTTCGGCTGCTTCCTTCTCGCCGACAATAACCATATAGGGAATGCGCTTGAGTTCGTTGTCACGAATCTTCCTTCCTATCTTCTCGTTGCGGTCGTCGACAAAGGCGCGCACACCGTTTGCATCAAACCGGGCACGCACTTCCTCTGCATAGGAGTTGTACTTTTCCGAGATAGGAAGTATCGCCACCTGATCCGGTGTGAGCCACAACGGGAAGTGACCGGCGGTGTGCTCGATGAGCACGGCGGTGAAACGCTCAAGCGAACCGAACGGTGCGCGGTGTATCATCACCGGCACTTGCTTGGAATTGTCCTCTGCCGTGTACTCCAGTTTGAAGCGTTGCGGCAGGTTGTAGTCCACCTGTATCGTACCGAGCTGCCACCTTCTGCCTATCGCGTCCTTCACCATGCAGTCGAGTTTCGGACCGTAGAAGGCTGCCTCACCGAGTTCCACGCGGGCCTTGATGCCCTTTTCGTTGCAGGCGTCTATGATAGCCTGCTCCGCAGTATTCCATATTTCGTCGGAGCCGATGTACTTTTCCTTGTCGTTAGGGTCACGCAACGAAATCTGGAATTCCACCTGATCATCGGAGAAACCGAATATGGAGAACACAGCCTGGATAATCTCCAATACGCTGAGGAACTCGCTCTTGACCTGGTCAGGACGGCAGAAGATGTGGGCATCGTCCTGCGTAAACGACCTCACTCGGGTCAGTCCGTGGAGTTCACCGCTCTTTTCGTAACGGTAAACGGTACCGAACTCCGCACAGCGGAAAGGCAGATCCTTGTATGAACGCGGCTTCCATGCGAACACTTCGCAGTGGTGAGGGCAGTTCATCGGCTTGAGCATATACTCCTCATCCTCCTCTGGCGTGTGTATGGGCTGGAAAGAATCCTTGCCGTAATGTGCGTAGTGACCTGAGGTGACATAGAGATTCTTCGAGCCGATGTGCGGCGTTATCACCTCCTGATAGCCGAATTTTTTCTGTATGTGGCGCAGCATATCCTGCAGACGGAGACGCAAGTCCGTGCCTTTCGGCAACCAGATAGGCAGTCCCTTGCCCACTCTATCGGAGAACATGAACAGTTCCATCTCCTTGCCTATCTTCCTGTGGTCGCGCTTCTTCGCCTCTTCGAGCATGACAAGATACTCGTCGAGCATCTTCTTCTTGGGGAACGAGATGCCGTAAAGGCGTTGCATCTGCTCACGTTTGGCGTCACCGCGCCAGAAAGCACCGGCGATAGAGGTGAGTTTCACAGCCTTTATGATGCCTGTGCTCACTAGGTGCGGTCCCTTGCACAGGTCGGTGAAGTTGCCCTGAGTATAGGTTGTTATCGTGCCGTCGGCAAGGTCTTGCTCGATGTGCTCGCACTTGTAGGTCTGTCCGTCGGCGGCAAACTCCTTCAAGGAATCGGCCTTTGACACCTCCTTGCGCACGAGCGGCTCGTCCTTCTTTGCCAGTTCGAGCATTTTCTGCTCTATCTTCGGAAAGTCTGCCTCGCGTATCTGCTCGCCGTTAGGCAGCAGCACATCGTAGAAGAAGCCTGCTTCCAGAGCGGGACCGAAGCCGAACTGGATGCCGGGATACAACTCCTGGAGCGCCTCAGCAAGCAAGTGTGCCGATGTATGCCAGAATGCATGCTTGCCCTCTTCATCCTCGAAACGGTACAAAGCGATTGTTGCGTCACCGTTGATCGGGCGGTTCAACTCTACTGTTTCGCCGTTCACTCCGCAACTTACAACGTTGCGTGCGAGAGCCGGCGAGATGCTCTCGGCGATTTGAAGCCCCGTTACTCCCTGCTCGTACTCACGAACAGAACCGTCGGGAAAAGTTATTTTTATCATAGTTTATAATGTTTACGCCCGATACAACCGGGCAATAGTCTATTATCAAGGGGCAAATTTACTGCTTTTTGACGATTGCGCCAAACAATAGCACACAAAAAAGGCTTAGCGCGAAAACCGTCTTGACGCACCGCAAAAGTGCCGTTTGCGGCACTGGAAGGGCGTTTCTTTTGTGTGCAATACGCTGTAGGAAATGCGGAAATGAAGTTTTTTGCAATTATTTTGGCAAATTGCTTGCAAATAAGAAATAATGAAGTAACTTTGTGGATGACAATCGTAGGGTTGGGAAATCCGCACGATTGCCAGTTAAAAGTCTAGTTTAGTTTTTGTGTTGGTTTAGGGTTACCGAGTTCGGTAGCCCTAAATTATTTGTCACAGACAGCCCACAATCTCGCCGAGAGACTTGCATCCGTGGCTGTCGAGCCAACTGTTGATGCCGTCACGCACCTTGACAGTGGTCTGCGGATCGATGAAGTTGGCGGTGCCGACCTGTATTGCCGATGCACCGGCCATGAAGAATTCTATGGCGTCTTCGGCGGTCATGATGCCCCCAAGTCCTATTACCGGGATGCGCACAGCCTTGGACACCTTGTGGACCATGCACAGTGCGACCGGCTTGACGGCTGGTCCTGACAGTCCGCCGGTGCCTATGCTCAGGCGGAAACGGCGGCGCTCGATGTCAACAGAAGTACCCATGAGGGTGTTGATGAGCGACACGCTGTCGGCTCCCTCGTCCTCCACAGCCTTGGCAATCTCCGTTATGTCGGTGACATTGGGCGAGAGTTTCACTATCAGTGTCTTGTTGTAACTGCGGCGGACGGCCTTTACCACACTGGCAGCACCCTTGGCGGTGACGCCGAAAGCCATGCCTCCCTGACGCACGTTGGGACAGGAGATATTGAGTTCTATGGCAGGTATCCCTTCGAGAGCGTCCACCCGGGCAGCGCACTCGGCATAGTCGTCGGGTGACGAACCGCTGACATTCACGATGAAATTGGTGTCTATTTCCTTCAGTTCGGGATAGATGTGGTTACAAAAATAGTCCACTCCCTTGTTCTGAAGTCCCACACAGTTGAGCATACCCTGCGCCGTCTCCGCCATACGGGGGTAGTCATTGCCCTCGCGCGGGTGGAGTGTGGTGCCCTTGACGATGATTGCGCCTATCTCATTGAGGGGTACGAAATCAGCGTACTCCAGTCCGTAGCCGAACGTGCCCGATGCTGTCATCACGGGGTTCTTCAGTTCCAGCCCCTTGATTTTTACTCTTATATCTGCCATAACAAGTCTTTTATATTGAATACAGGACCGTCTTTGCACACACACAAGTTACCCTTGACGGTTTTCTCCACACAACACAGGCAAGCCCCGAGACCGCAAGCCATCATGTTTTCGAGCGACACTTCACACTCCACAGCGCAGGATGCGGCGTATTTGGCTACTGCCATCATCATGGGTTTGGGGCCGCATACCTGTATGCGAGTGAACGTCCCGTTCTGCAAGACGGAGTGATTGGTGACGAAACCACGCTCTCCACGGCTGCCGTCTTCGGTGGTGATGCACACCCGGCCGACCTTTTCAAACTCGTCCAACTGCATCAGATCTGCCTCCGTTTTCGCCCCTAAGAGGAACACTGGAGTAGCCCCCAGTTCGGCACAACGCCTGCCTAAATAGAGCAGAGGGGCTGTTCCCACGCCGCCTCCGACAAGCAACGGCCGTTCGCCTGCGGCAGGCAGGGTAAATCCGTTGCCCAGCGGCAGCACGCAGTTGAGCGTGTCTCCCGGTTGCCGACGTGCCATCCAGTCGGTGCCGTCGCCCACATTATGAACCAAGAGCCATATCTCGTTGTCCTCAGGAACGACGTTGTTGATGGATATGGGGCGTCGGAGCATGGTGGAAGGAGTGCCGTCCACACGCACCTCAACAAACTGTCCTGGCAGTATATCGTGCACCGGCACAGGGGAAACAAGGTGGAGTACCACATGGTGTGGCGTGGGACGGTCTACCGACCTGACTCTTAAATCAGCACAGCATTTCTTCATATATATATAATAATGTGGGATTTCACAGGTGCAAAAGTAGGCAAAAATATCGAGAAAAGGGCGCTGTCGAAGGAGAAATACACGATTATTAGTTGCGGCGAGAACACCGCAACTAATACGAAAAGACACCGCAACTATTATAAAAAGATGTGTTGCTTGCGACGAAGGAGAAACTACTTCTTGGGGATAAACGTCTCCCAAGTCTGGTCATCATAGAAGATGCGAATCTCAGAGATTTTCCTTTGCTTAATGTCAGGAATTTTCTGAAACTGCAAATCATGCCCGACATCGGCTTTTGAGGGAGTATTCGGAAATGTCTGCTGACTTCTTCCTGTCGGTGGAGTGGGAGCAGCGGATGAGAAATCAAGCATCAGATCGTTGCCCGAAAGTTGGGGTTGGGAGGACGAAACACCCTGAGACGCACCGTTGTCGGGCGCATCCTCCTGTCCGGAAGTGAACATCTCGCCGTCTCCGTACAGCAGCCATGTAAGGTTGATGTTGGGGAAACTGCGCTTTATCGCATCGACATGGTTGAGGGTAGGGCGTGTGCGGTCATTGAAAATGCTGCTCAATGAAGCAGGTGATATGTTCAGCATATCGGCAAAACTCTGTTGACTGAGATGCTGACTTTCCATTAACTGACGGATTCGATCTTTCATTTTTTACACTTGTATATGCCTTGTCACACACCTCGTAGGTCGAAAACACGACGAAAAAGGGGCTTTTTCGGTGACTTTACAAAGGTAAAACAAATAATCCGAGCATACAAGTCTTTGAACGGAAATGTTGTTTTTGATATTATGAATTTATGTATTTATATTTATAAATCTACGTTTTCAACACACGGAAACCTGTGCTTTACTTTTTAATATCTAAATTTAGGTGTGTAAAAGGCATATTTCCGTTACTTTCGTGAAATCCTCTAAAAATGTGGCTTGTAACCTCTTATTTCTTGTAAAAAGTGCAGTAAAGAGGCATTTATGCACCTATTGCCGTCCAGAAAGGGGTATTTGGGGGTCTACATATTCAAGTTTTTATGCTAAAATACTGATTTTTCGGTGTTTAATGAAAGATATCCTGCTTGCATAAATATTATATTGTGATTTTCAAAAGCATATCTTTGGATTTCTAAATATAAATTTACGGCATTGTAAAACATGTGTAATCATATACAGTTGTATCGCTTTTGTTTTGCTTTATATTTTGTTTACGGTTGTAAATGTGATTGTGTTTGAATGTGTAGAGTTAATTTCTGTGAACGCAAAATATCCTATGACCCAACAGAAGCAAAATTCTCATTTTTTGCATTATTCCGAACGAGAGACTTATTCGGCAAAAATACGCGAAAAATAAGGGGTTAGAAATCGCCGGAAAGTGAGTGTTTATCGTATCTGAAAGGGCAAAAACAAGGTCACGGAAAATTGCTCTAAAAAATCAGAAACAGCCGAAAAAGGCTCTTTTTAGTGCAAAATAAAGAAGATTAAATCCTTCATCAGGTCGCCGGAAGGAGTGTTTGAAGAGTCCAAACCCTTGTTTTTTTCGTCCATTTCGCACAGTTTGGAAATTATCTGCATCGTCTTCATGGCAGAGAAGACTCTCATCCCAGTCATGTAATCCCTGACTTGCCACTCCGACTTAAAACCCATATACTGCGCCACGGCGGTAGCATTGGTTTTGTTGGGAGCGTACCACACCAGCATGAGATTCTGGAAGAAGTTGAACAAAGAGGGCACTAAGACGAACGCCCCACCCGACTTCGGATTTTTGTCAAAATAATTGATAATGCCGTAAGCCTTGGTAATGTTGCGTGCAAGGAGGGCATTCCGGAGTTCGAAAGGGTTGTAGTCCTTGCTCACGTCAATCACCCTCTCCACGAGTTCGGGCGTCACTCTCCTGTCGGCTTCGGGCAACGAGAGAACAAGTTTGTCCAGTTCCGAAACGAGCCGGGTGAGATTGCTCCCTATCGACTCGGCGATGATGGAAACCGTGCGCGGCTCTATCGTCACGCTGCGGGACTTCATATATGAATTGATAAAGCCCGGCAACATCTGGTCTTTCAGTTTTGTGCTCTCGAAAACCACGCCCACCGACTTCGCTTTCGACACGAACTTCTTGCGCTTGTCGATTGTTCCGTTCTTGTAACAATACACAAGAACGGTCTGCGGCGAGGGGTGCTCGAGATATTTTTCCAGTTCGTCGGTGTTCTTGATGTTCTGCGCTTCCTTCACGATGATGACCTTATGCTGCGACATCATCGGCAGTTCGCGCGCCAAGTCCGCCACCTGGGCGGCGTTGACATCCGATCCGAACACCACAAACTGGTTAAACTCGCGCTCCTCTTCGGGCAGAACCGACACGGACAACGCATCGCATATTTTGTCGATAAAATAGGACTCCTCCCCCATCAGTACATATACGGGCGAAAACACCCTGGCCTTTATGTTGGCCATTATGCCCTCGAAAGTGGATGAATCTTTTGTTGTTGCCATGTCGAAATAGTCGGATACGGTGCCTGTTCATAAAATCTTTTTGGTAACTTTGCACCGTTTCAGCGAGCAAAGTTACAGAAAGTTGACCGAAGAAAAAAACAAAAAGCCCTTTATTTTGGATGCTTGACCTCAACCTTCCCACATACGACATACGCCTGAAAGGCGACGCTTCGAAGCCTATGATTTTCGACCGGCTTCGCCGGAAATACGTTGCCCTCACGCCGGAGGAGTGGGTCCGCCAGCACTTCGTGAACTTTCTGGTCAACCACAAGGGCTATCCTGCGTCGCTTCTCGCCAACGAAGTGAAGTTGCAAATGGGCAACAAGACGCTCCGGGCGGACACTCTGCTCTACGGCAATGACCTCCGTGCAAGGATGATTGTGGAGTACAAGGCGCCCCATATCGCCATTTCCGAAAAGGTGTTTTTGCAGATAACTACCTACAACAGGCTGCTCGGAGTGGACTATCTCGTGGTGAGCAACGGATTGGAGCACTACTGCTGTAAGGTCAGCGGCGACCGTTCCTCCTACACATTCCTCAATGACATCCCCGAATACGGCAGCCTTTAGCCCCACATTATTTATATATGTGCGCGAGAGAACAACGTTCCCTTAGCGCAGAAATCATTTTTTGTGCAGGCGCAAACGCCCTTTTCACCAACCTAAATTTGGATATTCCTTGGAAAAGAGGTAATTTTACAAGGTTTTTGCGCACTCTTCACATTCGTACACAAGAGTGCCGGCATCTGCCTACAGGATAAACAACATCTGTCTATAAGAGAAATCACATACAACAACCACTATCAAACAACAAAACGAAACAACATGAAAAAATTACTGACTTCCGCCGTGGCGTTTCTGGCGGCAGCGGCTTTGTATGCGCAGGAGGACGCGTTCTTCGAGCCTTACAAGAGCATCAGCCTCCGCCTGCCGTCAGTTCCGCTGATCACCAACGACCCCTACATCTCGTTCTGGTCACCCTACGACAAACTCACCGACGGCACAACACGCCACTGGTCTGACCTGAACAAGCCCATGGACGGACTGCTCCGTGTCGACGGAAAGGTATACCGTTGGATGGGCAAGCAGCAGGACTATATCCTCGGAAACGCCCTCCTGCCAATGAGAGCCGATGGCAAGTGGGAGGCAAAAGCCTATATCGGCTCCACTCTGACCTCTACCAACTGGACTAAAGAGGACTTTGACGAGTCGGAATGGACCGTCATGCCGGGAGCGTTCGGCTGTCCCAAAGGCAAGTATGCCGACGGCACGAAGGAGTGCGGCGACGACTGGCACACCAATGTGGGCACGGAATGGTACAAGGAAGGCACCAACGTGTATGTCCGCCGCCATATAACCCTCACGGCAGACGACCTGAAAAAGGACCTCTATGTGAAGTATTCCCACGACGACTACTTCTATCTCTATGTCAACGGAAAGCAGGTCGTCAACACGGGATACAACTGGGCGCCCAACGAAGTGAAGCAAATCACCGGCACTGCCAAGGCCGCTCTCCACGAGGGAGACAATGTCATAGCCGTCAGGTGCTACAATCAGACAGGCGGAGCGTACTGCGATTTCGGCCTCTACGAAAACCTCAAGACCGAGAAAGCGGAAGAGACCATCGCCACGCAGACCAATGTTGACGTGCTGGCTTGCAACACTTACTACAACTTCACCTGCGGTCCTGTCAAACTGGACGTGGTGTTCACCGCCCCGATGATTATCGATGACCTCGAGAGCATCTCCACTCCCGTAAACTACATCAGTTACCGTGTCACCTCAAATGACGGCAAAGAGCACGACGTGCAGTTCTATTTCGGACTGACGCCGGAGATGGCTGTCTATGACGGAACACAGGCCACAAACACCCGAATCCACACCAAGAACGGCGTGACATACGCCTATGCCGGTACGAAAGAGCAGAAGATACTCGGCAAGGCAGGCGACCTCATCGGCATAGACTGGGGGCACATCTACCTGCCGGCAATAGGCGGCGACGTGTGTGTTGCCTCCTACAATGACGCGGAGAGCGAATTTGCCGCCGACGGAAAAATCTCCACACGCAAAGACGGTGTCACCCAGTCCGCCAACATCTCCGAATATCCGGTGCTTGCGTTCACAAAAGACCTCGGCACAACAGCCAGTGCGTCTGGCTACATGATGGTTGGCTATGACGAAAGATACGACATCCTGTATTTCGGAACAAAATACAAGGGCTACTGGGCACGCAATGGCAAGACCATATACACCGCCTTTGAGGAGATGCGCGACAACTACACGACCAACATGAAGCGCGCACGCGACATGGACAAGATCATCTATGACGATGCCTACAACGCTTCCAACAGCGTGAAATACGCCGAACTCCTGTCGGGAACTTACCGCCACTGCCTCGCCGCACACAAACTCTTCGAGGACAAAGAGGGCAATCTTCTCTATTTCTCCAAGGAGAACAACTCCAACGGATGCGTCAATACCGTCGACCTCACCTACCCTTCTTCATCAATATTCCTTTCCTATAACCCAGCCTTGCAGAAGGCCATGATAACATCTATCATAGAGTATTGTTACACTGGCAAGTGGCCTTACAACTTCGCGGCGCACGATCTCGGCACCTATCCGCACGCCAACGGCAATGTCTACGGCAACCCTGCCGCCAACGACGGCTCCACCATGCCGCTTGAGGAGAGTGCCAACGTTATCATCCTTGCAGCCTACATCGCCAAGGAAGACGGAGATCTCGACTACCTGAAAAAGTACTGGGACGTGCTCACTTCATGGAACCAGTTCCTCGTGGACAACGGAAAAGAACCCGGCAACCAACTCTGCACCGACGACTTCAAGGGCTCGAGCACACGCAATGCCAACCTTGCAGTGAAAGCCATCATGGGCATTGCCTCGTTCGCAGAGATGTGCAAGATGCTCGGCTACGACGATCTCTATGCACAGCACATGGCGACTGCACGCGAATATTCACACTACTGGGTCGACATGGACAAGGGCACAGACCACTATCTCATGGAGTTTGAGTCCGACAACTCCACATGGGGCCTCAAGTACAACATGCTTTGGGACAAACTGTGGGGCTGGAATCTCTTCAACGACGACTACACGGGAGACGTCATGGCAGTGGAAATCCCCTACTACAAGACCAAGACCAAGACTTGGGGAATACCCCTCGACGGCCGCGACATGACAGGAAAGAGCGACTGGAACGCATGGATTGCCGCCATGACCACCAGCAATGCCGACTTCAAGTTCATCATGGACAAGGAGTGGAAGTTCGCCAATGAGTGCACCACACGCTGGCCTCTCACCGACTGGCACTGGATGGACAGCCCCACAGCACGCGGTTTCCGGGCACGCTCCGTCATCGGCGGACTGTGGGCAAAGGTTCTTGTCGAGAAGAACGCAGGCAACTTGCCTCCTGTCGAGACTGGCATCCGCACCTCCGACAACACCGTTTCCGACGCCGTGGAGGTGTCACGCTACAACCTGAGCGGACAGTTGCTGTCGAAGCCGGAGAAAGGCATCAACATCGTGAAGTACTCCAACGGAACTACGAGAAAGGAGACTGTGCGCTGATACAGCCCCCTATCCACAATTAGCAAACCAAAAAATCGCGCCGCAAGAAATGTCTTGCGGCGCGATTTTTTGGTTTCTCCCGTTATTTCAAACGTTTCACCCTGACGTGCCGGAACCACAGTTCCGAACCGTGTCCGAGGAATCCTATGTAGCCTGTTTTATTGAACAGACCCGGATGTTCCTTGCCGTCATGAGTGCCGTTCCGGGTCGCATCCTTGATGTTACCCTCCGTTATGACCGTGCCGTTGAGCGTCACGCGGATGTAGTTGCCCTTGACATAAATCTCCTCCTCGTTCCATTCGCCCAGCGGCTTCAGGCAGTCGCGGTTCTGCGTGGGAATTATGCCGTAGACCGAACCGTGGTACTGGTAATCCTCAAGCCACGGCTGGTATATCTTGTCATAGTGGTCGAGCACCTGAATCTCCATGCCGTAGTAGGCAGCATCCTTGCCCATCTCGGCACGGATGCCTATTCCGTTGTTGGCTCCGGCGGTGAGTTTGAACTCGAAACGGAACACGAAGTCCTGGTATTCCTCCTTGGTGTAGAGGTTGCCGAAACCGTTTCCGCGCGGCTTGACATAGATATTGCCGTCCTCACAACGGTAGTTCACGAAGTCGCCCTGGAAGTTGTTGAGGTTCGTACCGTCAAACAACAGTTTGTAACCTTCCTTCTTTTCCGCGGCGGAAAGGGTGTAAGGCTCTGCCTGAGGCAGTTCGTGGATGTAGATGTCACGGTATTCCACCACCGAACCATGTGCCTGCAACTCTATCTGTTCCTTCAGTGGCAGAGGGAGCGAACGGTCCCAATAATTCTCCATCAGCACGTTGTCGACCACCAGTTTGCCGTTAAGATAGACGGTCACGCGCTCGTCCACCATCTTTATATAGAAACTGTTCCACTCTCCGAGCGGATTGTCAGCCACGCAGAGGGGCTTGCTCTCGTTCTTCTGGTTGTTGTACAGACCGCCCGAACCGACCTCTGCGCCCACGTCGGTGCGTGCCGTGTCCCATATCTGAACCTGCGGAGTTCCACGGAGATAGACACCCGCATCGGGTTCTGCCCCGGGCAACAGACGCCAGTCAAGATACATCTCGAAGTTGCCGTACTTCTTCTCCGTGGCGAGGCTTCTGCCCTGTCCGTTGAACACGATCACTCCGTCACGCACGCTCCACGTCCTGTCCATAAGTTCGTCAGCCTCGCTCTGCAGTTTCTCGAGTTCCGCTTTCTTGAGTTGACTGCGCTTGAGCGGATTGTCGTAAGGCTCTGCCAAGAGACCTTTCCAGCCCGTGAGGTCCTTGCCGTTGAACAGGCTTACATATCCGTCATCCTCCTTTGCGAGGGCGTCGAGTTGCTGTTGCAGTTCGGTCTTGTAGTATTGCGAGTCCTGTCCGGAGGTGATTTCCTTCGCCTTTTTCATGAGGCTGCGCACCTCGGGACCGTTCATCTCGTTGTGCCCGGAGGTCAGTGTCCTTATCGCCTGGGCCGCTGCCTGAGCCGTAGAAGCGTCGTCAAGATAGCGGCCGGCATAGAATACGGCGGGCAGGACATTGGTCTTTCCCACGCTGACGAGCACCTGCGACTTGGCGTCGGCGTCTCTCGCCAGCGTCATGGCATTGCGCAACATCAGCAGACGCTGTGCTCCCGGGATGTCATTGGTGACAGTCGCCATGTATGCATCGAATGTCTTGCCCTGCAAGCCGGTGTTTCCCGATGCGGCAAAGTCACGTCCCAACTTCAGAAGAGTTGCGCTGTCGGCGGTCTTTATGGCAAGAGGCCAATAGAAACCCGCCTTGTCTACACCAGCCTTTTCCATGCGTCGGGAGATGAGTGAATACTGCGTTGCCTTATCCTTAGTGGCTATTGCGCTGAGGACAGCAGCCTCCACGTCGGGGCGGAACGTGGCGTCACAGGCCTCAAGTTCCGTGTAGAGCGTTTCCAAGTCCTTCTCGCGTGCAATGTCCTTCAGCGCCGCATAGGCTGCGGTCTTCACACTTTGGTCGTCCGATTTCAGTGCGGCGAACACCCTGTCGGCCATAGTTGCGTCCTTGCGTGCGGCCATTATGTCTATCGCTTCGGGTGTCAATGCGTCGCCCACGGTCTGCGCCACCGCAGCGGTAACGTTGCCCGGGTAGCATTTCAGGCAGGCTTCAGCCAGTTGCCTCTGCTGTTCCGTCCCTTTCAGGAGGCTTGCCACGGCCGCGATGTCACCGCTCTTGCCCACCCGGGTGAGTGTCCATGCGGCGGCGGAAGCCACCTCGCCGTCCTTGCTTTGCAGCAACGGCACAGCCTTTTCGGTGTCAGCCACATCGGGATTCATACCCATCCAGTGCAGCACATCCGCCTTTGCTCCGTCAGGTATCTTTCGCAACAGCGTCTCTGCCTGCGCCAGCGACGACGCAGTCTGTTCCTTTGTGCCGAACGTCTGGATGGAGTTTATCGCCGCCATGCGTGCCTCACGCATGGTGACAGTCTTCTTTGTGCCGTCGGCAAGCGTAACGGCAGTGTACTGTTTCTTGCTCTTCAGCAGCGAGGGCAGGGCTTTCATGTATGCGCCGACCTCCTCTGCCGTGAGCGGATTGGCAGCGTCTGCCTTGTAACCCTTGATGTTGCGCAACATCCGCACAAGGAGTTCACGGTTGGTGACAGCCCAAGGATGGGTCTTGGCATCTGCCGCCGCATCGCCCGAAAGCGAGGCGTTTATCCTGTCAATGTGCTTTTGCAGTATGCCCTTCAGGGCTTCACGCTTCGCCTTGTCAAAGGTTGCGCTGCCTGCATAGGCGGCATAGGCGTCCAAGGCATACTCCACCTTGGTGCGGCTGGCGTCGTTTCGCTCGAGCATGGCGATGAGCATCTCCACCCCGTCAGTCCCTGTCGACTCTATGTCTGCCATGAGCCGGTTGTAGAGTTGGCTGTTTCCGGCAGGCAACTGGTTGAGTGCGTCTACGATTTTCGTGTCGTTGCTTCTCTGTAGAGGGGTCTGTGCCTGCAGCGTGAGGGCCACGAGAAACAGGCCTATAATGCTAAAAATCTTCTTCATAACTGTGTCTCCCATGATTTATTTCCAACCGTTTCTTTCCTCTTGGTACACGAGTGCGTTGGCGGCATCGTCGTTGATGAACTCCATCTTGTCCGAGTCGAAGTGGAGAGTGCGGTTCAACTGCAGTGCCACAGCACCCATGTTGACGAGCGTTGCACTGCGGTTGCCGTTGTCTTCGTTGAGTGCGAACTTCTGCCGGGTGCGTATGCACTCGTCGAAATCGGTGTTTTGCGGCAGCGGATCGGGATATTCCGCCAGTTTCATCTGCCAGTCGGGCACGTCGCAAATGAAGTTGTTGTAGACATTGCCCTTGGGTCCCGCTATGTAAGGGGTGTCGGGATTGCCGTAGTCACCGCCCCAGAGCACTATCTGGCAGCCGTCGGCGTAGGTGTATTTTATCTCCCTCCATGTTCCCACAGCGTCGGGATGCTGCTGCGGAGCGTCCACTTCCACCTTGACGGGGCTCTCGTTGTCCTTGCCCAGAAAGTACTGCACAGGGTCCATGTAGTGTTGTCCCATGTCGGTCAAGCCGCCTCCGTCGTAGTCCCAATAGCCCCGGAAAGTCTGGTGCACACGGTGTGCGTTGTAGGGTTTGTAGGGTGCGGGGCCGAGCCACATGTTGTAATTCAGTTCAGAAGGAACAGGTTGTGGGTCGAGATGCTCCTTTCCCACCCAGTAGAATTTCCAGTCAAAGCCCGTGTGTTTGGATATTGTCACTTTCAGAGGCCAGCCCAACAGACCGCTCTGCACGAGTTTCTTCAGCGGCGCCACGGCAGTTCCCAAACCGTAGAACGTGTCGGTGAAGCGGAACCAGGTGTTCAGGCGGAACACCCTGTTGTAGCGTTCCACCGCCTCCTTCACCCTCTTGCCCTCGCCGATAGTGCGCGTCATGGGCTTTTCGCACCATATATCCTTGCCGGCTTTTGCCGCCTCTATCGACATCAGGGCGTGCCAGTGGGGCGGTGTGGCGATGTGTACCACGTCAATGCTCGGGTTGGCTATCAGTTCGCGCCAGTCGTCATAGAGCCGCAGGTCGGCGTCAACGCTCTTTCCCTCGCCGTGCAGTTGCGCTGCGAGTTGCTTGCCTGCCTGCAGGTGATTGCGGTCAGTGTCGCAGATGGCGATAAGCCTTGTCTTGCCGTAAGTGAAGTGCCCACGGCCCATGCCGCCCACTCCGATGATGCCTTTCGTGAGTTGGTCGCTCGGGGCGACATAGCCCTCGCCGCCCAGCACATGGCGTGGCACAATGGTGAAAGCGGCTATCGCTCCGCTCGTTTTTAGGAAATGTCTCCTGTCCATAATGCGTTTCGGTTTTTGATTGTTAGTATATGAAAGATTGTGTTCACGGTTCTGACTTGTGCAAAAGTAGCAAAAAATCGCATAACGGAAATGCAAAAATGACACTAAAACACCGTTTCTGCGATACAAAAGCAAAGTTTCGGCAATCCCAAAGCAGCGTTTTCGCAGTCCGAGACCTGTGGTCTGGCGGCTGCCCACGGTCGTGAACCGGCCGGATAACGGTCGACAGCAGGTCAGACCACGACCGTGGTTCGGCCGAACCACGGTCGTGAACAACCCGCCACAACACCGCTTTGACACCGCCAACAGTGTGCTCCGGCACTACTTCCACACCGCCCTGGCATTACAACCTGGTACAGAAAGAGGGGCGCAACAATGTGTTGCGCCCCTCCCGAACGGCGTTTCCGCCTTATCGTTTGCCTCTTGCGAGACTGCCGTTTATCAGTCCCAAATGGCGTTCTCTATCTGTTGGTCACTGTCAGTGGATGACGGCTGGAGGTTCTTCTCTGTACCTGAAGACTGCATAAACTCCGTTGTGTCCATGGTCACTACCGTCGTTGCCGGAGCAACATAATATTGTTTCTTGTTCATATTCTGTGATTTCGTTTTGTCGTTTGTTGTTTTTCCTCTACTTGTGTTTACGGTTTAGCCACCGCACGAACGGACGCACCGTACACGCGACCGAGGCTGCTTACCTCCGCCTTGCTGTTTCCTACAGCGAAACATTCTGCATCATTCACGTCTTTGAGTACTCTTGTCCAGTAGTAACCCACCGTTCCGCCATTTTGCAATGTGCCGGACACAGACGTATTACCAGTGTAGTGACCGCCAAAAGGAAGTATTATCGACTGGCCGTTTGTCTTGCTGGCAACAGTGCAATAGTTGACACCGCCTTCGCCATCAGAGGAAGTAGTGTATGTCAGAGTGGTATTGTCCAGCAGTTCGGTGAACTCGGCCGGATTCGGCATACGGCATCCGCTGCCCCAAACCTGCGCTGCGGCATCGTCGTTAGTGTCGAGAGCGGCAGTTGCTGTGTTATAGTTTGTAGTGAGAGTTGAGGAGTATGCGCTTCCGTCGAAGATTGTTCCTGCCTTCGTCTCGCCCCAGGCGAAGTAACTGCCGGCATATGCCTGAGTTGTTGCGCCTATGTTTGCGGAAGCCCAAAGCAGTCCGCTGGGAAGACCGAGGTCAATGAAATCGTGACCGTCAATGGGCTTGCTGTAGTTCGTGTTGACTGTCAGCGCCTTGATGTGACCCTTCTCTATGGTTATGTCGCTGGTGGTATAGAATGTTGATTTGTTCTCTCCATTTGTGCCGGTGCCCGCCACTGTCACGGCAAGACCGCTCTTGTAAGTGCCTGCGGGCAGCGGAAGATAGAACACGCCGGACTTCATCGCTATTGCGCCACTGTAGTTGAAGGTGACTGTTTTGCCTCCGTCTGTCGGTGTTGCAAGGATATTGTCTTCGTTCAATGCAGCGTTGCCGGTGATGTCTTCTTTCGCTGTCACGGTCAGTGTGCCCTCGGTTGCCGGCATACGGTCAATCTTTATCGCAAGCACTGAGCCGATGTGTTTGAATGCAACGGTGGTCTGATTGTCGTCAGAGAACTCCGCCATCATCGGCATATTGAAACTGTTGCCCTTGACAACTGAGTACTCCTGGTCTACGCTGCTGTAGGTATAGGTATCGGGGAAACAGAATGTGTAGTTGTCACCATCGTGCTTGTGGTTCTCGTTATAGGGATAGAATGCGAGCGACAGAGTGTTGTACTCTACTCTGCCAGTGAATGTTGCCTTCGCTGTTTCAGCACCGTCAGTCAATGTAAACTTTGACATGGACTTGTAGGAACCGTTTTCTGAGAACACCGCAATGGCGTCACCTGTCTGCCAGAAGCCTGCGCCTGTGGAGTCGAATCCCATGCGTGAACCGGGCTGAGTGGCGGTAATCGTCATGTCATGAGGTGTGGGAGTTGGGGTGACATCGTCGTCACCGGAGCACGCAGCGACAGTAAGCGCTACAGCAAAAAGCGCCGTCGGGAACAGCGCTTGACAGAATCTTGAATTCTTCTTCATCGTTTGTTTCTTGCGTAAAATAATATAACTAATGTGCAAAGGTAAGCATTCTACCCCCCCCACAGAACTTTGTTACGGTTATTTAACGTTTTACAAACTTTTATAGCACCATCAGAGCCTTATCTCTTCCATGTTTTCAAGGTCGAAATAGGCGATTTGGCCGTTGAGCCGCGCCAGTGCCTCAGCCTCTTCGCGCGTGTCGCAGATGACGGTAGCGTCATAATAGTACTGGTTGTTGTCGGAATTGAGCCAGCCTCCGTAGGCGTTCACGTCGTCATGAGCGGTCACATAGTCAATAACCCGGGCAAGTCCTTCTGCGCCGAAACTGTTCTGCGTGGCTGCGAGAGAGACGGCATAGCCCTTGGTGACGGGTTCAAGCGTGACAGCATCGACGGTGAACCCGTCGGCATTGTCGGCGGCTATCTTCGCAAGAACGGTTGCCAGGGTGGACTTGTCGAGGGGTTTGTTGGCGTATTCGCCGATATACACCGTCTGCGAAGGGTTGTACGACCTGTATCCTACGGCAAAACGTCCGTAGAAAGGCACGTCCTTCATGTCAACGGTCTCAAACGTTTCCACCAACCCGTCAGCCAGTTTCTTAGTCGTGGCAAGGAGGTTTTCATCGTTGTCATACCACCCGTCGAGGCCGTCCAACTTTCTGTCCAGCGCTGTGAAAAAGAGATCTGGCGTGATGCCACGGTCGTTTTTTGCGGTCTTGACACTGATGTTTTCGACGAAGAAACTGCACTTTATCTGTCCCTCATGGCTGTCGTTTTCCGAAGAGCAACCGGCGGCAAAGAGACCGCCGACCGCCATGGTCATCATGACCAACAAGAACTTCAATCTTTTCATTTCCATTGTTTCTTTTACCTTATTGAGTGTGTTCGTTGCCTCTGCCACCAGTCTGCCGCCTCCTGCAAGGTGCGCTTCACGGCGGCATAGACCTCCGCATGGTTGCGCTGGTTGACCTCTACGCGGTGTCCGTCGGTGCTTCCCGACGCCTGTACAACAAAGAAATCGCGGCTGCCGGCAGGGAAACAGAGGTGTACATGGCGTGTCTTGGGGTTGTCCCTGAACCGTTTTGCCAGAGCCTCCACATCGCCGTCACTGGCGTCAACCACCTGCGCTATGCACCACGGATACTGCCTGGCACAGAGCAAAACGACCGTGCCGCCGTCCTTTTTAGCGACTTTCAAGCAGTCAAAAGAAGGCATTTATCTGGCATTAAACACGAAATCCAACCCGAATTTCGCATATCTGGAAAATTTCCTGTCTGAACTCACCAAAGCCATTTGGTCACTTATCGCTTGCGCAATTATAAGCCGGTCATTAGGATTCCTATGATCTTCATACAGATACAGCCCTGCGACCTCTTCCAAATGCTTCTTCTTGATTTCCGAAATCTTGATTCCAATACTTTCAAGCCAGTCTGTAATATCTACAGCGGACTTGATTGGGCTATTTTTACTAATGGCTATCTTCCCTATTTGACAAAGATGAATAAGTTCATCTACGCATATAACACTTGTCGCAAGAACATTGTCATAGTCATCTATAATAGCCTGTACATCAGAACATATTTGACTTTGGTCAAACAACATAAAAGCGATGATGTTTGTATCTAAATATACTCTCATCGCAATACAGCCCTGTACATAGAGAGTATCTGCTTTTCCGTCATAACGGAGAAGTCAACTACAGGTTCGTGTTCAGAGCGCATCCATTCACCAGCCTTGCTTATTTTTGTCTTTGCACTTCCGTCCATATTTACAATTTGTTCCTGTGACATATACAAAAGTACGACTTTGAGACAAGACCACCAAATATTTTGTGATTTTTGTGGCATTTAGCAAAAAAAGAGGAAGGATGTCCTGCCATTACGGAAAGCCCATCCTACCTCTTCAATCGTTATCGGTTGGCACGCCACACAACAAAGTACAGCATACCCAACCCAAATTATTCTGCTGCCTCGGTTGTCTCCGCTGCCTTTGCGGATTTGCGTGTCGTGGAGCGCTGGCGCTTCGGTTTCTCCTCCACTTTCTGCTCCACTTCCACTCCGGCAAGTTCCGGATCGACGAGTATTCGACCGCAGTATTCGCAGACAATGACCTTCTTGTGCATCATGATGTCTATCTGTCGCTGTGGTGGAATCTTGGCGAAGCAGCCGCCGCAGGCGTCACGCTGCACATAAACGATGCCCAGTCCGTTGCGTGCGCTCTTGCGGATACGCTTGAAAGCGGTAAGCAGACGCGGTTCGATTTTCACCTCCAACTCGTGCGCTTTCTCTCTGAGACTCTCCTCTGCGTCGCGTGTCTCCTGCATGATTTCATCCAGTTCCGAACGCTTCTGTATGAGGTCTTTCGTGCGCTCTTCAACCATTTCGGTGGTCTTGGCAAGTTCTTGCTTCTTCTCTTCTATCTTGATTTGCGCCTCCTTAATCTTCTTGTTGCAGAGTTCAACCTCCAGAGACTGGAACTCGATCTCCTTTGTCAGGGTGTCGTATTCACGGTTGTTGCGCACGTCGTCGAGCTGTTTCTTGTAGCGGTCGAGGCTGTCCTGAGCCAACCGTATGTCGCCCTGCTTCTTGTCAACGGCGTATTCGTAGTCCTGGATCTCACCCTGTATCTTCTCGCGGCGTGTGTTCATGCCCTCTATTTCATCCTCGAGGTCTTTCACTTCAAGCGGAAGTTCACCGCGCATGGCACGCTTCTCGTCAATCTCAGAAAGTGCCGTCTGCAACTGGAAAAGGGTTTTGAGCTTTTCCTCAACATTCATCTCTGTCTGTTTCTTTGCCATAATATTGTCTTTATTCTATGTGTTTGTTTTCCTTTTTCGTCCTTTATATGCCGCAAAACACTCTTTACACACCGCAAAAAACTGTCCTCTTAAATTCAGAAGTACATTATCGGGTTGGTGTTTATCTCTGACATACAGCACCTGACACCAAGCGGCTCTATTATGGAGCGCAGCACCTCGGCGGTGAACTGCTCGCTCTGGTAATGCCCGATGACCGCTATCTGCAACTCTCCGTCGTGTCCGAAGAACTCGTGATAGTGCATCTCGCCGGTCACGAAGGCGTCAGCCCCGACACGGATTGCGTCATCAAGCAGGAATGAACCTGCCCCTCCGCACACTGCAACCTTGCTTATCGACCGCTGCAACGGACGGTTCGCCTGTACACATTCCACGTTGAAAGTGCGCTTGAGCATGGCAATGAAGTCATCGGCAGCCATTGGTTCGGCAAGCACACCCACCACGCCCGATGAGCCGTCAACGCCGTCAACGCACTTCATCTCGCCTATTCCGGCAAGCCGTTGCAGTCCCATTTTCTCGGCTATCTTGTGGTTCACTCCGCCAAGAGCGGCATCCAGATTGGTGTGCATCGACGCTATTGCGATGTCGTTTTTAATGCTTTTCGCCACGCAGCGCTCCACATAGGTGTTGCCGGTGACGTGAGCCAGTTTGCGGAAAATGAGCGGATGGTGCGACACGATGAGGTTGCAGCCGCGGCGCAAAGCCTCGTCCACCACCGCCTCAGTAACGTCAAGACACAATAATACCCCTGATACTTCCGCTTCTGTCAACCCAATCTGCAAGCCAGCATTATCGTAGCTTTCCTGCAGCGGCAGAGGCGCGAAACGTTCAAGGGCATCAACTACCTTTCCTATTTTCACGCTATAAGATGTTTATATGCACATTATCGCATTACAAAGTTAAGGCTTTCCGAGGGCATTACGGTCGTATGCGCCTGTTTTTTAATTATTCTTAATATTTCCGAACCTGTCGTAGCAGAACCGGCGCGCCGCCAACAGCATGACCAGCAAACCCACGAAGACGGAAAGGATGACCGCCAGTGCCAGCATCACGACAAGCAGAATGGAGTCCATCCAGCCCGTACCGAGCAACAGAGACACAAAAAAAGACACCGGCAGGACGCCGAACGTTTCCCGGAAAAGTTTCCTTTTCGCCCACACTTTCACCGCTTTCCGCACTTTCTTCTCGTAACCGTCGACAGCCACTGCCATCTCCGCTCCGTTGCCAAGTTCGTAGAGATACTCCGCCGTGTGGTACTTTCTGGCGTTGGTATAGACCCAAGCGCCACGCCGGAGAGACGGCACAACAGCCAGGAGAAGTATGCCCGAGACCGCCACGAACAGGGTGAACCCGGAGACCGAAGGCAGTCCCGACAACATGAGCAGAGCCAATCCGCCCACCACAATCCACGCGGCAAGTACGCCGCAGAGCAGCGGCAGGGTCATCGTTTTTGATATTCTCACTTTCATATCGTATACTCCTTACAAGTCTTCTCTGTCGGTTGCCACTATGACAACGCTCCCTTTAGCCGCCTTTTTGCGCAATGCCGCCATCACGGAGCGTGCCGTCTCCTCGCCCTGATGCGAGGTCGGGTCTATGCAGAGCACCACGTCCGCATCGCCGTTGACGGCGTTTTCCACCATCTCAAGTTGCTTCCTGGCGCAGTCGTCCACTTTCTCGAAGCCCTCGGGAGCCGGGACGTATGCTATCATTTTCCTCAGTACAAACGCCGATTTCTCCGTCATCGGCATACCGTCGAAGCACACGAAGCCGGACGTTACAGGCTGAAAGCCGAGTATGGCGTTGACAACAGCCTCGCCCACTCCACGCTCCAACAGGCGCAACTCACCGTCCTTAACTATCAGCGAACAGTCTTCAAGAGGCTGTACGCCCGGCTTTTCCGATGTGGAAACGTTCCTAAGTTCTACCATAACATATCTTTCTGCAAAAGTAACATAAAATTTCCACAACCCGAAAAAAAAGGGTAAATTTGCGGTCACTTAGATTTTTTATGACTGAAAGTACTTTCTTTTTGCCATCCGAGTGGCATCCGCAACGGTGCGTGCAGTTGACATGGCCGCACGAAGCGACCGACTGGGCGCCCTATCTCGCCGAAATCACCGCCACAATGACCGAGATTGCCGATGCTATAACGCGGTTCGAACCGCTCGTCATAGTATCGCAGACACCGCAACAGACCGAGAATGCACTTGCGGAAAGGCTTTCCGCCGAGCAGATGAACCGTGTGACGATAGTGGAATGTCCCACCAACGACACTTGGGCAAGAGACCACGGAGGTATCTCGCTCATAACCTGCGGCGAGGGAGCGGAGGATTCCGACAGTCACGAAACGAAAATCCTCGACTTCCGGTTCAACGGTTGGGGCGACAAGTTCGAGGCCTCCCTCGACAACAAAATCACCCGCAGACTGCACGACGCAGGCGTTCTCGCCGGACAACTCGCAGACTGCAATGACTTCATACTTGAGGGAGGAAGCATCGAGAGCGACGGAAAAGGTACGGTATTCACCACCTCGCAGTGCCTGCTTGCGCCCAACCGCAACCAACCGTTGGACAGAAACGGCATAGAACAGGAACTGAAACGACGGCTTTATGCCAAAAGAATAGTGTGGCTAAACCACGGCAACCTCATCGGCGACGACACCGACGGACACATAGACACCATAGTGAGGGTGTGTCCTGACGACACCTTATTATATATAAAGAGCACCGACAAAGACGACGAGCAGCACAGTGACTTCACCGCATTGGAGGAGGAACTGCAGGCACTAAGAACCGCAGAAGGCAAACCATACCGCCTCGTTGCCCTGCCGATGCCACGCCCCTGCCATTACGACGGTGAGCGTCTGCCCGCAACATACGCCAACTTCCTCGTCATCAACGGTGCCGTGCTTGTGCCGACATACGGCCAGCCAGACCTTGACAAACAGGCTTGCGACATCATCGGCGGAGTGTTTACCGAACGCGAAATCATCCCTATAGACTCGCAAACAATAATCCGCCAGCACGGAAGCATACACTGCCTGACGATGCAATATCCGCTCTGACGGCACTGAAAACACAATAACGGGAACACCTAACGACCATACATCATGAGAGAACTGAAAATAGGTATACTGCAACAGCACAACACTGCCGACACTGAAGCCAACCGCCAACGGCTCGCCGACGGAATAAAGGGACTGGCGGAGCGCGGCGCACAACTCGTGGTTCTACAGGAACTACACAACTCGCTCTACTTCTGCCAGACGGAAAACGTGGACAATTTTGACCTCGCAGAGCCCATCCCCGGCCCTTCGACAGACTTTTTCGGCAACCTTGCACGCCGCTTCGGCATCGTCATAGTGACATCCCTGTTTGAAAAAAGGGCACCGGGACTTTACCACAACACCGCCGTAGTGCTGGAGAAAGACGGCAGTATAGCCGGCAAGTTCCGCAAGATGCACATACCCGACGACCCTGCCTACTACGAAAAGTTCTATTTCACGCCAGGTGACATGGGCTTCCGCCCTATCGACACGAGCGTGGGACGGCTCGGCGTGCAGGTGTGCTGGGACCAGTGGTATCCAGAAGGCGCACGCCTGATGGCTCTCTCCGGCGCAGAGATACTCATCTATCCGACCGCCATAGGCTATGCTTCCAACGACACTGCGGACGAGCAACAGCGACAGAGAGAGGCGTGGACAACGGTGCAGAGGGGTCATGCCGTGGCAAACGGACTGCCTGTCGTGGCCGTCAACCGTGTGGGCTTCGAACCTGACCCGAGCGGAATGACCGACGGCATACAGTTCTGGGGCAGCAGTTTTGTAGCCGGTCCGCAGGGCGAGATGCTTCACCGCTGTTCGGAAAAGGACGAGGAGAGTGCCGTCATCGCCGTAGACCTCGACCACAGCGAGGACGTTCGCCGCTGGTGGCCGTTCCTCCGTGACCGCCGCATAGAGGCGTATGGCGACATCCTACGCAGATATAACGACTGACCGCAACGGCATTTTTATCCGACATGAACACCATAGTCAACATAGCGGCAGTATTCTTCGGCTCGGGCATTGGCGGTGTCTGCCGCTGGGGACTGTCCCTTTGGCTCAACTCCACCCACCCCTACGGCACTTTCGCAGCAAATGTCATCGGTTGCTTTGTCATCGGTCTGCTCTCGCGCATGATGCCCATGAACGACACGGCACGGCTGTTGTTGAGCGTCGGATTCTGTGGCGGTTTCACCACATTTTCCACCTTTGTCAACGAGAATCTGCTGATGCTGCGCAGCGGACAGTTGGGTTCAGCCCTGTGCTACGCCACCGTCAGCATTGCCGCCGGACTGCTTGCTGCGTGGGCAGGCTATAATATCAGAATCAGGTAACTACATTCCAAAAATATGAGAAAGACATTCCTATCACTCGCATTGGCAGTTGTCAGCCTCGCCCAGGGCTTTGCCCAGGACAAGGACGCCTGCACATCAATAACCGTAGGCCGCCTTGCGTCCGCCGACGGCTCCGTCATCACGTCGCACACCTGCGACTCCTGGTATCGCACCTGGATGAACATAGTGCCGGCAAAGGACTATCCCAACGATACAATCATGAGCGTCTACGACGGACTGATGCACACCGAAACTCCCGGAAACATGACCGGGGTGAAGGAAAAGGGCACCATTCCGCAGGCGAAACATACCTACCGGTTCCTCAACACGGCCTATCCGTGTCTCAACGAGCACCAGCTCGGCATAGGCGAAACCACATACGGAGGCAAGGACACACTGCAGAACAAGAACGGAATGTTCATGATCGAAGAACTCTGCCGCATAGTCCTTCAAAGGTGCAAGACGGCGCGCGAGGCTATCAGAACAATTGACGAACTGACCAAGAAATACGGTTACGGCGACTCGGGAGAATGTCTGACCATTGCCGATCCGCAGGAAACATGGCTCTTTGAGATACAGGGAGCGGGACCAAAGAAACTCGGAGCGGTGTGGGCTGCACAGCGCATAGCCGATGATGAGGTGGCAGTCTCGGCGAACATATCACGCATCGGCAAGATTGATTTCAATGACAAGGACCGCTTCATGGCTTCTTCCAACGTGAAGACTGTGGCGAAAGAACTCGGACTTTGGGACGGCAAGGGAGAGTTCTCGTTCTGGAAAGCATACTCGGGAGGCAACTATTTCGACGAGCCGAAGAACTATTCCGTGCGCGAACTCTTCATCATGCAGCAACTTGCGCCCAGTGCCGGATACACCAATGACATGGAAGAACTGCCCGTGTCGTTCAAACCCGACAAGAAAGTGAGCGTCGATGACATAGCGAAACTGCTCGGTTCAACCTACGAAGGCACTGAACTGTCGCTGAGCAGCCGTATGGATTCCATTGCCGAAAAGGCAGGCAAGGAACATCCGAACATGAAAAACGCCATGATAACGAACCCCTGGATGCGCCCTGACGAAATCAAGTTGCACGCCGCGGCACTCAATGACAGCACCATGGAGAACATCCGCACCGTATCGGTTTCATGGTGCGCCTACTCCACAATCATACAACTGCGCTCGTGGTTGCCCGACAATGTGGGCGGCGTAGCGTGGGTTTGCCTCGACAACCCCGGCCAAAGCCCGCGTTTCCCGGTCTTTTCCGGCAACACCCAACTGCCGACCATGCTCGGCATCTGCGGCCAGCACAGTCTGCGTGACGATGCCGCTCTCACCCACTACCGTGCCGCCAACCGCATCGCAACAGTGAGATGGGGCAAGACAAGGCAGTCCATGCAGCAGGCACAACAGTATTTCCTCGACAAGGGAAAGCGAGAACTGCCGTTTGTAGACAGCACTTGGCAGAGCCTCAACGCTACCGACAGCGCAGCGGCAGAAACATTCCTCAACGGCTACACCGCCGACTTCTTCGCCGCAACAGTGATGAAATGGGACGACCTCTACAAACGTTACTGGCAGATGTTCTGGGGAGGTTATTGAAGCATACCCCAAGAATACTATGCCGCAAGTTCCCTGTCCTTCTTGCCGAAGGCAGGGTCTATCTTCACAATTAGGCTGACAAGATAGGTCACGACACAGAAACCGCACACGATGATGAAGAACATGCGGTAGCCCACAACCTCCTGCAGAGCACCGGCAAACAGTCCGGGAATCATCATTGACAGAGCCATGAACGCAGTGCAGAGGGCATAGTGCGATGTCTTGTACTCGCCCTGGCTGTAGTAAATGAGATAGAGCATATAGGCGGTAAAGCCGAATCCGTAGCCGAACTGTTCCACGAAGACGCAGACATTCACCAGTGTCAGCCCCACCGATGGGGTGAAAGCGAGGAATACATACACAAGGTCGGGCAGCGTGATAGCCATCACCATGGGCCACAGCCACCGTTTCAGTCCGTCACGACTCACCGCCATACCGCCGAGGATGCCTCCGAGCGTGAGACCGATGACACCCACCGTACCCTGTACAAGTCCGTATTCCTGCGGTGAAAGCCCCATTCCTCCGTTGTGGGCGGAGTCGATGAGGAACAGCGCACTTACCTTCGCCAACAGCCCTTCTGGCATACGGTAGAAGAGCATGAACAGTATGCCTGCCACCACCTGCTTCTTTTGGAAGAACGTGCGCAGCGTGCGCAGGAACTCTTTCCATATGCTCTGCGCATTTATATCCTTGCGCGGAGCGTCCGATTTGGGTCGAGGCAGTATGGTGCCGTGCCACAGCCACAGGGCGATGAATATGCCTGCAACGCCGTAGAACATCAGACTCCACGAGTAAGGTATGGAGTTGCGGAAGATGACCTGCAGGTTTCCGGCTATCATGACCAGCACTCCCTGCCCGAAGATAGTGGCAAAACGGTAGAAAGTACTGCGTATTCCGACGAACCAAGCCTGTTCATGGTCTGTCAGACCGAGCATATAGAAGCCGTCGGCAGCGATGTCGTGGGTGGCACTGGCGAACGCCATTACCCAGAAGAAGAACAGCGTTCCCTGCAACCAAAAGGCGGTCGGGATAGTAAAGGCCACTCCTCCGAAAGCCGCTCCGATGAGCAGTTGCATCGTGACTATCCACCACCGCTTGGTGCGGATGATGTCAACGAACGGACTCCACAGCGGTTTTATCACCCACGGCAAGTAGAGCCATGACGTGTAAAGGGTTATCTCAGTGTTGGAAAGTCCCAGTTGTTTGTAGAGGATAAGCGATATTGTCATCACCGCCACATAGGGCAGTCCCTCCGCAAAGTAGAGGGTCGGAATCCACGACCATGGATTTGCGAGCATCTTTTTTACCATATCTTCTTTATTTGTGCGTTCTTGTAATAGTGTGAAAGTATCGTCCTGTAGTCATAACCCTCAGCTCCCATGACGGCGGCGCCTATCTGGCACATCCCCACTCCATGTCCCCAACCGCGTCCGTGCAGGCGGAAAATCTTGCCTCCGTTGCCGTCGTCGGCGACGGTAACGCTGAAAGCGGACGAATAGAGGTGGGTTTCGCTCAGCCCTTTCCTTATCTCAAGTTCCTTGCCAATGATTACCGTGCGCTGCGAACCGACAATCTTCAGGCGGCTTATGCGTCCGCTCTTGCCACGCTCCAGAGCCTCCAGAGCCTCCACACGACCTACACCGAGATGCAGTTTGCGTTCCAAGAGTTCGCTCAACTGACTCTGTGTGTACTCCACGTCCCACTCATAGAAGTCGGCAGTGGTCTGGTCATAGTCGTTGAGCACCTGCCTCAGAATTTCCCTGTCGGAGGTGTTGCAGAACACCGTGCCGTCGTCCCTCGTGTCGGGAACAGACTTCAGATAAGGCACTTCAAGGTTCTCCCAACAGTATCTGTACTCCTCGGTGACGCCGCCACAACACTTGGAAAAGCGTGCATCGCACACTTCGCCGCCATAGACGAGCACCTCGCCGCGCGTCTCTTCCACCGCCCGAGCCACCACAGGGTTCATTTTCGGCGATATGCCCTGGTATCTCTGGCAGTGGTCATCGGCGCACACGTCGAACGAAAGGTGCGAGTGGGAGTCATACCAGCGCACTATCTCGTCAGCAGAGCAGCCGTCTCCGCCGGATGGAATATCCTGTTTTACCTTATTTATATATAACGGGCTCTTCATGCGAATCTGCCTCATGAGCCAGCTGCGCGACACCACGGCGTGGGCTTTCAGCAGTTCGAGGCTGCTCGTTGCCGACATTTCTGACGATATGACACTGAGAAGATAACGCTCCACCGGTATCCTATTGACCGCCCAGAGGGCATCTTCCTCCGCATTCATGCGGCGTATCAACTGCCCTTCATAAGTGAAACGGCGACGCTGATCCCAATGGAAACCTATGCCTATGCGCACATTGTCGAGGGTGAAAGTGCCGTCCCCATTGTCCGTCTCGTCCATGTCCGCCTTGCCAATGCCGACGTCGACCAGAGGTTCGGCATCCTGGCACTGACAGAGAATGTCGGCCAGGAGATCCGAGTCCACCTTTTCGAAGTCCTCTTCACGAGGCAACGGCACCACGCCGGCAAACTCCAGCGACGCAGGAGAGACTATCACCTGCCCCTCACCCTCCGCATAATACTGCGACGGACGGTGCTTGCGCCGGCCTATCACCCACCAGCGAAGCCCCTCGGGGGTATTCCAGCAGATGACATTCATGTTGTCAGACCTGCAAAAGTCTATTTTTACGTCGTCTGCACCGCACACTTGCACGCCAAGATCCAACTGCACGCCGTCACCCCAAGCGACCAAAGGGACAAACCTTTGCGGCACTGCCTGGAAATGGAAATGGTCGGGAGCCGACGCACCGGATGCCGCTCCGTTGAAGAAAACGAGAAATCCCGGCAGTTCCTTCGCCATGAATGCCATGTCGCGAAGACGCTCCGGGGTCATCTGCTGGGGGCAGTGTCCGTCGTTGATAATGGTGAAATGATAAGGGAGAATCGGGAACGGATTGACCGAAAGCGAATAAGAGAAAGGACTGTCCGACGGTTTCAGCGTCATGTCTTTCTGTACTTCCGGGCGGTTACCGCGGCACAGGAAGCAAGGGCGGTCGACCTTTCCGTTGTCCACTTTCGCCTTTGCTGACGCCATGCGTGCCGGGTTAAACACAAGTTGATACCGGCGTCCGCCGACCTCAACGGTCTTTTTCCTTGTCCGGGAGAGGTCGTCATATCTCTTTGCGCAGTCTGTCCAGACGGACAACTGACTGTCAAAGAACGACCGCAAAATATCCTTTTCCATCAGCGCAGAGCCTTTCTTGCAAGTATCTCTATGGTTCTCAGCCTATCCTTATAGAGGTTGTTGCGGTTCACTTTGTCTACTGACAGGGCAGCATCGGAGTTGCCTTCCCACCTCCGGCAGAGGTACAGTTCGTCATAGATGCGCCCTATCTTATAGTGTCTCGACACCGCCAAGCCCATGGCATAGTCCTCTCCGTAACTCGTGTTGGGCATCTGCAGTTCACGGAACACAGGCGTAAAGAACGCCCGGGGTGCGCCCAAACCGTTGATGCGCAGCGCATTGTTGGCGCCGTTGGCATCGGTCCACTCGTCGTGCCTTATCAGTCCGGGCGGCAGGGTGGCAAGGCTGAAGTCGCAGATGCGGTAAGTACCCACTATCATCGCCGCCTTCTCCTTGTAGAAAGCGTCCACTATCGTCCGGAGGGTGTGAGGTGACGAGTAGATGTCATCGCTGTCGAGTTGCACCGCGAACCTGCCGCAGGCGGCGGAATTTACCGCCTCGTTCCAGCAGCCACCTATGCCCAAGTCCTGCCGTTCGGGAACTATCACCTTGAGATTGGAGTGCTTGCCGCCTATCTTCGCCAGTATTTCGGACGTTCCGTCGGTGGAATGGTTGTCGACAACTATCACGTTATAGTCAAACGAACAAGTCTGCGAGAGTGCGCTGTCTACGGCATCCGCTATCGTGCGTACACGGTTTCTGACCGGTATAACGACAGAAGCCTCTACAGGAAAGGTGCCGATGGAGAAATCGGGAGTTTTGCGTTTCGCAGCATCAACGAGCGCACCGATTTCTGCAAGGTGATGTGTTGCCGCCGCCTCATACTCTATCTGTACGGCGCGGTTCTTGGCATCCACATAGTCAAACTGCTTCTCGCCGCTCTTGCGCAGGTCGGTCTCGTTTTCCGTATAGAGATATTCGTCCAGATGAAAAACAGTGCCTTTCCTACTCAGGAAAAGCCTCAAGGCATAGACACCGGCATACTTGTAACGCCTTGCTTCGTCCGTCCGGGCGAACTCTTTCACAAGTTCCGCATCCATGAGGGTGACACTCCCATAGTCGAAATCGTCGCGTACACTGCCCAACTGCCAGTCTATGACGGGGTGAGGATGCCTCTCGCCTGCCTCGATTTTCCAATAGTCACCGTAGAGAAGGGCGGCGTTCACACTCTCTGCCACCTGCATCATGCGCTGCAAAGCGTTACTGCCGTACTCGACATCGGGTTTCGTGACAAGCAATACCCACCTGCCGGTGAAGCCGTCCGCCTCGGCAGCGTCAATCAAAGAGCCGTAGGAAAAGAACGTATCCACGCCTCTGTTTTCCATTAAATCCATATTGCAAAGTTAGCAAAAATAGCCTGTAAAAGACGTGATTATTGTGGGATTTTTCGTAACTTTGCGCTTTAGCGACAGTATGGAGTGTAACGTGACAGAGAAGAAGCCCCTCTTGGGATTGGACAAGGCAGAACTGACCGCCTTGGCAGTGTCTCTCGGTATGCCGGCATTTGCCGGAGGACAGATTGCTTCGTGGATTTACAGGAAGCGTGTGGGCGGCATTGACGAGATGACAAACCTCTCGTTAGGAAACAGACAGAAACTCGCGGAACGTTACACCATAGGCCTGATGCCGCCGGCAGACGCCCAACATTCCAAGGACGGCACGATAAAGTACCTCTTTCCGACCGAAAGCGGAAAGAATGTGGAGGCGGTCTACATCCCCGACCATGACCGTGCGACACTCTGCGTGTCGTGTCAGGTGGGATGCAAGATGAACTGCCTGTTCTGCCAAACCGGAAAGCAGGGGTTTGAAGGCAGCCTTTCCGTCACCGACATCCTCAACCAACTCTACGCCTTACCGGAATTTGAGAACATCACGAACATGGTGTTCATGGGGCAAGGCGAACCGATGGACAACCTCGACAACGTGCTCAAGGCGACCGAAATACTCAAAGCCGAATACGGACTGGCATGGAGCCCGAAACGGATAACGGTGAGCAGCGTGGGATTAAAAGGCAAGATACAGCGTTTCCTCGACGAAAGCGACTGCCATGTAGCCATAAGCATGCACTCGCCGATACCCGAACAAAGAGCCATGATGATGCCGGCAGAGAGACAGATGTCCATAACCGACATCGTGGAACTCATGAGGCAGTATGACTTCACGCACCAACGCAGGCTGACATTCGAGTATATAGTCTTCGGCGGAACGAATGACACGACAACCCATGCAAAGGAGATTGTGAAACTGCTCAGGGGCTTAGAGTGCCGTGTAAACCTCATCAGGTTTCACCAGATACCGGGTGTGGAACTCAAAGGGGCGGACGACAAGACCATGGAAGCGATGCGTGACTACCTCAACAGATACGGCATAAACACCACCATACGCGCCTCAAGAGGTCAGGACATATACGCCGCGTGCGGTCTGCTGACAACTGCCGCCAAGGAGAAACTGACGTTTAGAACCCAGAACTATGGAGAACGACAAGATTAAAATAGCGATGACCCAAGGCGACATCAACGGTGTCGGCTATGAGATGATACTGAAAACGTTTGCCGAGCCGGAGATGCTGGACATCTGCACACCTGTAATATACGGTTCAAGGAAAGCGGCCCTCTTCCACGCAAAGACGCTCGGATTGCAGTGCCAGTTCAATTTCATCGACAAGGCGGAGGATGCCGAGAACGGGAAAATAAACTTCCTGAAATGTTCAGACGATGACAGCCGTGTGGAATTCGGCAGTTCTACCGAAACATCCGCTGCGGCAGCGACCGACGCACTGAACCGTGCCACAAGCGACGTACAGGACAAACTGGTGGACGCAATGGTGTGCTCACCGATGGAAAACAGTATTTCCGCACCATATAAGATATATGTTGACGGCACGACAAAAACGCTGTTCATGGACAAGACAGGCGTGGATGCCATCGACAGCGAAGCCATCGCCGCCAGGATACGCCTGCTGCACAAGTCACTGAGACGCGATTTCAGGGCATCATGTCCGCGCATTGCCGTCGTCACCGACAAGGACGACAGCCGCAAGGACATTATTACAGCAGCCCTGAACATACTGACCGGCGAAGGCATACAGGCTTTCGGACCGTACAGCACAGACGCTTTCGCTACACAAATTGACGGTTCGGTGTTCAATGGAGTGCTGTCCATAAGCAGCAAAAAGCCCCAAGAGGGCAGCATCGCACTGCTCGGCGGCACAACGGAAGTATGCGTTGTTCCCTACACGACAGCCCAATACGACATTGCCGGCAAGGGCATTGCCGACGAATCCATAATGCGCAATGCCATATACATCGCCGTTGACACTTGCCGATTCCGCAAAGAATATGATATGGCAACGGTCAATCCGTTGCAGAAACTCTATAAAGAGAGGCCTGACAGCGGCGAGAAAATGCGCTTCTCAATACCCAAGAAAAAGGAAGAGTAATGGACAACAGCAGACTGCAAGAGATAAAACGGCGGTATAACATCGTGGGAAACTGCGATGCCTTGAACCGCGCGCTTGACGTGGCAATGCAGGTTGCGCCCACCGACCTGTCGGTTCTTGTCGTCGGAGAAAGCGGTGTGGGCAAGGAGATTTTCCCTCGCATAATCCATGACAACTCCCCCCGCAGACGCGAGAAATACTTCGCCATAAACTGCGGAAGTATCCCCGAGGGCACTATCGACAGCGAGTTGTTCGGACACGAGAAAGGTTCTTTCACCGGCGCAATAGGCGAAAGCGAAGGCTACTTCGGTGTTGCCGACAAGGGAACGATATTCCTTGACGAGGTTGGAGAACTGCCCATGGCGACACAGGCACGACTTCTCCGCGTGCTGGAGACTGGAGAATACATTCGTGTGGGCGGCCAGCGCATCATGAAGACGGACGTCAGAATTGTCGCAGCCACCAATGTCAATATGCAGAAAGCCATAAGCGAGGGGCGATTCCGTGAGGATCTGTACTACCGTCTCAACACCATCCCCATACAAGTGCCGCCACTGCGCCAGCGCGGAGAAGACATCGCACTGCTCTTCCGCCTCTTTGCCCTGCAGATGGCGGAACGCTACAAGATGCCGAAAGTACGTCTTACGGAAGACGCAAAGAGGATGCTCGTGAACTACAAGTGGCCTGGCAACGTGAGGCAACTGAAAAACATCACGGAACAGATATCCGTACTGTCACCGGTAAGGGACATCGACGCAGAGGCATTAAGGCAGTTCATACCTGTTGACACGGAGAGTATGCAATTGGCAACGATTGAGTCCCAGGGAGACCATTCGTATGCCAGCGAGCGCGAAATGCTCTATCAGATATTGATAGACATGAAGTCCAACGTCGACACTCTGAAGGCTGAGGTGAAGTCACTGCGCACTCAGATGGACGAGCAGCGTTCACTTGCCGGGGCACAGGGGTTCAACACGCCTACCGACGAGAGCATCTACAATCTGCCGGAGAAAGCCGTCCACAGCGACAAGCACGACAAAACGGATTTCCTTGACGCCGTGGAGATAAGGGATACGCAGAGCCTAAACCTGAAAGAACTGAGCCACCAGGCTCTGCTGAAAGTGCTTGAGAAGAACGGAGGAAACAGGAAGAAAGCTGCCGACGAACTGGGCATATCCGACAGGACTCTGTATCGCAGACTGAAGGAGTTTGACATAAAATAAGCATAACGAAGGATACAAGTCTCATGAACGCCAACAGAAGCGCAAAAAGAAACCTGTTACGCTGTGCCGTCATCGGTGCGGTCGCATTGTTGTGCGCCGCCTGCGCATTCGAGGGATACAAGTTCAACGGTGCAAGCATAGACTACAGCAAGACCAAGACGATACAGATTTCCGACTTCCCCATACGTTCCTCTTATGTATGGGGACCGATGGCTCCGCTCTTCAACAACAAACTGAAAGATCAATTTGCGTCGCATACGAAACTAATACAGGTGAAACGCAACGGTGACCTGAAGATTGAGGGCGAGATAACACAGTATACCCAGCGCAACAAATCGGTGTCGTCGGAAGGATATTCGGCACAGACCGAACTGTCAATGACGGTGAACGTGAGATTCACAAACGCCTATAACCAGAGCGAGAACTTCGAACGCCAGTTCACAGCCACGGCATCCTATGAGACAACACAGAGCCTCGCATCGGTGCAGGAGGAACTTGTCACGCAGATGTCGGAGGAACTTTGCGACCAGATATTCAATGCCACAGTAGCCAATTGGTAAGATGGAACTGAACAGATACATACAACACCCGGAACAGCTCAACAGAGACACTCTCTACGATCTCCGCAGTCTGGTGGCTCTCTACCCCTATCATCAGGCGGCGAGACTGCTGATGCTCCACAATATGTATCTGCTTCATGACCCCTCGTTCGATGAAGAACTGAGGCGTGCGGCATTCTACATCACTGACAGAACCATGCTTTTCAAGCTCGTGGAGGCACGTCACTACACGTTCACGAAGCCCGAGCACACTGCCACTGCCGTGGGTACAGACCGCACCGACACCCTCATCAATTCATTTCTCGAGACTCTTCCCGAGGAAGAAGAGAAGGAGACAGGACGCAAGCCGACAGCTGCCGACGCCACAATTGACTACGTTTCCTATATGCTCGCAGTGGAAAAGGATGACAAGAGCGCAGTGCCGCAACCGACAGAAACAGCCACCACGAACATAATAGACAATTTTCTGGAGAACGAAGGGGGAAAAATCACACTCCCGAAAACGGCAGAAGAAACATCAGACGCACCACACAACGAGGTCAAACTGGAGAATGACCGGGATGAACTCGGCGAAGGTTTCTACACGGAGAAACTTGCCAAGATTTACATAAAACAAGGCAAGTATTCCAAGGCTTTGGAAATTATTACCCAATTAAATTTGAATAATTCGGAAAAAAACGCTTACTTTGCAGACCAAATGCGTTTTCTGGAGAAAATAATCATCGCCACTTCGCATAATCAAAGCAGCAAACAACAAGTCAACAAATAAAAACAATAATAAGATGTACACACTTTTAGTTATTATCATCGTAATAGTTGCCATACTAATGATTGGCATCGTGTTGATTCAGGAGAGCAAAGGCGGCGGTCTTGCATCCAATTTCTCAAGCGGCAACCAGGTGCTTGGCGTACGCAAGACCACAGATATCGTGGAGAAGACAACGTGGGCTCTCGCTGCCATAATGGTCATCATAAGCATCGCTTGCGCCTATGTAGCACCGAAAGCGTCTACAGACCACAGCGTTCTTGAGGGCGTTACGCCGCAGACAGAGAAGACCAACCCGATTACAACTCCTAAGTTCGGCGCAGACGCAGACCCCAAAGGCAATGCAGCAACACAGGCTGCTCCAGCAGCAAATGCTACTGACGCAAAGGCAGAAACACCTGCTCCGGCAGCAAAAGCACAATAATCAGGAATAAAAAAATGCCAGTTTTATTTGGCAATCAGAAATAATTAGCGTACCTTTGCAGTCGATTTCGGAAATCACCTGCAAAGGTATTTGCTTATGGTGCCCGTAGTTCAGTTGGTTAGAGCGTCAGATTGTGGTTCTGAATGTCGTGGGTTCGAGCCCCACCGGGCACCCGAAATGCAGAGAGGCAAGTAAACACTTGCCTCTCTTTTCTTTTGTTCTTGTATTACAGTTGGCTGCCGTTTGTCACTCGTCCAACTTGAATTTGTCCGCCTCAAGTCCGTTCTTCGTGTAAGCGGAAATCTGCGGAACGAGTCTCGTAAAATGCTCTGTATTGGAGTGTATGGCTAGAGCGGCATCGTCCTGCCATGTCTCGCAAAACACGAAACGGGCCGGATCTGTCGCACTCTGGAACAAATCGTAGTAGACATTTCCCTCATCCTGACGTGACTTCTCCACCAGTTCCTTACCCAAAACCTTAACTTCCGCCGCATCGGCAGCGTCCTTCAGTTCAAAAAAAGCATTCAGCCTGATCATAATAACATTATATTTAGTATTTGACATTAACCTTTACCTTCACATCATTTGCCTTGGCTTGCACACAAGCAAGCAATGAGACACTTACTGCCCCAACCAATTTTCCATACGAAAAGACACTATCTGTTCTTTACCTTTCTCTGATACTAACAGATACACGATGCCTTGTTCTGTCACATCAAATGACTTCACAAAATAAGGCATCTTCAGTTTCAACAAAGGATTCCCCTTCCAATCAAAGAACAACAGAGAAGGATTTGCCTGTTCCTTCATATATTCCTTATAATTCACATCATAAAACAATGCTACAAAAAAGCCAGATGTTGCCCTCACAGAGCCAAACATTTTATTCTCTTTCCATTTCGACTTACCATCAAGTTCTGCAACATCACACAAATCATCACCAATACACAACGTTTTACTCAGTGTCCCGTCAAACGAATACAAATTTATTTGATTAAGCCGAAGCATTGCCTCTGCGACAATTCCCAAATCCTTGTTAACGCAATGCACCGCAGACAACACATTGATATCTTCATTCACTTTTATACGATTCAAATTGCCTACGTTATTCAAGGTCTCAACATGATTCCCACGCAAGAGACTACGTTCAAAACCAAAACCTGCATAAGAAAGAAGGAAAAACACGGTGTCGTTCACTTGGCTCAAAGAATGAACATTATCTAATTTTGCTGTCGGCAACAGATTTGAGAATGATATTTTGAACTTTCCCATTCGTTCGTTCACAACACATGAGATATATTTATCGTCATAAGTAAAATAGTTTATTTGTTTTACGGAATCATTCTTCACCCAAGTTACACATGAAGGAGCTATTGGATATTCATTGTGTCCATTTCCTTTTTCTATGATAAAATCAGAATTCGAATTTGACATATTAATGATTTGGAAATATTTTTCTCCATTGGGATATTCGCACAACAAAAACGAATCCATCACTGCAATATATTCACAACCTTCCAAATTCTTGACATCCACGACGTCTACAGAAGACAACGTGCTCTCCTTGGGAAACTTTTGTATTTTCTCAATCGTATTACAATGTAGCAAGACCTTATCACCATGTCCTGAACAGGACATCAAAAACAATACGGCAAATAGCCACAATAAAACTTTCTTCATAAGAATTTTATTCGATTGCAAAGATAAAGACTTTCGTTTAAAATTTCATTGCTGTCCGCTAAAAAATTTCAAGTCAAGGTTGCACCAATTAGAATAAGCTCACGCCGAACATACAGAAAGGGTCTGATCCGAGAAATCGAACCAGACCCTTTCTGTATGTGTAGAACCGCTTGTTATTTCTTTGCGCTCATCTTAAATTCCAGAAGTCCACCGTTCATGATGTCCTGTTGGGTGAACTTCAGGTCTTTCAGTTCACGTCCGTTCAGTTTGACTGACTTCACATAGATTGCCTTGTCCGACTTTCTCGGGGCTTTTATCGTGAGGTCTTTGCCGTTGGGCAGGTGTATCACGGTCTCCGCAAACAGAGGAGTGCCGATGACAAACTCATCGCTGCCGGCATTGAAAGGATAGAATCCCATTGACGAGAAGATATACCATGCCGACATCTGACCGCAGTCATCGTTGCCGGCATATCCGTACGGTTTGTCATTATAGAACTTCTGCCTTACCTCATTCACCAGTTCCTGCGTGCGCCAAGGCTGATGTGCAAAGTTGTAGAAGTAGACAGTGTGGTGTGAAGGCTCGTTTCCGTGGGCGTACTGGCCGATGAATCCCGATGCGTTCTCGTTCAAGTCGGCGCTCTTGTCCTCCAGAGTGAAGTTCTCATTCAACTTCTTCACGAAAGCCTTTTCACCGCCAAGGAGTCCGATAAGCCCCTGCGGATTCTGCGGAACGAACCACATATACTGCCATGCATTGCCTTCCGCAAAAGGATAGCCGCCGTTCTTGCCGTAAGCAAGAGGGCTGAACGGACGGATGAAATTGCCGTTCTCGTCTTTCGGAGCGAAGAAGCCTATAGACGAATCCCACAAGTTACGGTAGTATTCAGACCGTTTCAGAAAGCGTTCCGCATCTGCCGTCTTGCCCAGTTTCTTTGCCACGGCATAGACACACCAGTCATCAAACGCCTGTTCAAGGGTGATTGACACCGACTCAACCTGCTTCGTTTCGGGCATATATCCGTATTTTTCCCACACCTCAAACGGTGAATTAGTATGCGACAAAGTGGAACTTTCGACCATTGCCTTATAGGCTTTCTCCACATCTATACCGGGGATGCCCGTGAGGATAGCCCTCGACAGAACCGGCATGGCATGGTTTCCTATCATGCAGTAGTTCTCCTGTCCCCACAAATCCCATATCGGAAGATAGCCGTATTCCTGCTGATGCAGAACCATGGAATTGACGAAACTGGCGGTGATTTCCGGGTCAAGGAGATTGTAGAGCGGATGTGCCGCACGGAAAGTGTCCCACAACGAAAATGTGGAATAGTACTTCTCACCCTTCGGCAACTGCTTTATCTCATAGTTGGTGGTCACATAACGTCCGTCGACATCACTCATCTCGTTGGGCTGTATCATGGTGTGGTAGAGACCTGTATAGAATATCGTCTTTTCCGTGTCAGTACCGTTGACGTCAATCTTGGCAAGTTGCTTTTCCCAAACATTGTGCGCAGCCTGCCGGTAGTCACCGAAATTCCACGATGTGCACTCCGCAACGAAGTTGCGTCTTGCGCCCTCCATGTCTACGGCAGATATTGACACCTTGGCCATAAGTTCCTCTCCGCCGTTGTCGAAGCAGAGGGCAGCGCGCAGTTTCTTGCCGTTTACGATTTTGCCGTCCCACACGTTTCTTTTGCCGTCCATGAGCATATGGCTTTTGAAAGGCTTGCTGAATTCAGCGTGGAAGTACACTCTGCGCACCTTCGCCCAACCGGTTATGATGCGGTAGCCCTCCACTGTGTGGTCGTCAACGATGCGGAGTTGGCTCTGAAGAATGTTGTAACGGCGTGAACCGCTAACCGCATAGTATGCGTCATCGCCGTTGTAAACCATCTTGGCAAGGTCGAAGATGACATTCTGGTCAGCCCCTTTCGGGAAAGTGTACTTGTGTATTCCGGCATGAACAGTGGCAGACAACTCCACCTTGACACCCGACTCTTTCAGGTTTACCCAGTAATATCCCGGTTCTGCACCCTCCTCTTCATGCGAGAAAGACTGCGAATAGTCCTCGCCGGAGACATACTCCGGGGTCAGTTTCTCCACTGACGGCATGAGCGAAACGTCTATAAGGTCAGTACAGCCTGTACCGCTCAGGTGGTTGTGAGTTATGCCATATATGCGGTTTTTGTTGTAGTCATAGCCGCAACAGGGATCCCATGTGACATAATACTCGGTTTCCGGGCAAAGTTGGATGTTGCCGTAGGGAACACAGGCTCCCGGAAACGTGGAGCCGGAAAGTGCTCCCGTGTCATCGGTCTGGGTACCGATGAACGGATTGACATACCGTGTGTGGTCGTCGGCAACTGCTGTGCCGCCCACAAGGAGGCATGCAAGGAGAATGTTTAATCTGTTCATATCGTTGTTTTGTTAGAGGTTTTCCTCATCTTCTTCTGGCCTCTGCCGATGCAGGAGTACACCGTATGCACCGGCAAAGCGGCTCTATTCCACCAGAGCCTTGGCCTCTTTGGTGAGATAAGGCTTTATGTCTTTGCAGGCAACATTGAAGTTGACAAGTCCTACGGCGTAAGGTGCTATCTCGTATTGCTGGTAGATGAAATGCAGACTGTCGTCTTTTATGTACGGAGTATTGACCGGAAGCGGTATCATCCCTTGGCTTTCCTCCGGCAGTAAGAGATAACTGTTGAGATTGGAAGCATTGGCATCCTTTTCGCCACAGTCGTGGAAATAACTTACAATTCCCTTGCGCAGTATGCTCTGGAGTGCTTTCAGACGTGTCGAATCCACGCTATGCTCTATCGGGCGGCAGGTTATCTTGCTGATATTCCTGTCGTAGGAGATGAACGAGCCGTGCGCTCCGCCTGTGTAACTGCTGTAATTCACATTGTAGGTGACATATTTCGGTGTCTCGTCGACCTTGCGTATTTCCAGCGAATACTCCATTCCCGGCATCTCGCTTTCATTGCTTTCCATACTTTCCATCATTTCCTTACGGGAAGCAGTCAGGTATTTCAACACGCCCTTTGCATAGAAATCCGTCATCTGCTGCGGCTTGTCCGTGCCGCCTTTGTAGCACTGATACTTGTCCTGCTCTTCGTCTATGGAGTTGATACGAGGGAAATAGTTGTCTTTCAACTGCGAAGCGACAAACTCCCTCACTGCATCTGACAAAGCATCAGTACCCGACGGATAGTCGATGTAGATACTGCTCTTGACGGAAGAGCCGTGGTTCAGCCTGCACACAAAACTGTCTACCGCGAGCGTATCGTCAGAAATGACAGCCTGAACACTGTCAACAGAGTCGGCAGACAAAGAGTCTACTCCTTGGTTCTTGCCCGAGTTCCTGCACCCGGTGACAGCCAACGTCAATGCGGCAAGAACGAATGCGGTCATTGATAATTTTTTCATAACCAGTCGTGATTAATTGATTTGATCGTTAAGTTTGTATTTCCGTTGTTTTCAATTATCTTTTCCTAATACGCACTGTTACCGTTTGATGAAGCGCAACAATCCGAACACATAGCGACGGAAGCCGGGACGGTAAGCCAACATTCGGTCAAACCAACCGAGATGTTTGCCTGTCACATGCACCACATTGCCCACAAACACCATGGCAAAGAGCGTTCCTATGCCAACAATATGCCACTGCCATGCCCCGAAGAACACATAACAGAACACCACGGCAAGCGCCACGAGTGACACGTCCGTCCATATCTTGACCTTTGGGAACGGTTTTCCCGTGACACGGCTGACAGCCACAGGAAATCCCTCACCGGGCATCGTAATGGAGCCGCAACGCACTTCCACAGCGATGCCGACACCAAGTATTATGCAACCAGCCACCTGTGCAACCACCTTATACCACAATGCAGTAGGCTCTATCCATGTCGTCAGGAGCATGTTGACATCTATCAGTGAACCGAAAACAAAGCCAACAACAAGTTGCAGAAGCTGTATCGGTTCAAACTGACGGCGCAACACGAGTATCTGTCCCAAGACAAGCAGGCCGTTCATGATGTATGTGTACTGACCGATAGTGAGGGGCGGAATGCCCGATATGCATTCTCCTGCCGACTGGAACACATACGGCAGGGTTGAAATCACACTTGACCCGAGCATGCTTCTCACGCATACGGCCACACCGAAAGTCATCACATAGAGGGAAACGAGCAGCAACAGATGCTGCCAAAGGAATGAAACGATTTTGTCTTTTACTGTCATTGTCTGTATTAAAAAATATGTCCCCAACTGACTGACGGGTCATTTGAGGCTCTTCACAAACACAAAGGTAGGTATTTTCGGGCAGAAATGAGCACCGCGGCAAGAGTTTTTGCCTCTACCGCCGCCATTCTATTGATACATATCGGCAGTGTATTCCGTTTTTCCACAAGATTGCGACAGTTTTCACATCCGTATCTTTCTTTTTTATTAACTTTGCCGTTGGTTTTACATCCTGACATATCTGAGCGGATATTAAGACCGTAACAATCTTTTCTGTCACAGGAGATGAATTCACTAAAGGAACTATACAGAATCGGCAAAGGTCCGTCAAGCAGCCACACAATGGGACCGCAGCGTGCGGCAAGACTTTTCCTGGAGCGTTGCAGCGGCGCTTCTTCATACGAGGTAACGCTATATGGCTCGCTTGCAGCGACAGGCAAAGGGCACATGACAGATGTCGCCATAGAGGAAGTGTTCGGTGAACGCGGCATCCACATCAACTGGAGACCGCAGACATTCCTGCCCTTTCATCCCAACGGAATGACATTCACAGGCAAGGACGACAACGGTAACGTCGTTGACGAATGGACCGTTTACAGCATCGGAGGAGGTGCTATCTCCGACGGAATTAACGGCAATGGCGAACTCGGTGCGGACGACGTGTATGATCTGAACACCATGGCGGAAATCCAGAAATGGTGTTATGACAACGGCCGTTCCTACTGGGAATATGTGGAAAAGTGCGAAGGAGCGGGCATTTGGGAGTTCCTCGGCACTATCTGGCAGACCATGAAAGACGCCATAAACCACGGTCTCAGTCATGAGGGGGTGTTGCCCGGACCACTGAAACTGCAGCGCAAAGCCGCCACTTATTATATAAAGGCAAAGGGCTACCGCTCCTCCCTCCAAAGCCGGGGACTGGTCTATTCGTATGCTTTGGCAGTAAGTGAAGAGAACGCATCGGGCGGAATCATCGTGACAGCCCCCACTTGTGGGGCTTGCGGCGTACTTCCTGCGGTGCTTTATCACCTTCATACCGCCCACGACATGAGCGAACTGCGCATCCTGCGCGCCCTTGCCACAGCCGGACTTATCGGCAACATCGTGAAACACAATGCCTCTATCAGCGGCGCAGACGTAGGTTGCCAAGGCGAGGTGGGGGTCGCTTGCGCCATGGCATCGGCTGCTGCCTGCCAACTGTTCGGCGGCAGTCCTGCCCAAGTGGAGTACGCTGCGGAGATGGGACTGGAGCATCACCTCGGCATGACCTGCGATCCTGTGTGCGGACTTGTACAGATTCCGTGCATTGAGCGCAACGCTTTCGCTGCCGCAAGAGCGTTGGACGCCGACCTTTACGCTTCTTTCTCCGACGGTCATCACAGTGTTTCTTTCGACCGTGTGATAGAAGTGATGCGACAGACCGGGCACGACTTGCCTTCGCTCTACAAGGAAACAAGCGAGGGAGGACTTGCCAAAGATTTCAGGAAACAAGCATAAAGAAGATATGAAAACGTCAATTGCAAGAGTTTTGGTAGCCGCCATTGCCGGCATACTCATGATTAAATACCGTGAGGACATGGTGACATGGCTGACCATTTCCATTGGTGCCATGTTCTTCCTGTCGGGAGTAATCTCGGTAGTGTATTACTTTGTAGCGAGAAGCCGTTGGCAGAAGATGCTGCTGATGCAGAGCGTTGACAACAGCGGGATGCCCAACGCGCCGTTGCGCAAGCCCGCTCTGCCTGTGGCAGGCATAGGTTGCGCCATTCTCGGAGTGATACTTGCACTGATGCCGTCAACGTTTATCACCTACACGGTGTACGTCTTTGCCGCCATACTGGTTGTCGGTGCGATAGGCGAATACGCTGCCCTGATTGTCGGACGCAACAATATCCGCGACTTTGAAGACCGTACCGCCACCGCCGCAGGTCTCCGCTGCGGCATCATCTACTGGGTAATCCCTACCCTACTGCTCATTTTCGGCATCGTGGCAATAGTCTGGCCGACAACCATAGCCTCCGCTCCGTTTCTGTTTATGGGCATCGCCATGATAGCCTATGCCGTGGGCGCACTGGTCAACACGGTGAAACTCTACGCCGTCAGGCGCCGTCTTGGCAAGATGACACCACCGCAGGAAGAATCCGTTACCGCCATAGAGGTGACAGAAGAAAGCACAGAGCAATAACAGAAAGACAGCCCCACGTTTCCGTGAGGCTGTCTTTTTATGTCTCTTTTAGCAACATTTACTGTTGTTCCCAACCGGCTGCCTTCGCCACTTTGCCCGGTATCTCTGTATTGTCAATACGGCCTGCGAACTGTTCGGCGCCCACTCCTACGGCAAACACCGGCACATATCCGTTGCTATGACCGTAACTTGCCCATGAGATGCCCGACACTTCACTGAGAATCTTTCTCACTGTCGATGCCAGTTCATCGTCCTTTTGATAGAGCGACTGCTCGTCTTTGCCCTTGCCTGCCATGATGTCGTTGAACGCCGTTTCTATGCGTTTGTTCTGCCCGTCGTTGAGTTTCACCTTGTCCCAAAGACCGAAATTCTCCTTGAGGAACTTCTTCACGATGTCTATATTGTACTTTTCTCCGTACTTCTCGTGCAGTTTGTGCAGTTCCTTTCCGAGTTTATAGACCGACATGTTGGCATAGCGCAACAGGTCGAGGTGCAGTTCGTAAGCGCCGCGTCCCATGACCATACCGCCTGTCTCGTGATCTGCGGTGACTATGATAAGGGTCTCGTCCGGGTGCTGCTGATAGAACTCGTATGCCACCTTCACTGCATCATCCATATCAATCAGTTCGGTGATAAACGTAGCCGGGTCGTTGGCGTGGCACGCATGGTCTATTTTTCCACCCTCAACCATGAGGAAAAAGCCGTCTTTCTCGCCTTGTTTCTTGGTAAGGAAATTTATTGCCGCACGCGTGATGTCGGTGATTGTCAGATCCGACTTTGTGCGGTCGTTGGCGTACGGCAGTTCACTGCGGTCCAGTTTATTGGCAGCGTCAGACTGGAAAAGTATCATTTTGTCCGCCTTAGACGCCTTTTTCTGATAGTCCTTGTAACCTTTCGCTATCGTGTAACCGGCGTTCTGCGCCTGCTGATAGAGGTTGTCACCGCCTTGTTTCGGGTTGTCGGGGGTAACGAAGTCGGAGCCCGCAAAGAAATCAAAGCCGCTGCTTGCCAACTGAGTCCCTATCTCATAAGTCTGACTACGCTTCGGCACATGAGCATAGAAAGCCGCCGGTGTGGCGTTGTCTATCGACACCGTGGTAGTGATACCTATTGCCGCACCCTTGTCCTGCGCCCATTTCGCGATGCTGGTGACCGGTGTTTCCATGTCAGACAACATTCCTATCGTTCCGTTATGGCTCTTGTGACCTGTGGCAAGCGCCGTTCCGCCGGCAGCAGAGTCAGTCACTCCGTTAGTGCCGCTTTGGGTATTGACCAACGCAGCATAAGGAAAACTCGGGAAACAGAGTTCCTTTATGCCGATCTTTCCCTCAAGTGCGCCGAGGTAAGTCTCCGCTGCGTTGACCTGATTGACGCCCATTCCGTCACCGATAAAATAGAACACATACTTGGCTTTCCCCTCTGCCATCGCATTGACGGCAATGAAAGCAAGCAGAAAAAGAGCCGAAAAATGTTTTCTCATGTTTGTTTTGATTTGATATTATCTGCGTACAAAGGTAAGGAAAAAGGCGGCAAAGACAAAGGAAACGCCTGATTTTTCCGTCAATTCGGACGGAACAGGCAAAATGTTTTCAAGGTTGTTTCAAACCGTTTGCGGCGTTGTTGCACCGACGTTACAACCTAAACATTACGACTGTTTATAAATGACAGAGGGAAGCGACCATTGCCGCTCCCCTCCAAAGAGAATGAAATCTTTCACAAATGTTATCTTCTTCCGCCATGTGACCCCCCTGAAGAAGAACCGCCTGAGCGCGAACCGCCGCCAGAGAAACCACCGCGGGAATTTGAACCGCCACTCGACGCGCCTACAGACCTGCTGGATGACGAACCTGAACCACCCATTCTCATGGTGCTATGTGAACTGCTTTGAGTGCTTCGTGATCCGCTCATTGTACTTCTGGAACTACTCGGAGTATAGCCGGACGAACGGTTTGTCGACGTGGAAGAGTGGCGTACGCTGCCGGAAGGAGCCGTTCCGCGCGAGCCTGACGTGCTGCGGCTGAAACTGCTTGGACTTGCCGTGTTGCCCACAGTGGAGCGTGTACTGCTCTGACCTCTCATGTCCGCATTGCGGTCCTTGCCGTGATCCCTGCCGAAATCCTTGCCTCTGCCGTAGTTGCCGTTGTTGAATCCGTCACGCATACCCTTGTATGCCTCACCGCGATTGCTTCTTCCCGGTTCTCTATGCCACCCCTTGGCAAACTCACGACCGTGATACCACGAATGACCGCCGTTCTTATGCCATGAATGACCGCCGTGGTATGTGCCCCAGAAAGCAGGACGGCCGAAGTAGAAATAGTTGCGGTGCGGATAGCGTGCATAGATGCCGAAGTGCCAATAGCCTGCCGACCAATAGAGAGGACGATAGAAATAGGATGCGTCAAGGAACGCCCTGTACTGCCAGTCGAGCAATATGTAACTCAGGTCGAGATTGCGCCGCGTCCAGTAGTCGCCGTACAGATCGTCGGCAGAGGTTATTCCCATGAAATAATCGAGGTTAACCTCGTAACAAGCCTCATACTGTTCTTCGGTCAGATTCAGTTCGTATGCCATCTTGTCGGCCAGGAACAGGGCCTGCTGACGTGCCTGTTCGTAACTCATTGCCTGTGATGATACTGCCAATCCAAGCAGCACTGCCATCGAGAATAAGAACTTTTTCATAATCGTGTGGTATTTACTGTTGTTTCTTTTTCCTTTCTCGCCACCGTCGTGACAGCGGCTTCCTTTTTTCTGTTGCAAATCTACTCAACAAACGACACCCACCAAAAGGATTTCCCCTAACAGGTGCGGGAATTTCCCTATATGCAAAAAACGACCCTGAAAAATATTGCGGAAAAGAAACAATTTCGTAATTTTGCATCGCTGAAAGCAGCACATGACCATGGGGTTGACTGGATTTGACAGCAGGCCGAGATGGTATGTAAGCATGCGGAGCTTCGTTACCCGGCTCCTGAATCTCAGGTATCGACAATTTAATTGGCGAAAACAACTACGCTCTCGCTGCCTAATCGAAGTACAGTAGATTACTGGCTTAATCCCGTCACCAGGTGATGGGACGAGACATCGCTCAGGAGCTCTTTTTCCGAACCATCCTGGTCAAGCGGTGCAGATCACGTCGGAAATAGCTGGTGGCGGCCTCGCGCCATGGGTGAAATTTTAGAGGATAAGGCGGCAGTCGGTGGTCCGGGTCTTGCTGTCGCACGAAAACTGAAGGCCGGAATAAGCGTGTAGAAAGCGTATGGTTTCCCTGTTTGGACGCGGGTTCGACTCCCGCCAGCTCCACAGACACCGTCAAAACAGGCAGAGGAGGACTTCCGTTGAAGTTCTCCTCTGTCTGTTTTTGCTGCGGCTGACATCCGCTTCTGGCACTGCGGATATCCGCATTTGCCGCCCCGGACCTATTTTATCGTAATCTTAAAATCATCACATTTGCCTGTGCGGTGGGCGAACTGGCGTGTCGTGGGCGATATTCCGAAGAGCGGCGAATAGGTCTTCACATGGATGGAGTGACCGTCGGGCAGGAACTCAAGGATGCGAACCCAACCGTCACCGCCGTTACCTTCCCAACCGCCACCGAGGGTCTGCACGTTGAACATCATCTGGTGCACGGTATTGCCGGCGGCGTTCTTGTCCTCACGATAGGCCACGGCATCCTCGAAATCACCCGGTTTGCCGTAGTGACCGCACACCACGAGGTCGATGTTAGGCAGCGGATAGACCAGTTTGTCCCACACTTGCTGCCCCCAGTTGTGCGGAGTTATCTTGTAGGGTTCGTTGTCCGTGCGTTTCGCCTCACGCTCCGTGAGGAACGAATGGGTCATGAATATCACCTTGTCATCTTTGTATCTCTCGTCAGAAATCACACCTTTCGCCCACTCCAGCACCTCGTCGCGCGGCGCGAACTCGGTGGTAACGATGAGCAGTTTGCCCCAATGTGGCACTTCAATCTCGTATGCTGAGTTCTCGATAGACACTCTTCCCTCACGGTTGGGGAAGTCGCTGACGATGATGTTGCGCCATGCAGAGTTGCGCTTGAACGGGAAATAGTCGGGCAGATGCGTGCGTCCGTCCTCGCTGCTCCTCAGTCCGTAGTCGTGGTTACCGCCCGAAATGAAGTACGGCACTTTGTTGTCGAGCCTTGCCATCGACCTCGATGCCGACTCCCACATCTCCTCCGAGGTCTGGTTGAGCATCTTTCTGTTCATGCGGATGTTCTCGTTCTGCTCCACCATATCACCCGTACAAAGCACCGCCTTGATGTTCAGTTGGTCGATGTTGTCGGCTATCCAGCAGGTCGTAAGTTCAAACAGGGGCTGGTTGATGTCATATTTTACATAGCCTTGGGGGTCGCCCATGACTATCACAGAGAAACTCTCGGGGTCGTCGAGCGACTGCCGGTCAGCACGGTCTTGTGCGTTCACCGTTGCGGAAAACGCAAGAAGCAATAACAGGAGATTCTTTTTCATTTTCTTTTGGTTTTAGGTTTGATATGCAACTGGGGCAAAATTACAAAATAATCTCATAACTACGGCATTACGCCACAATATTTTCCGTTCTTGCAAAAGTTCGTCCGTTTGCGGATGACTGCCAGGAACACCAGAGGGACAGGCATTATGCCCATCCCTCCATACTGTCACCAATCACTATGTTTTCACCAGAGAATCTTGTTCGGATCTTCTATCGGACCAATGTCAGGAACTCCATACAACTTCTGCCAGTTGAATATCCGGATAAAGTGCGACTGGTAGAGGTCTGCACTCTCGCGGTCATTGAAATTGCGGGCGAAACCGTTGTGTACGCTCTCTTTTAGTGTTCCGTCGGCATTGAGCGAATATTCCGTCAGGTCGTTGGGGTTCATGTTGTAGGACACCACTATCTCTCCTGTGCGTGAAAGTTGAGGATGCACGAATGCCCCATAAGTTACCGCCTGGTTGGATGGGATGCGGAAGAGGGCGTAGTTCTTGGTAAACGGTCCCCAAGGATGTTCCGCCTGCTTTATGGTGATGTCTCCTCCTGTAATGCCCATGCCCACCATGTAATAATAGTCACCATACTTGAATACGCCGTAGTTGATAGCCCACTCTGTCGAGATGCGCAGTTTCTCTATCGGAAGAGATGAGTCATAGTCGGTTCTCCAGGCAAATTCGTCGCTCCCGGAAGTGGCTGTGTAATATTCCCAAGCGCCGAGCAGGTCATGACCTTTCACCCTTGCTACGGTGGGATAGCCTCCCAGTCCGTTGCTGCAATTACCATAGACGTAGGTGTAACCGTCATCACTCTCCATCACAAAACCGTTAATCTGGTTCTTCAGTTCGGCGTCAGTGTAGTGGGCAAGGAGTTTCATGTAACCCTCGTCACCGGGTTTCCCCTCAAGCGAATACTCTGTCATGGCACGTCCCTGACTTGCCATCGTGTTGTCTACCGCTCCCCACATGAGTTGCAGAATGGGCTTCCCGTCACGTTTGATGACCGTTCCGTCACTCTCCCAATAGAGCAGATTGGAGTCTGTGTCACCGTTATTGATCTGTTCATCGGTAAGCGACGCCTGCGGATGACGCAGCCATGTCTTCATCTTTCCATAGCGGTCGCGGTCGTTAGGGTCAAGACTCACATACTCGCCGAGTTGGTAGAAGTCGCGCCAAGAGTGCTCCCCGGTCTGCACCATAGCCGCATTGCGCACGAGATTGTTGGCTCTGTTGCGGTTGCGATACTCTGTCACCATTCCCGTAAAACTGTCAGCGAACGACCAGAGGGTGTTGCCGTCAGGCAAGGAATAAGAGAAACAGCCGTCCGCACCGTTCCAACCCACGATATGACTGGAGAACAGATGGAAGTAGGTAAGGTCTCTGTAGACGTATGCGCCCATCTTTGCGAGGTCGCGTCCCACATATTCCAGTTCGATGCCAGCGAGGCGAGGGTCATCCAGATCAGGCTTTTGTGCACTGGCATATACCGCCATCGAAAGTACCGCAAGTGATATTATCGTCTTCTTCATAATAGTTCTACTGTTTGATTATCTTGGTGGTTGTCTTGTCAGAGCCTTCTCCCACCGTCACCACATATACGCCCTTGGCAAGGTCAGACACTGTAACGAGAGTGTTGCCGCTGGCTTCCCCCGTCTTGGCTACCGCTCCCGAGAGCGACGCCACACTCCATCTGTAGACTGTTCCCGACGGCACGTCAATGGAGAAAGAGGCACTCACGGTTGTCGGGTACACCCTTACACAGCCGTCGGAGAAATCCACATTCTGAATGGCATCCTCAGTGTTCCACTCCGAAAGGCCAGCATCCTGCATGGCTCCAGTGTCCGCAACGCTGAATATCTGCTGCCAATTGAATATTCTGAGGAAGTGGGGCTGGTTGAGAGAGGCACTGCCCCAGCCGTAGCGATTGCGCTCTTCGCCAGTCAGGTCGGTGGCAATGGCTTCGCCGTTGCTGCCTTTCGAGTAGAGGGTAATGCCCTCCGGCTCGGTCACATACGACAGCACGAGTTCACCCATACGCGACAGTTGCGGATGCACAGAGACGTGGTTGACCACCGCCTCGTCGTTTCTGACGGTGTAGAGTCGGCGCTGCACCTTGAAAGGTCCCCACGGATCATCCGCCATGGACATCTGTATGTTGCCGTTGGAGGCGGTCTGCGACACCATGAAATATTTGCCGTCATACTTGAACACACTCGGTCCGTATGTCTTCACCGCTCCGTTTATCTTCGATTTTGCCACCTGTTCGGCTGTCGGGAGTTCCGTCTGCCAGTTGTAGTTGCCTGCATCGTCCTTTATGTAGTACTCCCACTGGCTGCGGAGAGAGCGTCCCTTGGTGCGCGCCACCACCGTGTTGTATCCGCTTGTGCCCACCTGCTTGACCGTGGCATAGAGGTAGTTGCGTCCGCCGTCCTCGAGTATGGCGTGCCCATAGTCCGCCACGAACGGCATCTTTACCTTTGACAGTTCCATCAGATAGCCTTTCTCCGTCGGGTCGCCCTGCACTCCGAACTCCACGACATAGAGGCCGTCGCGCTCCCCATCCTTGTTGTAGGAAGAGAAAATCTGCTGCAACCGTATCTCGCCTCCCGACAACACGACAGTGCCATCCTCGGGTCTAAGGTAGTGGGCATCGTCGATCAGCCCGAGGTCAATGTCGCTCTGGCTGAGCGTAGCCTGCGGATGCCGCACCCAGTCCTTGCCCTTGTAGTAGTACATCGGATTGTTCTGGCTTGTCGAGACATACCCGTTGAGCGTCACAAAATCGTCCTCTCCGTGGGATTCTCCCCGCTGCACCTGCACTTGGGCGGCGTTGTGCGGACGGTTGTTGTACTGCATACGGTCGCGGAACTCGGATATCCTGCCGAAATAACTGTCACCAAAAGTCCACAGCGTATTTCCGTCGGGCAGCGGTATGGAGTTGCAGTCGTTGCCTCCGTTCCACCCTTTCTGGCGCATGGCAAACAGATTCCAGTAAGTGATGTCACGGTAGACGCCTGCCGCATTGCTGGCCGGCGTTGCCCCCACCCAGTCGAAATAGAGGTCTTTTATCGGTTCCTGGTTGAGATCCACCTCCTGGGCCTGCACCTCAATGCACGGCGCCAACAGCCCCGTGAGGAACAATGTCATGGCTGTTTTCTTCATCTTCTGATATATTTTCTGCCGTTTCTGATGACAATGCCCTTGTAGTCGTCGCTTACCAACAGGCCGGCCGTGTTGTACATTCGGTTGTCTTCATCCTTCACGTCGGCAACTGTCTCCTCCACCGGGAGCAGTTCATCGAGCATAGGACAGGTGTCGCCAATCTTGCGGAAGATGGCATATATGTAACGGTCGGGGGTATCCGACCAGGTGCCTTCGCTGAACAGTTTGTCCTTACCGGGATTATCCGAGTTTCCGTCGTCACGCAACGGCGAGACGACATTGACGATTGCGCCTGTGCCGTTTACTCCCATTGCCTCAGTGGCATACGTCCATTGGCGCGTGTCAGCATTGGTCGAGGACGCCTCACGGTAGATGTCGGCGGCGAGAAATATGCCGTTGCCGAACTCCGCCTCATAGGAATAGCACACGAACTCGTAGCCGTCCGCCGGCTTGGCCTGCACCACAGCCTCATACATTGAGGCACCGTCGACATCGCTGCCGTTGTTCTCCAGCGTGGCTTTCATTGCCGACACGCTGCCCCAACCGGTGGATTCCTTCACATACGAGGAGTGATCCGACCGGGCGGATATGTACACTTCACCTGCCCCAAGCGGCACTGCCTCCACTTGGGCGTAGATGTTCTTCAACTCGACAGGGTTCGCCAAAACCGGCTGCACGGCGGCAAAGGTCAGGGCGACGGCCATGAGTCTGCGGGTAAAAATTCTGTTCATCTGATGTCTGTCAATAATAGATTCTGCACAAAAACGGTGTTGTCCACCGGTGCAAAGGTAGACACTTGGATGCCGCACAATACTAAGAATTGCGCTTTTTTATATAAATCCCGAACCAATCACGCCCATTCTCCGTTCCGCCGGGTATTGTCCGGCCACGCCAAAGCGGCGTTACGGCAGAGCGCAAACGGTGCTCGGGCAACACGAAAGAGGTGTTCGGACGACCGTACCACGGCTGAGGTACGGTCGTACCTCGTCCGTGGTACGCATGGCACACCGTTCGAGGTACGCATGTACTCCATTCGGTGTACCGCTGCAAAAACACAGTCTGCGGAACACAAAAACACCGCTTACGCGATGCGAAAGCGGTGTTCTGAGAGAATGAAGACAGTGTCTGCGTTGCGCAGACGCTGCCTATCGGCTTATTTTCATGATGCGGTTCTCTGTGCCGCATGACAGTTTCACGAGATAGACACCGTGGGCTGAGGGCAGCGGAACATACGCCTCGCCTTTGACGGAACGCTTGTCAACGAGCGTACTGTCTGCGGAATGGACGGTGAAACGTGCCGTGTCAGGTGCGGAGACATACATCTTGTCGCCTGCCCGGCGGAGTGTAAGCGATGGGGTGTTGCCAGTGTTGTCGATGCCGGTGGTAAGGTCTTCGAGGACAAACTCCGCCCCTGTGGTCTTGTCACTGTAGACATACGAACCGCTGTTGCGCGAGTCGAAGTTGAAGAGACGGCTCTCCTGCCATGCTCCGCGCAGGTGTATGTTGCCGTTGTCGAGGTGCTCCACCTGCACATATCCGTCGGCATCGGTGCCTGCGGAGAGCGAAGAGACGATGCGCCAAGAGGCGGCGTCGTCCTTGCAGAGGTAACGCGTGGAGTTGCGGAGTTTATAAAGCGAAGTGAAGCCGGCTACCTTCATGAAGTTGAAACGGTAGTTGCGGTCGGTACTCGAGAACGCTCCGAGACAGTAATGCCCCTCGGTGGAGCTGGTCTGATAGTGCAGGTAAAGTCCCGACTGCACCTCCTTGATGCCGTAGGAGTGCGCCGTATTGATTGGCGTGAGGGTGCTCTCCCTGTCGTCAACCATTGCTTCCGCCCTGACATACAGTTCGGCGGCGGAGGCGAAACGGTTGTTGTCGACCACGCTTTTCACCACGAACTTCATGTAGCGGGCCTCGGGCTTGTCCTTGACATCCACGCTCTGGATGTCGCTGGTGTTCTCAAAGTTGCCGCTTGCGGCAGGCGTTCCCCACGCTTTCGGACTGTTGCTGAAATACACTTCGTAGCGGTTGACACGACCGTTGGAGCCATCGTTGCGTCCCTTGTAACTGAACGAGCTGATGCGGTAGGTGTGTCCCATGTCGACAACCAACTCGTGCGGACAGTCGGGAGTTGTGTTGCTGTAACTCGTGTGCCATATCGTGTTCTCGTCACCGTCTATCGCATTGGTGGCGATTTCGTTGCCTCCCTGCTGGCTGTCGTAACTGACTATGCTCCAGTCAGCCTTATCCACGAAGTAGCCGAAGGTGCGTTGGGTGACCAGGCTCTGCGCCCTGCCGTCGGCAACGGCATACGCCTTGACCGTGCCTCCGCGGCGCATGTCAACAGGTTCGCCCGTATAGACGGTGTAGTCCGCACCGTCAACGCTGTACATTATAGTGGTCTCAACATCAGAGGTGGTCATCTTGGCGTAGCCATAGCCGTTGTCAGTGATGATGACAGGTTCGCACACGGGGTTGGCAATGCGTCCTTTCTCTGCAAGTTCCACCTCCGTCATCGCGCCTTCAAGGGGCATGATGACGAAACTGAACGGTGTTTCGGCACTCTTTATCTCGTATCGGCTCATCACGTCGGGACCGCACGAGGCGTTGCCGAGGGCACGGTTCCATGCGTCAAGGCTCACCACCGTATTGTCGACAAAACGGTATTCATGCGGATGTTTCACCCTTGCGTTTGAGGAAGTGTACAGTCCCTCGGCTTTCCAATGCCCCACCGTGGTCGCCATGCGGCCCGGAACGGCATACATCAAGCCCTTGCCATCATCCTGCGTAAGGGCGAGCCAGCGCACGTCTTCCTTGTTTCCCGTCTCCTGAGGACGTATGTGATTGGTCCACTGAGCGTCCACCGTACTGCTGTAGATGGCGGGAAGCGCAGCGGCTCTGCGGTCGCGGTAGTTGTCCATTGGTCCGCATCCGAACCATGTCATATTGCTTACCGCACCGGGCATCTCCAGTCTGAAGCCCATCTTCGGCAACACCTGACCGGGAGTGCCGGGCGTAGTGACGGTGCTGACGCTGATTACGCCGTCAGGATAGACACGGAAACGCTGCGCTACGGAGAACGTTGCCGCGCCGTTGGATGACTTGTATGTGTCGGTGACAGCCATATCCACCCACTTGTGGTCGGCATCTTCCGTCACCTCCCAAGTGCCGCGTGTCATGGAGAGAGACCTTATCCCGAGATTGTCCCACGCACCTGAACGTGCCTTGTCATTCTCTGTCGGGGCACGGAAAACATTGAGTTTCATCGGCGAATTGACGAGTGTCGTTCCGTCATAGACATATCTGCTGAGCGTGCCGTTGCTGAATGTGGCGGTGAATTTGTCGCCTGTCACCGTGTAAAGGTACTTGCTTGTCGGCTCCACTGTGACAGTTCCGTCACCCTTATATATATAAGGTGTACGCCCTACGGCTTTCTTCAGTTCCGCGCCTGACACCGCCACTTCGTGTCCGGCGGCTGCCCACGGAGTGGCGTTGCGCAGTGTTGTCACGAAGCGTATGTTGTATTCGCTCTGCGGATTCATCGTCATGTCCTTGCAGTCATCTATCGTTATGACAGTGCTGTCGCCAGGTGCGATGTCAAGGTCGACCGTTCCGCTCTTCACAACCACGCCGTCCTGCATGATGTCATAGCGTGTGTCGACATCGCACAGCCGTGTCTGCTGCAGTTTGTTCTTCACTTTGAACGTGCCTGAAAGGCTGTCGAGCATGATGAAATCCACCGGCTGATAGACGGCTTTCATATTATACGTCTTCGCTGTGGGCGTGCAGTCGGGCAAGACGACACCGTTGCAGCAGAAGTTTCCGTCGTTCGGATTGTCTCCGAAGTCGCCTCCGTAAGCCCAGTAGTACTCCCCGGTCTTGCCAGCAACAGGCATCCTGAGGCCCTGATCCTTCCAGTCCCACACAAATTCGCCAGCCATTGCCGGATAGGGTTCGTAGATTTCGGCGTACATATCCTTCTGGTTGCCCATGGCGTTGCCCATGGAATGGGTGTTCTCACACTGTATGTGGGGACGCTGGGCAGTGCCTCTCTTGTAAGCGTTGGAGCGTTCTGTCGCCACGCTTTTCATGTAGTCGTAACTGGCATACATGGTACTCGACACGTCACTCCATGTGCTGTTGCCCTCGTAATGGGTGATGCGGCTCGTGTCAAGAGACTTTATGGCACTCATGACCGACTGGAAATTGTCGCCTCCACCGCTCTCGTTGCCTGCGCTCCAACCGAATATGCAGGCATGATTGCGCAGAGTGAGCACATGACGGCGGTTGCGCTCCACCATGGGAGCACGGAATGCGTCGACACTGCTCAGCCCGGTATTGCCGTGACACTCCACGTCTGCCTCGGCGAGGACATAGAGTCCGTACTCGTCGCAGAGTTCATAGAAATAGGGATTGTTGGGGTAATGGCTCGTGCGCACGGCGTTGACATTCATCCGCTTCATTGTAAGCACATCCTGAAGCATCTCCTCACGGCTCACCGTACGGCCTGTCTCCTGACTGAAGTCATGGCGGTTGACACCGTGGATGATAATCCTGTTGCCGTTGACAAGCAGTGCCCCGTCATTGCGTATGCCAACAGTGCGGAAGCCTACCTTGCACGAACGTATGTCGACAACGTCGGTTCCGTCGAGCAGACGGAGCGTAAGGTCATAGAGTTTTGGATTCTCAGCACTCCAGCACTCTATCCCCGTGGCGGAGAAATCCAGTGATATGTCCGCCGAAGATACGGCGGTGGAGGAACTGCATACAGTGTTTCCGCCGTCGCTGACAGTCGCTTCCAGCGTCAGGCCATCGGTCTTCTCCGCCGCCAGACTGACATCGAGCATCGCCGTAGCGGAGGTATTGCCGGACGAAAGCGCCGTGGTGCGGAAGAAGAAGTCGCCGATGCGGTTCTTGGGAGCGGAGTAGAGGTACACGTCGCGGGTGATTCCCGTCAGACGCCAATAGTCCTGGCACTCGAGGAATGAGCCGCTCGTGAAACGGTAGCACTGCACCGCCACGGTGTTGACACCCTCATGCACCTTGTCGGAGATGTCGAAATCGCTCGGCAGATAGGAGTCTTCAGCATAGCCCACGAACTCGCCGTTGACCCACAGATAGTATCCGTGCCCTGCGCCGTTGAACCGTATGTAGGTCTGCCGTGCTGTCCAGCCGTCGGGCAAAGTGAACGTGCGGCGGTAGCAACCCACAGGGTTTTTCATCGCATTATTATAAGTATAGTTGTCGGGACGGTCTGCCATGACACTGTAGTCCGACGTGAATGTAAACGGATAACGGGTGTTCACATAGAGCGGCTTGTCCCAAGACTTGTCGTTGCGCACACCGTATACCTGCCAAGGATACGGCACTGTGATGTCGTCCCACGCAGAATCGTCGTAGCCGGAAGCATAGAAACCCTCGGGGACACCTGTGGGAAGAGCCGACCAGTGGAACTTCCATGTGCCGTCAAGGTCAAGGAAATAGGGAGACTGAGCCATATCCATGGTCTTCGCTTTCGCCACATCCGCAAAAGGAATACTCAGGTCGTGGCTCTCCACACGGTTGATACTGGTGACACTGACGTCATCCCACTCTTTCATGGTCTGCGCTTTGACAATGCAGGCAGTGCCCATAATGACTGCCAGACTTAGCAACAAGTTACGTTTCATCGGTGTTTGATTTAGATTCTTATTTAGTTTTTGACGTATATACAATTCTTTTATGCCGCATCCGACGGCTACAGCGTGATTTCCGCAGAACCGTAACAGCGGTGGTGGTGGCCGTCATAGATGACACAGAACTGCCCCGGAGCCACGCCGTGGATACGCACGGAGGAGTGTACGGTGTAAGTCCCGTCGCCACGGTCTTCAAGTTCTGCACGGAAATAATCGGACGTATGCCGTATCTTGAACGTTATCTCCGCCTTATGGGAACTGTCAAACTCCAACGGCAAAGTCAACCAGTGCATGTCGTGAACGGTGAATTTGTCGCTGTAGGCATCGTCAGGATTGTAGCCGTTGGACACATACAGTATATTGCGTGCAATGTCTTTCTTTATCACAAACCACGGACCTCCGCCGAAGCCGAGCCCCTTGCGCTGTCCGATAGTGTGGAACCACAGTCCCCTGTGCTCCCCTATCTTCCTGCCGGTCTCCAGTTCCACCACTGCACCGGGGTTCTCTCCGAGATACCTACGGAGGTAATCGTTGTAATTGATTTTGCCCAAGAAACAGATGCCTTGGGAATCTTTGCGTTTCGCATTGACGAGTTTCTCGCGCTCGGCAATGCTCCTTACCTCCTCTTTGGTCATGTTTCCAATGGGAAACACTGCCTTTTGGAGTTGCCAGTCGTATATCTGTGCGAGGAAATCCGTCTGGTCTTTCACCGGGTCAGGGCTGGTGCATAGCCACTTGCGCCCCGCTTCATCGGTCTCGGTACAGGCATAATGACCTGTGGCAATGAGGTCGTAGTCCTTTCCGCGCTTGTCATAAAAAGCGCCGAACTTTATCAGACGGTTGCACATTACGTCGGGATTGGGCGTGTAACCGGCACGAACCTTGTCCATGGTGTAGCGCGTCACCTTGTCCCAATAGTCCTTGTGGCAGTCCACGACTTCAAGTTTCAGACCGTATCTGTGGGCTATCGACGTGCACATCTCAAGGTCTTCCTCCGACGAGCAGTCCCATTCCGCCCCCTCCTCGGGACCTATCTTTATGTAGAAACAGTCGGGCTTGACGCCATTCTCACACAAAACGTGCACCACAACGGCAGAATCGACACCGCCTGACAGGAGCACGCACACTTTCTTCCCGGTCGACATTGCGTCAGCCAAGCCGTCGTTGACATTGTTTTTTGTGATGTCCGTATCCATGAAAAATTCTCTTTTTGCGTTCCTTTCCTGCCGCAGGAAACGAAAAGGCGGCATCTGCCGCCATATCAATAAGGTGCCCTGTACTTGCCGTCGTCCTTGTCTTCGAGCATCGAAACGTACGACTGGTAGCGCGAAAGGGCGATATAGTGGTCGTCAAGAGCCTTCAATACGGCGCAACCCGGCTCGTGCGTGTGGGTGCAATTGCTGAAACGGCAGTCTTTGGAGAACCTGAATATTTCTTTGAAATAGCCCGACAATTCCTCTGGTTTCATGTCGAAAGTGCCGAAACCCTTTATTCCCGGAGTGTCGATTATCGCCCCCCATTTGCCGAGAGGGGCGAACTCGAGCATCTCGGAGAATGTCGTGGTGTGCATACCAGTGTTATGCGCATCGGAAATGTCCGCAGTACGCAGTCCCGCACCGGGTATCAGGCGGTTTATAAGGGTGGATTTCCCCACTCCGCTGTTGCCGCTCAGCAATGTGATTTTGTCCGCCAACAACGGCAGGAGTGCCTCTGTGCCCTCGCCGTTCGCCGCCGATATCGCCACGCAGCGGTAGCCAACGGTGTCGTAGAGACGCATTGTCATCTCCTGTATGCGGCGTTCTTCGCCGGTGAGCAAATCGGTCTTGTTGAACACAAGTGTCACAGGCACTGAGTAAGCCTCGGCAGACGCAAGAAAGCGGTCTATGAACTGGAGCGGTGTCTCGGGGTGATTGACTGTCACGATGAGGAACGCCTGATCCACGTTTGCCGCTATTATGTGGCTCTGTTTGGACAGATTCTGCGACCGGCGGACAATATAGTTGCGCCGATCCTCTATGTCTGTGATGAAAGCTGTACCCTCTTGGTTAGGCAAAATCTCCACTCTGTCGCCCACAGCGACCGGGTTTGTGCTGCGAATACCCCTGAGCCTGAAATTCCCTTTGACCTTGCAGTCTACCGTACGGCCCTCGTCGGTCTTCACCGTATACCAGTAACCGGTATTCTTTACGACAAGTCCTTTCAAATCAAAGGGTCATTATCTCCTTGTTCTTCGCGTCAAGCAGAGCGTCAATTTTCTTTATATAGGTGTCATGAACCTTTTGGAGTTCAGCCTCGGCATCCTTTTCGAGGTCTTCGGAAAGGCCGTCCTTTATGGCTTTCTTCAGCGTCTCCTTCACCTCGGCACGGATGTTGCGCACGGTTACCTTTGCTTTTTCACCGATCTTGGCGCACTGCTTCACAAGGTCACGGCGGCGTTCCTCAGTCGGTTGCGGTATGCCCAGACGTATCACTTCACCGTTGTTCTCGGGGGTGATGCCAACGTCTGAGTCCATGATTGCCTTCTCTATCTCGCGTATCTGCTTCTTGTCCCACGGCTTGATTGCTATGGTGCGTGCATCGGGACACGACACATTGGCAACCTGATTGAGCGGCACTTTGGAACCGTAACTGTCCACCCGCACTCCGTCGAGTATCGCCACGTTGGCACGACCGGCTCTCACATGAGACAACTGCTCGTCTAAAAACATGACGCTCATCTCCATTCGCTCGCCGGCTTCACTTAGTGTAGACTTTACATCTATCATTTCAATGTCATTTAATTAGGGTTTTGGGCAAAGGTAGGCAATAACTTCCAATTCTGCAAGCGATTCATTGCATTTTTTGAGCCTGTGTTGCATAATGGTGCTTACGGTATTCATTGGGCGACATACCGAGGCGCGCCTTGACATATTTGCCGAAAAAAGAGACGTTGGGGAAACCCAGACGGTTGGCAATTTCCTTGACAGAAAGAGCCGTATTCTTCAGATAATGGATGATTTCGTCCATTACCGCAGTCTGTATAAAGTCATTTGCGGACTTTCCGCTCACTTCTTTGCACACATAAGAGAGGTACTTCGCCGAGACGTAGAGTTTCTCCGCATAGTAGTAGACAGGCCTGTGCTTTATATCTTCCTCACGCAGCAGTTCCACGAACCGCGAGAACAGAGCCTGTCCCTGCGGCGAACGCACTGACTTGGAAGGGAACATCTGTTCCGCCTTTTCTTTTTCCGTCTGGCGCGCACAGAAAGAAAGCAGCACAACCTGAAGCATTGAGCGCAGCATCTCTTCCCTGAACGGGTTCTCCTTAAAAGCAAGCAACGAGCTCACAATCTCCATGAAATGCCACCCCATGAGCAAGTGCTTGTCGCTACCATCATACTTTGGCGGCAGCACGACGTGTTCTTTCCGCACATACACGGCCCTGTTCCAAATGTTCATGTTGGTGGCCAGAAGCGACTGTATGATACGGTCTGTAAGGCACAGAACAACAAACTTGAAGTCGGGACTGACAAGCACATTGTCCACGATAGCCCCCGAAGGACAGATGACGGCACTCCCCTCGTCCACCTCATAGTGTGTTCCGTTGACGTCAAGTTTCATTTTTCCCTTGACACACGAGCATATCACGTTCACCTTTAGTTTGGACGAATAGAGCCGCGGAAGCGTTTCGAGATCCTTTATGAACAGCACGTCATTGTCCATATAGGTGATTGGAATCTGTAAATCCTGATTGTCGTCAAAATTGTCCAGCAGTTCGTCTATGTTCTTTTCACTCATAGTGGAAAATTGTTACATATTTCTTATTTGACGACAAAATTACTCATATTGCGCCAAACGGCAAATGCCATTTGTCCGCAATAATGTTCTTTTTATCACTTTTTATACAATTGAGCAGAAATAAGGAGCACTATCTGCTCCATATAGCGACCGTCAACATGGTCAAAAGTACCCAATTCGGGCGAGTCAACATCCAAAACGCCCACGACGCTGCCGTCCGCACCATGCATGGGAACAACTATTTCGGAACGGCTAAGGGAAGAACAGGCTATGTGACCGGGGAACTTTTCCACATCAGGAACGACTACAGTCTCGTCCCTTTCCCATGCCGTACCGCACACGCCTCTACCCTTATTTATATGGAAACAAGCCACCGGCCCTTGAAAGGGACCTACTGTCAGCACGCCGTCACGCACAAGATAGAATCCTGTCCACAGCCAACGGGGAAACGCCTCCGCCATTGCCGCCGTGACATTCGCCAGCACCGCCGTCTCGTCAGTCTCGCCGGCGATGAGCGACTCAATCTGTTTCAGAAGCCTTTCGTAGATGCATTGTTTGCCGTTTTCCATACTTTTACCTTGTCAAAGGGCAGTGTCGGGATAGAGGACTGCCGCCACCTTGTTGGTCAGACTGACGAAATCGCTGACCGAAAGTTGCTCCGGACGCATGGTCATTACGTCCTGTGCGAAGAACTCCGAGGGCGGAACCGTGCCGGAATTGAACAACTGGCGCAACGAGCTTCGCAACATCTTGCGACGCTGGTTGAACGTAGTCTTCACCACACGGCGGAACAATTGCTCGTCGCAACCGAGATTTTGCGTGGCGTTGCGAGTCATCCTTATCACAGCCGACTTAACCTTCGGCGGAGGGTTAAAGACATTCTCGTCCACCGTAAACAGATATTCACAGTCGTACCACGCCTGTATCAGCACCGACAGAATGCCGTATGCCTTGTTGCCGGGCTTCGACGCTATGCGCAGAGCCACCTCCCTCTGTATCATGCCAGTACAGCAGGGAATGAGGTCACGGTTGTCTATCATCTTGAAGAATATCTGCGACGAGATGTCGTAGGGGTAGTTTCCTGTCAGCACAAACGGTTGTCCGTCGAACACAGAGGACAAATCCATACGCAAAAAATCACCGCCTATAATCTGCAGGTCGGGATAGTTCTCATTGAGGAAAGCCACGCTCTCACGATCAATCTCCACCACTTTCAACTGCCGGGGCTTGGGTATGAGAAACTGTGTCATCACTCCCATGCCCGGACCAACCTCCAACACGGGAGCGTCGGGATAAGCATCAACCGTGTCGGCTATCGCCTTCGCTATACCGAGATCGGTCAGGAAATGCTGTCCGAGGTTCTTCTTCGGCGTAACCAGACCATGGTTCGCCACACGGCCTGCCCCCATTCTGTCCGCACGGCGGTGTCCACGGGCATTGCGGCCGCCAGCCTCACGCCATGTCTGCTGTGTTGTCTTGTCCTTGTAGCCCATATCTTTTATGGGTGGCAAAATTACCACAATAGAGTGAAAAAAGCAAATAAACCTTTGCCTTTTCGCCGTTTTTAGATACCTTTGTGTCTCGTTTTACCGCTAAAAAGTATATTTCCGACATTATGACAATAGGTATAATACTGGCCATGGAAAAGGAACTCGAGCAGTTGCTTCCGCTCCTTTCCGGACTCGAAGAGAAAGTCCTGCATGGCAAGAAGTTCTACACTGGCACGCTGAACGACGGCAAAGACGTGGTCATACAGCAGTGCGGCATCGGCAAAGTAAACGCTGCCATCGGCGCAGTGGAGATGATTGACACGTTTCATCCCGACTGCGTGGTGTCGAGCGGTGTCGCCGGAGGAGCTACAACGCGTGTTCCGAGACTGCACGTCGTGGCGAGCAGCGAGGTCGTCTACCACGATGTGTACTGTTTCAGCGACAATGCCTACGGACAGATACAGGGAATGCCGGCGCGCTTCACCTGCGACAAGCGGCTCGTAAGCACCGCTTCCGCTATCGGCAACGTCACTACAGGACTGATAGCATCGGGCGACTGGTTCGTAGACACGAAGCAAAAGGCAGGCGAGATACTCGACCATTTCCCCGAGACTCTCGCCATTGACATGGAGAGCGGTGCCATTGCACAGGTCTGCCACGTCTATTCCGTGCCGTTCATATCGTTCAGAATCATCAGCGACATACCGCTCGACGACAGCAAAGGCGAACAATATTTCGATTTCTGGGACCGCATTGCCAACGGCAGTTTCTCCGTTTTGCACGATTTTCTCACACGACTGTCACTATGAAAAAGATTCCTTCGTTTACCATAAACCACGAAAAACTGCTGCGAGGCATATACGTCTCACGCAAGGATGAGGTCGGAGGTGAGGTCATAACCACCTTTGACATCCGCATGAAAGAGCCCAACCGCGAACCGGTAATGGGCGCTCCCGAACTCCACACCATAGAACATCTGGCGGCGACATACCTCCGCAACGATGCGGAATGGAAAGACCGTGTCATCTACTGGGGACCAATGGGATGCCAGACTGGCAACTATCTGCTGCTAAGAGGCGACCTCCAATCGCAGGACATAGCGGAACTGATGAAGCGCACGTTCCGTTTCATCGCCGATTTTGAGGGTGAAGTACCGGGCGCAACAGCACGCGACTGCGGCAACCACCTGCTCATGAACCTCCCCATGGCACGATATGAGGCAAAGCGGTATCTTGAGTTGCTCGACCACATCACCGATGCCAACCTCACCTATCCCGAGGACTGACCTGGCAAAATGGCTGTTCCGGCAATCCTGCAACGCCGTTTACAGAGCGGTATGTCCCATTGTGCGGCGCAGATTGAGTTCAACGCATGGATGTACCCGGTACTCTCCGCCAATGCCTACTATCATCATGTCCACGCCGAACGGCCCCGCATACTTGGCGTAAAACAGCCTTGATGTGATGTCAATGATGCTCCGGCGCACCTCGTCAATCACTTCTTCACCGACAAACCTGCCCAACCTGGCGAGTTTGTCGGTTTCCGTATCAACGACATTCCCCACAAACGCTCCATTGTTTGTGTCAAACAGGTTAAGTCCAAGACAACGCGTGCCGTCCGCCTTGTCTGACATGAACTCCATGGCGAAGTCACACACCTTGTCATAATAAGGCTCTATCATCAGCGACTTCTGCTCTTCAAGGATATTGCGACACCATCCGCGCAGGCTGTCTGTCACGTCTCCCGACACAAAGCGCACCCCCCTGCCGCTGCAACTCCACGGAGATTTCAGCACGAAACGTGCGCTACCTGCAACCTTTGCGACATGTCCGAAGAACAAGTCCAGTTCTTCCGCCGTTCTTATCGCGCGAGCCTCGCCCACAAGGCGGTTGTCCGAAGCGACCAGCAGGGGCAGTATCTCCGTAGCGGCAAACTCCCTCGAACTCATCCGGCGTATCGTATCGAGTGCCTGCCGGTCGGGCACGAGACCCGAAAACAACGGATTGCACCGCAGCAACCTACCCACAAGCAATCTGTCCCAACCCCACGGCAGAATCTCCGACGGCATTTCGTCCGCGCGAAGACGGCTCAAATCCTTATCGCACACAAATCTCACGTCGGCATGACGGCGTGTTTCACTATCGAGCATACGCTGCGCATGCGACACGTCATCCACCAAAATCCAATCGCCGTCAGCCGCCCAGAACACCGGGATGTGCCCATAGGCACGGCGTGTCATGGCAGCCGCTTTAGGAGGAGTGAAGTTTTCAGAATTCTTACCCAAGGCGATGTCGTGCTCGGGGTTGTATATGTGCAGTCTGAACATAGCCGCAATACGGTGTCAATAATTTCTGCAAAAATATGAAAATAATCTTATATTTGCAATCTACACTTTGCAAATACGGAATTATTTGCTAACTTTGTCTTGTCTTTGCCGGCGGTAAAGAACAACAGACCGGCAGTAACTGAACGCTATGGAGTCTTTCTATGAAACGCATGCCAACCTTGTGGAGTCTTCCACAGCCAATGTCCGTCGTTCCCTGATGGACGAGATTGACTGGCATGACCGCCTTATCGGCATCAAAGGCACGAGGGGAGTGGGAAAGACGACTTTCCTTCTTCAGTTCGCAAAAGAGCACTATGGAGCCCACGACAGACGCTGCCTTTATGTCAACATGAACAATTTCTATTTTCAGGGACGCGGTTTTGTGGACTTCGCAGGGGAGTTCGTGAAGCGCGGAGGCGAGTGTCTGCTAATAGACCAGGTGTTCAAACAGCCCGACTGGAGTGCCGAACTGCGGCGCTGCCACGACCTTTACCCCACCCTACAGATAGTGTTCACCGGCTCGAGTGTCATGCGTCTGAAAGACGAGAACGAGGAAATCGGCGGCATAGTGGAGAGTTACAACCTCCGCGGCTTCTCCTTCCGTGAGTACCTTAACCTCATGACAGGCAACAATTTCCGCGCTTATAGCCTTGACGAGATACTGGAAAACCACGGACAACTGGTGCGCCAGATACTTCCGCACACCAGTCCGATGAAGTATTTCGACGATTATCTCCACCACGGATTTTATCCTTTCTTCCTCGAAAAGAGGAATTTCTCGGAGAATCTGCTAAAGACCATGAACATGATGACGGAGGTTGACATCCTCCTGATCAAACAGATAGAACTCAAATACCTCACAAAGATAAAGAAACTGTTCTATCTTCTGGCTCTCGACGGGCCGAAAGCGCCAAACATATCCACCCTTGCCAACGACATAGAGACCAGCAGAGCCACGGTGATGAACTATGTGAAATATCTGGCCGATGCCCGTCTCATCAACATGATATACCCCGAAAACCAGACGTTTCCCAAGAAACCGTCAAAGATAATGATGCATAACTCCAACCTGCTTTATGCCATTTATCCGATAAAGACGTCCACCCAGGAAGCCATGGAGACATTTTTCGTGAACTCACTGTGGAAAGACCACACAGTGAACCAGCGCGGCAGGGAACAGAATTACATAATTGACAACAAACTGCAGTTCCGCATCTGCGACGCGCTTGCCGACAAGAAGGTGAAGTATCAGGATGACTGCTACTATGCGAGATACAACACAGAGGTTGGACTCGGCAACAAACTGCCGATCTGGCTCTTCGGTTTTCTCTACTGAAAACCGCCGTTCAGACTACACAAACATATTTTTATATACATCAAATATTTGTTATGGCTAAAGAAAAGAAATTTGTAACTTGGGATGGCAACACCTGTGCCGGACATGTGGCATACATGTTCAGCGAGGTGGCAGCAATCTATCCCATCACCCCGTCCTCTCCTATGGCAGAGCATGTCGACGAGTGGGCGGCTCAGGGACGCAAGAACCTGTTTGGTGACACCGTGCTTGTTCAGGAGATGCAGTCGGAAGGCGGCGCAGCCGGAGCAGTTCACGGATCGCTTCAGGCAGGTGCCCTGACGACTACGTTCACCGCTTCACAGGGTCTGTTGCTTATGATCCCCAACATGTACAAGATTGCCGGAGAACTCCTGCCGTCTGTTTTCCATGTCAGTGCCCGTACAGTGGCATCACATTCGCTGTGTATCTTCGGTGACCACAGTGATGTCATGGCTTGCCGGCAGACAGGTTTCGCAATGCTGTGCGAGGGTTCTGTACAGGAGGTTATGGACTTGTCCGCCGTGGCACACCTGTCTGCAATCGAGGCACGCGTGCCTTTCATCAACTTCTTCGACGGTTTCCGCACATCGCACGAGTACCAGAAAGTTGAGCTGATAGAGGAAGACGACGTCCGCGACCTCGTTGACATGAAGGCGGTGGAGGCTTTCCGCTCACGCGCACTGTCTCCCGAGCATCCGCAAGCAAAGGGCATGGCTGAGAATCCGGAGACTTTCTTCGCTCACCGCGAGTCCTGCAACCGCTACTACGATGCCGTTCCGGCTATCGTGGAGAAGTACATGGCAGCCATATCAGAGCGTACAGGCCGTGAATACAAACTCTTCTCCTACTACGGAGCAGACGATGCTGACCGTGTAATCATCCTTATGGGTTCTGCCACAGAGGCTGCACGCGAGGCAATAGACTATATGAACGCCAACGGCGAAAAGGTCGGTATGGTGTCAGTACACCTCTATCGTCCGTTCTCTGTCAAGCACCTGCTCGCAGCAGTGCCCAAGACAGTGAAGCGCATTGCCGTACTCGACCGCACGAAAGAGCCTGGTTCCAACGGCGAACCGCTGCTTCTCGACGTGAAAGACGCATTCTACGGCCAGGAAAACGCTCCGCTCATCGTTGGCGGACGCTACGGTCTCGGTTCTGCCGACACCACTCCGGCAATGATTATCGGCGTTTACGAGAACCTTGCCCTACCACAGCCGAAAGATCACTTCACCATTGGCATTGAGGACGACCTCACATTCCGCTCTCTCCCTGTAAAGGAAGAGATGGCTTTGGGCGGCAAAGGCATCTTTGAAGCCAAGTTCTTCGGTCTCGGTGCTGACGGTACTGTGGGTGCAAACAAGAACTCCGTAAAGATCATAGGCGACAATACCAACAAGTACTGTCAGGCATATTTCTCCTACGACTCCAAGAAATCGGGAGGCTTCACATGCTCACATCTCCGCTTCGGAGACACGCCTATCCGTTCCACATACCAGATTAAGACCCCGAACTTCGTGGCTTGTCACGTTCAGGCTTACCTGCACATGTATGACGTGACACGCGGTCTGCAGCAGAACGGACTGTTCCTCCTGAACACCATTTTCGACGGTGAGGAACTCGTAAACTTCATTCCCAACAAGGTGAAACGACTGTTTGCGCAGAAGAACATCACCGTCTACTACATCAATGCGACGAAGATAGCACAGGAGATCGGTCTCGGCAACCGCACGAACACCATTCTCCAGAGCGCATTCTTCCGCATCACGGAGGTCATCCCGGTAGATCTTGCGGTGGAGCAGATGAAGAAAGCCATCGTGAAGTCTTACGGTAAGAAGGGCGAAGATGTCGTAAACATGAACTATGCAGCCGTAGACCGCGGCGGCGAATACAAGCAACTGGCCGTTGATCCGGCATGGGCTGACCTCAAGGATGACGCCACTGTGGAGACCGACGAACCCGCTTACATCAAGAACCTCGTGCGTGTCATCAATGCACAGAACGGTGCCGACCTGCCGGTTTCTGCCTACAAGGGCATCGAGGACGGTGCTTGGGAGCAGGGAACAGCCGCTTACGAGAAGCGCGGTGTTGCCGGTTTCGTGCCTGTATGGACAGCGGAGAACTGTATACAGTGTAACAAGTGTGCGTTCGTTTGTCCTCACGCTTGCATCCGTCCGTTCGTTCTCACCGACGAGGAAAAGGCCGGTTTCGAGGGCAAGACACTCGACATCAAGGCTCCGGCAGCCCTCAAGGGCATGCACTTCGTAATGCAGGTGGGCGTGAAAGACTGTCTTGGATGCGGCAACTGTGCCGATGTTTGTCCTGGCAACCCACGTCTCGGCGGCCCGGCACTCAAGATGGTGGCCTACGACGATTCCTCAGAGGCAGCCGCACAGGAGGCAAAGAACTGGGACTACTGTGTGAAGAACGTGACCTCTAAGCAGGATCTCGTCGACATCAAGCAAAGTCCGAAGAACTCGCAGTTTGCCACTCCGCTCTTTGAATTCTCTGGTGCTTGCTCGGGATGCGGCGAAACTCCTTACGTCAAACTCATCTCCCAACTCTTCGGAGACCGTGAAATCGTGGCTAACGCTACAGGTTGTTCATCAATCTACTCAGGTTCGATACCGTCTACACCTTACACAAAGAACGCCAAAGGACAGGGACCGGCTTGGGCAAACTCACTGTTTGAGGACTTCTGCGAGTTTGGTCTCGGTATGGTGATAGCCACAAAAAAGATGCGCAAACGCATCCAGGAGACACTCGAGAAGATGATTGCAAGCGAAGATGTTCCTGCTGACTTCAAGGCAGCCGCACAGGCTTGGATAGACGGCAAAGACGATGCTGACGCTTCAAAGGCAGCCGCAGCCGCTCTGAAACCGCTCATCGAGAAGGGCGCAGAGGCTGGTTGTCCTGACTGCAAGACACTGAAGGAACTCGACCATTACCTCGTAAAGCGTTCACAATGGATAATCGGTGGCGACGGAGCATCCTACGATATCGGTTATGGAGGTCTCGATCACGTCATCGGCTCTGGCGAAGACGTCAACATCTTTGTCATCGATACGGAGGTCTACTCCAACACTGGCGGACAGGCATCCAAGGCTACTCCTATCGGCGCTATTGCCCAGTTCGCAGCCAACGGCAAGCGTGTGGGCAAGAAAGACCTCGGTTTGATGCAGTCCATCTACGGCAACGTGTACGTTGCACAGGTGGCTATGGGCGCAGACCAGGCACAGTGCCTGAAGGCGTTTAGGGAGGCTGAGGCATGGCACGGTCCCTCTATCATCATCGGATACGCACCTTGCATCAACCACGGACTGAAGGCTAAGGGCGGCATGGGCAAGAGTCAGGCTGAGGAAGCCAAGGCCGTTGAGTGCGGCTACTGGCATCTGTGGCGCAACAACCCGGCACTTGCCGCAGAGGGAAAGAACCCGTTCACCCTCGACTCCAAGGCTCCCAACTGGGATAACTTCCAGGCATTCCTTGAGGGAGAGGTACGCTTCCTCTCACTGAAGAAGGCCGCTCCGACTGAAGCACAGGAACTGTATGACGCTTGTAAGGCAGCCGCTCAGCGCCGCTACAAGACCTATATCCGCAAGACTCAGGAAGACTGGTCACTCGAAGAGCCTGCCGCAGAGGCATAAGGACGTGATTTCATTTCCTGCCAAAAAGTAGGAAAGAGTATATAAAAAGTGGAGCACAGCATTCGGCTGTGCTCCACTTTCGTTTCCCAAACAACAGCACCGTCGTGCCGGACGACCGTTTCGGTCTCGCTGAACAACCCCGCAAGTCGCACACGACAGACTCTCCGACCATGCAAAGAGGATGCTTTTACAGAAGGAAGTGGCACTTTTGCATAACGAAAGATCCGCTCCGGCATAACCGGAACGGCTCTTTCGTATCGTTCAAAGGCTCTTAATAGTGGCTCGGAGCGAAGAGATCGAACAACAGAATGAGAATGTTGTCGCGCGTGGAAGAGGCTACCTTCTTCGTCGGGAAATCCATTCTCAGTCCGATATTGAAGCCCGTAGTGAGGTTGCTGTTGGTGTGTATGGTAGTCCGTCCGGCGTTAGAACCGCTGAGGAAGCGCACTTCCGAACGGTTGTGTCCCCAAAAACCATAGTAGAGATTATAGTCAAAGGTGAGTGAGAGGGTGCTGAGCATACGTATGTCAACGCCAATCCGGGGATTAACGCTCAATGCAGGGCACTGCACATCGTACTTCAGTTCCACCGTACTTCCAGGATAACCTTGCTGCACAAGGTGCGTTTCCGTACCTGTCGAAGTTCCGAGATTGAGCACATTGGTACGCAGATCGGCTCCTATGTGGGGCTGTATGATCCACCGGCTCGACAGCGGATAGACTTCCGCACCTGCCGACAGACCGCAGCGGTTCACCTTTTTCAGGCCGATTCCGTCTGACAGATCGGTGATGAGACCATCCTGCCGGAAGTAGAAACCGCCTGTAAGAGCAATCCTGTCGTTGAGGAAATAATTGCCCCTAAGATAGAAATTGGTGCCCTGATCGTCGGACAGATAGAGGTCCTGACCGTCGGGACTGTTGTTATCGAGGGTCGTTCCGCCCACTCCCATCATAATAGACCACAGCCGCGGACGGCTGTCAGACTGTGCGAAAGCAGGGAAAGCGGCGGTCGAAAGCAGCGCAACGGTGACAGCCAACAGTCCAAACTGTTTTGTAATCATAACTATATACAAATAGAGGGGCTGTGCGCCCCTCTGTGAAAATTATTCCTTGTTCTGTTTGTCAATGGCGGTTATCTTGTCCTTGGTGAGTTGAAGTTCGGCCTTCAACTTGTCAATCTTACGGGTTATCTCGGTGACAAGAGTGTTTCCTTTCTTGCTTGCCGCAGAGAGGAAACCGAGATTGTTCTCGTAAGTCTGTATCTCCTGACGCAGCGTGTCGTAATATCTCATCAGACGCGAACGTTCGCCTCCGATGCTGTCTTCGTCTTTCTTGGCTATCGAAGCCTTGAAATTGCCGAGACGGCGGCTGTTGTTGCCTTGGCGCAACTTGCCGTATGCGGCATCGAGAGCGGCGCGGTATTCTTCGAAGATGGTGTCTTTATCCTTGAAAGGAACGTGTCCCACCTTGTTGTATTCGTCGCGCAGCGCCTGCAGTTTCTCCTGTATGGCGTCGCCGGCTTCCTCTGCAAGGACTTTGATTTGCTCTATTATGTCTTTCTTTTTATCCAGGTTCTCGCGCTCTTCGCTGATGTTTCCCTCGCTGGCAGCATTGCGCGCCTCGAAGAATTTGTCACATTCGGCACGGAATTCTTCCCACAACTGGTTGCTGATTTTCTTCGGCACAGCACCTATTGTCTTCCATTCTTTCTGCAAAGCGATGAGTTTGTCGCCTGTGGAACGCCACTCTGTGCTGCCCGACAGAGCCTTTGCCTTCTCGATGATGGCACGCTTCTTGTCGGCGTTCTCCGCAAAGGTAGCCTTCAGTTTCTTGTAATATTCCGCCTTGGAAGTGAAGAAACTGTCACAAGCAGAGCGGAAACGCTCGAATATCTTCACGTTCATCTTCTGCGGAGCGAAGCCCACTTGCTTCCATTCCGCCTGCAAAGCGATAATCTCCTTGGAGTGTTTATCCCAGTCGGAGTTGCCGTTATTGGGTTCGTTTACTATCGCCTCTACCTTCTCGCAGAGTTCTGTCTTCTTGCGGAGGTTTTCCTCTTCACCGGCACGGAGAGTCTCGAAGTGCTGCTGGTGCGCCTTGTTGATGACGGTGCTTGCCGCCTTGAAGCGATTCCATATTTCCTCGCGAAGTTCCTTGGCGACAGGACCTGTCTCGCGGTACTGGTTGTGCAGTTCCTGCAACTGGTGGAATGCGCTGACCACATCGGTCTCTTCTGCAAGTTTCTCCGCCTTCTCGCAGAGTGCGGTCTTGGTCTCAAGGTTCTTCTTGAAGTCGTAGTCACGAGCCTCGAAATTGAGTTTCAGCAGGTCATAATACTGCTCCGTGACATGCTGGTAGTTGCGCCACACCTCGGTAGAGTTCTCCGGCGGCACTACGCCTATCTCCTTCCACTCTGCCTGAAGAGCCTTGAATTCCTTGTATGTCTTGTTGGCTTCATCGGGCGATGTAGCCATCTCTTTCATTTTCTCGATGATTTCAAGTTTGCGGTTGAGGTTCTCTTTCCGCTGTTCCTCCTGCTGCAGGAGATATGCGGCACGCTGTTCTCTCACCTGAGCCATGGCTGTCTTGAAGGTCTCTTCGTCGGGATCGCGCTCCGCAACATAGGTTTCGGGATCACCTCCTGCCTCGATGTAGGCCTTCTGCTTTGCGTCGCTGTCGGCGATAAGCAGTTTGTAGAACACGTTTTTGAGCAGGTCGAGTTCCTCGCGATCGGCGTTTTCTTTGTTTTCAGCAATTTCCTTCACACGATCTATGACCTCCTGTTTGGAGGCGTAGATCTTCTTAGTTTCTTGAGAGTCCATAATTTCAGGTCTGCGTTTATGGGTTGTTGTTAATGCACATTGACGGTGACAAAGGTAGTAAAAATATTTTATCCCCTTGTCTTTTCGCTCGTTTTTTCTATAACAGATTCTTGTGCCGCAGTATGAACCACGAGCCTACGGCAGTGATAATGGAAATAGCGATGGCGACAATGAAGCCCACCGGACTTTGCTCCATGCCGTTGATAAGGTTCATGCCAAATGCCGACGTGATGAGCGTGGGGAACATCAGAATGATGGTTACGGACGTCAGAGTACGCATGACCGTATTCATGTTGTTGTTGATGATGCTCTGATATGTGTCCATAGTGGACTCGAGGATGTGCGAATAGATGTTTGTCGTCTCCCGGGCCTGGTTCATCTCGATGTTGACATCCTCTATCAGGTCTGCGTCAAGTTCGTCGACCTGCAACTTGAACTTCAGTTTTGCAAGCAAGTTTTCGTTGCCTCTGATAGATGTCTGGAAATAAGTGAGCGAGTCCTGAAGCCGTGACAGTCCGATAAGACTTTCGTTGTTGACACCCTGATCAAGGTTTGCCTTCGCCTTTTCGATAAGAGCCGATATCTGTTTCAGACGCTTCAGATACCACACGGAGGAACTCAGGAAGAGACGGAATATCATGTCGACATAGTCGGTGAATCCCTCAGCCCGCTTCTGCTGGTATGACACGAAGTCTATCATCATGTTTGTCTCGTGGAAACAAATGGTGATCGTGACGTCGCGTTTATGGATTATACCGAGCGGAACGGTAGTGTAAGGTGTGCGGGAGCGCACTTCCTTGACATAGGGAATGCGTAAAATGATGAGCATCCAACCGTCGTCATACTCATAGCGCGCACGCTCATCGGTATCCGATACGTCGGAGATGAAATAGTCAGGCAACTGGTATTGCGCTTCAAGTTCACGCTGTTCCTCTTCCGATGGGCACGTAACCTGCACCCAGCAGTTTGGCTCCCACCCTGCGATCTGCTTCAGGCAGCCGTTGGTATTCCAATAAGTTTTCATTTCTGTCAAGCCTCCATAATAATGTGGACGGGAGGCTTGACAGCCTCACGCCTACGAATTTACAGTTTCCGCGTGATAATCGTCCATTTTGTTGTCAATGTTGTTTTCGGCTGCAAATGTACAAATAAAAAGCGATTAAAAGAACATTTGTACATAAAAAGTACCGTTTTTACAGCGTTCAATCACCATTCTTGTCGCACACAAGCGTTTTTCCTGTCCTCGAAAAACACAAAAAGGCGGAAGCCTTCACAGTGAGACTTCCGCCATTGCAGAGTAATTTTGTTCGTATTATTTTGCCGGAACTTCCTCCAAAGTCTTCTGAAGCAATGTCCAGAACTTTGGCATTGTGGAAATCTGGCAACGCTCTTTAGCCGTGTGGGGACTTTCAAGCGTCGGACCGAAACTTACGATGTCAAGACCGGGATACTTGCTCAGGATGACCGAGCACTCCAATCCGGCATGTACGACGGTAACTTTCGGCTTGTTGCCAAACTCGCGCTCGTAGATGCGTTCCATGACCTTTATTATCTCCGAGTCGGGATTCGGGTCCCAACCGCCGTAACTGCCGCCAAGTTCAACCTTCATTCCTGCCATGGAGAAGCAGCTCTCAAGCATAGAGGCGATGCACTCTTTCTGGCTCTCGGAAGCCGAACGCGCAAGAATCTTTATGTGAGCCTCGCCACCTTCAATATCGATAATGGCCAGGTTGCTCGACGTTTCCACAATAGAAGGAATGGACGGAATATAGCGGAGAACACCGTTGTGGCAGGCATAGATGGCATCAACGAGATTGTCCTGTATCTCTTCCGGTACTTCAGTCTTTGGTGTCTCCACGCTCTCGACAAGTACCGAGATAGGATTCTCCACTCCCTTGTATTCCGTGTTGAAAGTGGTCTCCCAAGCCTTGGCAGCCTCTTTCACTGACTCTACATTCTCCTTCGGAAGGGTCACGACAACGCTTCCCTCAAACGGAATGGCATTTCTCATGTTGCCGCAGTGCCATGAAGCCAAGCGAACTTCGTCGCTACAGATGATGTCTTCGACCACACGGGCCAGCAGTTTGTTGGCATTGGCACGGCCTACGCCTATCTCCAGTCCCGAGTGACCGCCTTTGAGACCTTTCACAGTAATCTTCAGAGCCACGTCCTGAGGGTCGGTTTCCACCTCTTTATATTGCAGTGTGGCGGTCACGTCAACGCCTCCGGCACTGCCGATGACCATTTCTCCCTCAGTCTCGGTGTCGAGATTGAGAAGTATCTCGCCATGAAGTTCACCTTCGGGCAGAGCGTTCGCTCCCACCATACTGGTCTCTTCGTCGGCGGTGATGAGCGCTTCTATCGGACCGTGCTTCATGTCCTTTGCCTCCATTATTGCCATTATGGCAGCCACGCCCATACCGTCATCAGAACCGAGAGTGGTGTTGTTGGCATAGACCCAGTCGCCTTCGATGTGCGTTTCGATAGGATCGGTCTCGAAATTGTGGTCTGATGACAGTGCCTTTTGGGGCACCATATCCATGTGAGCCTGCAGTATGACACCCTTGCGGTTCTCCATTCCCGGTGTGGCCGGCTTGCGCATGACCACGTTACCGGCAGGATCAAGGAAGCCTTCAACACCGGCCTGCTTTGCAAACTCCAGCAAGAACTGCTGTACTTTTTCGAGATGTCCCGACGGACGGGGCACTTTGGTGAGTGCGTCGAAGTTTTTCCAGATGCACTCTGGTTTTAGATTCTTAATTTCGCTCATATCTTTTTTGTAATGAAATCCTTGTCCAAGCGTACACGCCGAGCACTATCACCAGCAAGGTCTGCACCGTGTGCACTATCAAAACGAAGTAAAGGGCGTCGGTAGCGGCAACCCCATAGAGCACAAGCATGGTCTTCACCGCAAAGTGCCACGGTCCCGCACCATTGGGAGTGGGCACTATCACCGCAATGCTGCCTACGATGAACGTCACGAGAGCGCATGTCACGCCCAGGCCCGACGTCGCTTCAAAGCAGAAGAACGTCAGGTAATAGTGGAGAAAATAACTCACCCAGATTGCCGCACTGAAGAAAATGAAAAGGGGAATGTTCCTCACCCCCTTGAGTGAGGTCACGCCATCAAAGAGCCCTTTCACCGTAAGTTTCACCTTGTCATAGAATGCCAGCCGCTTCAAAAGGAAATAAAGGAATATCACGGCGACGATTCCGCAGGCGGCTGTCACGAGGTATCCCTCATGGGAAAAGCCCCTCAGCGTCTGCCGCAAGTCCACTCCCGTTATACTGAAGAAGCGGTTGAAGATGCCGAGTTGCGACATCACCACCATCCCGGCGATGATTACGATGAGCAGGGAGTCTATGGCACGCTCCATGACGACTGTGCCTACGGCTTTCGCAAACGACACTCCGTCCTGACGTTTCAGTACGCCGCAACGCGCGAACTCGCCTATGCGCGGAATGACAAGGCTTACTGCGTAACTCAGAAAAATGGAATTCACGCAGGTAGATGTCCTCGGACGTTCGCCAAGAGGTTCGAGTGTCTGTTTCCAACGCCAACCGCGAAACGCCTGTGCCAGCACTCCGAAAGGGAAAGAAGCGAGCATCCACCACCAGTTCATCTCCTCTGTAGCCACCCGGCGCACCGCCATGAAGTCGAAGTCACGGTACATCCAATAGAGGATTGCGCCGCCGAGCAACAGCGGAAATGATATTTTGAAGATGTTTCTGATACTCTTTCTCAATCGCATGGTTACCGTCCGCTATCTTTTGATTACCTTTTTGCCGTTTCTTATGATCAGCCCCTTGTAGTCTGAAGACACTTTCTGACCGGCGATATTATAGCAGTTGCCGTCCTCAACGGTCTTGTCAAAGTCAGTCAGAGGCTCTATTCCTGTCGCAGCGTCCCGCTCTATCAAGGTATTGTGCATACGCACCGTGTTCTCGTAAAGGGACGCTCCGCTCGCCATAGCCCCCATTGAGGCGGGGGTGGAACTGTCGTAATCGTAGGTCTCCGCCCAGCCGAAAGGACAGTACATCTCAGGATATTTGCTCTTGTCGAGCCTTTCCCACAGCGAATCCGCATTCTTCTGGATATACAAGAGCACATATTTCCTGCGGATATCGGACATGTCTTCATCGAGAACAAAGTTCACGGCGTAAGGTATAAGCACTGCCTTGAAAATGCTGTTGTCCATGTTTTCGCCCTCGTTGCGGAGGATGCCGTTCTGGCCGTTGCGTGTACTGTTGAAAGCATAATAGATGAACAGTGCCGCCTTATCCCTGTATTCTGCCTGGCCGGTTATATGGTAGAGATACCGACAGGCCTCTCCGAACGTACCGTTGGTGTAGGACAGCGGCGGCTCACCCACCCGTCCGTCATCATAGCAGTGTGCCTCTATCATGTGACTGTAAAAGTCTTTGGCGTTCTGAAGATAGTTTTCGTCTCCGTATTCCAGGTAAAGTTTGGCGGCGACAAGGCAAGCCGGTCCCTCGGTACAAGTGCCGCCGTCGGCGTTCTTGTATGTCCCGTCATCATTCTTATCCGAATTCCACGGCAGATGCAAGCCTCCCTCGGACGAGGCACGGGTGATTATGTACTTGTCGTACACAGTTTTCGCCATATTTGTATACCTCTCCGTCTCCAGGGCCTCACCCATGTGCAGCAGCGTAAGGCATATCCACGCCATGTCATCGGTAAACGGATTCTCGAAAGTTTTGCCGTAATAGTTGTTGGCATAGTTGGTATACCACTTGCGGATGTAGTTCTTGTAGGTCGTCGCCGTTGTGGGGTCACTGTCTTTCAGACGTTCATAGGCATAGATAATGGCATCTATCGCGTGTGCCTGTTGCCAGTAGATGTTCCACGAACTGCCAGCCACATCTTGCGGAGTAGACCAGAATGTACCTGTATTCTTGTTCAAAAAGTTCTCTATAAAACAGTAGTTCAGGGTGTCTGCCTTACCCGTGTAGTCGCCTGAAATACTTTTCGTCAGGTCTATGGCACGGCAAGGCGCAAGTGAAATCAGCGCCAATGCAACGACACAAAAGATTTTTCTCATGAGGAGGAACTAATTTCCCACAAAATTAGAAATATATCTTCGGATGACCAAAGAAAAGGCTTCATTATTTTGGACACCACATTATATTATATTAATTTTGCGATGTCCGAAAACTTAAATCGTCATGAGAAGAAACCTGTTGGCATTTGCCGTGCTTTTCCTGTCGTTTTTATGCGCACAGGCGCAGCAGGAAACGCCCTACATGAAACCTGCTCCCAAGACCGACAAATTTCACCTTGGAATGGCAGGCTACACCTTTGTGAATTTCGATATAGACCGTACGCTCGACACAATGCAGCGTCTTGACGTGCATTGGCTCTGCATCAAGGATTTCCATTTGCCCCTTGACGCCGATGAAAACGCCATTGCCGCATTCAAGAAGAAACTCTCCGACCATGGCGTTGAGGGCTATGCAGTAGGCCCGATTTACATGAAGAGCGAGGCGGAAGTGGACCGTGCCTTCGCATACGCACAGCGTGTGGGAGTGGAGATGATAATCGGCGTGCCCAACTACGAACTCCTCGACTATGTGGAACAAAAGGTAATCGCCACCGACATACGCCTTGCCATCCATCTGCACGGTCCCGATATGCCGCTCTATCCGTCGGCGACAGACATCTGGAACAATATTTCCAAGCGTGACAAACGCATGGGGATGTGTCTCGACATCGGTCATGACCTGCGCTACAACCAAGACCCACTGAAGGATCTGAAGCGTTATGCCTCACGTATATTCGACATCCACCTGAAGGATGTCACCGGAAACACCAAGGAAGACCACGCCATAGAACTCGGACGCGGACGCATCGACTTCCGCCGTTTCGTGGCTCTGTTGCGCAAGACAGGGTATTCCGGGTCGTGCAGTCTGGAGTACGAGAAAGACATGAAAGACCCTTTCATGGGCATAGCAGAGAGTGTCGGCTACTTCCGTGCCGTGTGCGACATGACCCATTGACACGCAACGGCAGCGCAAGACCTGCGCTGCCGTCAGGAACAAATCAGTATTCTATCTTGTCAGACTTGTTTTCCCAGTCAACAAATGCCTGCTGCGCCTCTTCACGCATGAGCGGTTCGGCTGGAATGGTACGCTTGTCTGACGGTTTGTCAAGTTCCTCATAGATGAAGTTGTCGCCAAATCCTATCTTGTCGGCATCGTGCTTTGTGTTGCCGTAATATATCTTTGAGATGCCTGCCCAGTAGATTGCGCTAAGGCACATGGGGCACGGTTCGCACGATGTATATATGGTGCAGCCCTCCAACTTGAACGTTTTGGCATTGGCACACGCCGCCCTTATGGCACTCACTTCGGCGTGGGCGGTCGGGTCATTGTTGGCAGTGACACGGTTGACACCGCTCGCCAGCACCTTGCCGTCTTTCACTATGACAGCCCCGAAAGGGCCTCCGCCGTTCATCACATTGTCTATGCTCAGGTCTATCGCCTGCTTCATGAAATCTTTATCGGTCATTCTCGTCCGCTATCTTTACTGTTATCAATAGGCTTACAAGGGTGGTATTCACCTTATGCCCTACCCTTTTCTTACCGGTTTCCAAAAGTCCGATGTCACCAAACCGCACCTGGACGCAATGCGTTTGCAGAAATCGAGACGGAAAGAACGGTAGTCGCGGCTGTCTGAACCAAAGACAAACTTCAGTCCAGCCTTCTTGCACATCAGGACAAACTCCTCATGAGGGGTCTGGGCAAAGTCGTTTATCTCTACCGCAACCTTCCTTTTCGCCAACATTTCAACCACCATTTCAAGTCGCTCACGCGTCCACACTTCATTATAAAAACGCGCTACACACGGAGGCAGATACAACGGCCAGCCGAATATGTCCAGAGGTTCGGGATTGCTCAACACGTTCTGGTAGTGCTTGAGATTGGTCTGCATGAAATCCTCAAGGTCCGGAACGTAGCAGTCATGTTCCCACACTTCCAGCGTATCGCCATATTTATTGCCGTTGGGAATCATCTGAGGGTCCATGAAAAAGTAGTCAATATGCCTGTACACATCCTCGCTCAAATGCGCCGTCCACCCCATTTTCATGTTCTGCATACCACGGTAGCAGCCAAGCGAAGCAGTGTCATCGAGGAATTTCTGCAGACTTTCGTCTGTGGCAGGCACAGGACGCGTGCCGTTGAACATAATGCCGTAGTAGTCGAAATGATTCTCTTTGGCTTTCCGGGCGATATCTTGATAGGTTTGGGTTGCCGATGCATGGACGTGCAAATCGTGCAAAGGGAAATCCGACTGTTTGGTCGGCGTCACACCTTTCCAGAGTTTTCTTTTCCAATCGTCCGCCTTTGGCTGATTCGGAGCAAATGACTGCAAGCCGAGAGTGACACCTCCCAAAGCGAGTATTCCACTGGTTTTAATAAACGTTTTTCTATCCATATTCAGGTCTAACAGTTATCGGACGACAAATTTAACAATAAAAAGCGGAAACAGATACTATCCGAAGAAAGTTTTCCTCTTTCTGTAGCCGAATGGCTGAAAGGCGGTTGAAATCGTGCCGACATTTCAAAAAACACTGTCATTCATTTTCTTTTGTGCATCATTTCAATTACCTTTGCATAATCCAACTTCCTCTCTCATGCTACAGATTCGCTGCAAGAACAACATGGTGACCAAGGAATTTCCCTTTGGCACGACCCTTTTGGAGATACTGCAATCCTATCCTGAACTGACGTTTAAGTATCCTGTCGTGTCGGCAAAGGTCAACAACGTATCGGAAGGACTGCGTTTCCGGGTATACCAAAACCGTGATGTGGAGTTCGTAGACATCAGCGATCCGTCAGGCATGAGGGCGTATATGCGTTCCCTTTGTTTCATTCTCTACAAGGCAGCGCAGGACATTTTCCCGGGAAGCAAACTGTTTTTCGAGCATCCGATATCCCATGGCTACTACTGCAACTTCAAAAAACACGACGGCAGTGCGCCATCTGAAGACGAGGTAAAGGCCATCCTCGGCCGCATGAGGGAACTTGTCGACGCAGACATTCCGTTCCACAGAATTGAGGCTACCACCGAAGACGCGGTGAAGATATTCCGCGAAAAAGGTTTCCCCGACAAGGTCAAACTGCTCGAGACATCGGGACAACTCTACAGCGACTATTTCTCCCTTGACGGCACTGCGGACAATTTCTACGGCTGCCTGGCACCTTCGACCGGTTACATAAAACTTTTCGGACTTGAGAAATTCGGCAACGGAATGCTCCTTTTGTCCCCAGACAAGAACGATCCGGCACGTCTCTCCGTACCAGTACCGCAGCCCAAGACTTTCGAAATTTTCTCCGAAAACCTGAAATGGAACATCATCATGCGTCTATCCAATGTGGGTGACGTCAACAGAGCCATACAACGCGGACACGCATCGGAACTCATTCAGGTGTCGGAAGCACTGCAAGAGAAGAAGATAGTACAGATTGCAGAGGAGATAAACCGCCGTTTCCGTTTGGAGAAAGACCCGTGTCGAGTGGTGCTCATCACCGGTCCATCGTCATCTGGAAAGACCACTTTCTGCAAAAGACTGTCCGTTCAGTTGCTCGCTTGCGGGCTTCGCCCCATATCTTTTTCCACTGATGACTACTTCGTAAACCGTGTTGACACGCCGCTGTTGCCCGACGGTCAGTATGACTTTGACAACATCAAGGCGGTCAGCAGCGACCTTATGTCAGAGCATCTGAGCAGACTCATCAACGGCGAAACTGTGGAAGTGCCGGAGTACAACTTCACTACCGGCAAACGCGAGTACAACGGCAAGCGGCTGAAACTCGACGACAACAAGGTGCTGATCATAGAGGGCATACACGCACTCAACCCCTTGCTGACGGCGCAAATTCCCGACAGCATGAAGTTCCGCATCTTTGTGTCCACCCTGACAAGCGTCTCCCTCGACTCGCACAACTGCATTCCGCCGTCAGACAACCGTCTTCTACGCCGCATAATCCGCGATTACAACAAGGATGCATTTACCGCCCAGGAGACGATAAAGCAGTGGAAGAGCGTCTGCGACGCCGAAGACCTGTGGATAAACCCCTACCAGGAGAATGCCGACGTAATGTTCAATTCAGCCCTGAACATAGAATTTGCCGTACTGCGCAACCACGCCGAACCTATTCTTTCCACTGTTCCGCGCTGCTGTCCGGAATATTCCGAGGCACACAGACTGCGCAAATTCATACACTATTTCCTGCCCGTAAGCGACAAGGAAATACCACCGACATCCATCATGCGAGAGTTTGTCGGCGGTTCAGTATTCAAATTTTGACCCCAATCTCATATACATATATTTTTCCGCCTGCCCATTAAGCAGGCGGAAAAAGTATTACCACTCCACCTTTTCGTCGAGTATCTCGCCGTCAGAGGCATCATCCGCAGTGAAAGTGTTACCCTTGTACTGTACACAGAGCACAATCATCTCACTGTCACCGTTGTTTCTTATACTGCGTTTTCCTGCTGGAGCGACACGCACGGCACTGCCTTCTTCAAATGCAAACACCTGTCCATCAACCTGAAATTCTCCTTTGCCCAAAACACAAAAATAGAGTTCCTCATGCGTTTTGTGGGTATGGAGAAATCCGCTTTCTGTACCCGGAGCGAACGACTGGAACGAAAACTCGCCGCCAGTAGTACCCATTTCCGTACCGCCGAACACCTTTCCCGGAATCCGGAAATCAGGAGAGATGTCAAGTACATAGTCCTTGATTTCATTCAATTTTCCGAAGTTTACGGCAGAAAAATTTTCCGCCGTTGCAATAGTTTTACTCTTTTTCATAATATCTGTATGTTTGTTATTAATCTGGCAGCAAAATTACATCTTCCGAAACATCCCCACAAGAAGGCACAAACAGGTCAGATAGTAACCGCGAAGTAACCTTTGTTGAAATATAGAGCCTTATGAAAGCACTACTTAACAAACATTAACCCTGAGAAGCAGCACCTTTCTCCAACATTGGTTACTTTTGTAGCCTATTGGAGCAAATACTGACAAAATGAGCAAAAACACAAAAGAAACAGTATTCACAGACTGTCCTATCCGCAACGTATTGTCGCACATCTGTGACAAGTGGTCACTTTTGGTGTTATACGCACTACGCAATTCGGATGCGATGCGTTTCTCCGCATTGCGCAAAGGAGTTCCCGACATCTCACAAAAGATGCTCACCAGCACACTGCGGGCACTTGAAAGCGACGGCTATGTGACCCGTAAGGTTTATGCAGAAGTGCCCCCACGCGTGGAATATGCCCTCACACCAAGAGCCCACACACTGATACCGCTCATCGACAACCTTATCCTCTGGGCAGAGGACAATATGGCTGAGATAATCAAAGACCGGAAACAGGCGGAAAAACACACCCAAATCTTGACATAGAAACAGTTTCTGCGGCGGAGAGGAGGATTGCTCCGCAAAGGCGTGACCATATCGCACATTATAAGTAACTTTGCATCCAGTTATATTATAAGACTGTAGCAGAACAACAAAAACTACAAGAACGGTATGGTCAGACAGTGTTTCATACTCTTCGGATGTATGGCGTTGGGCGATCTGGCGATAATGCTCACCGGCATAAAACTGCCTTCCAGCATCATCGGAATGCTGTTGCTCACATTATTACTGAAGGCAAAAGTCATCAAACTGGAATGGGTAAGGGGACTTACCGACTTCCTCATAGCAAATCTCGGGTTCTTTTTCGTGCCGCCGGGCGTGGCTCTGATGCTGCATTTCGACCTGATCAAGGCTGAAATTGTGCCCATCACATGCGCCACAATAGTCAGTACCGCTCTGGTACTGCTCGTCACCGGGCACACCCATCAGGTGGTAGCGAAGGGCGAAAAGAAGATTACCACGAAGATAAAGGACAAGATTGAAGACAGGAGGAAGAACAATGACGACTGACATAATAACCAACCAATACTTCCTGTTGGCACTCACTTTCGGCGTTTATCAGGGTGCCAAGTTGCTGCAGCGCAAGACTGGCTTCATTCTGCTCAACCCCATACTGGTTGCCATAGCACTGATTATACTTTTCCTCTCGGCTTGTGACATCTCGTATGACACCTATTACAAGAGTGCCAAGATGATTGACTTCTGGCTCAAGCCGGCGGTAGTGGCGTTGGGAGTGCCGCTCTATCTGCAACTCTCACAGATAAAGAAACAGTTCATTCCGATACTTGCATCGCAGATGGTGGGTTGCTTGGTGGGCATCGTCAGTGCCGTTCTCACCGCCAAACTCCTTGGCGCTTCACCTATAGTCACGGTGTCATTGGCAAGCAAGTCGGTAACTACTCCTATCGCAATGGAGGTGACGCAGACACTCGGGGGCATCCCCTCACTGACGGCAGCCGTGGTGGTGATAACCGGTCTGATAGGTGCTGTGGCTGGGTTTAAGATTATGGCTGTCGGCCATATCAGCAATCCCATGGCACGCGGACTATCCATGGGGGCTGCGTCACACGCCCTCGGCACCTCCGCAGCAATGGAACACGATGAGTTTGTCGGCGCTTACGCCAGCCTCGGACTGACCCTCAACGGCATCCTCACCGCCCTGCTCACTCCCTCCGTCGTGGCTTGGCTGTAGTCTACAGCCTTGTTATAGCATTCAGTTTATTCCTCAGATTTAATACGAACTCAACGTTTTTGATGTGCATTGCACCAAAATAGTCACCCCGTTTCAGTCCGTTTACAAACTCCAAAGTTGTCTGCGAGTCGGAATATAACGAGGCTTCTTCTGTCTGAATCATTGTGATTATGGAAGCCACATTGAATACAAGTCGCGTGTCATCATGTATATATGGGGCGACGAGAGTAAGATATTTACTTCCAACCTTTGTAGTGTCAATATGCCTGAACAGGTTGATAGTCTCGCTGTTTACCTGCTGGTTTTTTGACCGGATGAGCGTTGCCTCTATGAGCCAGTACTTGTCTTTATTGTAGATTTCAATATCTCCGACGTTACCCGGAGCGTGTGAATAAGGTATACCCGCCTCGTCACAGATATAGTTAGGTTTATATACAAAGGTGTCACCAAAACATGTGTAGGCGTAAAGCGTCAGTAAGAATTCGAATTTCACTGGTGTTTGAATGAACCAAAAACAGTCCTTACCTCTCGTATCGCCCTTTGAGAGTTTAAGCAACGCATGTTCTATGAATGTCTGATCCAATCCGTAGGACTTGATAATCCCCGGTATCTTTTCATTGTATCCAACTGTTGAGTTGTCTTCTTCTTTCCTGTAAGAGCGCACGAGTTCTTCCAATTCACTTTCAAACGAACCAAGTGCCTTGAAATACTCCGTCTCCGACTCTTTCGCTTCGGCGGTTATTCTGAACTTCAAACTCTTTAACGCCTTATAAAGACCGATTCTGTTTTCGTTGGGAGACAGAAGCAAGACACCTTCATAGTCCACAGTGACGAAACCGGTCAACTGCAACACCCGAAAAACCGAATTTCCGTAATCATTGAAAGCGGTCGTTTGTTTCACGACACTTGCGTGGTCAGGATGTACATCTCCGAATCTCTTGTTCACCAAGTCATACGCCTTGTCACTGTCATTCCCAATCTTATTGTTCTCCAACAATGTCAGGAAATCATCCACATTGCCATCATCAGAGAACAAAGCGACATTGAACTGGTTAATGGAAAGTTTGCGTCCTTTTTCTTTCAGGGCGACAATGACATCCATTATGAACTCAAAAAAGTTGAAGTCATTCAAGACTCTCCTGTACGGAGACATCCTCCAGAAGCGCATACTTTGCACTGCGAACGCCTCTGACAGAGTTATTCTGCCGTTTACCAAGGCTTTTGCCACAGGCGACAATTTCAGCATCTGGTTGTACTGAGCATAGATAAAACCAAATTCCGACAAGGTTTTCAGATATCTGGTGAATGCCGCCTGATAGCCGGTAGGGTATCCCCACTCGTTGTTATGGCTACAGTTCTCCTTTATCCACTTGCGTACGAAGCCCTTTGTCAGGGTCTTGTCTTTTAGTCTGTCGGTCGTAACGACATCATCAATATACAACTGAGAGTAAACCTCAAGTATGCCTTTGTCATCCAACACAATGCCTTCATGTTTTGCAAAAGACCTCAAGATTCCCTCATACCGTTCGGGATTTCTGACCGCAACCTCGAGAGCCATTTGTTTATAGAGTCTCTTTCCGTGCCTGACTGCGTTTGTCATATCATTGTTGTTTAGTAGTTAGTAATCAAGACCTCATTGAATTTCTTTATCGAGTTGTCATTAAAACTGATATAATTGCTCTTTATCGGATGTGTGTTATATTTCCTTGACCAGTCAAGAAACACCTCGTTTGTTTTCCCTTTATAATGGGTTACATTGGAGATTGCAAACTTTACATTTTTTCTGTTCAAGTCGTCAAGCAACGCCAATAAATGCACCTCGTTTTCCTCATCCCACAATTTGTTATACTCACTAAAGGTTATCAGGTATGGAGGATCCAAGTACACGAAGTCTCCTTCCTCATATTCCATATCACCCAAGAAATCCCTAAAATCCCGACAAGACCATTCTATACACTTCCTTTCCACTGCATTGAAGTAGTCTTCCAATGCATCATAGGTATTCTTATTGAAGTCCACATCTCCTACAGGCAGGTTAAAGTCTCCCCGTTTGTTAAACCTCAGCATTCTGTTAAAGCCGTACACAAGCAGCGCATAAAGCACAAGTGCATCGCTTCTGTCACTGTCATTGTAATCTCTTTTGAGGACATTGTACGCCTCTTTGTTGTATTTTGCAAAATATGTCTTGGGGTATGCCTGTTTCAATTCTGGTGGCACAGGGTTCTCGATGAATGACAACGAAAGACCGTACCTGTTAACCAGGTCAAACAATTCCTTGTAGAAAGAGTCCTTTCTCCCCACATACCCACACAGCATACGGTGTATTGAGATTACGTTTACATCAATGTCGTTAAGGAGAAAGTGCTCCGCTTCCACATTCATAAACACAGAACCGCCTCCTACAAAAGGCTCTATAAACCTCTTGATACTACCAGGGAAATGAGTCTTTATCTCGTTTACCAGTTTGTATTTGTCACCTACATAGAAGAGAGGGGAACGAGCGATGCCGTTTTTCATTGTCGACTTCCGTAACGAACAGATACTCTTTGTGATCCGAAAATTCCGTTTTTCCGGCGTTGAATGGGTTGTAGGAATGTGTAAACACTTTCGTTTCGCCGCATTTGTCCAACACATCCTTAATCTGTTCCAGTTTGATTTTGTTCTGTGAAGATGTACTCTTTGATTTATATGTATTGTTGTATGACACCACTATATATCTGGTGTCGATATTGGCAACAAGGTCTGAGAACGCTCTGAACGCCGTTACGCGACAGTAATCGCTCATATTTTCCTCCTTAGGTTTCCTTGCAGTGCCTTTCAATTCGGGTTTGTCCCATTTCACAAGCACCTCATACACATGATAGAACCGGCTGTACTGCCGTGAATTATAAGGAGGGTCCATGTACACGACATCCGTGTGTACTTTCCTTGCCAGCGCATTTGCGTCTTCCTTGAAGATCTGTATCCCGTCTATACACTGGTAGTCAATCGGCCTCATTATGAATTTCTTCGGCTTTATCTCTTTCTTTATATAAGCCTCAAAATGTCCTAATGTATTGGCGATCTTATCCATACTGTATATCAGTGACGCCAAGAGGATGCAATATTCCTTCTCTGTCAAAGTGCATTTTATGTCCTCTATGACATCCCGTATATGCCCTATAAGTTTTGCCGAAGTCCTGTCAAAATACTTGTCTCCGTAGTTCTCGGAAAAGTAGTTCTCCCCTATTTCATTTGCGTCTATATTGTTGAACGCATCGATAAGGTCAAGCAACTTCTGTTCATTCCACTCCCCCTCGGCGAAAAAAGCCTTATACAGTATGTTGTTTGAATACAAAAAGTCATTCATAATGACATTTTTGTACAGGTGAACTGCCTTGTTTGAGACCGATCCCGTACCTGCAAATATGTCACAGAAACTGTGTACGTCATGCGTTTCCTTTTGTACTATGTCAAATATCCAGTCCGTCAACTTTGCCTTGCACCCGATATACCGACGGCTTTCCAGTCTGTATTTTTGGGAATACACGGCATTTTTCCAAATGGGTATAATCCCTTCGCCGTATTCGGAAACGGCTTCTCTGAGAGTGAAAGTCTCTATATCGTCAATATTTACCTTGGTATAGTCCATACTCATTTTTTCTTTCCGCCGGAGGCAACCATGGTTTCGATGGCCTGCTTGCACTGTTCCATGAGCCATTTCGGGGTGCTGGTAGCACCGCAGATGCCGACAGTTTCCACGCCGTGAAGCCATGACGAGTCAATCTCGTCGGGGCTTTCTATGAGGTGACTGTTGGCGTTTACCGACAGGCACTGGCCGTACAGGACCTTTCCGTTGGACGACTTGTTGCCGCAGACGAAGAGTATCAGGTCGTGCTGTGCGGCGAACAGTCTCACCCTGTCCATGCGGTTGGCAACCTGCCTGCATATCGTGTCGAAACTGCGGAACACCGCTTCGGGCGATATGTGCCGCTGACAATAGTCTATGATACGGCGGTATTCGTCGAGCGACTTTGTCGTCTGGGAATAGAGGTAGATGTCGCGCGAGAAATCCAACTTGTGCACGTCGTCGAGGCTTTCTATTACTATGGCTTTCTGGTTGGTCTGTCCCACCAGTCCCAACACCTCAGCATGACCTTTCTTTCCGAAAATCACGATCTGCGCATCGGGGTGTTGTGCAAACTGGCTCTTTATCCTGCGCTGCAGGGCAAGCACCACCGGGCAGGTGGCATCGATGACTTCGATGTTGTTTCTCGCCGCCACCTCGTATGTCTTGGGAGGCTCTCCGTGGGCACGGAAGAGCAGTCGGGCATCGTGGAGACTTGCCATTTCCTCATGGTCAACGGTCTTCAGTCCCTTTGAAGCCAGTCTTTTCACCTCTATGCCATTGTGCACGATGTCACCCAGACAGTATAGCGTGCCGTCTCCGGCAAGTTGTTCCTCCGCCTTGTTTATGGCGGTCGTCACCCCGAAACAGAAACCCGAGTTCTCGTCAATCTCTATCTTCATCGTCACCTTATATTGATATTGACGAGTATTTTTTGCCTTTCCGGGTCGTTGGTAATCATCAGTATGCGCGGCATAGTCTTCAGATGCTTCAGTTGGCGCGGCAGTGTCGTTATCTTGAGACGCGCCGTTTCGTTCGGTTCGAGCGATGTCTTGTTGAGCGAAACCTTCAGTCCCTCCGTAAGCATCTGCATCCGCTGTATCTCCAGACGCGTCTTTCCCGTGTTCTGGACAGTAACTGTCTCCGTGCGTTTCTTGCCGTCTGCTATCGGCATATCCACGCTTGTTTGCGACATCTCAATCTTCGGGGCGAGGGCTTTCTGGGTCGTTGTCAGGGCAGACTTTGCCGGAAGGAATATAGCCGACACGTCTATCTGCTTAGACGACGACACTTTCTCACCAGGATTTGCCCCGAGGTAAATCTGCGTCTCCTCATATCCGAAATCGTGTATGAACCGCGAATCCAGCGTAATTGTCACCTCCGCCGAACGGTTGGGAGCCACTTTCGTCGGCGACACCTCAGCCTTCAGATAGTTGGGCAGGTGCATTATCTGCGGCTGCACAGTCTTTCCCGTGGGGTTGAATATATGGAAACGCTGTTGGATCTGCTCTCCCAAGTGCACGTCCTCGAAGACTATCGCATTGCAGTCTGCCGTGAGAGAGCCGAGGGTTATGGGGAAGTCACCCACATAATCCTGCACTTCCTCCACCACCACTCCACTGAGTTGCAGTGCGAGAGGACTTTCCGAGGCGTTGCTGTAGACATCGACAAACTTTTGGAAATGCCCCATCTGCCGTGCATCGTATGTCACATTGATCGTGAAACTCGCACCCGGCTCTATCGGTTCTGTCGGGAATGATGCCACGGCACAGCCGCAGCCGGTGTCCACATCCGATATTTTCAGCGGACGGTTACCGGTGTTCTTCAGTTCGAAAACGCCGGTTGCCGGCAGGCAATACTGCACCTGTCCGATATTCAGAACCTCCGTTGACGCCTTTATCTTCTGTGCCTCCGCATTGCCGCAGAGCAGGAGCGAGAGCACTGGAACTATAATCTTCTTCATCTTTTCATTTTGTTTCTATATCAAGACCTTTGTCCCGAGCCTGGAACTCGGGCGCATACAGACACTTGGCAGTAACCGTTCCCGACTTGTAAGCGCCTGCACGGTCAACATAGTAGGATGTCTCCAACACATGCTTGCCCTTTGCAAACTTGTCGAAACTATATACTGTCTTGTTGTCACGCGGCGATTCGTAGCAACCGTTCCGATAGCCTGAGGTCTGCATGACAGGTTCAAGGCAGGCAGCGCGGTTGTCGGTTATCTCCACGAAATCAAGGTCACGTTTCGCCACGACCGTAAGTCTCACTTTCACTGTCTGTCCCACTTGCGGAGCAGAAGAGAGTCTGTTGCCATCCGCATCAAGCACCTCACGCTTCACGGAAAGGCTCTCTCCGGCCGCCTCCACATCGCTTAGCGGTTGCGTGCACACAGCATACACCGCACCCCACGATATGTTGTCGGAAGTCTTCACCGCCTTGAAAGAAGAGTGACGTCCCTCAAGCGTGCGGCTGACATAGCCCTTTCCAGCCACTTTCTCACCGCCTGTCAGCAGTTTGTTGTCCACATACAGGCGTGTAGACTCCACACTCTCCGTAGCCTCAGCCACGGCGTTGGTGTCGCCAGAGAAGTTCCAGCCGTTGAAGAAAGCGTAGATTGCCGACGCCGTGTTCAGCGGAGTGTTCCATTGTTGGGTGTGTTTCTCCTGCAGCAGCCACTGCTGCATATCGGCTATAGTCTGCCTGTCGTCGGGGGCTAAGGTCTGCAGTGCCTCGATAGCCGCTGTCTGCGTAGGTATCTTGTAGTCGCACCATGAATAGTGAGCCTTGGGCGTATCGAAATAGCGACCCATTTCTTCGGTCTTTACGGTGTACTGCCTTACGCTCTCGAGGAGTTGCTTTGCCTGTGGCGTATTCTTCTTCACGGGGTGCAGAGCCGACACTATCGCCATGTTCGCCTTGCCGTAGATGGACAGTTTTGAGGTCAGGCCGTCGGTCAAGGACAGCAGATAAGCGGCATTGGACGCTGCCGTTCCCTCCACGTTATCGCCGCTTATGGACTGTATGTACAGGTAGTCCATCGCCGTCTCCGACGGAACAGGTTTCGTCTTGCCTTCCTTTTCATGTTTCTTCAGGCTGGTTACATATTTCGACATCTCGCCATCGAGCCAGCCCATGGTCTTCTTCAGCATCGGGCGCACGCTTGCGTCGGCAAGTCCGAGGTGCTTCATCCGTGCGAGAATCTTCGCCACAGACTGCGTGACATAATATGACGGCATCATTCCGTCATACCAGGAGAACGAGCCATCGGCGTTCTGCAGGTTCGCCAGCCGGCCTATCAGGCGTTCCGCTGATACTGCGACGGTCTTGCCTGCCAACGTGTCTGACGGCATCTGAGCCTTGATTTTCTCCGTTATACTGTTGGCATACAGTGCCACGGCAAGGGATATAGCGTTCTCAGAATCGGGGTCTCCCACCACCGGCAGAGCCTCAAGCATGAGCCATGCGGGGTTGTCCGTGTATTCCACTTTCAGTGACTCCCGGCTTGTGTTCTTGCCGTACAGCGCATTCAGGTCTATCGTTTTCTCACCCGGCTGCACCTGCGTGAACGCCCTTGTGGTGGTTACCTCCACCTTGTCCGAGAGGATTGGCAGATACTGTTGCTCTCCGTCGGAACAGCCTGACGACTGTGCAGTGACACGGCAGACGTAGATGTCGTCTGCCAGATTGTCGGGAATGGAGAAAGTGACAGGAGCCTGCTGCCCGGGCTTTACACTGAAGTGCGCCTCCGACTTCGCCACCGTCTTGCCGTCAGCAGAGCGCATCAGCAGCATGGAAGCCTTTCCGGAAAGTTCTTTGTCGTGGTTGTTGGTGACGACAGCCGACATCTGCGCCTTGTCACCCACACGGATAAAGCGCGGCATATTGGGTTGTATCATCAGTTTCTTCTGTGCCGTGACGGTGCCGGAGAGCAGTCCGGTGTTCATCTGTTTGTCGTGTGAGAGCGACATGAACTGCCATGTAGTGAGGCTTTCGGGCAGAGTGAACTTTATCGAGACGCTGCCCGACTTGTCCGTAACGAGTTGCGGCATAAAGAAAGCCGTCTCGTTAAGGTTCTCCCTAATCTCCACTTGGATTTCCTCTGTGGCATCGTCTGCCATTGCCTTTGCATTGCTTACTCCGGCGGCAACGGTTTCTCCGCCATCGTCTGACACCCTTTCTGCCGCTTCAACGCTTGACAATGCCACCGCCATCATCTTCTTTGAAGGCATGTCAATTCTTGATTTGCCCCCATTAAGAACGATACGGTTGGAGTACAATCCCCCCACACCTCCATTGAAGTAAGGCATATCGAGGCGGCTGAACTCCAGTTGCGGTTCGGTCAAATACTTTATTTTCTGTTCTCCGTAAAGTCCGTTCGGCGAACAGTTGTATCCTGCCAACTGCCTTATGTAGTGCGGAAAGTAAGTCACGCTGTGGTCGAGTGACCAGTTGTGCTGCTTGAAACTGTCGAGCGATTTGTCATACATCACCGCCATGGTCTGCGCCTTTGCCGGAGTGCCGTCGGCGTTCTTCACCGTCATGACCCACTCTTCCTTCTGGCCGGGGGTCAGTTTGTCGCGGAAAGTTTTCCACTCTACGGTGAGTTTGTTCTCCTGAGTCGGCTTCGCATAGCGCTGTTCGTAGGTGTAGAGTTCACCGTTTCTCACCCACGCATATCTCACCGCTATGCCGTCACCCCACTCCTCTTTATATTCTATGGTGCGTGTCCGCGCCTCGTCATTGAGCACCATTTGGCCGGCCTCAACGACAGTCGTGTCAGCCACGACGGCATAGAGCACAGTCTGGTCACTCTCTTTTGTTCCCAGTTGTATGTACTCCGGCTCGCCGTATTTCAGTGCTGACACCGTGTTGTTGCCGGTGGACGAGTAGTACCAAGCCACTGTGTCGACCGGCACTTTGGTGTCTTTCAGCGAGAACAGGATGAACTCCTGCCGCAGGGTGTCGCTGCCGCAGCACGCCGTGAGGACGTGTCTGCCTGAGGCGAGAGCCGCCACGTCGAGGGTCGTTTCGGTATTTGTGCTGATTTGGACAGGTGCATTGGTGTCTACACGGTAGGTCATCACTGTGTCAATTTTCTGTCCCGAATTGTTCAGACAGGCGAAAGAGAACGGTGTCTGGCGCTCCCTGCACTGGTTGCCGCCAAAGTCCTGCAATGCAAAAAACGCCGGTTTGTCGCTCACGGGATAGTCCTCCTGAGCAGAGTGGCTCTCTCCTGCCCTGTCGGTAACGGTGGCGGTGACGATGACAGAGGCGAAACGGTTGCCTTTCTTCGCCCCGTCGGGCATCTTTATCGGCACGTCCACAGTAAACGAACCGTCGCTGCCGCTCACTGTCTCGCCGCTGAAGAACTTGCCGGAAGAGGGGTTCTCCACCATGCACCACCTCCTGAAAAGGTTCTTGACGTCATATTTCACTGTGGCATTCTGCACCGCCACGCCTGAATAAGTCTTCGCCCAACCCTTCACACGGATAGTGTCGCCTTCCTTGTATGCGTCCTTGTATTCGTCGAAAGTGACGCAGAACGTGGGCCGTTTGTACTCTTCCACACGGAATGAGCTGCCATTCGCATAACCGTCTTTCGTCTTCGCCGCGACACTGTAGTAGCCAGTGAGGCCGTCGGCTGGCAGAGTGAACTCGGCGGAAGCCACTCCCCATTCGTCGGTGACGACGTCTTTCTCCTCCACGTTGGCACCCTTGGGGTTACGCAGGGCGAGGTGTACGCTGCGGTTCTCAGCCACTTTCCACTCCTCGCGCGAGAAGATTTCGTAAGCCAAGACCGACAGTTTGACAGTCTGTCCCGGACGGTATATCGCCCTGTCAGTGTATGTCCTTGTCTGCAGGAATGTGCCCTGCACCGTGCCGCCGCTGACATTTGCCCAGTTGAAACCGCTGATTGTCTGCCACGGAAACGCCTTGTCCGTGTCGGTGGTCACCATATACTTGTGTGGCGCAAGTGTCGACGTGAACACCACCTCGCCGTCTTCCTCGGTGGTCAGGGTGCGCTTGTCTTCGCTCCACTTGCGGTTTTTCCATCCGCGGAACAGCAGTTCTATCCTTGCCCCTGCGACAGGTTTGCCCGAGGTTGCGTCCATTACCGCCATACGCATCTTCTTTCCCGGCAACTGCATACAGACGAGCCGCAGGTTGGAAACGTGCAACATGGCACGCTCCACCGCCACATCGTCATTATCGGTGGTGAACTCCACCATGTAGACACCAGCCGGCAGAGGGGCTATCTTCATCGTGTCCCTCACCTCAAGATACTCCGGCAGTCCGTAGTAGACACGGCTGTCGCTCCACACAGGCTTCGAGGAGAGTTTTGAGCGGAGCACATTATAGTCACCGGCATCATTGGGATTGAACTCGTCACCCCCTGCAATGTTCACCTTATACACGTTCATGACCAGTCTGTCAAGGTGTGTCAGCGAGGTGATGTACACAGGAATCTCCTGGCCGGGAATGGCAAGCCGCTTCGAAATACTGACGTTGAACGACGGCAGGGTAAGCCTGTTGCGGGCGTTTTTCAGCACCGCCATGCGCTGCCAAGTAGACCAGTTGACGAGCGCATAGTCTATATACTCCACCTTTTCGCGCGCCGATGCGTCGGTAGCACCGTCGAGATAGTTGAAGTGTTCAATGGCAAGTTCGCCCGCTTCAGGCAGGTCACGGTAGACGTTTATGAGCGAGTCTATAGTCGCGAGATACTTTGATTTTCTTGTGAGGCGCACGTCGTCCATGCGGTCTTTCTGTGTCTGGTAGTACGCAGAGATGCAGGCGGCAGGGCGGTTGCCTGCCTTCTGGTAGTAGTCATGCATCATTCCGTACTCCTCAGCCTCCATTGCCAGCACATGGAACAGGTCGTCACCGAACGTGGCGGAGGCGTCACCGTCGACAACAAGCGGCTCATAACTGCCGGCCTTTGTCGCCGCAAGCAGTTCCGGACTGCGCAACGAACGACCGTAATACTGCCTTGCCACCGTTTTCGCACTGTCCTGCGGCATATCGAGAGTGCTCCAGTAATCTCGGTAGATATGCCCCAGCGTGGAGCAGTAGACCGCCCCGAGCACAGTGTCGCCCTCCTTGGCGGCTATCGCCTCGTAACGCTTCAACTGCGGAAGCAGCGAGTCCGGCGACACCGTGGACTGCACGGCTATCGTCTGCAGTTCCGACTTCAGCAACTGACCGTACGCCTTGTCGTCACGGGCCTTGTCCCTAATCTTCGCCAAGACGGCGAGTTCATCCTGCGGATGGTCTTTTTCGCAAGCCTTGTCAAACTGTTTCCACAGCGACGAATAGTTCTGCGACATCGCCGTAAACGGAATTGTCACCGACAGCAAGGCGGCAACGAGTATTTTTCTGACTGTCATCACACGTTTCTTAAAGTAACTGACTGACGGCTGCAAACGCCGTCTTCTACCTATTATAATCAACAAAATTAATCAAAAAGGGCGGTATACTGCACGGCTACGCACAAAAAACGGCTGCGCAGCACGTTAAAAATCGTTTAGCCACTACGGTTCTCACGGACGGCGCAAAGGGTTCTCCCTTTTTCTCCAAACGCCGCTTTTGCGCTGCCAAAACGGTGTTCTTGCAAGGGGAAAGTGGCGTTCTTGCAGCGGTACACCGTCCGTGGTTCGACCGTATATCGTCCGTGGTTCGACCGTATATCGTCCGTGGTTCGAGCGAATACCGTCCGTGGTTCGACCGTACCACGGACGGTATTCGGCCGCACGAACTGTGCTTCCAGAGAACCTACAGACCGTTTACGGAGTGCAGGAACAGCCTTCGCACAAACCCGACAGCAAGTATCCGCAGAAGTTGCGGCATCCTCGCATAGAACCGAGACGCACCAATTCTTCTGAAAAGGGGATTCAATAGCGACACAAAACAGCGAAGCCGGAAAACCCAAAAAGGTTTTCCGGCTTCGCCTGTAGTTGGGATACCCGGACTCGAACCAGGAAAAACAGGACCAGAATCTGTTGTGTTACCATTACACCATATCCCAAACTGTTGCGGGAGCACCTCTCCCTTGCAGCACCCGATTTCTCGTTTGCGAGTGCAAAGTTACTCCGTTTTTTTTATTCACGCAATATTTTCACGTCTTTTTTTCTAAAAAAGGTGAAAACAAGATGCGCCGAACATTCTTTTGCAAAGGCGCAAGGCGCATTGTCAACAAAAAGCCGTAAATTTGCAGCAACAAGGCATTCAGGCGTTTGGCACGCTATTTGCCCGACACAACAAGACAGGCGAAACAAAACAACAACATAATATAAATGGAGAAAAAAAACAGTTTGGTAGACACCATAGTAGAGGGAATACAGGAGAAGAAGGGGCATGGCATCGTCATAGCCGACATGTCGGGGATAGACGGAGCAGTCGCCCACTACTTCATAATCTGCGAGGGCAACTCGCCGACACAGGTGGAAGCGATAGCCGGAGAGGTGTCTGACCGCTGCCGGGAAAAACTGCACGAGAAACCGCAGCACTGCGTAGGACTGGAAGAAGCCGTGTGGGTGGCCATCGACTACTTCGATGTCATGGTGCACATATTCGTGCCCGAGACAAGGGAATTTTATGACCTCGAACACCTTTGGGAGGATGCCAAACTGACAAGAATACCAGATTTAGACTGACATGAACCAGAACGACAAGCAGCCAAAGATGCCCCGGTTCAACATGAACTGGATTTACACGTTGGTGATCATTGCCTTGGCAATACTGTTCTTCACCGGCGGAGGCAACGCACTCGCCACCGGCGCAGTACAGGAGAAGACGACTTACACGAAGTTCAAGCAGTATGTCGCCAAAGGATACGCCTCCAACATAGTGGTGAACAAAAGCGAAAGCAACCTGAAAATGTATGTCAAGGGGAAGTATATCCGTGATGTCTTCCACAAGACGGCACAGCAGGTGGGCATGAATCCTTATGTCACGGTGGAGTTCGGAAGCGTTGACGAACTGGAAAGTTTCCTCAACAAGCAGATAGAAGCGAAGACACTGGGCGACTACAGTTATGAAAACAAGAGCGGAAACGCTTTCATGTCGTTCCTCTTCAACTTCGGTCCGATAATCCTGCTCGTGCTCGCTTGGGTCTTCATATTCAACCGTATGGGCAGCGGAAGCGGCGGTGCAGGAGGCGGAATATTCTCCGTAGGCAAGAGCAAAGCCAAGATGTACGAGAAAGCGAGCGGCACTGGCGTCACGTTCAAGGACGTGGCAGGACAGGAAGGAGCGAAGCAAGAGATACAGGAAATCGTCGACTTCCTGAAAAATCCGGGGAAGTATACCGAACTGGGCGGAAAGATTCCGCGCGGAGCACTCCTTGTAGGGCCTCCGGGAACAGGTAAAACCCTGTTGGCAAAGGCCGTTGCCGGCGAGGCTGGAGTGCCGTTCTTTTCGATGAGCGGTTCCGATTTCGTGGAGATGTTCGTGGGCGTGGGCGCAAGCCGAGTGCGCGACCTGTTCCGCCAGGCAAAGGAGAAAGCGCCGAGCATCATCTTCATCGACGAGATTGACGCCGTGGGCCGGGCACGCGCAAACCACGCTTCCCTCGGCGGAAACGACGAGAGGGAGAACACGCTTAACGCCCTCCTGACAGAGATGGACGGTTTCGGTACTAACAGCGGAGTGATTATCCTCGCCGCAACCAACCGTGCCGACATGCTCGACAAGGCTCTTCTGCGCGCCGGAAGGTTCGATCGCCAGATACACGTAGACCTCCCCGACCTGCAGGAAAGGAAGGACATATTCCTCGTGCACCTGCGTCCGCTGAAGACAGACGACACCCTTGACGTGGACTATCTGGCACGACAGACCCCCGGATTCTCGGGTGCCGACATTGCGAACGTGTGCAACGAAGCCGCACTTATAGCCGCACGCCACGACAGCAAGGTAGTGGGCAAGCAGGATTTCCTTGACGCCGTGGACCGAATCATAGGCGGACTGGAGAAGAAGACCAAAGTGATGACAGCGCAGGAGAAGCGCACCATAGCCCTGCACGAAGCCGGGCACGCCACCATCTCGTGGTTCTGCCAATACGCCAATCCCCTTGTCAAGGTGAGCATAGTGCCGCGCGGACAGGCTTTGGGCGCGGCATGGTATATGCCTGAGGAGCGACAGATAACCACAAAAGAGCAGATGCTCGACGAGATTTGCTCTCTTCTCGGCGGACGCGCAGCGGAAGAACTGTTCACAGGACACATCTCCACCGGGGCGATGAACGACCTTGAGCGTTCCACGAAAGCCGCTTTCGGCATGGTGGCATACGCCGGCATGAGCGACAAACTGCCGAATATATGCTATTATAACAACCAGGACTACCAGTTCCAGCGCCCCTACTCCGAGACGACAGCGAAGATTATGGACGATGAAGTGCTCAAGATGGTCAACGAACAGTACTCCCGCGCCAAGCAGATACTCATGGAACACCGTGAGGGACACAACGCTTTGGCAGAACTGCTCATAAACCGTGAGGTCATCTATGCAGAGGATGTGGAAAAGATTTTCGGCAAACGCCCGTGGGTAAGCCGTACCGAAGAGATAATGGAAGCCAACGAGGCGATAAAGGCGGAAGAGGAAAAGCGCAAGGCCGAGCGACTCTCCATCGACAACATGCCGGAGGAAGTGAAGAGCGCACAGGCCGAGTTCCTTAAGAACAGCAGCAACGCCGACACGGCAGAAAATACCGTTCCCCAAAATGGCAACGCCGTTTCCGAGAATGCGGACGGCAGCAATGGCAATCCTGAAACAAACGACAAGAACGATGAGTCCAAAGGTTAAGAACTTGGCGGTGCGTGCCGTGACAGGCGTCATCTATGTCGCCATAATGGTGGTCAGTTTCATGCGCCCCATAGCAACGGCGTTTCTCTTTGCCCTGATAACGGGAATGGCAGTGTGGGAGTTTGCCGGACTGGTGAACGAAAGGCGCGGCGTGAACATCAACCGTTTCATTTGTTCGGCGGCAGGAGTATTCCTGTCGATAGCAATGGCAGGGTTCTGCTCAGGTCTGACAACGGCGGCGATATTCATCCCATACCTCGTCACGATCATCTACCTGTTCATTTCGGAACTCTATCTCAGGCAGGAAGACCCGATAAACGACTGGGCTTACTCAATGATGACCCAGCTCTACATCGCCCTACCCTTGTCTACCATATACATACTGGCATACTACAAGGGCGAGTTCTACTGGCTTCTGCCGCTCATGGTCTTTGTTTTCCTGTGGTGCAACGACACCGGCGCATATCTCAGCGGGTCGCTTTTCGGCAAGCACAAACTGTTTCCACGCATCAGCCCTGGAAAGAGTTGGGAGGGGAGCATCGGCGGTGGCATACTCGTGGTTGCCGTCTCTCTGCTGACATGGAGCATCGAACCCGGTCACGCTTCAGGTCTCAACGCCGCACAATGGGTCGGTCTCGGTCTTACAGTAGTGTTCTTCGGAACATGGGGAGACCTGGTGGAAAGTCTGCTGAAACGCACCTTGGGGATAAAGGACTCGGGCAACATACTGCCCGGACACGGCGGAATGCTTGACCGTTTCGACTCGGCACTGCTGGCTATTCCTGCCGCAGTGGTCTACATCTACACCCTGTCAATGATTTAAGAGGGAACGCACCATAATGTGGGCGGCATTGTCGGAAGCGACGGTGCCGCCTAACTGTTTGTGCACATCGAAATATCCCGAGAACATGGCATCACGCTCACGCCTGCCATGGAGTATCTTTTCGAGTTCCGCAACGACTTTTCCGACGGTGAATTTTTCCGCCATCATCTCCGCTACAACTTCCCTTCCGGCTATCAAATTGACCAGAGAGATGTATTTCACAGAGAAAAAATGCTCCCACACAAAGCGTGAAACCGGGGGAAGAGGTGTCTTGTAGAGCACCACCTGAGGCACATTGAAGCAGCACGTTTCGAGTGTTGCCGTACCGCTTGTGACCAGAGCCGCCGCAGAATGAGATAGCAGTCCGTAGGTCTCGTCGGTAACTCTCTTTATGTCAGAACCGCCAAGATATTTATCGTAAAAAGCCTGTTCCACCGTCGGAACACAGGCAAGCACAAACTGATAGCCGTCAATGCGCTTCGCCACCTCCGCCATCAGAGGGAGGTTATCCTTGATTTCCTGTCGGCGACTGCCGGCAAGCAAGGCTATAATGGGGCGCTCATCGAGACCGTGACGACGACGGAACTGGTCGGCAGTCTCGTGGTATGACATTCTGAAATCACTCACCTCGTTGGCTGTAGGATTGCCTACATAATGCACTTTGTAGCCGTGCTTGCGCTCAAAAAAGTCAACTTCAAAGGGCAAGATGCAGAACATCTCGTCCACATCGCGCTTGAAACACTTAACGCGACCTTCCTTCCAAGCCCACACCTTGGGTGAGATGTAGTAATAAACGGCCGGCGACTGACGCCCCATATCGGCGGCATAATGATGCGAACCGAACACGTTGTCCTTGGCACGAAGTGAACGTTTGCGGAGGAATTTCGCTATATTGAGGTTGAAACCGGCATAGTCCACGAGAATCACCGCATCAGGTTGCCACTGCACGATGTCACGTTTGCACTCCCGGCGAGCCTTCAGGATAGTGCCCAAATGCCTGATTACAGGGATGAAACCCATATAGGCTATCTCTTTGAAATGGCGCACCCTCTCGCCGCCTTCGGCTGTCATCCTGTCTCCACCGATAAACCGGAAGACGGCACTTGGGTCTTCACGCTTCAGAGAACGCATCAGCCTGGAGGCATGAAGGTCGCCGGAAGCCTCGCCGGCTATGAGGTAGTATTTCATCCGTGCAGCATCTTTTCCAACAGGGAGCGGTCGGTCATGTCGGCAGTAAGGGGTGTCACGGAGGCGTAACCGTGCGCCAACGCCCAAGCATCGGTGTCCACGCTGTCGGGTTCATCGTTCTGATAAAAACCCGACATCCAGTAGTAATTGCCGCCACCCGACGGATGTTCGCGCTTGACAACCTCCTTTCGCCAGTGCCCAAGAGCCATACGGCAGACACGGTCACCATTGTATTGGTCTGTCAGAGGGAAGTTTATGTTGAGGCAGGAAAAGTGCGGCAGCCCCTCGTCAAGTACCTTCCTGACATACTTGCGCACGATTTCACGCATCGGAGAGAAGTCCGCATCCTGACGGAAATCGCAGAGAGAGAAGGCAATGGAGGGTATTCCGCGCATCGCGCCCTCTATCGCAATGCCCACCGTTCCACTGTACTGTGCGTTCACAGACGAGTTGTCACCATGGTTGATACCGCCCAACAGCAGGTCAGGACGACGCGGACAGACCTCACTATAGGCCATTTTCACGCAGTCGACAGGCGTGCCCGAGCAGCGGTAAACAATCTTTCCCGGCTCTTCACTCACAAAGTTGAGTGTCAGAGGCATCGGCATCGTGAAAGCGCGCGACTGTCCCGAACGGGTGCTGTCGGGTGCACACACGATGATGTCTCCCATATCGGAGACCATATCAACGAGCGACTTCAAGCCCTTGGCCTGATAGCCGTCATCGTTGCTGACAAGAATAAGCGGACGGTTTTCTCCCATTTCGTATAACATAAAATACCGACTGCCCAGGACGGAAGCATTGCCGCCTTGGCACAGACAGCCTGTTCTCCTTGCAAAGTTACACCAATTGCGTGAGAAAAAGCCGTTTTCGCACAAATCTTAATAAAAAATCACACTTGCAAAATACGCATATTCCCGACCGCCGGAGAGGGTTAAAAAGTATGATTTATCCTAAAAACTCACAACGCAACCCCACGGTTTCGATTATTTTAAGTACCTTTGTAAATAGAACACGCGTGCCCTAACGGTACAGCCAAACGACGGCCATACGCCCACACAACGGCATACCGAACGGCACAAACGGACAAACCTCTATTCTGAAATGGGAAAAATCATAGCATTGGCAAACCAGAAAGGCGGCGTGGGAAAAACCACAACGGCAATGAATCTCGCCGCATCCATCGCAACACTCGACAAATCCGTGTTGCTCGTTGACGTTGACCCACAGGCCAACGCATCCAGTGGCCTGGGCGTAGACCTCAACGAAGTGGAGAGTTCCATATACGAATGCATCATCGACAACGCCGACATTCACGAGGCGATATACACCACTGACATTGAGGGGCTGGACATCGTGCCGAGCCACATCAACCTTGTCGGAGCGGAAATAGAGATGCTCAACCTGGAAAACAGGGAGACCGTGCTGAAGAGGATACTCGCTCCCGTGAAGGACGAATACGACTACATACTTATCGACTGTAGCCCCTCGCTCGGTCTCATCACCGTAAACTCGCTGACGGCAGCCGACTCCGTGATAGTGCCAGTACAGTGCGAATACTTCGCTTTGGAGGGTATCGCAAAACTGCTCAACACCATAAAGATAATAAAGAGCAAGCTCAACCCCAACCTGGAAATAGAGGGCTTCCTGCTCACGATGTACGACAGCCGCCTGAGACTTGCCAACCAGATTTACGACGAGGTGAAACGCCACTTCCAGGAACTGGTGTTCAAGACAGTGATACAGCGCAACGTGAAACTCTCGGAAAGCCCCTCGCACGGACTGCCGGTAATATTGTATGACGCAAACTCTGCCGGAGCGAAGAACCATCTGTCGCTTGCCAAAGAGATAATAGCCAAGAACAGTTAAACGAGATGGCAGTAAAGAAGAAATTCGACACCAAAACCAAATTTGCCGCATTGGGCAAAGGACTTGACGCACTCATATCTACCGAGACGGTAAAGACCGACGGCAGCAGCACGATAAGCGAGATTCCCGTAGACCAGATAGAGGCGAACCCCAACCAGCCTCGCCGCGATTTCGACGAGACCGCACTCCGTGAACTTGCCAACAGCATAAGCGAGATAGGCATCATACAGCCTATCACCCTGCACCAAGTGTCGGAACACCGCTACATGATAATAGCAGGTGAACGCCGTTGGCGCGCCTCACAACTCGCCGGACTTGCCACAATACCTGCCTACATACGCACTCTCGACGACGCAAGCATCATGGAAATGGCGCTTGTAGAGAACATCCAGCGTGAGGATCTCAACGTTATCGAGGTGGCATTGGCATACCAACAACTCATGGAAGGCGAGGGCATGACACAGGAGAAAGTGTCGCAGAGAGTGGGAAAGAGCCGCACCGCCGTTGCCAACACGCTGCGCCTGCTCCGCTTGCCGGCACAAGTGCAGATGGCCTTACAGAAGAAACAGATTGACATGGGACACGCAAGGGCCCTCCTGTCAATAGAAAGTCCGTCGCAACAGGTGAAACTCTTCAAGGAGATAGTCAAGAACGGATACTCCGTGAGAAAGGTGGAGGATCTTGTACGGCGCATAAAAGAGGGAGGCGAAGAGCAGGACGGCAACAGGAAGCCGGCATCTGCGGTGGCTCTCGTGAAGCAGTATGAGCCATACAGGCGCAACCTCGAAAAAGCCCTCAACGCAAAAGTGAGGATAAAGATAACAGCCGGAGGAAAAGGGAAAATAGACATCCCGTTTGACAGCGAGGAGGAACTCAACGGCCTCATCCACTTGCTCGGGAAGACAAAGGAACAGTAATCCCCTTGGAAAAGTCTCTGTCCAAATATATAGCAGCAATCGTGATAGCGGCAGGATGCGCCATATCACAGACGGCAAAAGCCCAGACTGACAGCGCGTCGGCGGCAGTCATGCCCGACACATTGACCGAAGAACGGACCATATATGCCGACTCCATAAGCACCCTGTCGGGAAAAACGGCAAGGGTGAAGCGTGACTGGACAACGTGGAAGCCTAACCCCAAAAGGGCAATGTGGCTCGCATTGGTATTCCCGGGCGGCGGTCAGATATACAACAGGAAGTACTGGAAGTTGCCGATATTTTACGGCGGATTCGTCGGATGCGCCTATGCCTGGTCGTGGAACAACCAGATGTACAAGGACTACAAGCAGGCTTACCTCGATCTGACCGACGATGACGACAGCACACACAGTTACGACCAGTTCCTGCACCTCGGCAACAAGATAGACGAAAGTAACATAGAACGCTACACGACTCTGTTCAGCAAGCGCAAAGACCGCTTCCGCCGGTACCGCGATTTGAGTTTTTTCTGTATCCTCGGAGTGTATGCGCTAAGCGTGATTGACGCCTATGTGGACGCATCCCTCTCGGAATTTGACATCTCCGACAACCTGAGTATGCGTATAGAACCGGCATTCATTGACAACGGAACAGGTTGCAGCCCACTGCGCAAAGGCAATTTCGGGATGCAGTGCAGCCTGATTTTCTAAGAAAACTACAGCAAATGAGAAAACCGCATTTATTCATAACAGCGATATTATTGGCGTTTTCAACATTTTCCTACGCCCAGTATGACAACACAGAAGACAGTGTCATAGAAGTGACTGAAACGGACAACGAGGACGAAAACGAGGAAAACGCAACGGGAGACGACAACGATGAGATAGACATTCCTGAGGCGATGATAGCCGAAGTGGACAGTCTGCTGCACCTCTACAACACCAAGACATATCTGAAAAACGATGTTGACTGCGACTTTCCCGACATAAACCCGACCTACGAACCGTCGGTCTATGAAGAGAGACTGCGCAAACTGCCCACCATAATAGAGATGCCCTACAACCAAGTAGTACAGCGTTTCATCGACAGTTATTCGGGCAGGCTGCGCCGTTCGGTAAGCATCATGCTCGGGGCATCCAATTTGTATATGCCGATATTCGAGCAGGCACTGGAGAGTTACGGTCTTCCGCTCGAACTGAAATACCTGCCTGTCATAGAATCCGCACTCAACCCGAAAGCCGTGTCACGCGTCGGGGCGACAGGACTGTGGCAGTTCATGCTGGGCACCGGCAAGAACTACGGGCTGGAAATCAACTCTCTCGTAGACGAAAGGCGTGACCCGGTGAAAGCGTCATACGCCGCTGCGCACTATCTGTCGGACCTTTACAAAATCTTCGGGGACTGGCCACTTGTGATTGCCTCCTACAACTGTGGTCCCGCAAACGTCGACAAGGCGATACACAGGGCTGGCGGCGTGAAGGACTATTGGAAGATTTACCCTTACCTGCCACATGAAACAAGGGGATATGTACCGGCGTTCATAGCCGCAAACTACATAATGAATTATTACTGTGACCACAACATCTGCCCGATGTCGGCCACACTTCCGGCACACACCGACACAATACACATCAACAGAGACCTGCACTTTGACCAGATAGCGAATGTGCTCGGAATAGACGTGAAGGAAATAGAAACCCTCAATCCGCAGTACAGACGCAACATCATAAACGGCAGTTCAAATCCCTCGATACTGCGGTTGAAGTCACAAGACATACTCTCGTTCATCGACAAACAGGACTCCATATACGCCTATCGCGCCGATGAACTGCTAACAAAACGCAGCAGTGTGGAGATAGACGAGACGAGTGTTGCGAGCACAAAGACCTCTTCAAAAAAGAAATCGTCAAGCAGAAGCAGCCGTACAAGGTCAAGGTCTGTCACCATAAGGAACGGTGACACCCTGTCGGAGATAGCGAAACGCAACGGCACTACCGTGGCGAAACTGCGCCGTCTCAACCCCGGCATAAAGGGAAGCAGCATCCGCGCCGGCAAGAAACTGCGAGTAAAGTAACCCATAACAACAGAGTCGCACGGCTATGAACACAGCGGACAACGTTATCGGAGACGAAGAGAAAATGGTGGACGATGCCTTCCAGCATCTTCTCGACACTTATCTTGCATCACCGCACCGCAAGAAAACCGACATCATCACAAAGGCTTTCAACTTCGCCAGACAGGCTCACAAGGGAGTGAAGCGGCTGTCGGGCGAACCGTATATCATGCATCCCATTGCCGTAGCGCAGATTGCAAGCGAGGAAATGGGACTTGGGAGCACGAGCATCTGTGCCGCCCTGCTCCACGATGTGGTGGAAGACACCGACTACACGACAGAAGACATCGAGAACCTGTTCGGTTCCAAGATAGCGCAGATCGTTGACGGACTGACCAAAATATCGGGTGGAATATTCGGGGAACACGCCTCCTCACAGGCAGAAAACTTCAAGAAATTGCTGCTGACGATGAGTGACGACATCAGGGTGATACTCATCAAGATATGCGACAGGCTGCACAATATGCGCACACTGAGTTCCCAACCGGCGAACAAGCAGTATAAGATTGCCGGCGAGACATTATATATATATGCCCCTATCGCAAACAGACTCGGGCTGAACAAAATCAAGACCGAACTGGAAAACCTCAGTTTCAGGTTTGAGCACCCCGATACCTACGCCATGATAGAGCGAAAACTGGCATCGACAAAGCAGTCGCGCGACGAACTGTTCAGCCAGTTTACCACCCCGATACGCGAAGTTCTCGACGGGATGGGAGCGAAATACTCCATCAAGGCACGTCTGAAAAGCCCTTATTCCATTTGGAACAAGATGCAGACAAAGCACGTCACGTTCGAGGAAATCTATGACATCCTTGCCGTAAGGATAATCTACACGCCCGACAAACCTGACGAAGAAATAGACGAAGGCTTCCGCATCTACAATGCGATAAGCAAACTCTATCATGCCCATCCTGACCGTTTGCGTGACTGGCTGAACCATCCTAAAGCCAACGGATACCAGGCTCTGCACGTCACGCTCATGAGCAAGCAGGGCAAATGGATAGAAGTGCAAATCCGTTCCGAGCGAATGGACGAGATAGCGGAACAGGGTTTTGCCGCTCACTGGAAATACAAAGAGGGCGGAAAAGGCATCAATGACGATGATGAACTCAACAACTGGATCGGCACGATAAAGGAAATTCTGGGAGATCCGCAGCCCGACGCCATGGACTTTCTGGACTCCATAAAACTCAATCTCTTCGCCAACGAGATATTCGTGTTTACTCCCAAGGGCGAGATAATGACCATGCCGGCAGGCTGCACCGCCCTTGACTTCGCTTTCCAGATACACAGTTTCCTCGGCACACACTGCATCGGCGCAAAGGTGAACCACAAACTGGTGCCGCTGAGTTACCATCTGCAGAGCGGTGATCAGGTGGAAATACTAACGTCCACCTCCCAACACGTACACCGGGAGTGGATAGATTTCGTCACCACAGCAAAGGCAAAGACAAAGATAGAGACCGCTCTCCGTCGCGAAATGCGCGAACAACAGAAGCAGGGAGAGACCATGCTGGGCAAATGGTTGGCGGAAAAGAACATCGAGGCAAACATCTCACTGCTCGACAGACTGTGCGAAGCATACAACCTGAAGAAGCGTGATGACCTGTTTATAGAAATCGCACGGGGCAACATCGCACTTGACGACAAGTTCATGCAGAACGCCAACGGAAAGAAGAAAGACGGAAAATGGCGCAAATACATCCCTTTCCTGAAGAGCGACAAACCGAAAGAGACGCTGCCGGAACAGAACAAATTCATCGTCGGAAGCAATTTCAACAAGAAGGAAGCCGTCATTGTCACCGACGACAACATCAGCACTTTCAACTATCCGACATGCTGCCACCCCATTCCGGGCGACGACATTCTCGGGTTCATCACCGACAACAAGCAGATAACAATACACCGCCGGGACTGCAGTGTGGCTGATCGTCTGAAGACGAGTTACGGCAACAGGATCGTGGATGCAGTGTGGAAGATGAGCCACAAGACCCTCTTCGAGGCTACAATCATGATAAAGGGCATTGACAGAAAGGGCATTCTGCACGATGTGGCGGAGATTATCTCGGAGCAGATGGACATAAACATCCGCAAGGTAACGGTCAGTTCCGACGAGGGAATCTTCGATGGCGTAATCGAACTCAGGGTTCACGACCGCAACGAAGTGAACGACATAATGGAGAATCTGAAGAAAATAGACGATCTGAAAGAGGTCACAAGCCTGTAGAATACAAATGTCATGTCCGACAGACACGGCACTGACAGTTTTACACATCTGTATATCAACTATTCCGGAGATTATTCGTAATTTTGTAAGAAATAAAGACAAGGAGTTTCACATATGATGACTGCAAAAGAAATACGCGAGAGTTACAAGAAGTTTTTCGAGCAGAAAGGCCACACGATAGTGCCTTCTGCCCCGATGGTAATAAAGGACGACCCCACACTGATGTTCACCAACGCAGGAATGAACCAGTGGAAAGACATCATCCTCGGCACACGTGACCCGGAGCCGCGCCGCCGTGCCGACTCGCAGAAGTGTCTGCGCGTTAGCGGCAAACACAACGACTTGGAAGAGGTAGGGCACGACACCTACCACCACACGATGTTCGAAATGCTCGGAAACTGGTCGTTTGGCGACTATTTCAAGGAGGGTGCTATCGACATGGCGTGGGAGTATCTCGTCGACATACTGAAACTCAATCCGGACGATCTCTATGTCACCGTGTTTGAGGGCGACGCAAACGAGAACCTGAAACGCGACGACGAGGCTGCCGGATATTGGCTCAAGCATGTGCCCGCCGACCATATCATCAACGGCAACAAGCACGACAATTTCTGGGAGATGGGTGACACCGGACCTTGCGGACCTTGTTCAGAGATACATCTCGACAGCCGTACGGCTGAGGAAAAGGCGAAAGTGCCCGGCAGGGAACTCGTAAACAAGGACGACCCACAGGTTATTGAAATCTGGAACATCGTGTTCATGCAGTTCAACCGCAAGGCTGACGGTTCGCTCGAACCGCTGTCAATGAACGTAATCGATACCGGCATGGGCTTCGAACGCCTCGTGCGCGCCATTCAGGGCAAGCACTCCAATTACGACACAGACATCTTCCAGCCGATGATAAAGGAGATTTCGCGCCTCTCCGGCAAGGAATACGGCAAGACGGAAGATGTCGACGTGGCCATGCGTGTCATCGCCGACCACCTGCGTGCAGTGGCTTTCTCCATTGCCGACGGACAGTTGCCGGGCAATGCTAAGGCCGGATATGTCATCCGCCGCATACTCCGCCGCGCCGTGAGATATGCCTATACTTTCCTCGGACAGAAGGAAGCGTTCATGTACAAGATACTGCCTGTGCTCATAGAAGAGATGGGCGAGGCTTACCCGGAACTCCCTGCACAGCGTGAACTCATAGGCAGAGTGATAAAGGAAGAAGAAGATTCTTTCCTCCGCACCCTCGACAAAGGCATCTCCATGCTGTCCGCCTCCATTGAGACACTTAAGTCCGAAGGAAAGACAGTGCTCGATGGCGCACAGGCGTTCCGTCTCTTCGACACTTTCGGTTTCCCTCTTGACCTGACCGAACTCATCTGTCGCGAGAACGGCGTCACCGTGGACGAGAAGCAGTTTGACGATGAAATGCAGAAGCAAAAGGAGCGCGCACGCAACGCCGCTTCGGTCGAAGCAAGCGACTGGACAGAGTTGAAAGAAGGCGAACAGCAGTTCGTCGGCTACGACTATACGGAGTATGAGTGCCACATATTGCGCTATCGCAAGGTGACACAAAAGAAACTCACATACTACGAAATCGTGCTTGACGCCACACCTTTCTACGGCGAAATGGGCGGTCAAGTCGGCGATCAGGGAGTGCTCGTCAGCGAGACCGAGACAGTGGAAGTCATCGACGCAAAGCGTGAGAACGGTCAGACGGTACACATCGTTAAGGAGTTGCCGAAGAACCCGGAGGCAGATTTCATGGCATGTGTCGACACCGATCGCCGCAAGGCATCAGAGGCTAACCACACCGCAACACACCTTCTCGACCAGGCACTCAAGGAAGTTCTCGGCGACCATGTGGAGCAGAAAGGTTCTCTTGTCACCCCAGAGTCACTGCGTTTCGACTTTTCCCACTTCCAGAAAGTCACACACGAGGAACTGCGCAAGGTGGAACAGATTGTCAACGAACGTATCCGTCAGAACATACCATTGCAGGATCACCGCAACGTGCCCATTGAGGAAGCGAAGAAACTCGGCGCTATCGCACTCTTCGGAGAGAAATACGGCGACCGTGTACGCGTTGTTCAGTTCGGAGACTCAGTGGAATTCTGTGGCGGATGTCATGCCAAGGCGACAGGTGAACTCGGTTTTGTGCGCATTGTGTCGGAAAGTTCCGTTGCAGCAGGAATACGCCGTATAGAAGCCATTACTGGTTCTGCCGCAGAACAAAGCGTGTATAATATGGAGGACACTATATTTGCCATACGCGAGATACTCAACACCAAGGACGTGCAGGCTGCCCTCCAAAAGATGCTCGAAGAGAATGTCGCACTCAAGAAACAAGCCGATGACTACATGAAAGAGCGTCTCCTTAAGGTGCGCGACGATATGGTTGCAGGTGCCAAGGAGATAAATGGCGTGAAGATCGTCAAGCACGTTTTCGTTGCCGACATGGACGCCAACCTCGTCAAAGACCTCGCTTTCCAGGTGGCGAACATCCTTCCCGAAAAGATGTTCTGTGTGTTCGGCAGCAAGTCAAACGACAAGCCTCTCATCACAGTGATGATAAGCAAGGACCTCATTGCGGATAAAGGGCTTGATGCGGGCAAACTTGTGCGTGAGGCAGGCAAGTGCATCAAGGGCGGCGGAGGCGGTGCTCCGCATTTCGCCACAGCCGGAGGCAAGGATACCGCAGGCATCGACGCCGCAGTGGAAAAGGTGCTTGAGCTCTGCGATTTCTAATCGACAGACAAGTAACAGAAGCCAATTCTCCGACAGAAAGGCCGGCTTCTGCGCAATAAATAAATTGTTTCTAAACAATGAAAACAGGGAGGACATCTTCGTTGAGATGTCCTCCCTCTGTATCTTTCGATACCAACAGAATTTCTACTTCTTCTCTTTTACACGAGCGAATCGAGTTGTTTCTTCACTGCGACAAGTTGGTCGCGTGAGGAAATGAGTAGTTCCAGAATCTGAGCACTCTTGTCCACACCCTGACGGTTGCGGCTTATCATCTTCCTGGCGGCATCGAGTTTGAAACCGCGCACTTTCGCCATGTTGTATACGAGGCGTATTTCCTCAATGTCCTCCTTGGTGTACTGACGTATGCCACGGGCGTTAGTCTTGGGCTGAATCTGCGGAAACACCTTTTCCCAATAGCGCAACGCGCTCTCGTTAACGCCGAACATGGCGGCAACCTCCTTTATGGAGTAAAACAATTTCAGGTCTTTGTCTCTATTAAGTGCCATAACAAAAAACTTCTGCGCACAAAGCTACAAAAATAATCTCACAAATATCAATTGTTGCGAACATCTTTTTTATCTATGAAGAAATTTCTTACTGCTCTTCTTGAATTTGGAGAGGCTAACACAATACATAAGTACAAGAGACAAAATTGTAGGATAACACGCTATTTGTCTATCCATTTTTTCAACTGTGCAGCCTTCTCCTTGCTCACGACAATACTCACATCTGGATATGTTTTCAGTTTCACAGAGAGTTTGGAATTGAACTGGAAATGAATACTGTCTATGGAATCGATACTTATGATATACTGTCTGTTGACCCGGAAAAATTTAGAAGGATTCATCTGAATCTCAATGTCGTTGAGAGTGTAGCCGAGAGCCACGGAACGGCCATTTTGCAAGAAAGCACGCGTTATGCCGTTTTCTGTAAAAAAGTGGTTGATATCCGTCACGTTGAGTATTGTATATCCGTCATGGTTCTGTATGAGGAAGTGCTCACGGTAATCCTTTCTTTCAAGTCCAAGAGACTCTAACAGGGCGGAAAAGTCTTGTGGGACGGCATCGTCAACTATCAATTTTCTAGCCTTGTTTACTGCCTCACGGAGTTCCTGAGGGACAATGGGTTTCTGCAAATAGGCTATGCCATTGCTGCGAAAAGCCTCAAGTGCATACTCGTTGTATGCCGTAGTAAAGATTACAGGTGATTTCGGCTGTACTTGCAGAAAGGCATCAAACACATCGCCATCGTCCAACCGGATGTCGGCAAAGATGATGCCATAGGTGTCAATGTCTGCTTCATTCCCCAACAGCTCGGCAGTTTTCGCTACACTTGTGACCGGACCACATATCTCGAATGTGTTGTCAATGTTTTGGAGCAGTCTTTTCAGACGCATAAAACTGCGCTCCTCGTCTTCTATAATCAGTATTTTCATTATTGTAGAATAGGGATTTTCACTTCAAACACATTTTTGTCTTCTCTGACGGAAAGACGAAGCCCTAACAGTCCGTATCGTTCGGAGAGATTTCTCAGCCCAATCTTATTTGTTGAAGGTGATTTTCCTGTCAATGGCATACGTTCATTTCTTACGACGAGACAATCGTTTTCTCGTTTGATACTGATGCGCAGAGGATGACGGCTGGAATGAGCATTGTGTTTCACTACATTCTCAACGAGTATCTGGACAGACATCGGGAGAATGAGGTTATGGGCTTGTGCCAATTGCCCATCTATCTCAAAGATGAAATGTTGGGGATGACGAATAGCGAGCAAGTCGCAATATTCACGGATGAATTTTATTTCCTCGGAGATGGAAACGGTCTCCTTGTTGAGTTGATTGACGATGTAGCGGTAAATGGCAGAGAATTTCAGAGTGAAAGTCTCGGCAAGCTCCGGATCCTCGCTAATCAGTTCGGTGAGAGTGCTCAGACTGTTGAACACAAAGTGGGGGTCGAGCTGGAGCTTGAGCAGTTCCTTCTGCATCTCCACATTGCGGTCGGCCTGCCGTACCACGATGCGACTGTAGTAGAGGCAGAGGTAGATGACGGTGAGCAGTGTGGCGATAGTGGTGAACACATAGAGACGATCCCAAAAGATATCCTCGCCACTATTGTAGATAAAGTTGACCACACTCTCAAAGAGGATAGCAATAAGAATGTTGGTGACGAGCATCGCCCCACTATGAAAGAAGAACTGGGTGAAAGACGGATGACCAGGTTTCAGCCACCGTTTGTCTCGCAGTCGTCTGTCGAGCAACAGTTTACGTATCACATTGGATATAGAGAGTGACACAAGCACATAGAGGGCACAGTAACAGAGATCGAACACGAAGTCCTCCAACTGGTAAGAATATTGCGCCAGCGCATCCTCACTGGCGGTGAGCCACCACAGCAGGAAGTTCAATCCGAATGCCGCCAGAGAGATGATGCCCCAGTTCTTCAGGAAATGCCTTATCTCTGTCATATCGATTTTATTAAGCCTCTTACTCTATTCGTTTTTTACTATGACTTTGCAATGTTTCTACAAAGTTACAACTAGAATTCGATGTTATGAACACGAGATGTGATTGAAACGGAAAAAACAAAGGATGAATCTTCGGGAAAGCCGACTACAACTACCGCTTGCCATACTGACTACTTCCGTTTTACGTCTCTTCACTACAGAAATGCTCCAACTCCGAGGGATAAGCAACTTGTTCTTATTCCAATAACTTTCGATGCAGATGTTCAACTGCGATTTTTTCCGCTTCACGGAGTTTCTCATCGCGGGTAGACAGCAAAAGTCATAATTTTGCAAGCAAAATCAAACAACAAATATCGCAATATGAAAGAGAAAACACCTTTTCTTTTATTAGTTGCCCTCTGCACCCTATCTCTCTTTACAGGATGCAAAGACAAAGGAGTTTACCTGGAAACACCGGGAAGTAGTGTTCAGAGTAACAAACAATGGCGAACGATTGTAGTGAAGCGTAGCGACACGGAGGTGAACAAACTCTTCACCGCCTCCATCCAAGGCAGACAGGACATCGAGATTCGCCCACAGGTGCAGGGCAAGATCGTGTCGGTTTGCGTGAAGGAAGGACAAGAGGTGAATCGCGGACAGACGCTCTTCACCATCGATGCCGTCCCCTATCGCACTGCCTTGGCACAGGCTTCAGCCCAAGTAAGTGCCGCGATGGCAAGTTCTGCCACAGCCAAACTCA
>CAVDQB010000007.1:0-106128 GCA_963611255.1 Faecalibacterium prausnitzii
TCTCGCTTCCTTGAGTTCTGCCGGACGGAGAAAACTTCCCACAACGTCGGCTCTGTATTGTTTGCCCATAAATGTATCCTTTCTTTGTTGCCGTCTGTTACAAATGGCGGAAAGTCAATGACAGTGTGACTATTTATTTGTAACTTTGCACACATCTATATATATGACAGCTTTCGCGGCTCCAGTCTTCCCTTTTGCCTGTTTTGACAGAACGAAGATGGATGGAGGTATGCGACAAAAGAGAATAATCACGGAATGGTATTGAACTGCATTTGGATAGGTTTCTTCCTCATCGCTTTCTGCATAGGCGTGTTCCGACTTGTCTTTTGGGGTGACACGGAGGTGTTTCCGGCGATGATGAACTCCACTTTCGACTCGTCGAAAACGGCCTTTGAGATAAGTCTCGGACTGACAGGCGTGCTGTCACTGTGGCTCGGAGTGATGAAGATAGGCGAGAAAGGGGGAGTGGTGAACGCCATTGCGCGGATGCTGTCGCCGCTGTTTACGAAACTCTTTCCGGACATTCCGAAGGGACATCCTGTGACTGGCAGCATCTTTATGAACATTGCAGCCAATATGCTCGGACTTGACAATGCCGCCACGCCCTTGGGACTGAAAGCCATGGAACAGATGCAGGAACTCAACAGCAGGAAGGACACGGCATCCAATCCGATGATAATGTTCCTCGTGCTCAACACCTCAGGGCTGACGATAATCCCGGTCAGCATCATGGTGTACCGTGCGCAGATGGGGGCAGCCAACCCTACGGACATCTTCATTCCGATACTCCTTGCCACCTTTTTCTCCACTCTCGTCGGCATAACTGTCACTGCTATGACGCAGAAGATAAACCTCCTGAACCGCACAATACTCTTTTTCCTCGGCGGAATGTGCCTGCTGGTGGCGGCGATAATATGGGGCTTCGCCCAGATGGACAAGGAGACGATGAACACTGTGAGCTCACTCGTGGCGAACGTTCTGCTGATGACGATCATCATAAGTTTCATTGTCGCCGGAATGAGAAAGCGTGTCAATGTGTATGACGCGTTCATTGAGGGCGCGAAAGAGGGGTTCTCCACTGCCGTGAGAATCATTCCCTACCTCGTGGCGATACTCGTGGGCATAGGGGTGTTCCGTGCCTCTGGGGCGATGGATATGCTTATAGACGGCATAAAGTGGGCAGTGGAAGCCTGCGGTCTCAACACCGACTTTGTGGGAGCGTTGCCCACGGCTCTGATGAAGCCCCTTTCGGGCAGCGGAGCGAGGGGCATGATGGTAGACGCAATGCAGACCTACGGCGCCGATTCCTTTGTAGGCAGACTGTCATGTATATTCCAAGGCTCTACAGACACCACCTTTTATATAATAGCAGTCTACTTTGGCAGTGTGGGCATACGCTACACCCGCAACACGGTGACGTGCGGACTGATAGCCGACCTCGCCGGAATCGTGGCGTCGATAGCCATCTGCTACCTCTTCTTCTGAACCTACTGCGTGTGCTGCCGCACCGGTTGAGCACGACAACAGACACAGACAACAACATTAAAATATGCCGACAGAAAACTCGAAACAGTCCACTACCGTAAAGCGACAGGCCGGGATGAAAGCCCTTGCCAAGGATACCGCCATATACGGACTGAGCAGTATCGTGGGCAGATTCCTCAATTACCTGCTCGTACCGCTCTATACCCATGTGATATCTGCCGCCTCCGGCGGCTATGGAGTGGTCACCAACCTCTACGCCTACACGGCTCTCATACTGGTGATTCTCACCTTTGGCATGGAGACGACGTTCTTCCGCTTTGCCAACAAGGACGGAGAGAATCCCGATACGGTATTTTCAACAACGATGGGAATAGTGGCTTTCCTCAGCGCGGCTTTCCTCGCCCTTGTGTTCGGATGCATCAATCCGATAGGCGAAGCCTTGGGTTATGCAGACCATCACCTCTACATTGAGATGATGGCAGCGGTGGTTGCGCTCGATGCCATACAGGCAATACCGTTCTCATATCTGCGCTACAGGAAGCGTCCTCTGAAATTCGCGTTTCTCAAGTTGCTCTTTATCGGCATGAACATAGGTCTCAACCTGCTCTACTTTGTGGTGTTTGGCAAGGACGACGTGGCGTATGTCTTTTCTCTCAATCTGGTCTGCACCGGAGCGATTACGTTCTTCTTCATCCCGGAATTCATCCGTATCAAGTGGCATTTCGACCTGTCGCTGATGAAGCGTATGCTCAGTTATTCGTGGCCGATACTCATTCTCGGTATCGCCGGAATACTCAATCAGGCGTTTGACAAGATGATTTTCCCATGGGCCTACACCCATACGGGGCTGCACGACAGTGCCGAAGCCTCCACACAACTCGGCATCTACGGCGCCTGTGTCAAGATAGCGATGATCATGGCCATGATAACTCAGGCGTTCAGATACGCTTACGAACCTATCGTCTTCGCCAAAAGCAAGGACAAAGACTCCAAGACTTACTATGCCCACGCCATGAAGTTTTTCCTGATTTTTACCCTGTTGGCTTTCCTCTGCGTGGTGGGATACATGGACATTCTGAAACTTATCATCGGCAGAGACTACCGTGAAGGACTGGCTGTGGTGCCCATCGTCATGGCGGCAGAGATAATGATGGGAGTGTATTTCAATCTCTCGTTCTGGTATAAACTGATTGACAAGACCGTATGGGGGGCAGTTTTTTCCATTGTTGGCTGCGCTGTGCTCATCGGAGTCAACGTTATCTTCATTCCGACTTACGGCTATATGGCGTGTGCATGGGGCGGTGTGGCTGGCTACGGTGTGGCCATGGTGCTGTCGTATGCGGTCGGTCAGGTGAAGAATCCCATTGCCTATCCCATGAAGAGTATGGCTGTCTATGTGCTCATGACGGCTTTCTTCTTCGCCATAATGCAGATTCTGCCCGACGAATGGCCTGTGTTGGCAAGGCTGGCAGTGAACACCTGCCTGATAATGGCTTTTGTCGGACATATTGTCTACCATGATATGCCGCTGGCGTCGCTGCCTGTCGTTGGCAGATATTTTCGTAAATAACAAACAAAAAACATAATGCAAATGAAAAAAATCCTGTTGTTTTTCGTCCTTGCAGTCGTTGGACTCAGTTCCACAAAGGCTGACGAGGGTATGTGGACGCTCATGAACCTGCCGCAGGCAGTCTATGAGAAGATGAAGGAAGAGGGTTATCAACTGGCGTATGACAAGTTGTACAACGACAGTGACGCTATCTATTCCGCTGTCGTAAATTTTGGCGGATACTGCTCGGGAGTGGTCGTTTCGCCTGACGGACTGGTGTTCACCAACCACCATTGCGGTTTTGAGTCTATCCGTGCCAACTCCACCGTGGAGCACGACTATATGCTCAACGGTTTCTGCGCCAAGTCTTACGAAGAGGAATTGCCCAATGAGGGTCTCTTCGTGTCGTTCCTTATAGCGCAGAAAGATGTCACTGACGTGGTGGAAGAGTATGGTTACCGTGACCTGTCAAAGGAACAACGGGAGGAGATTCTCAATACTATCGAGGAGATGGAGAACAAGCGTGTCAAGGTGATAGACCCCACCATGCACGCTGAACTGAAGCCTTACTATGAGGGAAACAGGTACTATGTGGATGTCTATCAGGATTTCAACGATGTCCGTCTGGTGTTTGCCATACCCAAGTCTATGGGCAAGTTCGGCGGCGAAACAGACAATTGGATGTGGCCGCGCCAGACTTGCGACTTCTCGGTGTTCCGCATCTATGCCGACCCTACTACAGGCGGCCCGGCAGAATACAGCAAAGACAACGTGCCTCTCCACCCGTCGACTTGGGCACAGGTGTCGCTCCAAGGCTATAAGGAGGGTGATTTCGCCATGACAATGGGCTACCCCGGCAGCACTGAGCGCTACCTGTCGAGTTTCGGTATCAAGGAGATGCGCGATGCGCAGAACCTGCCGCGCTGGCAGACACGCGAGGTCAAGCAGGAGGTGATGCTCCGCCATATGCGTGCCGATGAGGGTGTCCGTATCAAGTACGACTCTAAATACGCCAACTCGGCCAACTACTGGAAGAACGCCATTGGCATGAACAAGTGCATCGATTCACTCAACATCATCGGCCTGAAGGAAAGTCACGAGAGGGCTATTCAGGCGTATGTGGACTCCACGGGTTATCTGAAGGACAAACTCGACCTGCCTTTGCTGAAATCGCTTTATGAGAAACGGTTCAACGCCATGCGTGCGCTGATTCTCTTCAGCGAGACTTTCCGTGCTGATGAACTGTCGTCGAGGGCATTGAAGATTACTCGGGGCGGAATGGAAGTGCACGGTCCTGAGGACAAGCCGAAGAAGCAGTATGTCATGTTTGAGGACAATTCCGAGACCTATGACGAGGCTACAGACAAGGAGATGCAGGCGGTGCTGCTGAAGAATTACGCCGAAAAGGCGGACGCGAAATATATGCCTGCTTTCTTCAACACTATCAAGACGACCTACGGAGGCGACTATAATAAGTATGTGGATGACCTCTGGAGCAAGTCGATACTCATGAAGAGCGGCACTAAACTCTATGACAACAAGAAGACAAACGAGGACATGGGTGTGCTCTATGGCATAGACTTGGTAGAGGTGTGGTCGGAAATGTACAAGGACTACAGTGCCGGTGCCGACACCATAAGTGAGCAGGAACGCTATCTGTGCGACGCAAAGATACGCATGGAACAGGACATGCCCCACTACTCTGACGCAAATTTCACACTGCGAATGTCCTATGGTCAGGTGGCAAGTTACAGCATGAACGGCAAGAACTCGGGTTACTACACCACTCCGCAGTCGCTTGTGGCTAAGATGAAGCAGGCAGACAAGAACTTCGAATACTTTGCCGAACCTGTCATGCACGACCTGTTCTCGGCATCTGACTTCGGGAAATACACCGACAAGGCAAGCAACACGATGAACCTGTGCTTCCTAACCACCAATGATATCACCGGCGGAAACTCCGGCTCTCCTGTGTTTGACGGCAACAACCGCCTCATAGGTCTTGCCTTCGACGGCAACTGGGACAGCCTCTCTGCCGACATCTATTATGACAAGACACTCGCCCGCTGCATCTGTGTGGACATCCGCTATGTGCTCTACATGATGGACAAGTGGGGCAATGCAGACCGTCTGCTTAAGGAGATTGACGCAAAATAATGAAAGGTATCTTCAATCGCACCGAACTGCTGCTTGGTTCAGAGATGATGGATGTCATCTCTGCCAAGCGCATCATCATCTTTGGCGTGGGTGGAGTAGGTTCCTGGTGTGCCGAAAGTCTTGTGCGCTCGGGAGTGGAACATCTCACTGTCGTCGACTCTGACCGTGTGTGTGTCACCAACATAAACCGTCAGTTGATGGCGACGTGCCGCACTGTCGGCAAGGTGAAGGTGGACGCTCTGAAGGACAGGCTGCACGAGATAAATCCCACGGCGGACATTGAGGCGATACAGGAGATATACTCCGAAGAGACGGCAGCGTCGTTTCATCTGGAGCAGTACGACTATATCATCGACTGCATAGACTCCTTGAAGGACAAGATTTCGCTTCTGCTTACAGCAACGCAGTATCCTGCCACGGTGTTCTCGTCCATGGGTGCGGCTCTGAAAATGGACCCCACGCAGATCAGGGTGGGAGAGTTCTGGAAGGTAAGGGGTTGTCCTCTGGGTGCGGCTCTGCGCAAGAAGATGAAGCGTTCGAAACTGAAGCCGGCGAAGAAAGTGCTGTGTGTCTACAGCGAAGAACTGCTAGAGAACCGCGGGCACAACTCTTCGTGCGGAACGGAACGGTGCATGTGCCCCAAGGCACAGGGCGGTCCGGGGCGCGCAGACCTGCTCAACCACGAGTGGTGCTCGTCAAAGGCGCAGATCAACGGCACAATGGCGCACATCACGGCAATCTTCGGATTCACTCTGGCGGGTCTTGTCATGCAGCATATAACATCAGACAACAATTCACAACAATCATAACGACACATGAAAATAGGTATCTTCTGTTCGGCAAACGACAATCTCGATTCCGACTACTACACCCTCGCAGCCGAACTGGGCAAGTGGATGGCACACAACGGACACTCCTTGGTCTACGGCGGAACTGACCTCGGAATGATGAAAACCATAGGTCACGCTGTGCACGACAACGGCGGTCAGGTCATCGGAGTGGTGCCTCGCATCATGGAAAAGGACGGCAGTTGGGCGACGTGTCTTGACGTTGAGATTCCCGTTGACGACCTCTCCGACCGCAAAAGCATCATGATGGCGCACAGCGACATCTTCATTGCCATGCCGGGCGGTGTCGGTACGCTCGACGAGATCTTCACTGTGGCGGCATCCAACAGCATCGGCTACCACTCGAAAAAGGTCATCCTCTACAACATGAAGGGTTTCTGGAGCAAGGCGATAGCCATGCTTGAAGACATGGTGGAGCGCGGAATGATACGCGGCAACCTGAACAAGATGATAGAGATTGCCGACAATCTGAACGAGATAAAGACCGTCATCGAAAACTGAAACGGTGGTTTTCGTTCACTACTTCTCGACCTCATGTCCTTTCACGATGACTGGCGGATATGCGGGCAACTTGCGCATTCGTTCGCTGCGATAGTCCAATATGTCTGCAGGTGTACAATCCAATGCCAAAAAGCAATCCACGGATATGCGATGTGTACTACACACCGCATATCCGTTGGATTGTGAAATTTGTTATCTCTCGCTTGCTCCTTCAGTATCACGCTTCTGCCAGAAGGTGAATATCCAGAGGATGGCTTTCAGACAATACTTGATAGCGTAGAATACGATTTTTGCCGAATAGACTACGGCACGGAGTGCGTCGGGCATAATGGTTAGTTTTTTATGAGGTGGTTTTGTATCAGTTTATAGATGAATGCGAGGTTGAAGAGAAAGATAACTATTGACGAAGCGAAATAGACTATCACGATGGCCACTATAATGATGCCGCCTGCCATAACGAGACCTGTGGGATTCATCGTCTCGTGGGTCTCGCGCCGTCCGTTGCTATAGACCCACACCTCTTTCTGTGTGCTGTGGTTGGCAAAAAGGTTGAGTGCGGCGTAGCCCACCACGGCGGCAAGCAGTGCTATGGCGGCCACACCAGCTACCGCACCTGCCACCATCGACAGCAGCGCACCGCCACAGAGAAGACCAGCAGTAGTCAGTTGTCGACGGCGCGACATGGCCGACTGCGTGAGATGTTCGGGCAGTATAGTGAGGCTCTCTTTCAGGTTGCGCCAGCGTGGGCCAAACGAGCAGGCCACATAGGCCACAGCACTAATCATCACGCCGGGGAGCATAAACTTGGATATGTACCACAGCTGAGCCCAGAATCCGTCGGGCATACCTGTGTGTGAGTCGCCTATGCCAGGTATACCGAGGTCGAGTCCGTCGAAGATTCCCTTGGCAAATATGGCTACCACTGCGGCCAGCACCACCCACCACTTTCCGTTGAACACGCGAGTGTTGGCAGCATTGTAGGCCTGGGCGAAGCCCTGCGCCATGGCCACGAAGCCCTTGTCATGTGTATCGGCGAGCAGCAGTGATTCGTTGTAGGCACGGAGCGAGGCTTTCATATCTTTGGCCGATTCGGGATAGCGGCTGGGCAATACTTCAGTTACTTTCGTCTCGTCTATGCCGCCCCAATAGTTGTACGCCTCGCACATCAGTTGGTCAGCTCTCTCTTGGTTGGGTTGTAGGCATTTGTTCTTAAACTGATACTCAGCCATGCTGTCTGCCGTATGCACATCGAGGCGCTTTCCTCTGAGGTTGAGGAAGAACAGGCACAGTGCGGCCACGGCTATCTGTACCAAGGCCCAGCCCCAGTTCATCTCCACGCTGCCCTTGTCGATGACGCTCTCTGCCTCGGCTATCTTGCCGCCGATGAGCGCGGCTATCTCGTCGTCGGTCAGTACGCGGTCGTAGTAGTACAGTTCATCGACATCGATGTTGGAACTAGTGCTACCTATATTGATTGAACCCTCTTTGAAGGCGGCCGTCACCAAAAAACGATCGTGGATACTCTCACGCTTGCCGTTGGCACTGAACGTGATGGTGCTGTCGGCACTCGTGGCACTGACCACGATAGTGTGCCAATCGCCAGCTTTGAGTCCGAGATCGAACACGTATGAGTCGCGTTTCGTTGACTCCTCGCGCCAAGCGGAGTAATGCACCGCACCGTCATAAACGGAGTAATCTACGTTGGGTAGTATGCGGAAGTTTTTTTTATCCTCTGTGCGATAGGTCATCACGACGGTGATGACACCCGTCTGCGTCGCGGGCATTTTCAGGTCGCCCGTACCGCTGAAGTCGCTGTGGTCGAGGTTAGGCTTGGGACCGAAGCGCACGGCACTCTCCGGCTGTCCATCGGCACCCTCCACCCACTCGGGCACGAAGTCTGTGCTGGTGAACTTGGCATGGCCTTTCTCGTCGGCCATTGATTTATTGAAATGAAATGCAGCTATCCTTCCTTTCGTCGGGTAATCCAGGGCTGCTGCGGGCAGGACGCACATCGCTACGAGGGCGATGACGATTTTCTTTAATGTGAATGGTTTCATATAGTAGCACGTTTATTGTTTTGTCTTGTTCGCAAAATTACAACGCCTACCAATAGTCAGCGTGTCAAAGCGTCAAAACGAAGTGTCAAAACGTCAAAAAGCTACGTTTTTATGCTGGTTGCGCCACACCGTGGGTGTGCAGCCGTTGCGTTGCTCAAAGGCACGGCGGAATGTGCTCAGCGAGTTGAAACCGCTGCGTTCTGCCACGACATACAGTGTGTCGCCAGACTCTACGAGCAGTTGCTTGGCATAGTCTATGCGCCAATCGTTCACAAAGTCGAAGAAGGTAGCTCCGTTCTCGCGGTTGAAATAAGCCGACAGATAGGTGCGATTGGTGCCGGCAAGACGCGCCACGTCAGAAAGTTTCAGTTTGGGGTTGAGGAACAGACGTTCCTCGGAAAACAACTGTTGCACCTCGGCATCTATTTGCAAGAATACGTCTGACGTGTCGGTGGGTGCTGCGGGCTGTACACGCAACTCGTCAATCACGTTCTCGTGCCGATAGATGAAATAGCAGATGAACATCCACATCACGAGCGCCCCCGCCATATAGAGTATGTCGATGTCAGTGTGCATATACATACAGTCTATAATCCAAAGGAAGAGTATGGCATAGAACGTCCACAATATGGTGCGCAGCCAACCAAGGCTGATGTTGTCAGAATATGAGAAGCGTTCACGTAGCATCCGATGGTAGCGCGGAATGTTCACCGATGTCCAGACGAAGCAATACGACCCATACAGACCTGCCCACGCGGTCTCTATGAAGAAAAACGCTTCAATGCCCGTAGTCGCAAAGAGTGCGGGCAGTGCTATGAAGGGCAACATCTCGCAGACGATGCGCCGTCGCGTGAGCGTATCGGGCCGAACCAGTTCGCGCAGGATATAGCCATAAAACGGTACAGCCACCATATCGCAAGCCGTCACCAGCGACCAGCTGCTGTCGTTAAGCATAAACACGTCTTTCACCGTCTGAGCCGACACGATCGTCATCAGCACGGCAACCAGCCGCGATAACCGCTCACTACCCTTGCGCCAGAACATCCACGCCATCAAAGCATAGAACATCGCGCACAGCCCATAAACGAAAGAGGGTAAGTCCATATCGACTGCCATTTTTGTAAGATACCGAGTGTATATCTCTTGGGGAGAGACGGACACTCCGTTACAAAATTACTAAAAATTCCCGACGTCCAATCAGCTTGTTCCTTGTTGTTTATAAGGCCTACAGCGCGTTTTGTCGTATGTAGGCTTTTGAAAGACATCTGCGATTTGTTTCCCCAAAATGCAGCATTGTTTTCGCAATAACACAGAAAAAGGAGTTAGCGTATTGCTAACTCCTTGACTTCCAGTGTGGACCAGATAGGGCTTGAACCTATGACCTCCAGATTATGAGTCTGTTGCTCTAACCAACTGAGCTACAAGTCCGGCAATTTCTAATTGCGGTGCAAAGTTAATCACTTTTGCCCGATAATCCAAACGTTTGGCGGAAAAAAGACGTTAAAAAGGGCGTCCCCGGCTTGTCTGTAGCCCTTTATTGAGTAATTTTGCAGTTGCTAACACCCGGATGATGGAGAGAAACAGTGACATAAAAAACATAATTTTCGATATGGGGGGTGTGCTTTTCGACCTCAATGCGGCACGTTGTGTCAGCGCATTCGAGGCTCTCGGGGCACACAAGACCGCCGCTTATGTGAGGGATTTCCGTACGGAAGACCTCTTTTTTCTTATTGAGATGAGCTGCGGAACAACAGCGCAGTTCTGCCGTGAGGTGAGGTCTCTCGATGGCATCGGTGCCTCCGACGGCGAGATAACCGGCGCTTGGAACGCATTGCTCGAACCCACACCGCAGCGCAAGAGGGAACTCCTTCTGTCACTGAAGTCCGAAGGCTACCGGCTTTTTCTGCTGAGCAACACCAATGAGATACACTGGGACAGGGCCAAAACGCTTATTGCAGGCGAGAACGGAGATGTGGACAATATCTTCGACCGCATCTTCCTATCGTGCGAGATGAACCTGCGCAAACCCGACAAGGAGATTTTCCGGCGTGTGCTCCGTGAGGCTGCGATACGCCCGGAGGACACTCTCTTCGTAGACGACAACGCCTCCAATGTGGCGGCAGCGCAGGAACTGGGCATCCGCACATTCCATGAAACCGACGGTCACCGCTGGGTTGACCTGATCAGAACGGTTCTCTCATGACACACGACGCTGCTTTTCCTCCCTGTTGCGCCACTATAGGCTTCTTCGACGGCGTGCACCGTGGTCACCAGTTCCTCGTTTCGCAGTTGCGCACTGCCGCAAAGGAGCACGCCATGGCATCGCTTGTGGTCACTTTCCTGCAGCATCCGCGGCAGGTGTTGCAGCAGGATTACATTCCCAAACTGCTCACCACCGGCGACCGCAAGGAGCAACTGCTGAAAGCCACAGGCGTGGATTATGTCGCCATGCTCGACTTCTCGCTCCAGATGGCAAACCTTTCCGCAAGACAGTTCATGTCGTTCCTGCGTGACAGATACAATGTCCGGCGGCTTGTTATCGGCTATGACAACCGCTTTGGGCACAACCGCGAGGAGACGTTTGAGGACTACCGGCGCTACGGCGCCGAACTCGGCATCGTCGTGGAGGAGGCGAAAGCTTTCGCCGACGGTGACGTCACGGTGAGTTCATCCGTCATCCGCCGCTTGCTCGCCGGAGGCGATATCACTGCGGCAAACGCTTGTCTGGGTTACCGCTACGGCTTTTCCGGTACGGTGGAACACGGTTTCGGCGAGGGGCATAAACTCGGTTTCCCCACCGCCAACCTGCATCTCGCCGCCGAACAGCTCGTGCCCCGGAACGGCGTCTATGCCGTCACTGTCAGCGTTGAGGGCATTGAGGGCGAATACATGGGCATGATGAATATCGGCAACCGCCCCACCTTCGGCAGTTTCAGCGACACTGTGGAGGTCAACATCATAGGTCTTGATGCCGACATCTACGGCAGACGTGTCGGCGTGACATTCGCCGACCGCATACGCGACGGCATAAAATTCGGTTCCGTAGGGCAACTTCAGGCGCAGTTGGCTCTTGACCGTGACTCCGCAATAAAAATATTGAAACAATGAAAACGTCCTTTCGGGGTGCGGTAGATGCCGCAATCTACCTCGTAGCATTCTTCTTCCTGCAGATCGTCCCGACGGCTTTGTTCACCATCTGTCTTGGTGACACCGCCCTGATTCTTCCCCTCGGCACAGGGGTCAGTGCCGTCCTGACAATCATCTTGTTCCATTTCGCACGCTTCGCACCTCTCGGCAGCGGTTACATAAAGACCCGTCCGTGCGCCCTTTTGGCGTGGTTGGCGGTGCTGTCGGTGAGTTTCATCGCGCCGTCGCAGTTGTTTGAGGATATGATACCCACGGAAATGCCCGGCCAGACGGCGGCTGCGCTCTCCGCTATCATGTCGCATCCGCTGGGGCTGCTCGTTGTCGGCATCCTTGCACCCGTTTCCGAAGAAATGGTTTTCCGTGGAGCCATACTCCGCCGCCTGCTCTCCTGCTATGCCAGTCCGTGGCTTGCCATAGCCGTTTCAGCCTTTCTCTTCGGACTTGTCCACGGCAATGTGCCGCAGTTTGTCCACGCCATGGTCATCGGAATGCTCCTTGGCTGGCTCTACTGGCGCACAGGCAGCATCCTGCCCGGACTTGTCGTGCACTGGGCAAACAACCTTACGGCGTTCTTCGTCTGCACCTTCTGCCCCGGGGGGACGGAAGCCTCGCTGCCCGAAATCTTCGGCGGCAACCTCTTGCTGATGTACTCTTTCACTGCCGTTTCAACCCTTGTCGCCGCCTTTTCTCTTTGGCGCGTGGTGCGTAGTGTGCGCTCTGGTGAACGTGCGCACGGCAAGGGCTGCAAGGAGAACATAGAGTTGTGAGTAGGCGAGTTGCGGCAGTAGCGGTGTACAAAGGCAGAATGCCACGAGCACTACGGTGAAGATGCGGTATATGTTGCACATTGCCTTTCTTCGTCTGAATACAACCCACAGCAGCAGAGGCAGCGGATTGAAGACGATGATGAGCCAGTTCCACTCCGTCGCCACCTGTTTCGAGAATACCAGCAGATAGGTGATGAGCAGGCCTATGGCAAATTCCACGGCGAAAAGCAGTATGTCCGTTATGCGGCACACTGCGTTGTAGCCGCGCCTGTACTCCACTGCGCTTGCGGCGACGGCAAGCAACAGCAGTGCCGTCATCACCGTCAGCGGAGTCGGCTGCACCGGTTTGTTGTCTCGCTCCTGTTTCAGCAACACCTTTGTAGAGGTCGTCAGTGGGCGTTCTTTGCCGTGTTTGTCCACAATGACGGCTTTCTGCCATGTGTCAACGATAAAGATCGGATAGATGTGAGCCCTGAAATCGGTAGGCTCGTCACCGAGAGTTCCCATGATGACATTCCAGAACAACATGGACCAGGGGGAGGTTTCGTGTTGCGTATAGAACGCCTTGCGGTATGTGTCAGTGATGCTCGGGTCCAGGTCACGGTACACTATCGTGTCGCCCGACAGGCTCGATTCCACCAGCCATGCCGCCATGTTGGAACAGTCGTTCACCATATAGTCAAACCGCCAGCCTGCCCCCATGTCGCAGTGACGGTCCGCCAGACGCCACAGTTCCACTTTCTGTTCGGGTGTGAGATTGAGTTCCAACTCGGTGACTCCGCGCTTTTCGTCACGGTAACGCTTCAGGTAGTCGCTGGTGTAGAGGCGCATGAAAGCGCCGTCCATCGTGCCGTTGATGAACTCAAGCGTGGTGTCGAAGTTGACGAGTGAGGCAAACTCGTAACAGTTGTCAACCTTTTTGCTCGGGCATTGCATCCTCAGTGCGGCGTGGCCGGCGGAAGTATACAGTTCAAAACCGGGTGTCGCGACGAGCAGACTGGCCTGTATGTAGTCTGGACGTGCCATGTCCGCCTCAAGCGAGTCGGCGTGTGTCCTGTCGGCGACAGGCTGTGCCCCTGCCGCAAGGGCTGTTGCCGCCGACAGGATTGACAAGACAAGTGTTGCGAGTTTGTTCATCTCCTTGTCAGTATTTGGAGTGTGCTTGCCGCATACGGGCTGTGGCGCATGGAGGAATGTGTGCGTGTGTTACTTCAGCACCTTTCTTGTGCTGCCGTCATTCATCTTCACGATGTTGATGCCCTTGCGGAGCGAGCCGGTCTGAGTGCCGTTCAGGTCATAGACATACCTGAATCCGGTGTCGGCTTTCAGGGTGTTGATGCCGTCGACGACAGGTTCTGTGGAGTAGTAGATGTAGACATAGGCGTCAGGATAGTCGTGCCAGCCCACGGTGCCTCCGTCCGCAGTGTAGGTCTTGCCCACATAAAGTCCGTTGAGCACGCCGTCGTGTGCGGCGTCGGCATCAGCCGTCGTGTCGGATGTCTTCTGCGCGATGTTCAGTTTCGATGTCGCCAGATGCTCCGGGATAGTTGTCTCGCCGGACTCGCTGAAGTCGTCTTTGAGCACCGGGACTTGGAGTACCAGCGGTGCGGCTTCTATTTCCTCGGCGGTGGGAGCGTTGTCCGAACCGTCCTCGTTCTGTTGCTTGTTGATCACCTTGAAGCCCGCGAAGTGGTAGCCTTCGGCGCAACTCTCCTCCGTGAAGTACAGATCGTCGTAGCCGGCGCAGATGTTATAGGCGAACTGTACGGGCTCTCCCTCGAACACATCGGAAGTGACGTTCTCGCTATGGTTCGTTTCCGCCTTGGTGGTGGCGTAGACCGTGCCTGCGGAAGAGGGGATTACCTCAAACTGGGTGTACTTGTTGTAGTAGTAATAGTCTCCGGCGAATGCGCCCTGTGCGGCCATTGCGAGTCCTGCGATGACAAAAGTCCTGAGTAGATTTCTTTTCATAAGCGTTTTTAGTTTTGTTGGTTGATGTTGTATTAGTTTTTCGCTGGCCGTGTCAGTACGGCTCTCCGCAAAGTTATGAAATAACCGTTCTCTCCGCCAAAGTTTTTCAATGCAAAAAACGGAGGCGGAGAGCGGTTGGACATATTCTTGTACTCTTTGGTCCGCTTTTTACATTTTCGTGATGGTGGAACGCCGCACAGGTTTCCCCAGACCACGGTTGCAGTTCTCCGTAAAAGCCGTTCCCGTGCTTCAGGAACGGTGTTCCGGCGGCGGTACACCGGACGTGGTTCGAGCGTACCACGTCCGGTGTGCATGCGTACCACGGCTGATATACACTCGTACCACGTCCGGTGTGCCACTGCCAAAGCACCGTTTTCGCCCTGCAAGAACACCGCTCGCGCTCTGCGCCGGCGGTGCGGGCGTGTTGCTATAAGTGTGCGCTATAGCCGGTATTAGACATATTCAACGCTGTCGCTTTTCTGCTTTCGCAAATGCCGATACCTTTGCAACCGCAATTTTTAATATGCTTTTGCAATGGAAATAATAAGAAATCTCTTTTACGGATTCCCCGACCTTTGGGGCGGAGGCGTTGCCCACTCCGTGATGATTCTGTCGTTGGTGATAACGCTCGGGCTCAGTCTGGGCAAACTGAGGGTGAAAGGCGTGTCGCTGGGACTGGCGTGGATACTCTTCGTCGGACTGGTCTTCGGCTATTTCTCGCTCAATCTTGACGAACACCTGCTGCACTTCCTCAAGGAATTCGGACTGATACTGTTCGTCTATTCCATCGGTCTGGAGGTCGGACCGGGCTTCTTTTCCGCATTCAGAAGCCGCAGCAAAGTGCTGAATCTGCTCAGTGTCACGGTCGTGGCTATTAGCATTGCCACTGCCATTGCGCTCTACTACATATCGGGAACGTCCATTACCTCAATTGCGGGCATTCTCTCCGGTGCGGTGACAAACACCCCCGGACTGGGTGCGGCACAGCAGGCTTTCAGCGATTTGCGCCACATCGACGCCCCGAACATCGCCGCCGGATACGCCATAGCCTATCCGATGGGCGTGCTGGGAGTGATACTCTCCTTTATTATATTAAGGTATGCAATGCGCATAAACAGGGCTGACGAGGAGGCGGAAGCACGCCGCGGCGTCGGGCATCTGGAGGACATGACGCTCAACACCTTCTCCGTGAAGGTGACAAACGCCATGGTCTTCGGCGACACTATAGCCAAGATACGCCAGTTGATGAACCGTGACTTCATGATATCGCGCATCATCCGCAGTGCCGACCACGACACTTCGGAACTCGTCAACGGCCAGACGAAACTCCTGGAGGGCGACATCGTGCACGTCGTTGCCAACCCTGCGGTGCAGGAACCGCTGACTGCGCTGCTCGGAGAGCCCGTTGACGTGAGCATGGAGGACTTCGGCAACGAACTCATCACACGCCGCATCATGGTCACAAGGCCTGATGTCAACGGCAAGACAATATCGCAGTTGCAGGTGAGATCCAACCTCGGGGCGAACATAACGCGTGTAAACCGTGCAGGAGTCGACCTCATCGCCACGCCGGGACTGAAACTCCACATGGGCGATAGGGTGACTGTCGTGGGCAAGGAACTGGCCGTCAGCCACACGGAAAAGGTGATGGGCAACCAGATGAAACGCCTCAATTACCCCAACCTCATACCGATTTTCCTCGGCATAATGCTCGGTTGCTTCGTGGCGAACATCCCCTTCCGCCTGCCGGGAATAAACGAGTATCTGCGTCTGGGACTTACGGGCGGCCCGCTGATTGTGGCCATTCTCATCGGACATTTCGGCCCCAAGTACAACCTTGTGACCTATAACACAATCAGCGCCAACATGATGATACGCGAGATTGGCATCTGCATATTCCTCGCCTGCGTGGGTCTCGGCACGGGAAAGGACTTCGTCGACACGCTCGTTTCAGAGTCGGGGCTGGTCTGGATCGCCTATGGCATCGCCATAACGATGATTCCAATACTCATAGGAGGCATCATCGGCCGCTATGTATTCCATATCAACTACTACACGTTGATGGGTGTGCTCGCCGGAGCCAACACCAATCCGCTCGCACTGGCGTATGTCCGTGACAACACAACGGTAGACGCTCCGGCGGTGGGATACGCCAATGTCTATCCTTTCGCAATGTTTTTGCGCATCATAACTATACAGATCATAATATTCGTGTTCGGGTAAATGGCAGCAGAAAACAACAAATTACCAATCCGTCACTTCCCGAGTGATGCCGGGAAGTGCACCTGTGATACTGACCGTGCGGAGGTTAGCCGGGAGGAACTCATGTTCAAACTCGACCTGTTGCTCCGCACGGGAAGTATCCTCGTGGAGAGTGCGGCGGACACGTCGCGCATAATGCGCAACATGAAGCGCACCGCCGCCTATCTGGGACTGGACGAACGGTATCTGCATCTCTACGTCAATTACAACGTGCTGATGGTCAACTACAGTGACGAGACGCGCTCTCTGACCAAGTTCCAACGCTGCGTCAAGCACGGCATAAACCTCACTTCGATATCCCTTGTCAGCAAACTCACATGGCGGGCCATACGCGAAGACTACTCATTGGAGCAGTATGAGCAGGAGTTGGAAAAGATAAAGAACACGCCGAGGAGTTTCACTCCGTGGCAGGTGGCGGTGGGCGGAGGTTTCGCCTGCGGCGGTTTCTGCATCCAGTTCGGCTGTGACTGGCCGGCGTTCTTCTACTGTTCGCTCGCCGCGATACTCGGTTTCCGGCTGAGGATGTACCTCCCGTCAAAGGGATGGAACAACTATGTGTCGATAGGAATGGCGGCTTTCGTGTCCACGCTCATCGCCTGGCTCACTTCGTTCCTGTCGTTGACGCCGCAGATAGCGGATGTGCTGCCCGGTTTCATGCTCTCTTCCACGCCCTGGCATCCCCTTATGGCGTGCGCACTCTTTATAGTTCCGGGCGTGCCGCTCATCAATTTCGTCAACGATATGCTTGACGGTTATGTGGAGACGGGCATGATCCGTGCCCTCAACACGCTGCTCATGGTGGCGGCAATGGCTTTTGGCATCGCTGTGGCGATACGCATCTGCGGTGTCGACAACTTCATCACGGACCTCACGATGACCCCTCACCACTCCTATTGGGAGTATGCCATCGCCGCGGCAGTGTCCGCCATGGGCTTCTCGACCATATTCAGCATACCGCGCAGGCTGTTGCCCGTGGTGGCGGTAGGCGGCATCATAGCCGTCTGCACACGCAATTTCGTCAACCTCGGGCCGAGTAACGGCAACGTGGGACTTGACCTCGGACTGTCAATAGGTTCGCTTGCCGGGTCGGCACTCATAAGCATCATCGTCACGAGGGCGCAGCACTGGTTCCACACGCCACACCAGTGCATCTCCATTCCGAGTGTCATCCCGATGGTGCCTGGTGTGCTCATGTACCGCGCACTGTTCGCTTTCATCGACATGCACGGCGTGGTCGGCGAGGTGACAGTGGGCATGTTCAACACCATAAAGGCGTCTCTCGCCATACTGTGCATAGCCATCGGCGTGGCGATTCCCAACATCTTCATGCGCAAAGTCATGGAACCAAAGCGCAAACTCAAACTCTACGACATGCTCATAGAGCGCAGGAGGAAAAGGGGAGAGTTCGTTGATTTGCACGCAGTCGAGGTGAAATAAGCCGGAAAATATATGTATCTTTGCACAACAGGCAGACTTTCACCGCATAACATCAGCCTTCACACGGCACAGCGACTATGGAAATAAGACAGTTGAAATACTTTTTGAAAGTGGCGGAGACGCTCAATTTCTCGGAAGCGGCACGCAAACTGTATGTCACGCAGAGCACTCTCTCGCAGCAGATAAGCCACCTGGAGCAGGAGATAGGGCTGCCCCTGTTTGAGCGCAACTCGCATGAGGTGTCGCTGACGGAGGCAGGACGCGAACTGCAGCCCTATGCCCTTGCCACAGTGAGTTCCTCAGAGGCGTGCATGGACCACATGAACGACCTGAAAAAGATGCTCGCCGGGGAACTCAACATCGGCGTGACGTTCTCTTTCAGCAACATAATGTCGGAGACACTGCAGTCTTTCCTCCACGCCTATCCCAACGTGAAACTCAACATCGAGTACCGCACGATGCAGGAACTCATCGACTTGCTCAAGCGCAGGGAACTTGACCTCGTGCTCGCTTTCAAACCACTGAAGTCGGACAAGAGCGTCGACAGCCGCTCGATTTTTTCCAACCGGCTTGCCGCAATCGTCAACAGTTCGCACCCGCTGGCAAAGTGCCAGTCGGTGAAACTGGCGGAACTTGAACGCTACAGCCTCATCCTGCCGAGCAAGGGACTGCAGGCACGCAACGCATTCGACAACCTCACGGAGGACAAAGACCTGGATTTCCGCATCAAGATGGAGGTGAACAACGTGGACATAATACTCGGACTGGTGCACCGGTCGAACTTCGTCACCGTGCTTTCCGAGAGCACCGTGGTCTACGAAGAGGGGCTGACGGCAGTCCCGATTGAGGCTTCGGGCAACGAGATGGACGGTTGCATACACCTGCTGAAAGACTCCTATATGAAGAACTCCGCCCAGGAGTTCATTCGTATGCTCAGCCAGTCGACCTCAATATTGGCAAATTTCGCACTGAAAGATATTCTGGAGTGACACCGGCAAGTTCGTCTTCTCCGTGCGTGACGGCGTTTGCCGTCTGCAAAACAATAGCGCCCCGAACACCGAAGTGTCCGGGGCGCAAGGTCATTATGAAGTTTTTGCAGTTTCTGCTCTTTGCTAAAGGTTACACCAGAACCACACCGGGTGTTACTTTACGGTAACGGCGATGCTGCCGGTCACCTTCTTGTTGTCGGTGATGGTGATTGTCGTCTTGCCGGCTTTCAGACCTTTGATAGTGATGGCCTTGTCCTTTACTGTTGCGGACGCGATGGTCTTGTCCTTCACAGCGGCGGTGTAGGGAGCGGTTCCCGATGTCACGTTGATGACACCTTCCTTGTTGGCTTCGACCTCAAGTGAAGTCTTGTCAAACGACAATACCTCGTTTACCGTTACGGCAATTGTGGCTGTCTGCTTTGCATTGTCGGTAACGACCACTGTGGTGGAACCTGCCGCTACGCCCTTGACAGTGATTGTGCTCTTGTCAACAGTCGCTGTGGCAACGCTCTCGGCAGCGGATTTTGCGGTGAGAGGAGTTGTGCAGTTGGATGCAGTGACCGTCTGTGTCGCGCCGACGCCAAGCACTACTTTTGTGGCATTGAGTTTCATGGACTTGCCGCTGTCGTCATCGTTGTCGCAAGAAGTGAGGGCAAAAGAACAGCAGCATACGGCTGCGAGGATTACGCTTTTTGAAATTGTCATGAAGTTCATTTTCTTTTAGTTTTTATATGTTGCAGTTTTTGTGGGTTGTGACAGACTTTTCAGGTCGGAGTTGCGCGCCGTCTCTTTCCTGCCGCCTGTCTGCTTATTAAATCAACCGACTGCCATAACCTTGCTTTTTCTTCGGGTTAATAAAAGTTAACCGTCGTTTCGGCGCATAAAAACGACACGCCCCGGACACCGAATGTCCGGGGCGTGTGACGTTAAAAACAATCTTGCGGTTTACTTGTCGCTCAAGTCTATTGCGAAGTAGCCTTTCTTACCTGTAGGCCACATGCCCTTTACATAGAGCACAGGCTCTCGGCTTGACGAGGCTTGCTTTACTGCTGACTGCAGGTCATCGATGCTGCTGATCTGGTTGTCGTTGGCTTGCATGATGATGAAGCCCTTGGATATGCCTGCGTCCTTGATTCTTCCGTTGTCTATCTTGATGACTTCAAGACCGTAACTGATGCCGAGGTTCTTCTTCTGTGATGCGCTTACGGGACGGAACTGACCTCCGAGGATGTCCATGTCCTGGGTCTTCATCACATTGGTGTTGCCCTGTGCGTTCTTCAGGGTGACAGTCTTCGTCACGCTCTTCTTGTCGTGCAGGAAGGTCAAAGTCAACTTGTCGCCCGGCTTCTTGGCATAGAGTATCTCCTGAAGTTCCGACATCTTGGTCACTTTCTTGCCGTCTACGCTCGTTATGACATCGCCTTCTACAAGACCTGCATCGGCTCCCGCACCGTCGTTGTCGACCTTTGCGACGTAGATGCCGTCGTTTGTTCCGAGGTCAATCTCCTTGTCCTGCGATTTTTGCAGGTCGATGTAGTCGTGGGCATTCTGTCCCTGTATGCCGAGGAGGGCGCGCTGCACTGTGCCGTAAGCCTTCAGATCGTCTACCACTTTGTTCATGATGGTGGTCGGGATGGCAAATCCGTAGCCGCTGTAAGAGCCTGTCTGGGAGTAGAGCATGGCGTTGATGCCCACGAGTTCGCCCTGTGCGTTGACCAGCGCACCGCCCGAGTTGCCGGCATTGATGGCGGCGTCGGTCTGTATGAACGACTCCACGCCGTTGGCACCGAGGGAGCGCGCCTTTGCGCTGACGATGCCTGCCGTCACGGTAGAGTTGAGGTTGAACGGGTTGCCTACTGCCAATACCCATTCGCCGACTTTCAGTTTGTCGGAGTCTCCGATAGGCAGTGAGGGCAGGTTCTTGCCGTCTACCTTTATCAGTGCGAGGTCTGTCGTCTTGTCGGTACCGATGATCCGTGCGCTGAACTCACGGTTGTCGTTGAGCGTTACTGTCAGTTCGTCAGCCCCTTCCACCACATGGTTGTTGGTGACGATATATCCGTCGGCGCTGATAATCACGCCCGAGCCGCTTGCTTCCTGCTTTGGTGTCTGGCGTTTGTACTTCTGTGTGCCTCCGCGTCCGAAGAAGTCGCCGAAACCGAAGAAGTCGCTGAACGGGTCGAAGCCCTCAGCCTCCACGGTCTCAACCTTGGAGTTGCGCACATATTTGATGTGTACCACGGCTGGCAGAGCCTTGTCGGCAGCATAGGTGAGGTCTACCGGCTGTCCCACAGCCACTGCCGGAGTTGATGCGGCGTTGACTTTCACAAGAGCCCCTGCCGAGAATACCAGTGCGGCGAGGCAGAGGACTGAAAACAGATAAGTTGAATACTTTTTCATGTTCTTGAGTTTTTATGTTATTGTTTTGTTTCTTCGCTTGTCGCGGTGCAGCCCTCATAAGCCGCCGCACCGCTGTCATGACGTGTGCAAAGATAAACGCAACAGATGTTAAAGTGACATTCTGTCATGTATCTTTATTCCATTTTAACAGTTGCGCTTTCGCCTTTAACCGCTCTTAAATGCTGCTTGCGCCATTTTTGCATTGTTTAATCTCCGTTCCGCTATCGGTCATTCGCGGCAGTAGCGGTGTCCTCACCGCAACCGTAAAACAGGTGTTTCCCAAATGAAAAAGGTGCAGCGGGAACGCTGCACCTTCTGTCCGGCAATGCAAGAATTTACGGCCGGTTGATGATTTTGCGGTTGTTTGAGATGACGATGCCGCGGTAGGAACTGTCCACACGCTGCCCCTGGAGGTTGTAGAGTGGGGCGTCGGCGGTCTGTGCGGTGTCGTCTGCCGCAGCGTTGTCAATGCTGTTGACCACGCTGCCGTAGGTGAAGACGTAGGGAACGGACGGCTTCAGATAGGTGTCCGTCACGGTGTCGTAGAACATGACCATGCCGTCCTCGTTGCGCAACTTGGGCACATAGTCGTGGACAAGGCGGTTCGCCTCGTAGATTTTCAGACCGTAGATGCGTCCGTAGTAGGGATAGTCCTGCAGACCGCTGAAGATTGTGAGCCGCTGGGTGGTAGTTGAGAATGACACCATGCTGGTCTTCACTGTGGTGTCATCGACGGTAAGGTCGGCCAGACGCGCCGTTATGGTGTAGCGTTTGCCGTATTCGTGCGCCGCAATGTTGTCGTTGACATAGCCCCCGACGAAGTATCCCCATGTGTTGCCTGTGGGGTTCACATAGAGCGAGATGCCGTCCCTGTTGGAGTTGCGCCCCGAGAAGATGGCGCGCCATTCGCCTGTCGCCGTTTCCTCTGCGTCGTTTTCGGAGTAGGAGAGGCAGTCGACCACCACCTTGGTGGTGTTCTTAGGCACATAGCCGGTGTCGAACATGAAGCGGTAGTTCTCGCTTTCTCCCTTGTACTCCACATAGTCTATGTCGCTGTAGGTGTAGTTCTGCTCGCCGAAGACGGGCTTGTCCCAACCGCAGGAAGTGCGCTCACCCACTATGTAGGGCCAGCCGTTGCTGTCCCACTGCACCTGGTCGAGGAACAGGCAGCGGCCGTTGTCGACATCCTCAGTCATGTATCCGTGGTAGAGAATCCACGTCTGTCCGGCGTCATCTTCCACAATCTCGGAACAGTGACCCGGTCCCACGGTGGTGGAAGAGCCGTGAAGCATCTCGGAAAAGTTGTTGTTGAGTGCCGCCTTTCCGTTCTTGTCGACATACGGGCCGAGCAGGTTCTTGGAGCGTGCCACCACAAGGCGGTAGGTGGAATTGAGGCCGTCGCAGCACGAACCGGCAGAGCCGATGAGGTAGTAGTAGCCGTCGTGCTTGTATATATATGTGGCTTCGGTCAACGTGCCAGCCACTTTCACTTTCTCCGCTCCCTCCTTCACGGACAGTCCGTCGTCGGAAAGCTGGATTGCGTAGATGCCTCTGAATGAGCCCCAGAACAGGTATTTCGTACCGTCTTCCTCCTCTATATAGAACGGATCAATGCTGTTTTGCACTCCAATTTCGGAGGAAATGAAGAGTTTGCCACGGTCGGTGAAATAACTTGAAGGCTTCTCTCCCGTAGCCACTCCTATGCCGCAGGCCCACTCTCCGCCCCAAGTTGACATGGAATAGTAGAGCACATACTGTCCGTTTATGTAGTTTATGTCGGGAGCCCAGATGCCTCCGCCCGTCACAAAAGTCGGTCTTGTGGTCTCGGTGAACACCGTGTGCCACTTCTTCCAGTTGACCAAATCCTTGCTGCGGTATATCGGCACATTGCGTGTGTCCTCCGTTGCATAGAGGTAGAAATATCCGTCAGTACCCTTGATGACTGTTGGGTCGGGGAGTGAAACGGACTTTACGGGATTATAGTAGACGGCATCCGTTGTCTGTGCCGTTGCCCACAGCGAAGCCGAGAGCACCGCTGCGGTGAGGAGATTGCGAAGGTTGTGCATTGTAGGCAATTCTTTTATTCGGCGGCAAAGGTAAGCGAAAATAACGAGACGGCAAACAGATGCACCGCTTTTTAATTTTTGACGGATTATCTGATGATAACCTTCCGTGCTGTTCCGTCACTGTATTTCACGATGTTCAATCCCTTTGCCGGACTTGACAAGTGCTGTCCGTCGGCGGCGTAACGGCGGATTTCGCCCACTGTGGACTGTGCTGCGGCAGTCCCGATGCCGGTCACGTCATACTCCACAATATTTTCGAAGTCGCTCCAACCAGCAGCATTGCGGTATGTGTCGCCCGCTCCTGCCGGCACATAAAGGGTGCAGGCGGACTTGTCGACGTCGTTGAACGGATTGTAGCCGGAGGAAATGGAGAAAGGTTCTTTACTGCTTGCATACAACGATTTCAGTCCGCTGCAACCGTCGAAAGCCCCAAAGTAAATGTATTTGACGCTCTCCGGGATGCTGAAACGCTCCAGGCTGCTGCATCCGGAAAAGGCGTACATATAGATATAGGTAATTCCTAAAGGAACGGAAACGTGTTTCAGACTTGTGCAATCCTGGAATACATTGCGGTCAATCTCCGTGACGCCGGAAGGTATGGCGATGTCTGCAAGTCCCGTGCAACCCTTGAAGGCATACATGCCGATCGCAGTCAGGTCCTGCGGAAGTTCCAATGAGGTCAGTCCTGTACAGTTACTGAAAACGTTGTCGCCGATTTTCGTGATGCCGGAGGGCAACTGTAGGGTGTTGAGACCGCTGCAACCGTTGAACGTGTTCTTTTCTATCTCCGTTATTCCCGAAGGAATTGTGATGTCCGTCAACTTTCCGCACCCCATGAATGCTGCTTTCCCTATGGACACGACACCCTCGGGGATGTCCAGTTCGGACAATTCCCGGCAATCGTTAAAAGCGGATTCTCCAATGGTTGTAACGCCTTTCGGGATGTCGAGTCGGGACAAATTGTGGCATCCACAGAATGCGTATGCTCCGATAGACGTTACGCTTGACGGAATGTTCAGGTCGGTTATGTAGTAGCAGTTGTAGAATGTGCCGTTCTCAAGGGTCGCTATTCCCGAAGGGATGGCCAGTTGTGTCAGTGCCCAGCAATCCTGAAAGGCGTATGCCCCTATGCTCTTTACGCTTGCTGGAATCTCCAGTCCTTTCAGACTTTTGCATCCGCTGAAGGCATGAGAACCAATGGCTGTGATGTTTTTCGGCAAGATTATGTCGGTCAGTTTCGCACAAGTCTGGAACATGCAGTCGCCGATCTTGTCATATTCAGAACGGCACTCTCCTTCGTTTACGGATGAATAATAACTGTTACCCCCCCTACTATCGTCGCTTCAGACAAGTCCAGAGAGGTCAGTTTGCCCTCTTTTTCGCCGCTGTTGGTGTATGTCATCTGGCGGATAAACTTGATGTCGGTCCCGTTGATGCGCCCGATAATCTTCAGACTTGTTATTTCGTATTTTTCGCTTTCGCTGATTTTGCTGCTCAGAATGCCTGCACTCGTGTTGACGGTCATGCTTTTCTGGTCGTCTTCCGCTTTTGCGAGACAGCCGAAAAGGATGATAAATGCTGCTGTCAGGAATTGTCTTGGTGAAAAGAATGTACTCATTTTGCTGTTGTTGTGAAGTTGTTTGTGATTACTTGTTTCCGTGTGTCATACAACCGGTGTGGCGTTTCCTTACTGTACGACGAGCACTCCCTGCGGTCCGGAGGTGGTGGCAGGGAAGCGGTTAAGGGGTTTTGAATTCTTGGTTTCGCCCTCTATGATGTATCCGCGGTTGTTCATGTCGTACACTCTGCCGCACACCTTGCAGGTGGCATGGCCCTTCTCGTCCATCGTGAGCGGCTTGCTCTTCACGGGAACGGCATCCGGGTCGAAGCAGTTGGGGCACTCATAGTCGTAGGCGTAGAACGTTGCGGGATAGTCGGCGTTGCCGTATCCCACAATCACTCCGTTGTTCAGGCCGAAGATAAGTGTCATGCGCTGTTCCTTGGCGGTGAACAGTGATGACGAGGAAAGTCCTGTGTTGGAGGAAAAAGAAAATTGGCATGCTCCGCCGGACATGGTCTTGCGTATCAGGCAAAACACCCCCGGCGACAGGCTGTTCATCGCTGCCTCAAGCGTTGCGTCCACATGCTCGGCGTTGTTTACCACCACATAGCAGGGGCGGTGGCAGTATTCGTCCATCATATTGGTGCACGATGACAACGCAAGAAAGGCGGACAGACTAAGCAAGAAGTTTCTTTTCGGCATCTTCGACCTTTTCAAAATGGAAACCGTCGAGCACCTTCTGCATGAGAGCCTCTATGCGGTCGTTGCACAGGTTGCCTATAGAGCCTTCGTGGGTGTGGTGTATGTTCTTGTCGGGAGTGAATTTTCCAGCCTCTATGTCAAGTCCCACTTTCTTGTAGGCATCGCGGAACGGCATACCCTCAGAGGCGAGACGGTTGACCTCCTCGACAGAGAACATCGGGTCATACATCGGGTTGTCGAGTATGTGTTCGTTCACTTCCATGCGGTTGATGATGTATGCCGCCATCTGCAGGCAGTCTTTCAGTTCGTCGAAAGCAGGCAGGAACACTTCCTTTATCATCTGTAAGTCGCGGAAATAACCCACCGGCAGATTGTTCATTATCAGGAGTATCTGCTGCGGAAGAGCCTGTATCTTGTTGCACTTGGCGCGTATCAGTTCAAACACGTCGGGGTTCTTCTTGTGCGGCATAATGGAAGAGCCGGTGGTACACTCCTTGGGCAGTTTCACGAAACCGAAGTTCTGGCTGTTGAACATGCAAGCGTCGAAAGCCATCTTCGCCACCGTTCCTGCCACGGAAGCCAAGGCATAGGCGACGTTGCGCTCCATTTTGCCGCGCCCCATCTGGGCGTACACCACGTTGTAGTCCATAGAGTCGAAGCCCAGAAGGTCCGTTGTCATCTGGCGGTTGAGAGGGAATGACGAACCGTAACCGGCGGCCGACCCCAGCGGATTGCGGTTTGTCATCTTGTAGGCGGCCTGCAGGAACAGCATATCGTCGGTCAGGCTCTCGGCGTAAGCGCCGAACCACAGGCCGAAACTCGACGGCATGGCAATCTGCAGATGCGTGTATCCCGGCATCAGCACGTTCTTGTACTGGTTGCTTTTCAGTATGAGTTCACGGAACAAGTCGTCCACGCAGGTAACGATATCTTTCAGTGCGGAGCGCGTAAATAGTTTCAGATCGACGAGCACCTGGTCGTTGCGGCTTCTGCCCGAATGGATTTTCTTGCCCATGTCGCCCAGTTTGCGCGTGAGCATCAGTTCCACTTGCGAGTGCACGTCCTCTATTCCGTCCTCTATGACAAACTCCCTGCGCTCGCAGATGGCGTAGATGTTCTTCAGTTCAGCGAGCAACACGGGCAGTTCGTCCTTGCCAATCAGTCCGATGCTCTCGAGCATCGTGATGTGCGCCATACTGCCCAGAACGTCGTATTTCGCCAGATAGAGATCCATCTCGCGGTCCTTTCCCACGGTGAAACGCTCTATCTCGGAGTTGATGTCATATCCTTTCGACCACAGTTTGTTGGCCGTCGTGCCGTTGTTCTCTGCCATGTCGGTGTGTTGAATGGGTTTTGTCAGTAGTTTATCATTGCCAGTCCGCCTGCCACCTGCTCTATTCCGTTCTTCAGTTTCGAACCTATCATGGCTTTCAGCATGAACGGTATGTCGGCGTCGACGGTGAGTTTCATCTTGCTGGTGGTGTCGGTCACCGGCAGCACCTGTATCCACAGGGTGGCGTTTATCGGTGATTTCTCGGTGACAAACTTTATGCATTTGTTCTCCTCGCGCTCCACTATTTTCAGCGAGACAGACCCTATCATTGCCGCCGGAACGCTTATGCTGTCGTTTGTGAGCGTTATGTTTGCGAGGGCGTCGAGGGCGTTGGGCTGTCCCGATTCGCGTATTTTCTCTTTCAGGTTCTCGTCATTCTGCGCCTTGTCGAGCAGCGGACGCAGGTTCTCGAGGTTTGACAGGGTGGCGTAGACACGCTCCACGGGAGCGTTGACGGGCTTTACAGAACTGCTTTCTTTCATCTTCTTGTGTGGGATAATCAGTGTTTCCGTTTGCCCTTTACTTGTCCTGCATCCATGTGGAAGGGCTCTTGCGCCATTCCTTCAGCACCTCCAGGTCTTCCTGTTTGATGTATCCCACCTCGGCGGCAATCTCCGTTGTGGCATCGTAATCGCAGATGGTGACGAGTTTGACGCCTGCAGCCTTGAAGGCGTCCGCCGCCACGGGGAAGCCGTAAGTGTAACTTGCCACCATGCCGACAACCTCAAAACCTGCCTGGCGCAGTGCCTCCACCGCCTTGAGTGATGACCCTCCGGTGGATATGAGGTCCTCTATGACCACCACTTTTGCGCCTTCCGGCAGTGTGCCTTCTATGAGATTGCCCATGCCGTGGTCCTTTGGTTTCGACCTCACATAGCAGAACGGCATTCCCAATTCCTCCGCCACGAGCGCCCCTTGTGCTATTGCTCCGGTGGCAACACCTGCCACGGCGTCAGCCTCGGGGAAGTTCTCGTGAACCAGGTGCACGAGTTCCTGTTTTACGAAAGAGCGTATCTCGGGGTAAGCCAGCGTCTTGCGGTTGTCGGTATATATCGGTGAACGCCAGCCGGATGCCCAGGTGAAAGGGTCGTTGGGCTGCAGTTTAATGGCTTTTATGCCAAGTAGTTTGGTTGCAAACTGTTTCTTTATAGAATCCATGTGGTCAATATGTTAAGTGAAAAACCTATGCAAAGGTAGCAAATAGATGCGACAAAGGTGCATTAAATCAGATTTTTGTACATCCTATTGACATGACGCTTATCTTCTCCGCACCGCCTTTTTCCAGTTGCTTCGCACACTCGCTGACCGTTGCGCCGGTGGTTACGATGTCATCGACCATCAGGATATGCCGCCCGACAATGCCGTCCTTTCGCCGCAGGCGGAACGCTCCCGCCACATTCTCCATTCTCTCCGACACCGACAGTTGGGTCTGGCTTCTGTTGAAATGTGTCCGTTCCAACGCCTTGGCGCTTACTGGCAGCCCGGTCACTTCCGCCACTCCGTGCGCTATGGCGAGACTTTGGTTGTAGCCTCTGTGCCATTTTCTCCGCCACGTTATGGGCACCGGCACTATCATGTCAATCCCCTCGAAGAAGCCGTTTGCCGCAAATTCCTCGGCGGTAACTCTCCCTAACCATTCCCCGAGTTCCTCTTTGCCGTGGTATTTCAGGTCGTAGATGAGTTTGCTTGGCGAGTTGTGGGTTTCGTAGAAGAACAGAGCCGCAGCACGCTCGGCATGAAAACGTCCCCAGAAACGCCTCGCCATGTCGTTGTCATAGGGTGTTTCCGCATATCGGGTGCGTGGCAAATGCCTGTTGCAGACGGTGCAAATCTCTTGTTCGGCGGTGCTCAACCGCTTGCCGCAAATGCGGCAGGCGCGTGGCGAGATGAAGTCAAGCAGGGCGGTCAACATGGCTCTTCGTCAATCTCGTCCATGTCGCCTGTGAGACATTCCTTTATGACGTCGAAAGTGAAACCGCGGCTCATGGCGAACTTTATCAGTTTCATGTTCTTCTCATACTCGCTGTTTGCCTTCACCGCACGCTCTTTCTGTTTCAGCATGGGGCGCAGTATGGCGACGTATTCGGAGGCGTCCACCTCGTCGAGAGCCTCGGCGGAAACGCTCTTGTCAATCCTTTTCTGGTACAGAGCGAGTTCTATTTTGCGTCTGCCCCACTTGTTGAACCGCATCTTTTCCCTGATGAACGCTCGGCAGAAACGGCTGTCGTCCACGTATTTCTCCCTTGTCAGGTATTCCATGACGCGTGCCTGTGTAGCCTCGTCCACCTCCCAACGGCGCATCTTTTCCGTCATTTCATAAGAGCAGTGCTCCGCTCCCGAGCACAGGGCGGTGAGTTTTGCGAGTATCTGTTGTTCCGTCATAAGTGTCCTCCCACAGTCCTGTAATTGTCAAACTGGTCTTTCTTTACCTCAATATCATGAAATCCTGCCTTGCGGAGCAACTCTTCCACCTCCTTATAATATGCCATGTTGATTTCAAAGGCGAGTTTTCCGCCCTTGTTGAGGCTGCGTGTGGCGAAAGCGGTTATTGCCTTGTAGAACTTCAGGGGGTCGTCGTCGGGCACGAACAAAGCCTCCCCGGGCTCGTGCTCTGTCACGATGCTTTCCATGTCAATGCGTTCTTTCTCGCAGATGTAAGGAGGGTTGCTCACGATGATGTCAAAATTTCGTGTGCCTCCGATATCCTCTTTGAGGATGTCAACCTTGCTGAATGTCACGTTGTCAGCGCCCAATCGGGCGGCGTTTCCGGCGGCTGTGCGCAAGGCGGTGTCGCTTATGTCCCACCCGACAATAGTCCAATGGGGACGCTCGAGGGCTATTGTCGTGGCGATGCATCCGCTGCCTGTGCCGATGTCAAGCACCGTGCAGGGTTCTTTTTGCCCCATTTCCGCCGCACCCGACAGGCATTCCCGGACAAGCAGTTCGGTCTCAGGACGCGGTATGAGCACTCCTGGCCCGACGTGGAAAGTGCGGTCGCAGAACACGGCTTCACCCAACACATACTGCACAGGTTCGCCACTCTCCAGCCGGAGCATGATTTCCTCCAGCCGACGGCACTGCTCCGGCGACAGGTTTTCCGCCGCTCCGCACAGCACGTCCGTCCATGACAGGCCGAAAGCGCTCTCCATTACAATCCTCAAGACGGCGCGTGCCTCGCCCCGGTCGTAGACTTCCGACAGGCGTGATGTCAGTTCTCTGATACTCATTATCGGGCAAAGTTAGTAAAAAAGTATTAACGTTCTGACGTACAAGTCCCTTTTTCGGAAAAAAAGACTAACTTTGCGCAATACGGACAAGTGTCCGCAGGCAAACCGAAACAATAAAGTTACAAACACAAAACAATCTCAGCCGTATGAAGAAAATCGCATTGCTGCTGTCCCTGTTCTTCGCCCTCACTGCTTCGGCGCAGGGAGACAGGCGCATCTCACTCTTTGCCGCACACATCAATGAGGTGGCACGTCAACAGAAAATCACATTCAAGGAGGCTGCGCAAAAGGTCTTTGACCTCGGTGTGACAGGTGCTGACGTGCCTGTGGAAATGGACGCCGCCAAACTGAAAGCACTCGATGAGGTGGGCTTTGGGCACTCTTGCGTCATCGCGCACATTGACCTTACCAAGGGAGACATGGAGAAAGAGACGGCGCAGACACTCAAGTTCATGCGCGACAACAACTACAACAAGGTGTTGTTGATCCCCGGCATGATGGACAAGAACGCCTCTGCCGCTGACTACGACGCACTCTACAAACGCATCAACCGCTTCGTGAAACTCGCCGCGACGGAGGGTAGGGAAGTGGTAGTGGAGGACTATGACAATCCGCAATCACCCTGCCACAACACCAAACTCCTTGACCGTATGTTCGCCGCAGTGCCTTCTCTCGGCCTCAATCTTGACACCGGCAACTACCTTGCGTGCGGTGAAGACCTGCTCGAAGCACAGCAACACAACTACGGAAAGATACGTCACGTCCACCTGAAAGACCGCAAGTCCGCCACAGACCTGACCTCCGTGGCTGTGGGCACAGGCGTTATCCCCACGGAAACTTTCATCACACGCCTGCTGGCAGCGGGCTACAACGGTTGGCTGACGATAGAGTGCTTCGGCGTGAAAGACATGTTCGAGACGGTGAAAACCAGCGTTGCCACGGTCAACAAGGCATACGACACCTTCGCAGCCAAGTATCCCAAGGCGGAGGGAATGCGTCCGCAGATGACCGAAAACTGGACTCCGCAGCCCAAGAAAGTCACTCCGGGAGCGCAGAACACCTGCACAGCACCGTCGGATGCCATTGTGCTCTTCGACGGAACAAATCTTGACGAGTGGCGCAAGGACAACGGCGAACCTGCCGGTTGGAAGGTTGCCGACGGCATAATGACAGTGGACAAGAGCACGGGTGACATCGTGACGCGCCGTGAGTTCGGCAGTTACCAGTTGCACATTGAGTGGAGAGTGCCCGAGGGAATTACCGGCGAGAGCCAGGCACGCGGCAACAGCGGAGTGTTCATGCAGGACAAATACGAGGTGCAGATACTCGACTGCTACGACAACGACACCTATGTGCAGGGTGCGGCGGCAGGCATCTACAAGCAGACAGCACCGCTCGTGAATGCCATGCGCAAGCCGGGCGAGTGGAACGTCTACGACATCATCTACACCGCTCCTGTGTTCAAGGCTGACGGCACATACCTCTACCGTCCGTATATCACCATAATCCACAACGGCGTTGTAGTGCAGAACCACACCGAAATCTACGGGACGACGGAGTATATCGGTCTGCCGCGCACAGTGAAACACGGCAACGGTCCGATCAGACTGCAGTCGCACGGTGATCCAAGTGCCCCGATAAGTTTCCGGAATATCTGGATTCGTGAAATGTAAACGCCGTTGGCACGCTATTTGAATGTAGTGTTGCAGATAGCCCTGCACCGTTTGCAGGCGACAAAAACGACAATTAAAACGACAGAAAATGGAAAGAGACGAATTTTACAGACAGATTGACCAACTCGAAGGGAGGCGCATCGCCGTCCCCGCTCTTATCAGAAAGGTCTACACATGGATGGCAATGGCACTCGCCATCACCGGCGTTACCGCCTACGGAGTTTCCATAAGCCCCAACCTGCTCAACCTTATCTTCGGCAGCAAGTTGGTGTTCTTCGGGCTGATCGTCGCCGAACTGGCGGTCGTGATGCTCCTTTCGGCACGCCTGCACAGGCTCTCCCTCACCACTGCCACGCTGATGTTCGTCGGCTACTCGGTACTCAACGGTGTCACGCTGGCAAGCATCTTCCTTGTATTCACCATGTCGTCGATAGCCACGACATTCTTCATCTGTGCGGCAACGTTCGCCGTGATGTCAGCCTACGGCGCGCTCACCAAGACCGATCTCAGTTCGATGGGCAAACTGATGTTCATGGCTCTCATCGGTCTGATTATCGCCACGGTGGTCAATCTCTTCGTTGCCAGTTCCGGGCTTGACCTCATCATCAGTTATGTCGGCGTGCTCGTGTTCGTCGGGTTGACCGCTTGGGACACCCAGAAGATAAAGGCGATGCTCGCCGAAGCCGACTACATGGACGAGAGTGCGCAGAAGATAGCCCTCATAGGCGCACTTTCCCTCTATCTCGACTTCGTGAACCTCTTCCTCTATCTGCTCCGCATCTTCGGGGCAAGAAGGGATTAAGGCTGGCGGCATCGCAGAAACGAAACAATACAACAGAAGTCCCTGTCTTGCAAGACAGGGACTTCTGTTGTATAATGTCTGCCATTTCACCGGTCAACGATATCCGTCAAACATATACAAAAACATGAAATTATGTGGGATGGCAGCAAAAAATAACCGTCTTTTGTTGCGCATTTGGTAAACTCTATGTACTTTTGCGTAACACAACGAGTGTCATGTCACAAGACAATCTGTTTGATATAGTCTATATGGACGAGGCTATGGAGTTTATCCACTCCCTCCCTTTGGCTGCACAGAAAAAGATTTTCTACAATGCAGACAAGGTGTGTGGCGGTTTCAGTAGTAGTGAATTGTTCAAGAAACTGGACGGCAGCGCAGATCTGTGGGAGTTTCGTACTCTTTACAATGGGTTGCAATATCGCCTGTTGGCGTTTTGGGACGAACAGGAGAAACGGCTTGTAGTGGCTACTCACGGGTTTGTCAAGAAGACGTGGAAAGTGTCTTCGAAGGAGATTTCGAGGGCAGAGGCTTTGCGGAAAAAGTATTATGAGGAAAAATAAAGGAAGGTATGAAACTGACGACGCTACAGGAAGCGAAAGATGAAGTACTCGGTCCGGTCGGCACACCCGAACGTGACGAGTACGAAAGGAAGTTGGCTGCCGAACTACAAGCCTACCGTGTGGGCGAGGCAATCAAACGGGCGAGGGAGGCGAACAACCTCACTCAGGCTGAACTTGGAGAGCGCATGGGAGTGCAACGTTCCCAAATATGCAGGTTGGAGAGCGGTAAGAGCATAACCTTTTCATCCATGATGAGGGTGTTCAGGGCTCTTGGCGTGCAGGTGGCGCTTGATATGAAGGGCATAGGAAGGGTCGCCCTCTGACACGAAAATAACATAAGGGGAATGCCGCAAGTGCGGTTTCTCTTTCCTTATTACAGACATGGGCGCAGTCATCTGACTGCGCCCATGTCTCGTTTTCCCAATTTATGTTACGCCAGTTTGCCGAGATTCACCATTTCAATGGCGGAAATCATGGCGTCGGCACCCTTGTTGCCGGCCTTTGTCCCGGCGCGTTCCACCGCCTGTTCGATGCTGTCGGTGGTGAGGATGCCGTTGAGAACCGGCACTCCTGATGTCATTGCGGCGGAGGCGATGCCCTTTGCCGACTCATTTGCCACCATGTCGAAGTGCGGCGTTGCACCCCTTATGACTGCACCGAGGCAGACTACTGCGTCATACTTGTCTGACTCGGCGAGTTTCTTCGCCATGAGCGGAATTTCGAAAGCCCCCGGCACATAGGCGAGGGTGAGGTCATCCGTGTTGCCGCCGTGGCGCACGAAACAGTCCTCTGCGCCCGTTATCAGGTGAGAGACGATGAAATCATTGAAGCGGGAAGCCACGATTGCTATCTTCTGTCCTTCCGCGATAAGTTTTCCTTCCAGTACTTTCATAATGTCTATTGTTTCTTTTCTTCGTTCTGTTCTGTCATTTTGGCGTGCTTGGCGAGTATCGACTTGATGTCGGTGACGTGCAGCAGATGCCCCATCTTGGCATATTTCGTGTACATGTAGAACTCGTCCTTCTCGTTGCAGGTCATCTCTATGGGCTCGCGCCCCACCACTTCCAGTCCGAAACCGTCAAGTCCCTGTATCTTCAGCGGGTTGTTTGTCATGAGCAGAAGTTTGTGTATGCCGAGGTCGGCGAGTATCGACGCCCCTGTGCCATACTCCCTCAGATCGGCGGCGAAGCCCAGTGCGATATTGGCTTCCACGGTGTCCATGCCGTGGTCCTGCAGGTTGTAGGCCTTCAGTTTGTTTATAAGTCCGATGCCGCGACCCTCCTGGCGGAGATAGAGCAGCACGCCCCTGCCTCGCTTTTCAATCCGTCTCATAGCCTCCGCCAACTGTTCTCCGCAGTCGCAGCGCAGGCTTCCGAAGGCGTCGCCGGTAAGACACTCGGAGTGCACGCGGCACAACACCGGCTCGTCAGTGGTGACATCGCCCTTGACAAGAGCCACATGGTGCTCGCCGGTGACGCGGTTGACATATCCGTAGGCGCGGAATGTGCCGTACTTGGTGGGCAGTTCCGCCTCGGTCACACGGTCTGTCAGCCGCTCCGTCTTGCGCCTGTAGGCGATGAGGTCGGCAATGGAAACCATGACGAGACCGTGCTCCTTGGCGAACTCCGACAGTTCGGTGCGCCGCATCATGGTGCCGTCTTCGCGCATGATTTCGCAGCACAGGCCGCACTCTTTCAGTCCTGCCAGTCGGCAGAGGTCCACCGTCGCCTCGGTGTGTCCGCTCCTGACGAGCACTCCGCCCTCCCTTGCCTGGAGCGGGAACATGTGTCCCGGACGGCGGAAATCCGTCGGCTGCGCTCCGTCAGCCACGCAGGCCATGGCGGTGATGCTGCGCTCCACGGCGGAGATGCCTGTCGTCGTCGACACATGGTCGATGCTCACGGTGAACGCCGTCATGTGGTTGTCGCTGTTGTTCGCCACCATCTGCGGCAGGTTGAGCCTGTTGCAGATCTCGCGGCTCATGGGCATACAGATCAGGCCTTTTGCCAGTGACGCCATCATGTTGACGTTTGCCGTGGTGGCAAACTCCGCCGCGCAGACGAGGTCACCCTCGTTCTCGCGGTTCGGGTCGTCCACTACCAGTATGCATTTGCCCTCGCGCAGTGCGGCGAGAGCCTCTTCTATCGTGTTCATAAACGTTTGAGTTTTTCTGTCAATGATTCGTTTCTGTCCGCATCGATGCCAAGCAACCGCTCGGTGTACTTGGCTATCACGTCGGTCTCAAGGTTCACCGTGTCGCCTTCACGGGCTGAATGGAGCGTCGTCATCTTCTGCGTGTGGGGTATGAGGCTTACCGAAAAGCCGTCGGGGAAGACCTGTGCCACGGTGAGGCTCACGCCCTGTATGGTTATCGAACCCTTTTCCGCTATGTACCTCAAGAGCCTTCCGTCGCAGTTGACGGTGAGCCACACGGCGTTGTCGTCGCGCCTTATGGCGGATATGAAGCCGGTGCCGTCCACGTGTCCGCTGACGATGTGCCCTCCGAGACGACCGTTCAGCGTGAGCGCACGCTCGAGGTTCACCTCGCTGCCGACCTGCAGGCGGCTCAGGGCGGTGCGGTTTACTGTCTCCGGCATCACGTCGGCCGTGAAACCGTCGGGCGTTATCGATGTCACGGTGAGGCACACTCCGTCGGTGGCGATGCTGTCTCCCACCTTCACGTCAGGCATTATCTCCGTGGCGTCCACCGCCAGCGTGAAACTCCTCACGCCCCGGCGGATGCTCCTTATATGGCCTAATTCTTCTATTATTCCTGTGAACATAATGCCTTAATCAAGATGTCGTCTTCCAGTCTTTCAATCCTTACATCTTTCAATTTCATTGCCTCCGCCATACGCATGATGCCCTCGCCCTCCACGGGAGTCTTCGCCTCGCTGCCCCCTACAATCTTAGGGGCGATGAAGGCGAACACCTCGTCGACCAGTCCCTCGCGGATGAAAGCCTCGTTGAGTGTACCTCCTCCCTCGAGTATCATGCCGTCGATGCCCTCGGTGTGCATCCTCCCGAGCAGCGACTTCAGCGAGTTGCACTCCCAAGTGCGCACTCCCAGTGCCTGCAGAGCCGCCTTCTTGCCGTTGTCGATGCCCTCGCCGTGTGCCACGATGGTGGGTATCTCTTTCGCGGTAGCCGCCATGCGGCAGTCCAGAGGCATCCGGAGCCGGCGGTCGGCGACAATCCTTATGGGGTTGCGTGTGTCGCTCCTGCCCTCCAGCCGGGTGTTGAGCATCGGGTCGTCGGCGAGCACTGTGCCGATGCCGCACATGATTGCCATATACTCGTTGCGCATTTCGTGGACGCGGCGGCGCGACTCCTCGCCGCTCACCCAACGCGAATCGCCCGACGAAGTGCATATTTTGCCGTCGAGCGTCATGGCGTATTTCATCGTCACCCACGGTCTCCAAGAAGTCATGTGGTGCAGAAAGACACGGTTCTGGTAGCGCAGTTCCTTTTCCAGAACCTTGCCCTCGTCGGTGGAACCTATCATTTCCACTTCGATGCCGGCGTCTTCCAGTTGCCGCAGACCCTTGCCGGCGACGAGCGGATTGGGGTCAGCCAGTCCTGCGACCACACGCTTCACGCCGCGCTCTATTATCGCCTCGGTACACGGGGGCTGGTGTCCGTGGTGGCAACAGGGTTCCAGTGTGACATACATTGTCGCCCCCATGCAGTCCGCTCCGGCGGCATCGGCAATGCGGAAAGCGTCGCGCTCGGCGTGCAGGTCACCGTAGCGGTGGTGCCAGCCCTCGGCTATGATGTCGCCGTTGCCGTGTCCGCCGCCGCCCACAACGACTGCCCCGACGAGCGGATTGGGGTTGACGTGCCCCTCGCCTCTCTGTGCGAGGGTCATGGCACGGCGCATACAGGCTATGTCAAACGGCGTAATCATAATTGATACAAAGGTACGAACGAAATCCCTAAAATGCGCATCTCGCAACGAATTTTTCGTTTTTTCAACGCCCGGGAGGCGGTTGGGAAACGAAAAATGGAAAGATTGAAATATTGAAAGATGGGAAAATAGAGAATGTAAGTGTAAAAAATAAGTCACGAAAAAAGTTCACGGATTTTTTGCAATCTGGGAGAAGATTTTATGCACAAAACCGACCTTTTGTGCAGATTTGCAGTTTTTGCACACCTGAAAGGATTGTGCGGCTTTGCAAAAGCACCGCTTTTACACGCTGAAAACACCGCTTTTACTATACCATGTACTATGTTCTTGGAGAGCAAGAACGGTGCTTTTGGAATGCAAGAACGGTGCTTTTACAAAACGAAAGTGCCGCTTTCGTTTTGTAAAGTCTGTACTCTACTGAAATACAAACGGTTGTGCTAACCGTCGTTTTGGGCGGTTTTTGGGAGCGAAAGTCGTGTTGCTGACCTGCGTGGGCAGTTTTCGGAGGTACTTTGTCGGGATTTTTCAGAATAGGGAAAAGTCTTTCATTTGGCACAGTTCGCGCATACCTTCCGACGCTCCCTTGCGTATGTGAATCACACCGTTGCCCGGATTGCCGCCCACGTCGTTGGGGTCGATGAGGTAGACGGGCACTCCCGGACGGACGAAAGCGGACAGTCCGGCGGCAGGATAGACATTGAGCGAGGTGCCGATGATGACGAATATGTCGGCCTGTTGCACCTTTTCGATAGCCGGTTCGATCATGGGCACGTTCTCGTTGAAGAACACGATGAACGGCCGTAGCAGCGAACCGTCGCCGGCCTTGGTGCCCGGCACTACTTCGCAGTCGTCCTCGGGCAGTTCGCGGATGAAGTGCGGATTGTACGGATCGCGTGATGAGCACACCTTGGAGAGTTCTCCGTGCAGATGGATAACGTCTGTCGAACCGGCTTTCTCGTGCAGGTTGTCGACATTCTGGGTTATCACCGTCACGTCAAATTTCTGTTCCAGCGCCGCCACAAGGCGGTGACCCTCGCAGGGTTGCGCCTTGTAGAGTTTGCGGCGCAGCATATTGTAGAACTTGGTGACCAGTTCCGGGTCGGCAATCCAGCCCTCATGGGTCGCTATCTGCTGTACAGGGTAGTTCTCCCACAGACCGTCGCTGCCGCGGAAAGTCTTGAATCCGCTCTCCACAGACATGCCTGCCCCTGTCAGGAATACGATTTTCTTCATTGTCGCAGTGGCTTAAAGACAGGGCAAATTTACTAAAAATACATAATAAGCACAGCGCGTGACGGAGAAAAAGGAATAAAATTGGTAATTTTGCATGATTGTGTGCGCTCCGTGCGTGCGCGGATTTTTGGGAAATACAACAAATCAAATAAAAGGAAAATGGACAAAGTAAGTTACGCTTTAGGGTTGGGCATAGGCACCCAACTGAAGGACATGGGTGCCGAAGACCTCAATATCGACGACTTCGCACAGGCGATCAAGGATGCGATTGCAGGCAACAAGAAACTCTCCGACGACGACGCTCAGGACACTGTGCAGGAGTTTTTCAGGGCACAGGAGGCGAAACAGCGCGCCGCTGCCGCTGACCGTTTCAAGGAAAACAAGGCTGCCGGCGAGAAGTATCTTGCCGACAATGCCGCCAAGGACGGCGTTCATGTGACTCCGAGCGGTCTGCAGTACATGGTGATAAAGGAGGGCAACGGCAAGAAACCGTCCGCTTCCGACACCGTGGTGTGCCACTATGAGGGTACGCTTATCGACGGCAAGATGTTCGACTCGAGCATAAAGCGCGGCGAACCGGCGTCGTTTGCGCTCAACCAGGTTATCGCCGGATGGACCGAAGGACTGCAGCTGATGCAGGAGGGAGCGAAGTTCCGCTTCTTCATACCTTACCACCTGGGCTACGGAGAGCGCGGCGCAGGAGCGTCGATACCGCCGTTCAGCGCACTCGTCTTCGACGTTGAACTCATCAAGGTGAAGTGATTCCGCCGGCAGAAGCGGTGTAAACGGAACATAAACAACAAACACAAACAATACAAAATGAAAAAGTTAGTAATCGCGGCAGTCGTTGCTGCCGCTGCCGCAACGTTCTCGGGATGCGGCAACTCCACTCCGAAAGCAAACCTGAAGGACGACGTTGACACGATGAGTTATGCCATCGGTCTGGCGCAGACACAGGGCTTGCGCGAGTATCTCGTGAGCCGTATGGGCATGGACACAGCCTATATCGACCAGTTCATCAAGGGTTTGAACGACGGCGTAAACGTGGGTGACGACAAGAAGAAGTCCGCTTACTTCGCCGGAATACAGATAGGCCAGCAGATAAGCACGCAGATGATGCCGGGCATCAACCGCGAAATCTTCGGCGAAGACTCCACAAAGACAATTTCGCTCAAGAACTTCATGGCAGGCTTCATCACCGGTGCCACAAACTCCAAGGGCGTGATGACGCAGGAGCAGGCACAGGTCGTGTTCCAGACAAAGATGCAGCAGATAAAGGCTAAAGTGGCTGAGGAGCGTTTCGGAGCGAACAAGAAGGCAGGTGAGAAGTTCCTTGCCGACAACGCGAAGAAGCCGGGCGTGAAGACTCTTCCCTCGGGCGTGCAGTACAAAGTCATCAAGGAGGGCACGGGAGCGATACCTTCCGACACCTCATTAGTAAAGGTCAACTATGAAGGACGCCTCATCAACGACACCGTGTTCGACTCTTCCTACAAGCGCGGCACTCCCGCTACCATGCGTGCAAACCAGGTCATCAAGGGTTGGACCGAGGCTCTCGTGAAGATGCCCGTCGGTTCTGTGTGGGAGGTTTACATCCCTCAGGACCTCGCTTACGGCGAACGTGAGATGGGGCAGATAAAGCCTTTCTCCGCTCTTGTGTTCAAAATAGAACTCTTGGGAATAGAGAAGTAAACTCTTAGGGACAGAGAAGCAAAATGAAAAAGGCACTTTTCCTGGCGCTTGTCATCTTGGCAAGTGCCGCTGTCACTGCCAATGCAGGCGACAAGAAGGACAAGAAAAAGAAGAAAACCGACAAGGTGGAGCAGGCGGCAGAGCCTGCTCCGCTCAACCTTGCCACCACCCGTGACACCACGAGTTATGCCGCAGGATATGCTGCGACACGCGGTCTGATGAACTATCTGCAGCGCAGTTTCGGTCTCGACACGATGTTCATGGCTGACTTCGAGAAAGGTTTCAATGACGCAATAGCCAACGGCAGCGACCCGAAATATGTCGCCTACAACGCCGGAGTGCAGATTTCCGCACAGGTGCAGAAGCAGATTCTGCCGCAGAACATGGAGGCTTTCGCCGGCACGCCCGACTCTCTCGACGCCTCACTCTACTACAGAGGTTTCATCGACGGCGCGAAGGCTGACACGACGGTGTTTGATGCCGAGGCGGCAGCGAAGTATGTCAACGACAGGCAGTCTGTAGACAAGAAGATAAAGAACGCCGCCTACATCGAGGAAAACACCAAGTGGCTCGAGGAAAACAAGATGAAGGAGGGTGTCGTGACGCTGCCTTCAGGTCTGCAGTACAAGGTCATCACCGCCGGCAAGGGCAAGGTGGCTACGAAAGAGGACAACGTGACGGTGAAGTATGAGGGCAAGATGATCGACGGCACAGTGTTCGACTCTTCCTACAAGCGCAAGCCCGACACCACGTCATTCCGTCCCGACCAGGTCATAAAGGGCTGGACGGAGGCTCTCTGCATGATGCCCGAAGGCTCGAAGTGGGAACTCTACATACCGCAGGAACTGGCCTACGGCGAGCGTCAGGCAGGAAATATCAAACCTTATTCCACGCTGATATTCACCGTAGAGGTGGTGAGCGTGGAGACAAAAGCGGAGAAAGCGGCTGCGGCGGCAGCGTCGGGCAGCACCGCGAAATGATTCAAACCGAAAGGCTGAATGAAGAAACTTTATATCGAAACCTACGGTTGCCAGATGAACGTGGCTGACTCTGAAGTCGTGGCATCCGTGATGGGAATGGCAGGATACGACGTCTGCGAGGACGAAAACCTCGCAGACGCCATCTTCCTTAACACCTGCTCAGTGCGCGAAAATGCCGAGAACAAGATATACCATCGTCTCGACACACTCCATGCACTGCACAAGAAGGAAGGACGGAAGGTAATCCTCGGCGTGCTGGGATGCATGGCTGAGAGAGTGAAAGACGACCTTCTGGAAAATCACCACGCCGACCTTGTGGCAGGACCAGACTCCTACATGAACCTGCCAGACCTCATCGCACAGTGCGAGACGGGCAGGAAGGCCATTGACATAGAACTTTCGACAACCGAGACATATAAGGAAATAGTGCCCCAGCGGATGCCGGGCAACCGCCTGAGCGGATTTGTCAGCATCATGAGGGGGTGCAACAATTTCTGCCACTACTGCATAGTGCCCTACACAAGGGGCAGGGAGCGCAGCCGTGAAGTGGCGAGCATACTCAAGGAAGTGAAGGACCTTGAAGTCCGTAACTTCAAGGAGGTGACGCTGCTCGGGCAGAATGTCAACTCGTATCATGCGCTCAAGACCGACGAAGGCGGCGAGGACGTGACCTTCCCGCAGTTGCTGGCAATGGTGGCAGAGGCAGTGCCGGGCATGAGGGTGCGCTTTACCACGTCGCATCCCAAGGACATGAGCGACGAGACACTCCAGGTCATAGCCTCCCACGACAATATCTGCAGGCACATACACCTGCCGGTGCAGAGCGGTTCTGACAAGATACTGAAACTCATGAACCGCAAGTACACGGTGGAGTGGTATCTCGGCCGCGTGGCGGCAATACGCCGCATAATCCCCGACTGCTCCATAACCACCGACATATTCGTGGGCTATCACGACGAGACAGTGGAGGACCACCAGATGTCACTCGACCTTATGAGGCAGGTGGGATACGACTCCGCGTTCATGTTCAAGTACTCTGAGCGTCCGGGGACATACGCCTCGAAACACCTGCCCGACAATGTCAGCGAGGAGGAAAAGATACGCCGTCTCAACGAGATGATAAAACTGCAGACGGAAATATCCGCCGTGCAGTACAAGAAAGACGAGGGCAAGGAGTTTGAAGTGCTTGTGGAGGGTTTCAGCAAACGCTCGCGCCAGCAGATGTGCGGACGCACCTCGCAGAACAAGATGGTGGTGTTTGACAAGACCGACGAGCACGTCGGCGACACCGTAAGGGTGAAGATAACGGGCTCGACAAGCGCAACGCTCTTCGGAGAACGCATAAAAGGGTAGGGCAGACAGCGGTAGAGAAGCGATGAAAGAGTTTTTGAAAGTGCTGAAGAGGTTTGTTCCTCCGTACAAGAAGTATCTTGTGCTGTCGCTGGTGTTCAACGTGCTGTCAGCGGCACTCAACATCTTTTCCTTTGCCGCAATCATCCCCATACTGCAGATTCTCTTCAAGACCGGCGACGCAGTGGTCGCCACAGGGTATATGCAGTGGGGCGATGCGGGACTGAAAGAGGTGGCGACGAACAACCTGAACTATTTCGTGCAACAACTCATAGCGTCTTTCGGAGCGTCCACGACGGTGCTTTTCATCGGTCTGTTCCTCATCGTCACAACCTTTTTGAAGACCGGCGCATACTTCCTCTCCTCGGCGACTATCATCCCGATACGCACCGGAGTGGTGCGTGACATACGCAACCAACTCTACAGGAAGATAACGTCGCTGTCGCTCGGGTTCTTCTCAGAAGAGCGCAAGGGCGACATCATAGCGCGTATGTCGGGCGATGTGCAGGAGGTGGAGAGCAGCATCATGTCGTCGCTTGACATGCTTTTCAAGAACCCGGTGTTGATAATCGCATATTTCACCACGCTGATTCTCATCTCGTGGGAACTGACGCTGTTCACCCTGCTGTTCGTCCCTGTGTTCGGATGGTTCATGGGTTACGTCGGCAGGAAACTGAAAGCACGCTCCATAGCCGCCCAGTCCACATGGAGCGACACCATGAGCCAGGTGGAGGAGACGCTCGGCGGATTGCGCATAATAAAGGCTTTCGTGGCGGAAGAGAAGATGAACCGCCGTTTCGACCGCATCAACACGTCATACAGGAACCAGATAACGAGGGTGGCAGTGCGCCAGCAGATGGCTCATCCCATGTCGGAATTTCTCGGTACGGTGATGATTGTCATCGTGCTGTGGTTCGGTGGCGTGCTCGTCCTTGGGGGCGATTCGCTGTCCGGTCCCACCTTTATATATTATATGGTGATACTCTATTCCATCATCAATCCGCTGAAAGAGTTCGCCAAGGCTGGCTACAACATCCCGAAAGGTCTGGCCTCCATGGAGCGCATAGACAAGATACTGCTGGCAGAGACGGCGATAAAGGAAAAGGCTGATCCTGTGCACATAAGGGACTTCAACAGCCGTATCGAGTTCCGCAACGTGAGTTTCAGTTACGGCGGACAGTGGGTTCTGAAGGACATAAACCTCGTCATCCCCAAGGGAAAGACCATAGCCCTCGTCGGACAGAGCGGCGGCGGAAAGTCCACGCTGGTGGATCTCATTCCGCGTTATTATGACGTGCAGCAGGGCGAAGTGCTCATCGACGGCATCAATGTGAAGGATTTGGGTGTGCATGACCTGCGGATGCTCATCGGCAATGTCAACCAGGAGGCAATACTCTTCAACGATTCCTTCCGCAACAACATAGCCTTCGGAGTGGACAACGCCACCGACGAGGAGATTGTGAAGGCGGCGAAGATAGCCAATGCCGACGAGTTCATCCGCGAGACAGAGCACGGTTACGACACCAACATAGGCGACCGCGGCGGACGGTTGTCGGGCGGTCAGAGGCAGAGGGTGTCGATTGCGCGCGCCGTACTGAAGAATCCGCCTATCCTTATCCTCGACGAGGCGACGTCGGCTCTTGACACTGAGTCGGAGAGACTGGTGCAGGACGCCCTCGAAAAACTCATGAAGACGCGCACGACGGTGGCTATCGCCCACAGGTTGTCTACGATAAAGAACGCCGACGAGATATATGTCCTGCACGAAGGACGGATAGTGGAGCACGGCACACACGAGGAGTTGTTGCGCCAGAACGGATATTACAGGAAACTGCATGAGATGCAGAGTTGACGGAAAGGACAGGAAATGGACATCAAGGACTTTGAGATAATGGCGCCGGCAGGCTCGCGCGAGTCGCTGGCAGCAGCCATACAGGCAGGGGCGGACTCTGTATACTTCGGCATAGGGCAGTTGAACATGCGCTCGCACTCTGCCAACAAGTTCAGTATCGACGACCTGCGAGAGATAGCGCAGACGTGCCGTGAGCACGGCATAAAGACCTATCTCACGGTGAACACCATAATATACGGTGAGGACATCGCCACCATGCACGCCATTGTTGACGCTGCCAAGGAGGCGGAAATCACGGCGGTGATAGCGTCTGACGTGGCGGTGATGAGTTACTGCAACGAGGTCGGGGTGGAGGTACACCTGTCCACGCAGTTGAACATATCCAACATTGAGGCCCTGAAATTCTACTCCAGGTTTGCCGACGTGGTGGTTCTTGCGCGCGAACTGAACATGGACCAGGTGGCGGAAATATACCGCCAGATAGAGGAACAGCACATCTGCGGTCCGAAAGGGAAGCTCATACGCATAGAGATGTTCTGCCACGGAGCGCTCTGCATGGCCGTTTCCGGCAAGTGCTACCTCAGCCTTGACAATGCCGGAAGGTCTGCCAACAGGGGCGAGTGTATGCAACTGTGCCGGCGGAGTTACACCGTCACCGACAATGAGACCGGCACCCAACTGGAGATAGACAACAAATACGTGATGTCGCCCAAGGACTTGAAGACGATACGCTTCATCGACAGGATGATGAAAAGCGGCGTGCGCGTGTTCAAGATTGAGGGTAGGGCGCGCGGTCCGGAGTACGTCTATACTGTGGTGAACTGCTACCGTGAGGCGATAAGGAGTGTCATCGACGGCACTTTCACAGAGGAAAAGAAAGACCAGTGGGACGAACGCCTGGCCCGTGTGTTCAACCGCGGGTTCTGGGACGGATACTATCAGGGGCAGAAACTCGGCGAGTGGAACAAACATTACGGTTCGGTGGCAACGGAGAAAAAGGTGTACTGCGGAAAGGGAATCAAGTACTTTTCCAAGTTGGGAGTGGCGGAGTTCCAGATTGAGGCGACGGAACTGCACAAGGGCGACCGCCTGCTTGTCACCGGCCCTACTACGGGCGTGATGTACCTGAATGCCGATGAGATACGCTATGACCTGAGGTCTGTTGACACGGCGGAGAAAGGTTGGCGTGTCAGCCTGCCTGTTCCCGACAAGGTGAGACCGTCGGACAAACTGTTCATAATAGAAAAATCGGAGAGAAATGACAATTGACGAGATACAGGACGAGATAATAGAGGAGTTCAACGACTTTGACGACTGGATGGACAAATACCAGTTGCTCATCGACCTCGGGGGCGATCTTGACGCGCTGGACGCCAAGTACAAGACCGACGACAACCTCATCGACGGTTGCCAGAGCCGCGTGTGGGTGCAGTGTGACTATGAGAACGGACTTGTCAACCTGAGGGCTGACAGTGACGCGTTGATAGTAAAGGGCATCGTGGCGCTGCTCATAAGGGTGCTCAGCGGACACACTCCGGAGGAAATACTCGGTGCAGACCTTTATTTCATAGACCGCATAGGTCTGCGTGAACATCTGTCGCCGACACGTTCAAACGGTCTTCTCGCCATGATAAAACAGATTCGTCTCTACGCTCTGGCGTGCAGTGCAGCATAGGAGTTGCGGCGTTATCGCCGCAACTTTTGTTTTGTATCATGCAGTAGTAGCAACTGTCAAAAAGTTCAGAAAATACTGTTTCTGAACAAAAATACACGCATTGTGAACATTCTTCCCTTGCATGTTTTCCGCAAGAACCTAACTTTGCCGTCGGAAAACAAAATTTTTCACTAAATCATTACTTATTCAAAAACATTTTTACTCATTACTTAAAACACTTAAATCGCTATGAGAAAGAATCTATTTTTGGCGGCATTGGTCATGTCATGCGGCACGGCTGTTGCACAGGAAAACGTCGGTCAGGTTATCGACCTGCTTCCCGATGGAGTTGAAATGGTAGTCGGAACCGAGCGAAAAATGGACAAGGAGAAGAATGTCACCATAGCCGGAGACCCGATAAAGGGTTATAAGGCGTTCTTCTGCGCAAAAGACGCGACCCACGGTGAGGAATTGTGGGTTACTGACGGCACGAAAGAGGGCACGAAAATGGTGAAGGATATCATCGATGGCACGGGTTCTTCCACTCCTACCTACATTTCACGATTCAATGACAAGGTGGTCTTCTCTGCTGTAAGTCCTGACGCCAGCGGCCGTGAGCCGTGGATCAGCGACGGAACGGAGGAAGGTACATACCAGTTGGCAGACTGTTACCTCGTTGGTGACGGTGACCCGCGCTTCTTCATGCAGGTGAACGAGAAACAGGTAGTCTTCGGTGCTGTCGATGACGAGAGCGCAGAATACGACCCTGACAACGGCGCTCAATGGTGGGTTTGGGTAACTGACGGAACACCGGAAGGCACACAGCGCATCTCCGACAAGGTGAAGATAGACGTCAACCCGAAAGAGACAACCAACCAGAACTACAAGTATGCACGCGTCGGACGCAAGGTGTTCTTCCGCGGAGACAATCCTGACGGACAGTTCGGTACTGAACTCTGCGTTTCCGACGGTACGGAGGAAGGCACTTTCATCGTAAAGGACATCAACTATGAGGAGAACCAGGATGCCACTGCAAAGGGTCTTGAGGGCTACACACGCGATTCAGCCATCGACCAGATGGAGAACTACAACAACAAGCGTTGTATGTTCAAGGCATGGGCACCGAATACAGGTAACGAGTGGTACGCTTCTGACGGAACGGAAGAAGGCACATATCTCGTTTGGGATTCCAAACCTGCGGTAGTCGACGGTATTGGTGAGGGCGGCGATTGCTTCGGTCCGAGCCGTGAAGTCGTCTTCGGCCGCATCTGGTCACGCGTCGCTACAAACGACATTGGCGATGAGTTGGCTGGTTACACCACAGAACCTGACGACTATGTAATATTCGACATCAACGACATAGAGCCTACTGCCAACAACAGTGCGTATGTTGACCCGGGCTGCGAGTTCCAAGGCAACTATTTCTTCTGTGCCGCTCACGGTTTTGATGGAGCGCAACTGGATACCAACTGGGGTGGTGAACTCTGGATATATGACGGCAAAGAGAAACCGCGCATGCAGATGAACTTCTGTCCCGGTACACTTTGTGACTGGGTGAAGGAACTTACCGTGGCTGGTGGCTCGCTCTACTGGTACAATGAAGCAAACGACAATCCGACAGAGTACGGTAACGGTCTCTACCGCCTTGACGAGTCTTCGGAGTCTCCGATTGTTTGTCCGCAGATTACATCTACAGGTGATGCAGTGCACACACTGCGCAACCTCGGTGGCCAGATACTCTATTGCTCTGCTACAACCAACAGACTTTATCTCTTTGACTACCACAAGACAGGTTGGGACGGCAAGAGTGACATGGGCTTGCTCGAGCCTATCTATGACGGCGTGACCGACAAGACAGACCCTGCTTATGTAGATCCTTACCAGAAGGCTCTCACCGCTATCCAGACAGTAGACACCAACAAGACTGCTGACAAGGTGAACGTTTACGACGCACAGGGTGTACAGGTTCGCCAGAACGTGGCAGCCGACAAGGCTACTGAAGGTCTGCAGAAGGGCGTTTATGTAGTAGGCAGCAAGAAGGTGGTAGTGCGCTGACACTCCATCCGTATATAAAAGAGGTGCTTCCTCCTCTCCCGGAAGAGGGAGCACCTCCATTTTTGGAAAACAAAAATCCTCTGTCCTGTTTACCTTGACTGAACGTTGAGAGCACGACGGCATGTGTGCCGTGGTGCGAAAGGACCAAACAATGACGTTAAAAACCAATATTCCGTATGCGAAAACACGAAATTAAGAGAATCACCGCTGTGCTCTTGGTGATGATACTCTGTTCGTTGACCGCCTTGGCGCAGAAAATCACCGTTAAGGGAGTTGTCTCCGAAGAGCAGACAGCCGAACCTCTCATGGGAGTAACCGTGAGGGAAAAAGGCAGCAAAACAAACGCTACCATCTCCGACATAGATGGTAACTATTCCATAAGTGTGCCGAAGAATGCCACTCTCGTATTCTCCTACATGGGATTCAAGGATGAAGAGGTGGCGGTGAATGGCCGTACGGACATCAGTCCGAAACTGGTTTCGGCTTCGGAAACACTTGACGAACTTGTCATAATCGGTTATGGTGTGCAGCGAAAGAGCGACATCACCGGTTCAATATCGTCAATCTCAGGCAAAGACATCAACAAGACACCTGTATCGTCGACACTGCAGGCACTGCAGGGACGTGCCACCGGTGTCAACATTATACAGAACACGGGTGCTCCGGGCAGTTCCACCACCATTAAGATCCGCGGTACCGGAACTGTCAACGACTCTGACCCGCTTTATGTTGTCGACGGTTTCATCGTGGACAACATCGACTACCTCAACCCCAATGACATCGAGAACGTTGAGATATTCAAGGATGCCGCATCGAGTGCCGTGTACGGTTCGCGTGCCGCAAACGGCGTCGTGTCAATCACGACCAAAAGCGGAAAGAGCGGCAAGGTGCACGTCACCTATGACGGATATGCCGGCGTGTCAAACCCGTGGAAGAAAATCGACGTCATGGGGCTTGAAGACTATGTGCTCATGCAGGACTATATGTCCGGACAATCCAACTATTCGTATCAGGGACAGCTCTATATGTCGCTCCAGCCTGACGGAACTGTGGCTTTCGACCAGAACAAATTCAACCGTGTGGACACAATCCGCCACAACGGAGTGAAGAACTGGTGGGACGCAATCACCCGTACCGGCTTCAAGACACAGCACGCTGTGTCGGTATCAGGCGGCAATGACAACACCCAAGTACTTGCAAGCGCAAGTTACTACAAGGAGAACGGTATCGTGAAGACGTCCGACTTCGAGCGCATGAACGCCCGTCTGAACTTCAAGACGAAACTTGCCAAATGGCTGGACCTTACTGCAAACATGGCATTTACACACGAAGACCAGGACGGAGTGCCGGAAGGCTCGAGCAGTATCCTTAAGCAGGCTCTCTATGAAAGCCCCAACGAGTACCTCTACAATGCCAAGGGCTATTGGTACAGCGGCAATCCCCTTGCGGTGCTTGACCGCTACAATGCAGGCATGGCACGCAACCGACTGGACATGAACCTTACTCTTGACGCCAAGTTGTGCAAGTTGCTGACCTACCAGTTCCGTGCTTCCTATTACACGACGCACCAGGTCAACGACGACTTCAGTGAGGTGTGGGGGCTGGACGAGGACTTCTCGATGCCGAGTTCGCTCTCTCAGGTCTACAAATACCAGAATACTGTGAACAAGTGGGAGATAAACAACCTCCTTACATTCAACTGGAGCGACAAGCACAACAAACTTACCGTACTTGCAGGACAGACTGCCGAAGGTTACAAGAACAGTTGGCAACAGTCATACCGCAAGGGTACACCGAGCAACGCCTCCACTTTCCATTACCTGTCGAGCGCATACACGGGCGACAAGACCTACGGACTTGACAGCGAGTGGACTGCTCTCGGTCTGCTGGGACGAATCAACTACAGTTACAACGACATATACCTCTTGCAGGCAAATGTGCGTGCAGACGGCAGTTCGATGTTCGCAAAGTCCAACCGCTGGGGTTTCTTCCCGTCAGTGTCTTTGGGTTGGCGTTTCTCCAACGAGAATTTCATGAAGAGCCTTACTTGGCTTTCACAGGGTAAATTCCGTGTGGGCTGGGGTCTGCTCGGTAACAACCGTATCGACGTGCTGTCACGTTACACTTACCTGACATCGGGCTACAACTATTCCTACGGACTTGGCAACGAGACCATGTGGGAGGGTTCTACAGCCACAGTGCTCGGCAACGACGGCATTAAGTGGGAAAAGAGCCGCAACTGGAACGTCGGTGTTGACCTCGGATTCTTCAACAACAGGCTCACCGCAACGATTGAATACTACAACAGATTGACGACGGACATGCTCCTGCGCGTTCCTACGGTAAGTTCATCAGGTCTGGATTCCTCTCCGATGACTAATGCCGGAGACGTTCTGAACTACGGTTGGGAGTATGATTTCAAGTGGCGTGACGACATAGGAAAGGACTGGCACTATGAGATAGGCTTCAATCTGACATGGATGAAGAACAAAGTCACGAAACTCGGAACAGGCAACGAACCGATCTGGGGCTCATATCTGAGCGAGGGAAGTATCGTGGACTATGTCACAAAGACGGCAGTCGGACAGCCCATCGGCTCGTTCTACGGCTATGTGACCGACGGTATCTTCAATACATTGGAGGAAGTACGCAACAGCGCACAGTACCAGACAGGCCGTGCGGACAACGAACAGACCTACAAACCCGGTGATTTCAGGTGGAAAGACCTCAACGGCGACAACCAGATTACAGCCGAAGACCGTACTTATCTGGGTTCTCCTCTTCCGAAGTTCGTGTTCGGTATTCCGTTGGCAGTGGGCTACAAGAACATTGATCTGAGTATCTTCTTCCAGGGACAGACAGGAAACAAGATATTCAATGTCATGGACTACTACCTCTACAACGGTGCAAACGGCAACAGTATCGCCAATCTGCGCTCGCTGCACTGGTCAGGTCAGATTGAGAACTATGGCCGCGAGTGGTATCCGCTCAACCTTGACGCTACCGTGCCCGACCTTGACAGCGGCGATGCTCCGCGCAACTTCCGTTCAAGTGACTTCTTCGTGAAAGACGGTTCCTATATGCGTCTGAAGCAACTCATGATAACTTACAACTTCCCACAGAGCATTCTGTCCAAGTTGAAGATATCAAGTCTGGCACTGTCTCTGACAGGTTACAACCTCTTGACCTTCACTGCATACGACGGATTCGACCCTGAGGTCGGACGTGTGTCGGGAACTGAGAGCAACAACCTCGGTATGGGTGTGGACCAAGGTAACTATCCGCAGGCACGCTCGTTTACTTTCGGAATAAAACTCGGACTTTAATACAGGACTCCTACTATGAACAAGACAATTATAAAGATTACGCTTGGTGCGTCGTTGGTAGTGGCGTTGAGTGGCTGTAGCGACTTTCTTGACAAGGAAGTGATAGGCAGGGCTACCGACAAGACCTACTATGACACCCAGTATAAGATGCAGTCGGCTCTCGATGCGACATACGACATGCTCCAGAGTGACAGTTACAATGACCAGGAATGGCGTTTCGGAGAAGGCATGGGCGACAATGTCTATGACTCTGACGAGGGTACTGCCTCGCAGATGGGACAGCTCGTGAACTTCATCTACACCACTTCCAACACATGGATTCTGCAGCGTTGGCAGGTGAACTACAAGGGTATACACCGTGCAAACCAGGTTATATACAACATTCACCGTGTGAAAATCTCTACGGATTCATACAGCCAGTACAGGGAGATACGCAATATCTACGGACAGGCTCTGTTCTTGCGCGCTTTCTACTACTTCAATCTGGTGAAGTCTTTCGGCGGTGTGCCAATCCGCCCGGAGAATGAAGGTGTGGAAGAACTCGTGGTTCCCCGCAGTTCGAAAGAGGAATGTTACGCCTACATAGAGAAAGACCTGCGCCGTGCAGCGGTGATGCTGGAGTCTTCCTACAGCGGAACATCCAATCTGGGCAAGGCTACCAAGGGTGCGGCAGTGGCTCTCCTGATGAAGGTTCTCATGTACAAGGCGGAGAACGGCGTGCAGTCCAAGGAATGGGAAGAGGTCGTTGACCTCGGAAAATATATCGTTGACGGCGGCACGATGACCTATCGCCAGATGTTGGAATGGGAAGGTACCGACGACGAATGGGAGGCTCTGCGTGAGGAACTCTGGTTTAAGCCGAAGCGCCTCATTCTCGAAGGCTCCACCTCTGAGTACGAATCACCCGATGACGCACTGCCAAACATAAGCAAGAACTACTCCTTGCAGTATGTGGACTATTACGGTTCGCCGCTCCACAACGGTGACAAGTGGGCTTATTGCTTCCAGTTCTACAACGATGGAGAGTTCTGCAAGAGTTCGGTATTTGAGGTTGTGTTCAAGGAAAGTGCCGACGGCACGACCGGCGATACCAACGAAGGCTACGGACTTGAGTTCTTTGATGTGGGCAACCTGAAGATGTTTACAATGGATGAACTGATAAACAACATCTTCGCAACAGGCGATGCGCGCCGCGATTACGTCATCCACCACCAGACGACCACCTTTGACGGTGAGAACTGGCAGGGAGGAGAGGGAAATGTAGTCTCCCTCAAGTGGTACACGCCGAAGAAAGACAAGCCTAAATACTCGGGCGATAACGGCAAGAACCGCCGTGTCATACGCTTCCCGGAAGTGGTTCTGACATACGCGGAGGCTCTCAATGAGTGTGGCGAACGTGCCGCTGCCCTTGAGAAACTCAATATGTGCAAGAGCCAGGTGAACACTATCAACAGCAGCACAGTGCTCTATCAGGCAGGCGGCTACGGTTTCATGCGTGACCAGATATGGAAAGAGCGCCGTTCGGAAATGGCGTTTGAGTGGGACCGTTACTTCGACCTCGTGCGCACAGGACAGGCTGCCAAGGTGATGCATGAGTTCGGCAACCGCCGTGCAAACCGCCGTGGCGCATACTTCCGCGAGGGAGTGAGCGAACTTCTTCCTATCCCTCAGACGGAGATAGACGTGTCAAACGGCATTGTTGAACAGAACCCAGGTTATTAACAACTCACTTTTCAGAACATTATGCTATACGATATGAAAAAGATATTAAGCTGTGCCTTGATGGCTTGTGCGCTGTTTTCCCTCGTTGCCTGCGACGATGACAACGTGGAGGCACGCCAGCCTGTGGCTTCCTTACGGTATGATGCAAGCAGCACCAACTTGGCTGTAAACCAGTCAATGGAAGTGTATTTCACGGGTGTTGCAGATCTTGTGTCGATATATACAGGCGATAAGGGACACCGTTACGAGTACCGCTCGGAGATGGAAACGGGAGTTGCCGTGAACAAGGGGCATTTCACATATTCCTATTCGGCTCCCGGCGTCTACAAGGTGGTGTGTGTCGCTTCGACGTTTGATACCTATATGGGCGACAATCTCCGTCAGGATACCTGTTCGTTCTATGTCACGGTGACCGATGATATTGTGGAGTTTGAAGATATTTACACCACTATCACCCCCAATACCTACTATGCCACAAGCGTGGACGACAACTCTTGGGTGCTCAATCTGCCGACGAAGCAGGTCTACAACGGCCGTGACATCGCGCTGAACCCGACGAAGCAGCGCATATACTATGACATTGCGTCCGACTCTACACTTGTGTTCATCGACCTTGAAGAGGCAGACAAACAGCAACTTGCCAACTATGCCAACCTCACTTCCGAGGAAAAGACTGCCCTCAAGGGCAAGGTGACGTCAAGCAAGGTGCGCTATGACCTCTCCCTTGACCACGAGATCACCGTCCGTTCCTATTCCGGTACGATAAAGAACTACACCTTGTATTGCCTTATCTATCCGGAATTCAAGTCCATAAGTGTGAATGGCGTGAAAGGTGTGCTGTCGCGTGACGCGTTCGACCAGAGCAAACAGACATACACGTTTACGCTGCCGGCAGGCACAGACCTGACCAATGCCACTGTGGAATACACCCTTGACGGTACGGGACAGTTCCTGTCAGGCGCAAGCGAGGTGGCATCAGGTTCAACGGCTGACCTCTCAGGCTCTGAGTTCACCATTGTGCGCACCTCCGCAAACAATGCCAAGGCTCAGGCAGTGTCGAACATCGAGTTCGTGTTCAACATCAACTGATGTGTCAAATTCACCGCATACCATGATTTAAGGGACTGTCCCTGCACAGCGTGGGGACAGTCCTTTCAGTTTTACAACAGCCGCTATGGGGCATTACTGTTTACTTTTTGCTATATGAAAACCAACTAACATAAACGGAAATGAAGAAAACGATACTTTCAATATTTGCAGTGGCATTCGCTTTGTTGCCACTTACGGTGCAGGCGGACAGGCAAGAGCCGTACACGCGTTCGCGCATTTTCTGGGATAATGCTACCCGAAAGACAGTGTTTACACCCGGTTGGTATTCGCGCCTTATACAACTTGCTGACGGCAGACTCATGGCTGCGGCGGAGAACTCAGGCATTGATATAGCCTTCAGTACGGACAAAGGCAGTACCTGGTCAGCCCCCATAAAACTTGTAACCAATACAAACAACACCCCCAACTGCGTGCCCGATCTCGTCCAACTGACTGACGGCACGATAATAGTGGCATACAATCCGCGCCCGAGTACGCCCTACACAGAAGACCGTCTCTTCGGAATCCGCTGCAAGAGAAGTACCGACAACGGCAAAACTTGGAGCGATGAGATATTCGTCAACGACGCTTCCTACACATTCGGCGACGGATGCTGGGAACCATTCATGATGCAGTTGCCCTCCGGCGAGGTGCAACTCTATTTTGCTGATGAGGGTCCTTACCTGACGTCATCGGAACAACAGATAAGCCTTTGCCGTTCTTTCGACGGTGGACAGACGTGGAGCAAGGCGCAGAAAGTGGCGTTCCGTGCCGGCTATCGCGACGGAATGCCGTCGGCGGCACTCCTCCATGACGGCAAGACAATAGCCCTCGCCTTCGAGGACAACGGTTGGAGCGGCATAAACGACTTCCTGCCGACGATTGTCACTTGTCCGTTGGAAACCAACTGGGACAACTATTGGGTGAGCGGAACGTCCTCCAACCGCTGGCAGGCGATTGACTATTCGCTCTGCACAATGTATAAAGGCGGTGCCCCCTATCTGCGCGTGCTGCCTTGGGGAGAGACGATACTGTCATACCAAGGACACGGCAACGGACTGGAACCTCTTGCAATGCTCACCTATATAGGTAATGAGGATGCAAAGCAGTTCTGTGGCATGACCATGCCGTTCGGCACTGAGAACTCGCTGTGGAATTCCCTCTCTGTAATTGATGAGAGCACAATCGTGGCAGTAGGAGGTATGAGCAATCGCATCGACATGATAAAGGGACGTGCCGTAAAGCAGTTTGAAGCGCCGTTCTCGCACCCTGTCGTTGATGGCAAACAGACATTTAAGGAGGGCTACTTTTTCAATAACGCCACGCAGATGATACTCGGCCACAGTTCCGACAAGGTGCGTTTCACCGCTGACTTCGCCTATGACAACGACTCGTTGTATTTCACTTCTCGCATAAGTGATGCCACTCCGAACTTGCTGGCGAACTCTTACGGTGACGGCGTGACCTTTTTCATCGATTGCAACTACGCTTCCGACAAGTATCCTGTAGACGGCGTGTATCGAATACTCTTCCGTCGTGACGGTTCTGTAGTGGCTTACCAAGGTGCGACAGCCAAGAACAAATGGGGCAAGGCAACACTCTCGGGTCTGCACAGTGTTGTGAACAATGCATCACGCTACTACATAGTCGAGGCTGCCATACCGTGGAAAGACCTCGGTTTTGCTTCCGCTCCAGTCACTCAGAAGATGCGTGTTAACGTGATGTTGCAGGACAATCAGGACGGCGGCAATGTGCCTGTCATCTCCATGATGCCCGATGCCCAGCGTGACGCGTCGTGGACATGGATGGACTTCGTGCTGCTTGAGCCCGATCCGACAGGTGTTGTCGATGTAAAGGACAACAGCAATGACATCAGCGTAAAATACGCCAAGGGCGAGTTAAGCGTTTCCGGCAACGCCGTGAAGACGGAAGTGTTCGCCAAGGACGGCAGGAAACTCGCCACTTACACAGACAGCCGCTTCGGCGCACCGGCAGGTGATGGCATCGTGATACTGCGCATCACCACCGACAAGGGTGCTGTCGTGACTAGGAAAATATTGTTAGGATAGACAGTTAAGAACCTTTATTATAAGCGAAATGAAAAAGACCGTAATCACTATAGTAGCCATGGCATTCGCCGCATTGCCCCTTTCGGTGCAGGCGGACTGGCACGAACCATATACGCGTTCACGCATTTTCTGGGACAATGCCACCCGAAAGACAGTGTTCAAGAGCGGTTGGTATCCGCGCCTGACGGAACTTGCCGACGGTCGTCTCATGGCCGTAGCGGAAAGTTCCGGCATCAACTACGCTTTCAGTACAGACAAGGGAAATACCTGGTCGGAGTCGATGAAACTCGTCGGCAATACAAACAATGTCCCCAATTGTGTGCCTGACCTCATCCAGTTGGCTGACGGCACGATAATAGTGGCATACAATCCGCGTCCGAACAGTCCCTATACGGAAGACCGTCCCTATGGAATCCGCTGCAAGAGGAGTACCGACAACGGCAAGACATGGAGCGATGAGATAAATGTCTACGATGCCGCCTGTTATCCTGAAGCCGGGTGCTGGGAACCGTATATGATGCAACTGCCCTCCGGCGAGGTGCAACTCTATTATGCCGATGAAGGTCCTTACACGGAAACGACGGAACAACAGATAAGCATGTGCCGTTCTTTCGACAGCGGACAGACGTGGAGCACACCGCAGAAAGTGTCGTTCCGTGCAGGCTTCCGTGACGGAATGCCGTCGGCAGTGCTCCTCCATGACGGCGAGACAATAGCCCTCGCCTTTGAGGACAACGGCTGGACTAACGGCGGAGACTTCCTCCCCACGATAGTCACTTGTCCGTTGTCGGTCAACTGGCACGACTATTGGGCGGACACATCGTCGGAACACCGCTGGCAGGCAGTGGACTATTCGTTCTGTACACGCTATGAAGGCGGTGCGCCGTATCTGCGTGTTCTGCCTTGGGGAGAGACCATTATCTCGCATCAGGGAACTGGCAACGGCATCTCGAAATCGGCAATGATAGTCTATGTAGGTGACGAAGACGCGAAATATTTCCGTGGCGCTACCATGCCGTTCGGCACGGACAACTCTCTGTGGAACGGACTTGCCGTAATCGATACGGGCACAGTCGTGGCGATAGGAGGCATGAGCGGACGCTCCGATATGATCAAGGGACGTGCCATAAGGCAGTTTCAGGCTCCGTTTTCTCACCCTGTCGTTGACGGCAAACAGACGCTGAACGAAGGCTATGGCTTTGCCAACGCCACACAGATGCTGCTCGGTCACAGTTCCGACAAGGTGCGTTTTACCGCCGATTTCGCCTATGACAATGACTCTTTGTACTTCACTACGCGCATAAGTGACACCACTCCTCATCTCTTGGCAAACTCCTACGGTGACGGTGTGACATTTTTCATCGACTGCAACTATGCTTCCGACAAGTATCCTGTAGACGGCATACACCGCATTCTCTTCCGCCGTGACGGAAATATGGTGTGCTACAAGGGACAGACGGCAAAGAACAGATGGGGTACGAACACTCTTCCTAATGTACACTATGTAGTCAACAGTGCCGACCGTTACTATATTGTGGAGGCTGCCATACCGTGGAAAGACCTCGGTTTTGCTTCCGCTCCAGTCACTCAGAAGATGCGTGTTAACGTGATGTTGCAGGACAATCAGGACGGCGGCAATGTGCCTGTCATCTCCATGATGCCCGATGCCCAGCGTGACGCGTCGTGGACATGGATGGACTTCGTGCTGCTTGAGCCCGACCCGACAGGCGTTTATGACGTGAAAGACAACGGCAATGACATCAGCGTAAAATACGACAAGGGTGAGTTGCGCGTCTCCGGCAACGCCGTGAAGACGGAAATATTCTCCGTGGACGGCAGGAAACTCGCCACTTACACAGAGAACCGCTTTGATGCGCCGGCAGGCGATGGCATAGTGATATTGCGCATCACCACCGACAAAGGTGCTGTCGTGACTCGCAAGATGTTGCTCGTATAGAGCATTTCCGACTGATAAAGACTGCCGGAAATGTTTCCTGTACGGTATGTTATGATTAAATTTGCATAGAAAATGACAAGATACCGCTTTCTCCTCTCTCTCGTCCTGTCAATGATGATAGGTCACGCCTGTGCCCTCACCATTGACTCTCTCCGTGTTGCAGCCACTCTTGATGAGGCCCGTTTCACAGACGGCACTCTTCATGCCACGTTTTTTACCGATGCCGCCAGTGCTGTTGACTACAGTCTTGTCGACGCTTCCGGCAGTGTGGTTGCCTCGGGTTCTCTGCCTTATGCGCGCAATGCAACCAGCAGAAATCTGGATATAGAGGTGAAGAATGTCGGGAAGTGGAGTGACGAGATACCTTATTTATATACACTCAACATCTCTGCGAAAGACAAGAGCGGCAGTGTCGGCGCAACGGTTTCTCGTTCCGTGGGCTTCCGTGTCATTGCGACACGTTACGGAAAATTCTATGTCAACGGTCTCACGCCCTCTTTGCGTGGTGTCAATATCAACAGTCTGCTTGCCGGTTCAGACGTGAAGCGTATGCTCGGACTGATAGCCCTGTTGAAGCGTAACAACCTCAATGCAGTCCGCACTGATTGCGTTGACGAACGTTGGCTGAGGCTTTGCGACGAACAGGGCATCTATCTCTGTCCTGACGTGTCGTCTCTAAGAATAGACAGGACGGCGGATAAAGTCGCCGATTTGTATCGCGTGGCAGGTCATCCGAGTGTGGTTTTGTGGAGTGCGACGGCGATTGACGGTAATGACAGCGATGCTGTCGCACTGTCAGAGTTGTTGAAGTCACTGCCTGACGCTCGTCCTGTAATGCTTGCCGGTGTGGCTGCCGCCACTCCCGCTGCCGATATTTATTTCCCGAAAGCAATCTCTCCCAAGGCGGCAGACGCTTTTTGCAATTCCGCCTTCCCTCTTCATGAAAAGCCTCTTGTGATAGATGAACTCGTCAGAGCCGGCGGCAACGGTTACGGAGGTATGGATGAGTGGGTGCAGATGATAGGGAAATATTCGCGCTTCGCAGGTTTCTTCCTGCCAGAAGACGCTGTTTCCGATATGGAGAACGGTCCTGCTCCCGGTATTGTGGAGATGAGTTATCTGCTCAACAGGGTGCGTGTACTGTCGCAGGCACCGCGTGTGGGACGGCTGACGCTGTGCAATGACAACCTGTACAAACCGCTTTCGGATGTCGGTTTGACTTGGCAGGTGGTCAATAATGGCGCAGTCGTCAGCGAGGGAGCGTGCCCCGCACCCGAAGTAAAGGCTGGCGACATAGTTGGCATTAACCTTAAACTCACTGATTTGGCAAAGGTTTATCCGACAGGAGAACTCGCCCTCAACGTGTATTGCCGTCTTGACAAGGCGCAGGGACTGTTGCCTAAAGGTCACGAACTGGCACGCAGCCAGTTTGTCATCCGTGATTTCAGAACTCTGGACACCCTGTCTTCAGCCCTGCCGTCAGTGGACAGCAAACTGAAGATAAAGGAGAAAGCAGGGTTTACCACCGTCTCCAACTCGCGTTGCAAGGTGGTCTTCGACTCCAAGACAGGTTTCATGTGCCAGTATAATGTCGGTGGTGTCGACCTTTTGTCACCGTCGTCGCCGTTTCAACCGAATTTCTGGCGCAATCCTACCGACAACGATCTTGCGTCACGTGCAGACAGTATTTATTCCGCATGGCGCAGTCCTGATATGCAACTGCAAGGCATTACCACTGCCAAAGTTGCCAATCCGTCCACCGGGCGCAAGGATGTGTGTGTCAAGACGCAGTTCATCCTGTCAGCGCAGAAAGTGTCGCTCACGGTATCATACACCATTTCCGAAGACGGAGCAGTGCTTGTCGGGCAGACAGCCTCCATGCTTCCCGGCAGTGCGTCAACCGCTGTCGTTCCACGGTTTGGTATGATGCTTGCCGTTCCTGACGGTTTGCGCAACGTCAGTTTCTTCGGCCGCGGACCGTTGGAAAACTACTGTGACCGGCAACAATCGCAGTTTGTCGGCGAATATTCCATGACTGTCGATGACATGGGGTGGCGTTATTCACGTCCCCAAGAGAACGGATTGCGCACCGATTTGCGCTGGATAAGGTTTACGGACGATGCCGGTCGTGGAATAGAGATAAAGTCACGAAATCTCTTTTCCGCCGGTGTTTCGGTTGAAGATGCCGCTCCAGGCGTGGCACGCGGTGTGCACCTGTGTCTCGATGCGGCACAGATGGGCGTCGGCGACTATGTAAACGGCGGTGAATACCCCGAGAGTTTCAGGGATACACGTGTCTTTTTGAGAAATCTGAACTTCTCGTTCCTGATGTGCCCATTGGTGCAATGAACCCCGAATGCCGCTGTAATTCATAATGAAAACATACCAATACACGATGAAGAAACATATCTTTTCGGCGGTCATAGCCATTCTTTTCGCAGTTCCGGCAACGCTTCACGCTGAAACATGGAAGAACCCTTTCACACTTGAAGGGCAGGCTGGCGGTGGTGTGGCAGACCCTTTCGTATTCAAGTTCAAGGGCGTTTACTATATGTATTGCACCGGCGACGCCTCGCAAGTGTTGTGTTGGCAGTCGCGTGACCTCATCAACTGGAGCAGGCCCACGGTGTGCTGCACCGACGCAGTGGCTGTCTATGCCTATGCTCCAGAGGTGAAATACTGGAACGGGAAGTTCTATATGGTGTCCTCGCCGTCGGGTAACGGTCATTATGTGCTTACGTCCGACAGTCCCACAGGACCGTTCGTGCGTGCCACCGGAAATCTCGGCTACGAGATAGACGGCAATATCTTCATCGACGATGACGGCAAATGGTATTTCTACCATGCCAACGGAGGCGGCATACGCGGTTCTCTCATGCCGTCCTCCCTGTCGTTCGGGTCGGATGTATCTGTCGTTTCCGCCATGGCGGGGCAGTGGACGGAAGGCCCTGAGATGTTCAAACACAACGGCAAATATTACCTCTTCTGCTGCGGCAACCATTATCTGTCGCGCGGCTACCGCACCAATCTGGCGGTGTCTGCCACAAGTCCGCTTCACGGTTTCGAGTCACAGGCGGAGCAGAACCCTATCCTCATCAGTACTGACGGTGTCGACAACTTTTACGGATTGGGCCATGGTTCGGTGGTCATAGGCCCTGATCTCGATACATATTATTTCTGTTACCACAACATAAATCTGACCGGCGGTGCCAATTATCGCTATATGAACATCGACAGAATGGGGTGGAACGGTGACAAACTAATGGTTTACGGCCCGACGACATGGGAGCAGACAGCACCGGCAATAGCCGACAACGATTACTTTGACCGTGAGGAAATAGGGGAGGACTGGACTTTCGACGGCGGAGAATGGTCTATTGTGTTTGCCGACCACCTCGCACAGACCGCCTCTGACAAGTCTTTGTGCGTTGCCACAAAGACCGACAAGGCATATACCGGCGATTTTACCGCAGAGTTTACTCTCCGTCTTGCCTCGGAGGAAGAGGAGGGACGCTTCGGCGCAGTCTATGCTTCCGACGGTCAATCCCGACGCATGGCTTTCCTCAACTCCGCTACAAAACAACTCGAACTCGTCTCGGAAGAGCCGGATGAGACTGCCGTGAAGACCACATACGACCTCGTCGGCGATTTCGATGCCCACGCTTGGCACAGCATAAGAGTCATGAAGCGCAGCAGCGAAGTGCGCATCTTTGTTGACGAACTGTTGCGCGCGACAGTCACCGACCCCGGTATATCAGGCAACATAGGTTATGTGGCGGACGGCTGCAAGGCGGATTTTGCCTACATGGCAGCCAACGGCAACCCCACGGACGTGAATTTTGCGCAGACGGCATTGCCTGTCCCCGGCATCATCGCAGCCCCGCATACTAAGGACACGTCTGCCTCCGTTGGCAATCTGACGCTCAGTTACGGAACGGCACACTATCTCTCCATGGATACAGGAGACCATGCCGCCTACTGGCTCAATCCACGTGTAAAGAGCCCCTACCACATCGGTCTTCGTTATCGTGCCGCCTCCGCTGCCACCGTTAGCCTAAAGGTCAACGGCGAGACTGCCGTCTCAGGCATATCGCTCCCGCCCACCAAGAACTCGGCATGGAGTGTGTTCACCGTCAACAATGTGGCTCTCACAAAAGGCGATGCCACGCTTGAGATAACCGTGGACGAAGGTTCGGTAGACCTCTACGAACTGAATGTCCGCACAGGAGTAGCCAGTCCGAAAACCATAACAGATGATTTCAGCGGCACGTTGACGAAAAACTGGAAACACACGGAGGGCACATGGACGATAAGCGGCGGTGTCCTGAAAAGTCCTGACTACGGAAAGATTATCTCAGGGGGCACTTCCTATCTCGGCATTGCCGACTTTACGGCTGAGGCGGACGTAAGTTTCAGCGGCAATATCAACGGCGGTATTATCTTCAGGGTGAACAACCCGGCATACGGAGGAGCCGGTACGGACGCTTCATCGGGCTCTGACTTCCTGCAAGGCTATTTCTTCGGACTGTCGTCGACAGGCGCTGTGCTTGGCAAACAGAACTACAACTGGACGCAACTGGCAAGCAAGAGCATGACGATAACCGCCGGCTCAACCTATCATCTCAAGGTCGTGGCAGAGGGAAACACATTCAAGTGCTATGTCAACGACATGACCACGCCGGTTATAACCTATACCGACACATTGCCGTTCATCTCGGGACGTGTGGGCTTCCGCACGCACAACAGCACCGCGACATTCGACAATTTTGTGCTTACTCCGGCATCTGACACCTCCACCGGCATACTTCTGCCGTCAGATTACGGCACTTCCGACGGAACGGAAACCGTTGAGGCGTTCACCGTGTACGGCGTAAAGGTCGCCTCCGCATCTGACCGTGCGGCACTGAAAGCGATGCTCCCAAAGGGCATATATATAATAAAAGGTGAAGGCAAGGCGGACAAGGTCGTCTTGCAATAACCAGTTTCCTGCTACGACAACATGATTTTTACGGGTTTGCGGCTAAACATACATATAAACAGAATGTCGGTATTGCTGTTGATGCTCTGCTTCGGAGCAATTGCAATGGCATTCCCTTTGGATTTCCACTTCCGTCATATAACCAGCGAAAACGGACTACCTCACCAACAGGTGGAGGCTCTGGCGCAGGATGCCGACGGAAATATATGGATAGGAACGCGCAACGGACTGTGCCGCTACGACGGTTACGACATCCGCACCTACTATCATGACACCGCCAATCCCACGTCGCTGCCCGGCAATTTCGTGAACAAACTTTTTGTGGACAGCCGCAACCGTGTGTGGATAGGTACGAGCAACGGTCTTTGCCGCTACTCTCCTGCCACCGACGGATTCGTCACCTATCCAGTGTCAGGCGTGTCTGCGGTGGTCGAGAACAACCGTGGCATGATTCTCTATGGCGGCAACGAACTGGGTGTCTATGACGAGAAGACGGACAAGTTCACCACACTGCCGTCGCTTGCAGCAGAGTTTATAGTGTCGCTTGCTTTCGACAGTCACGACAAACTCTATGTCGCTACCAACCACAATGTGTTCTACTACAATGCGGCACTCACCAAGATAACCTATCTGGATGAGGATTACTATTCCGACTTCCTGACCGGTACCGACGGCATAGTGCCCATGTTGTTCGACAAGAAAGGTCGTCTGTGGATGGGACGCAACGGCAAGGGGGCGATGCGTGTGGACTTGCGTACCGGCGAGAGACACATATTCGATACATGGAACACTGCCGACGGACTTGTGCGCGCTATCACAATGGACAACCGCGACCGTGTGTGGCTCAGTACAGAGAAAGGTATTGTCGTCGTCAATCCCGATGACACGGAGGAGGTATTGCAAAGTCAACTCAACAATGTCTCCGTTTACACTGTCCTCTGCGACAGAGACGACAACGTGTGGGTGGGCTCTTATTTCGGCGGTGTTGACCTCCTGACTGCCAGCAGCAGCCAATTCGCATGGTGGAAACCGGGCAATGGCGGAAGAAACATCTGCGGCGAGGTGCCGAGAATGATGATAGAGACTGATCCGGGTAAGATTTGGATTGCGACCGAAGACAACGGAATGTGCGTGCTTGATATGCACTTGCACACAGCAACGCCCTTTACTGCAATCCCGAATATAGGAACTAATGTCCACAGCCTGTACTTTGACCGTGCTACTTCTGACTTGTGGATAGGAACATTCCGCAATGGACTGTTCTGTTACAACACCCGCACTGGAAAGACACGCAGTTATGACACTTCCGACGGACTGCCCTCAAATTCCATTTTCTCATTTACTGTGCAACACAACGGCCGACTGTGGATAGGCACTACCAACGGTATTCGTTATTATGACCCCTCTACTGACACTTTCCGCAAGTGCGGTGACAGACTGCTTGACACCCATTTCGCCTATGCGCTCTGTGTTGACCGCAATGACAATGTGTGGGTGGGAACGTCAAGTATGGGTCTTTACCGCATAGACAGCCGTGGCGGCAAGGTTAGGAAATGGGTGAAAGGAGACGGCAAGGGATTGCCCGACAACTATATAACCTGCTTGTTTGAGGACAGTTCAGGGCGTATGCTCATCGGGACAAACAATAACGGACTTTACTATTTTGACGCAGTTGGGGGGGCGATTCGACCCTTCGGCAACGAGGCTTCAGTGTTCAGGAGTTCTGTGTGCAGCATCAATGAAGACCGTTCGGGCAAGTTGTGGATAAGTACAAGCAGCGGACTGTTTTCCTATTCGCCGCAGAAAAGGTCGTTTGTGTGCTTCACCACCAGCGACGGACTGCCCACCAACCAGTTCAATTTCTCCTCTTCCCTGCTTTCTTCTGACGGTACGATGTTCTTCGGAACGGTCAACGGACTTGTGTCGTTCGACCCTGAAAAGGTGAAGGTTCAGAGTGGTCCGTTCCGGGTTTTCATGAAGAATCTCATTCTCAACAACGGCGTTGTCACCGCAGCCACTCCCAATTCGCCTCTTGATGACGAACTTGACAGGATGCAGGAGATACGCCTTTCCTACAGTCAGGCACATTCATTGATTATCGACTATGGTGTAATCATGCCGGCAAATGCCCATTCCATAGAGTACCAGGTGCGCATTGACGGCATTGACAAGGAATGGCGCAACGTCGGGACAGAACACAGGTTCTTCGCCTATAATATGCCTTCGGGAACCTACAAACTGCGTATCAGGGCGAACAATTCCAACAACGGTTGGGAGAAATGTCCTGAAAAGACACTGAGCATAGTGGTTTCTCCTCCGCCGTACCGTTCCTCTTGGGCTTACATGGTTTATCTTCTGTTGCTTGGTGCCGCCGGATATGCCGGGTGGAGAATATTCTCTGCACGCCTGAAAGAGAAGAACGAGATAAAGATCGCCAATATGGAGAGGGAGAAGATAGAGGAGATGGATCGTGAAAAGTTCGATTTCTTCACTTCCGTTTCCCATGAACTGAAAACTCCACTCTCGCTCGTTGTGGCTCCGCTGAAGAGCATTTCGCGTGAGAAACTCACCGATGAGGCACGCCAGCACCTTGATATCGCCATAAAGAACACGGCGAAAATGGAACGTATGGTCAACGAACTTGTCACCTTCAATAAGGTTGAGACCAACAGTTTCCCGTTCTATATCCAGTATGGCAATCCGTTGTCGTTCCTTGCGAGCGGTCTTTCGCCGTTCCACAGTGTCGCCGCAGAGAAGAAGATAACCTTCAGCATCGACTGCGAGGACAATGGAGAGAAAGTGTGGTTCTCGCCGTCATACGTTGAGATGATTGTCGACAACCTGATCTCCAACGCTATGAAGTTCACCCCGGAAGGCGGTTCTGTGACCGTGAAGGCGCGTATCACTGCCGCCGAGACAGGACAGTTCGTGTTTCTGCACATAGAGGTTGCCGACACGGGCATTGGCATCGAACCGAAAGAACTCGACAACATCTTTTCCCGTTATTACCAGACCAAGCGCGGGTACAATGTGGACAGCAGCGGTTGGGGACTTGGCCTGTCGCTCGTGAAGCGTCTGGCGACCATCCACAAGGGTGATGTCAGCGTGAAGAGTGCGCCGCATAAGGGTTCCACGTTCACCGTTGAACTCAATGTGTCTGCCAGTGCTTTCGACGAGAAGTGCCGTCTGGCTGACGACAAGGTGATAGTGCCGTTGTCTCAATACAAGTTCTCCTCTTCCGCCCTTGACATGCTGCCGGGCGCTACGGCGGAAAAGATTGACAGCGACGCGAATAGGGATACCATCCTGGTCGTGGATGACAACAAGGATCTTGTCGGTTTCCTTTCGGAGCATTTCGCACGGAAATACAATGTCCTCACAGCCTCTGACGGAGTGGAAGCCCTTGAAATCGCACACAAGAAATCTGTGCAACTCATCGTCACCGATGTGATGATGCCGCGCATGGACGGCATTGAACTCTGCCGGAAGATAAAAAGTGAGATGGAAACATCTCACATCCCGGTAATCCTGCTCACGGCAAAGAGCGAGAGCTGCGATGTCGTGGCAGGCTACAACAGCGGTGCCGAGGGGTATGTGTCAAAGCCATTTGACCCCCAGGCACTTGACCTTCAGATAGACAATATCATGCGTTTGCGCAGAAATACACAGAAAGAAATTGTTGATACGAGTAAAGAGAATATGGAGGCAGTGCAGATTTCCGATTTGGACAAGGACTTTATCAATCGCATAAACCAACTTGTGGACGACAACATAGGCAATGCCGACTTCAATATCGGCGATGTTACGGCAAGCATAGGCATAAGCCGCACACTGCTGCACGTCAAGATGAAGAACCTCGTGAACATGTCCATGGGCGAGTATATCCGCAAAAAACGTCTTGACAGGGCGTGCGCACTGCTCAGGCAAGGCTACAACGTGTCGGAGACAGCCTATCGTACGGGTTTCTCCGACCCGGGCTATTTCTCCAAGACTTTCAAGAAGAACGTTGGCGTAAGTCCTACGGAGTATACATAACCAGACTGCGTTCTGCGAGAGGGACGGCGTCTTCAATACAAGAATATAACCTGAACCGATAAACTAACACACACTGAAAACTATGAAGAAAAAAGCATCATCTCTCCTGTTTGCACTTGCTGTGGCCGCGTCTTCCGTCGCACAGACTGCCGGTTACACCAATCCTGTACTGCCGGGCATTGCCGATGCCGGTGTCATACGCTATGCCGGGAAATACTATCTCGGCGGAGTGTCAACCTACGGCGACTTTTTCATGAGCGACGATCTCGTGCATTGGGACAAGAGAATACACGTTTTCGACTTTGAAAACGACTGGACAAGGGGCACGGGAGCAAAGAACAACCAGGTACACGCCAATGACATGACCTACAGCGGCGGACTTTTCCATCTCCTTTTCAGTGCGAACTACTGGGGGAAAGACCGCCATATCGTCCACATAACCCACGCTACGTCGCCCAATATCAAGGGTCCGTTCCGTGAAGTCCGTGAAGACCAGTGGTATGAAAACCGCATCGACCCTCAGGTTTTCATCGATGAGGACGGCCGTCACTATCTTTATATGGTGAAATTTACCGACGGCAACACAATCTGGGGACGTCCTCTCAACGCTGACTACACTTTTTCCGGCGACGCAGTGTGCCAGTTCAGTTCCCAGCCGGGAACGTGGGAGACCGACGACAACCGTGTGGCGGAAGGACCGTTTGTCATTAAGTACCGCGGCACTTACTACATGATGTACAACGCGAACCACACTTCGCCGTCCTATGGCAACTACCGTCTGGGCGTGTGCGAAGCGTCTTCACCGCTCTCGTTCGGTCCCGGCGGCAAGTATCCTCATCCCGTTGTCAGTCCGCAGACGGATGCAATCGCCGAGAATTACACTGATATCATCGTCTACGGCAACGGTTCGTTCAATCCCATAGACCTCAGTTCCGACACCATAAGTTTCTCTTACAGCCGCCGTCCGGCAGGCAAACTGATGATGAAGATAGGACAGCATGACGGCTGTAGCGTGCAGTTGAACGGTCATACGCTGAATACCGGCCGCTCCGACTACCGCCTTGTGGAGATAAAACCGGAGTGGATGGTCGCCGGAAACAACGTGATAACAGTGAAGAGGGAGTCTGACAGGTCACGTCTTGTGGCTCTTTCTCTCTATGATATGCCCGCAGAGACCATAGCAGGCGACCTGCTCCTCACGCCGGGACAGCCCAACATCGTGCGCGGACTTAACGCTTGGGAGTGGTGGCTGGTGTATATGGCGAACAGCGGTTGGGACCGCAGCCAGTATATAGACCGCATCCATTTCACGCAAAACCGCCTCTGTGTCGACGGAGTTACCGGACACAACACGGCGAATGCTTTTCATCCCGCACCGTCGAAGCCTGTCTACAGCGGTACTTGCATGGACAGCATTCCGCAGGATGCCGCCGCTTTCGTGGCGGAAATCACGTTCTCGTCGCGAGGAGCACAGGGAGGAGTGTGTGTCAGCAACCGTGAGGTGGCCCTTCCCGAGGGCATGAAGACGGATGTCGCCCATGTCTGGCGCATAGAAAAGAACCATTCGCTGCTCACCGTGTGGGTTGACGGAGTGCTGGCTGCCGATGCAGTGTCCGTCGATTCTGCCGACAACAGGATAAGACTGGCTGCCGGTGCGGCACAGTGTGACGTGCAGTATATCGCCTATACGCCCGGTTGGGACGAGTACGGCACACGTTTCAGCGGCTGGAACGGACTGAAAGCCGACGACAACGGACTGCGCCTTGCTGCGGTGGATGTGCTCAAAGGCGATGCCGCTAACGACTACGAACTGTCACTGATGCTCCATAACGCCACGCCCGACAAGGGACGCTACGGCGTGTATGCAGCCTATACGGATGACCGCAACTATGTCCGTGTGACCGTCGACGCTGCAGGCAGGCAACTCGTGGTGGAAAACTCAACCAAGGGAAAGGTGCACACGCAGACCGTGCCGATGAAGAAAGACCGCATACGCTATCCGGACCTGAAGAATACCGACTCTTTCGAACAGCAGTATCGTTTTGACTCTGACACTTATGTCTCCGCTGTCGAACTGCAAAGGCTTGCTCCCGGTGCCGATCCTTATGCCGCTGCACTGGGTCTGGACAATGATGTCACACGCCTGTTCCGTGAGGATATGGCTTCACGGATGACGCTTTCGTGGCTCGACGGCGACACTTGGCGTCCTCTGTCCTACACTTCTTCGGTGGACGAAAACCGTGCCGACTGGCAGAAACTGTCGTTCAGTCCGGTGAAGACGCGCGCCTTGCGCTTCATAAACGCTAATCCGACATATCATAACCGCAATATCTACCGCATAGGGACTGTCGAGGAGTTTGCTGCCGACTGCCAGCTGCGCATAGAGAAACGCGGTGCCGACATACGCATATATGTTGACAACGACCTGATGACCACCGTAAGCACACGCTCGGCAAAACCCGCACGCATCGGACTGTGGAGTGACGGCGTTGCCGACGCATCGGTTCAGAATATGCTGTACTACATTGTGAAATGACAGTTCGCCCTGACGGCGAAGCAAAGGACGGAGTGCAAGAGCACCAATACAAACAGAGAAGCCGACCCGAAGGTCGGCTTCTCTGATGTTGGACTATCCGGACTCGAACCGAATCAAACAGAACCAAAACCTGTTGTGCTACCATTACACCATAGTCCAAGCATCTGTACGGAGAGCGGCAAGACACCGCTTCCGTGGTTGCAAAGTTAGTCTTTTTCTGCGAACTGGGCAAATTTATTTCGCCGTAAGGAGGAAATACTTCTTCTTGCCCTGCTGAACGAGGAGATATTTGCCGTCGATAAGGTCGGCGTCAGTTACCGTCACGTCAGCCTGTGCGAGTTTCTCCTTGTTAAGGCTCACGCCTCCGCCCTGTGTGAGTTTGCGCATCTCGCCCTTTGAAGCGAATATCTGCGCTCCCTCGGTGAATAGATCTATAGCCTTGACACCGCCCTTCAGTTGGTCGAGGTTGATGTCGAAATGCGGTACGCCGGCAAAGACATCGAGCAAGGTCTGCTCGTCAAGTTTCAGCAGAGCCTCCTTTGTGGACTTGCCGAACAGGATGTTGCTCGCCTCAATGGCCATGTCGAGGTCTTCCTTTGAGTGCACCATGACGGTCACTTCCTCTGCAAGTTTCTTCTGCAAGACGCGCAGTCCCGGATTCTCCTTGTGCTCTGCGGCGAGTGCCTCGATTGTTTCCTGGTCGAGATCGGTGAATATCTTTATGTAGCGTTCAGCGTCCTCGTCCGACACGTTGAGCCAGAACTGGTAGAACTGGTAGGGAGTTGTGCGGTTGCGGTCGAGCCAGATGTTGCCGCTTTCGGTCTTTCCGAACTTCTTTCCGTCGCTCTTTGTGATGAGCGGACAGGTGAGTGCGAAAGCCTGAGCCTCCACTCCGAGGGTGCGGCGGATGAGTTCCGTACCTGTCGTCATGTTGCCCCACTGGTCATTGCCGCCAAGTTGCAGGCGCACGCCACACTCCTGATAGAGGTGGAGAAAGTCGTATCCCTGAAGCAACTGGTAGGTAAACTCGGTGAAGGACAGTCCGTCGCGTGCCGTGCCGTTGAGCCTCTGCTGCACGCTGTCCTTGGCCATCATGTAGTTGACGGTGATGTGCTTGCCGACGGTACGGGCGAAGTCGAGGAACGTGAAGTCCTTCATCCAGTCGTAGTTGTTGACCATCTCCGCCTTGTTGGGTTCGGTGCTGTCGAAGTCAAGGAACTTTGACACCTGTTTTTTTATGGCTTCCTGGTTATGGTAGAGTGTCTCTGAATCGAGCAGGTTGCGCTCCTGGCTCTTGCCTGAGGGGTCACCTATCATGCCGGTAGCGCCTCCCACGAGCAGGTAGGGCTTGTGTCCGCAACGCTGCAGGTGGCGCAGCATCATGATGCCACAGAGATGACCGATGTGCAGAGAGTCTGCGGTGGGGTCGGTTCCGAGATATGCCGACACCATGTTCTTGGTCAAATACTCTTCCGTGCCGGGCATTATCTGTGCCAGCATGCCTCTCCATTTCAGTTCTTCTACAAAATTCTTCATGTCTGGTTGAATAATTGTTTATGTCTGTTATTGTTGTTCTGTGACTGTCGTATCGCCGCTACGGCACCGGGTCATAGCCCGAACCTCCCCACGGATGACATCTCAGCAACCGCCTTACTGCCAGATACAATCCCTTGACGGGACCGTGCTTTTTCAGTGCCTGTACGGCATATTCCGAGCAAGTGGGGGTAAACCGGCATGAGGGTGGGGTGTAGGGACTGATGCATACCTGATAGAACCTGATGGGAAGGAGCAGTATCCGTACTGCAAGATCCGACAGTGTGCACCTCCGTTTGTCAGTGTCAGCAGCCATAGGCTTTCTCTGATATCCGCTGCATGAGATTCCTCACACGCTTTGCTACATCGTGCGACGGCCACAGTTTCTTGTCGAGCCAGATGAAAGCAATCATCACCGACTGCAGCTTTGCGGCGTTCGTCTCGTTCACGATGCACGCCTTGTTGAGCCTGTATGCCTCCCTTATCTGCCTTTTCACCCTGTTCCTGTCCACTGCGTGCTTCAGGTTTCTCTTCGGTGCGCTCACCATCATCCTCACCTGCTCGGTGTCTTCCTGCACGGTGCCGATGTGATAGACCGCCCTTATGGGGAAAGCCGACATCGAGCGACTGCCCTCTCCGAAAAGCCTGTCGAGGGTGTTCTTCCCGTAAAGCCTTTCTCTTTTAGGCAGGGTATGGGCTGTCGCTTGCGGCATATTATTGGTTTTTCAGATATTCCTTCAGCGCTCCTGTCATGGAGTTGTGGCGCTCGTTGGGCACCATGAGGTCAAGTCTGAGCCCCTCTTCCTCCAGTGCCTGCGCCGTGGCCGTGCCGAACACGCCGATTTTCACGTCGCCTTGTTTGAAGTCGGGGAAATTCTTGCGTAGGGCCTTCACGCCTGTCGGGCTGAAGAACAGCAGCATGTCGAAGTCGAACTTTGCCTTTTCTTCCTCCGTCAGGTCGTTGCTCACCGTTTGGAACATCACACATTCCCTGTGGCGCAGACCCTTTGCGTCCATCAGGTTCTTTATGTCGTCGTTGTGTACGCTGCTCAATGGCACGAGATAACGCTCGTCTTTGTGCTTCATCATCTGCGGAATCAGGTCGTCCATTTTGCCTGTCGTACCGAAGAAGATCTTGCGTTTCCTGTACTGCACATATTTTTGGATGTACAGTGCAATGGCCTCTATGGGACAGAAATACTTCATTGTCTCGGGAATGGTGATTCTCATTTCCTTGGCAAGGCTGAAGTAGTTGTCTATGGCGTGGCGTGAAGTGAACACCACAGCGGTGTAGTCGAGCAGGTTGATTTTCTGCTGGCGGAACTCCTTGGCATCCAGTCCCACGACCTTGAAGAAAGGACGGAACACGCATTCCACGCCGCACTCTGTCTCAATGTCAAAATAAGGTGACTTTGCGCTCGCCGGTTTGGGCTGCGAAACCAGAATCTTCTTTATCATTTTGTACTAAAAATTGATTTGCAAAAACTCGCTGATTCTAACCAGCGTTGTCCACGTCAGAGACAGTGGCACAACTTCAAGAGTGCAAAGGTACAAAATAAATCCCGGAATTGTTCCTCCGTGTAAGAAAAAGACACGATGTGCTTGATAAATTGACAACAATTCGTACAAACCTACGGCCAATAGGGCGTAAACTACTGAAAACTCTGTGTCTACGTTGAAGAAGGAACGTATCAGTACCATGGGTAGAAGGAGTAGTCCCAGCATGGAGGAAAGGAAGAGCGACCGGCTTCTCCATTGTCGGTTTTTTTCATGATTGAAAAAGACCCACCCTACGGCAGATTGCAGTGCGGATTTTGCCGTAAAGAACGCTGCGAAAACTCCGGTGAAGAGTGCAGTCATCTCATATTGTCCTATGGTAAAAGTGTCCGCCACATAATCGTTCATATAAGATATGGACATTATGGCGAGCAGAAGGCAGGTCTCTACGGTGAGCGCAAGTTGGACGTAAATCTCGTTTGAGGTCTCCGTGAAGCCGCTTTTCCCTTGTTGCCCGAGGGCGAACAGGGCTTTCAGACGTCTGCTGAAGAAGTCTGAGGAAGCCGATATTGCCATGGCTGTTCCTATCAGACAGACAAGCAGCAACGACACCATCACATTGTCGTTCTCCACACTGTAGGGCATAGGGTCGCCCTCCACGCCCTGTCTTTTGCCTGCTGTCTCGGTGTGGAAATAAGGGCTGTCGGAAAAGAAATTCTCCTTGTAATATACAGGCAACTCCACTTTCAGAACGCTTTCTCCTATCGGTTGTCCGGGCAGATGCAGTGTGTCGGGTCTCTGACTCCAGTGTATCTCCCTCGGAATAGAATGAGCCTGAACAGCAGAATCCTGCTGTTCAGGCGTCGCGTCTTTGGGCAGCCACGATATTATCTGGGCTGGTGTGGGTTGGTACTGGCCGTATGGCATTTACAGTTTGAACTCTTTCCTGATTTCTTCCACCTTGTCGAGTTTTTCCCAAGTAAACAGTTCCACGTCCATAGTCTTTGTCTCATGGTACAAACTCGTGAAAGTCTTCTTCACGATCTCGTTCTTGCGTCCCATGTGACCGTAGGCTGCGGTCTCCGCATACATCGGCTGCCGCAGTTTCAACTGGCGTTCTATCGCCTTGGGCCGCAGGTCGAACATCTCCTTTATCTTCTGTGCTATCTCGCTGTCGGGCATATCCACGTTGCTGTGACCGTAGGTGTCGACATAAATGCTCACCGGTTCTGCCACGCCAATGGCGTATGCCAACTGCACGAGCATCTCGTCAGCGACACCTGCCGCAACCATGTTCTTGGCGATGTGACGTGCCGCATAGGCTGCCGAACGGTCCACTTTCGACGGGTCTTTGCCCGAGAATGCGCCGCCGCCATGGGCGCCTTTGCCTCCGTAGGTATCCACTATTATCTTGCGCCCGGTGAGACCGGTGTCGCCGCTCGGGCCTCCGATGACAAACTTGCCTGTCGGATTGACATGATAGATGATGTCGTCATTGAAGAGGGCAAGCACTTTCTCGTCGCATTTCCCCTTCACCCTCGGGATGAGGATGCTGAGTACGTCGCGCTTGATTTGCTCCACCATTGCCTCGTCAGCCTTGGCTTGCGCCTCTGGAGAGTCGTCCCCGGGTTTGATGAAATCGTCGTGCTGTGTGCTCACCACGATGGTGTGTATGCGCTCGGGAGTGCCGTCGTCGCCGTACTGCACCGTCACCTGGCTCTTCGAGTCGGGACGCAGGTAGGTCATGACCTCGCCCTCTTCACGGATATTGGCGAGTTCCTTGACGAGGAGATGCGAGAGTTCGAGGCTGACAGGCATGTAGTTGGCAGTCTCGTTGGTGGCGTAACCGAACATCATGCCCTGGTCGCCGGCTCCCTGTTCCTCTGGTGTCTGGCGGCTCACGCCGCGGTTGATGTCGCCGCTCTGCTCGTGTATGGCAGTCAGGATGCCGCAAGAGTCGCCGTCAAACTTGTACTCCGATTTGGTGTAGCCGATGCGCTTGATTGTCCTGCGCGCAATGGTCTGCAAATCGATGTATGCCTCTGATGTCACCTCGCCCATGATTACGACCTGTCCTGTGGTGCAGAACGTCTCGATTGCACAGTGGGCGTTTTCGTCATAGGCCAGGAACTGGTCGAGCAAAGCGTCAGAAATCTGGTCGCTTACTTTGTCGGGGTGTCCTTGTGACACCGATTCTGATGAAAACAGATAAGACATTTTTGTTGTAGATAAATGCGTGATTTGAGGGGTTTATTCTTCGGGAAGCATTGCCACTGTCACCTCGTTGCCCGGCTTCAGGAATTCTTTCATGAATGCCTTGAGCTTCTCCGGGGTCTGCGACTGTATTGTCTCGCGTGCGTTGGACTGTATGTCGATGCCGTGGTTGCGCCACATGGTGATGACACCTTCCCAGTAGTCATTCTTCTTCTGGTTGTCGTCAAGTTGCTTGAGCATCAGTTCCTTGATGTTCTTCAGTTTCTCTGCGTCTATGTTGTCCTTGAGCTTGCTGACTTCTTCGTCCATTATCTTCATGGCGATGTCGGCCTTTTCCGGCTTCATCGGACAGTAGGCGATAATCCTGTAGGTGTGGTAGCCGTCAAGACCGTAGTTCCATGATCCTCTCGCACCGCATGAGTAGGCGGCGCTTGCTTCCTCACGTATCTTCTTCAGGTATTCCATTGACAGTATCTGACCAATGATGTCAACCTGCACGCCGCCCTCTTGCGTATAGGGCATATCGGTGTTGGACCATACCATATAGGCTGTTGCCTTCGGTGTCTCCTGCTTGCGCTTGAAGACATTCTGTGCCACTCCCTTCACGATAAAGTTCTCGCGTTTGCTTTGTTTCTCCGCTTTCTTTGCCGGAAGAGCGCCGAGATACTGGCAGACAAGCGGCTTTATCGTCTCCTCGTCGAAGTTTCCTATGATGTGGAACTCCCAGCCCTTTGCGCTGGCAGTGCGCTCCTTTGCCATCTGGAGTATGCGGTCGTAGCTGACGGAGGGGAGGTCTTCGAGCAGCAGAGGGTTGTTGCGTTTGCTGTGGCCGTACATTGTGGCGGTGAGACTGTCGCTGAACGCGACGTCAGGGCTGAGTGCCCTGTTCTTCAACTGCACCTCAAGTTGTCCCATGAGTCTCTTGAATGAGTCTTCGTCTTTCTTGATGTCGGTGAAGTAGAGGTATGTCAACTGGAGCATCGTCTCCACGTCTTTCGGTGTGGAAGTGCCCGTTACGTCCATCATGCGCTCGCCCATTGTGAGGTCGGCGTTGGCCATCTTGCCTGCGAGAGCCTTTGTCAGTTCTGTGGAAGAGAAGTTTCCGAGACCGCTGATGCCTATCACGCTGTCGAAGAGTTTGCTGTTCACGTCATCGGCAGGGTAGGAAGTCTCGCCGGCACCGCCGAATCCCGAGAGCATAACCTCGTCTTTCTTGAAGTCCGTCTTCTTTAGTATCACTGTCACTCCGTTGGACAACTGGAGTTCCGTGTAGCCTAACTTGTCGTTCTTGACCTCTTTCTTCACCTTGCCTGCCTTTGGCATTTTCGTGATGAGAGGCTCGTTCTTCACGTTGTCGACAAACGCTGTCACCTCTGCGCTGCGTGCCTCGTGGAGTGCGTCAAGCAACTGCTGCTCCGTCGGATAGACCGCACCCTCAGTCTCATTGTTGAAGTCGAGTATCACCACATTGGTGTCGCTCTTGCACACAAGTTCGCTCATGAGGCGGTTGACAGACTTCAGTGAGATGAGCTGTACCACCTGTGTCATCAGCTGGTATTCGTCGTCTACCGACATCATGGGCTCCCCGTCGAGGAAGTGATCCTTGCACAGGCTGTAGAGGTCTTCGTTAGTCCTCTTGTCCTTGTTGCTGTAGTTTTTGTCGAGCAGGCTGAGGTAGTTCTCCTTGAAGCGTGCGAACTCTGTGGCGGTGAAGCCGAACTCTGCTGCGCGGCGTGCCTCTATGACTGCCGCCTTCAGTGCCTCTGCGGTCTTGGTGACGTCCTTCGGAGTGAGGGAGATGTCAAATGCGTCCTTTGTCTTGGAGAAAATGTAACCTCCGTCAAAGGCACTCGCACGGGTATATGGGCAGTCCGCCTTCTGCGCAGCCTCGCTGTAGCGCTGGTTGAGCATATACATTGCCGCGTCTTTCGTGTACAGGAATATCGGGTAAACGGCTGTGTTCTTCACCGAGTCGGGAGTCGCGTCGTGCTTCATCATAATGCTCAGCGACGACGTGCGCTGCTCTTTGTCCTTGTCGACGATGACTATCGGCTCGTTGTTGTCGGGCACCTCCACCTTCACGATTGGTGCAGGGTTCTCCGGATTGGTGATGTTTCCGAAGAGTTCCTTTATCTTTGCCTCGGTGTAGTCCACGTCAACGTTGCCCACGACGATGATTCCCTGGTTAGTGGGATGATACCACTTTTCGTAGTAGTCGCGCAGTTCCTGCGGCTTGAAGTTGTCGACCACCTCCATTGTACCTATCGGGTAGCGCAGTCCGTACTTGCATCCGGGGTAGAGTTTCGGCAGGTTGCGCTCAAGCATACGGCTCTGTGCACTCGTCCTCAGACGCCACTCCTCGTGTATGACACCTCTTTCCTTGTCTATCTCCTCGGGTGCGAGGGTCAGTCCATCAGCCCAGTCGCGGAGAATGAGCAGGCAGGAGTCGAGGGCAGACTGGCGGTCTGTCGGCACGTTGTCTATGTTGTAGACCGTCTCTTCAATGGAAGTGTAGGCGTTGAGGTCGGCTCCGAATTCTACGCCAATGGAACGGCAATACTCTATAAGGTCGTTTCCCTTGAAGTTGTCGGTGCCGTTGAAGCACATGTGCTCGAGGAAATGGGCCAGTCCGCGCTGGTTGTCCTCCTCCTGCAGCGAACCCACCTTCTGGGCGATATAGAAGTTCGCCCGGTTTTCGGGCCAGTTGTTGTGGCGGATGTAGTAGGTCAACCCGTTGTCGAGTTTTCCTATCCTCACGGCCGTGTCCACGGCGAGCGGCGGCATGGACCTCTGTGCCTGTGCCACCATAGCGACCAGCAGCAATGCTGCGGTCAGCAGTTTTCTGATTCTCATAATCCTATTTTGTTATACTGTTATTGTCATTCTGAAGTGCGGCCTCCGCTCACAACGACACCGCCACACACGTCCCTGTGCAGCGTCACGTCAGCCGATTCCGGGTGCAAAATTACTGATTATTTCTAATATGCAGGAGTTTTATCACATTAATTAAGTATTGAGACGCTTTTTGAGGGCTTTTTCGCTTTTGTGGAAGAAAAGTAAAAATAGCGTGGCAATTAGCCGCCATTTCTGTTTAATTTGTCTAACTTTGCACAAGGCAGATTGCACTCGGGCAATGGAACGTACGCCATATTGTCGCCTTTGGGTTCTGATGCCCTGTGCAATGGTGCGCAGCACACGGAAAACAGAACAATTACAGATGACAGAATACAGTGACTATATAGACAAGTTGTTGACGCCTCATATTGAGGAAAAACCGCTTGTGCTGGACTTGTTCGCCGGTTGCGGAGGGCTGTCGCTGGGTTTTGAGGCGGCAGGTTTCAGAACTATAGGCTACGAAATGGTGGAACCGGCGGCGGAAACTTATAACAACAATCTTCACGGTGTCTGCCATAACGAGTTTCTGACCGTAGGCTTTGATTATCCGGAGTCGGAAAACATTGACATTGTGATAGGCGGTCCTCCGTGCCAGCCGTTCAGCCGTTTCGGCAACCAAAAAGGCATAGAGGACGCACGCGACGGCTTTCCTGTATTCATAGATGCGGTGAAACGCATCCGGCCACGGGTGTTCCTCTTCGAAAATGTAGCCAATATATTGGGGCGGCACAAGTGGTATCTTGACATGATAGTTGCCGAACTACAACAATTGGGCTATATTGTAGAATACAAAATACTCAATGCTGTAAACTATGGAGTGCCCCAAAACAGGGAACGTCTCATTTGTGTGGGACACCGTGCCGTGTTCCATTACCCTTCGCCTTCCGTAAAAAAAACAACTGTGGAGGAGGCTATCGGTGACACAATGCTCTGTGCGGAGCCTGAGGAAAAGATTCTTACACCGCGCCAAGACGAATATATCGCAGCCTATGAAAAGAAGTCCCACTGCGTCAATCCTCGCGACTTGTATCCAGACAGACCTGCACGCACCATAACATGCAGGAACTTGGCAGGGGCGACAAGCGATATGCAGCGTGTCAGGTTGGCTGATGGCAGACGCAGGAGACTTACCTGTAGGGAGGCGGCACGACTGCAGAGTTTCCCCGATTGGTTTGAGTTCGCAGGCAATGAAACGAAGCGTTATTATCAGATAGGGAATGCCGTACCGCCGTTACTCGCCTACAAGATTGCCCTGCAGGTTCGCGAAACCTACCATATGCCACAGCGTCCACTGTGCGAAATATCTGAAAAAGTCATACCTCAAGACCTGTTCGCCTATGCTTATTAAGGTCGTAAAGACAACGCCAGAGCCGATAAAGAGGCTTGTGTTCAAGATGCTGGACGTTCTCGCTGCTGTCGGTATTCCTGTTGACGGCACCGACCGCAGACTGGAGCGTATGGCAAAAGCCTGTATGGCAGTAGCCCGAATCAGGCGTTCCATAAGTGAAGCGGCATCCTCTGAGGACGGCTCTTTTCTCCGTTCCAGAGACATCATAGCGTTTGAGAACAAGTATTACGGTGAGAATATAGCGGATGCATCGTATGATGATATCCGCCGCCAAGACCTGAAATATTTGGTAGAGGCAGGACTTGTACTCAATTCTGCCTCAAGGGAAGAGCAGGCTACGAACAATCCCTCCAGAGGATATGCTCTGAGTCCGGCGTTCTCACGGCTGCTGCACAAGTACGGTTCAAAGGATTGGGATGCGGAGTTGGAGAAGTTTATGGTCTCTATGGCTTCACTCAAAGAGGAACTCGCACGAAGACGTGATATGCTTAAAGTCCCCGTCACGCTGCCTGGCGGAAAGACCATTGATTTGTCTTACGGCGAGCACAACAGCCTACAGAAAGCCATAATCGAGACTTTCCTGCCCTTGTACGGTTTCGGAGCGGAGGTGTTGTATGTCGGTGACACCGACAATAAGTTCCTTTATATGGAACAGGATGCGCTCGAGAGAATCAACTTCTTCCCCCTTGAACATGAGGAACTGCCGGATATCGTGGCGTACAGTAGGGAGAAGAATCTGCTCTATCTTATCGAAGCCTACCATTCCACGGGCGAATGGAGCGAGGTGAGGGTGCGCAAAGTGAAGCGCAAACTGGAAGAGTCGGGATGCATTGCCGATGCTGTGTTCTTTACTGCGTTTGAAAACAAGAACGCCTTTAGGGCAAAAGTGAAGGACATAGCGTGGGAAACGGAAGTGTGGATAGCGGACATCCCGGAGCACCTTGTGCACTTCAACGGATGCAAATTCCTTGAAATCCACGGATAAGGGTAACGTGTTTCCTGCTGCGGACAGCCGCACCGTGTATACCTAAATCATATATGTCAAAAACAATTTCCGTAAAATTCCTTGTCATGGTCGCCGCTGTCGGTCTGCTGTTGGTTTGCTTGCCGGCGAGGGGACAGGTTGACGGATGGCAGGAGTACTGCGAGACGCTCATGGAGGAGAACGGCGACGATGAGGAGGAAGCGGCGCATATGTTCGAACAGTTGAGCGAGATTGCCTCGCACCCCATAAATCTCAACGCTGCCAGCAGGGAGGATCTGGAACAGATGTACTTCTTTGACGCACGGCAGACGGATGCCATTCTCGACTACATAGACCACTACGGACCCATCAGGAGCAAGGGGGAACTGGCGATGATTCCGTTCCTCGACGATGCGAGGACAGGACTTCTCGCCGCCCTGACCTTTCTCGGCGAGATGCCGGAACGCCGTCCGCACGGTCTCGACTCGCTGCTGTTCCGTGCCGGACTGGAGGAGTTTGTGCGCCATGTCGACGCTTCTGCAAACGGAGGCGAACTGCTGGCGTCGGCGAAGATGCCATTCTACGACCGCCGTGGCGACATCCGGGGCTACACGGGCTACAAATACAAGCACTGGCTGCGGTTCAACTACCGCGTCGACAGCCATATCAAGGTGGGTGCTGTGGCGGCGCAGGATGCCGGCGAACCGTTCTTCTACGGCAAGAACAAGTGGGGCTATGACTACTATTCCGCCTATGTTCGCCTGCAGAGGTTTGGCTTTCTGAAAAATCTTGTCGTGGGCAACTACCGCATGAGGACAGGTCTCGGACTGGTGATGAACAGTAGTCTCGCCCTCGGAAAGGCGTTCGGGATGTCCACATTGCATTCTCCGGCATCGGTCATAACGCCCTATACATCACGCTCCAGCGCCAATTTTCTCCAGGGAGCGGCGGCGACGTTCTCGCTGAACCGCCGTTTCGAGACCACGGTGTTCGTCTCCTGTCGCCGCATTGATGCCACTCTGGATGACGAGGGAAATATCGTTACAATTCTGAAGACAGGCTATCACCGCACCGCAAGCGAACTCGCACGCAAAGACAACGCCTCGCAGACGACCGCAGGGGCTAATGTCAACGGCCGTACAGGACGGTTCCTGTTCGGCGCGACGGCACTGTGGAACCACTACGACCACCCGTTAAAACCGTACAGGAGTGGCGGTTCGCGGTCGCAACTCTACCGTTTGTACTATCCTGCGGGCACAGATTTCTTCAATGCGAGCGTCACTTACGGTTACAAGGACGGCAAACGGCTCTATGCCGAAGGCGAGACCGCCGTCGACGGCAACGGCTGTGTGGCGACGGTCAACACACTCTCTTGGCAACCGCACCGACGATTGTCGCTGACGGCAGTGCAGCGTTACTATCCCTACAGGTTCTGTTCCACGCTCGGAAAGAGTTTCTCCGACGGCGGCAGAAGCCAGAACGAGAACGGCGTGTGCCTCGCTGCGACGTGGGAAATCAGCCCCAGTCTGTCGCTCTATGCCTACTCCGATGCCGCTTATTTCCAGTGGGCGAGATACCGTGCATCCGCCTCGAGCCACTCTTTTGACAACCTTCTGCAGGCCACGTGGAAGATTTCCTCCGCGCGGACACTCTTGTTCCGCTTCCGCTCACGGATGCGCGAGACGGATGACACCGCCGCTTCACGTCTGCGCTACAGGCGCGACCGACGCATGAGAGTGGCGTACACCGCCGTCGACGGATGCCTTTCCTACAAGACGCAGGCAGACCTTTCGTGCAGCAGTTTTTCCGAGACCTCTCTCGGGGCGATGCTCGGAGAGACCGTCACAATGACCCGGCGGCAGTGGAAAGTCACCCTCGGGGCGGCATGGTTCAAGACCAAGGACTACGCCTCGAGGGTGTACGCTTTCGAGAAAAGCACCCCCTACAACCTGTCGTTCCCCTCGTTCTACGGGCACGGATACCGTGTGTACACGTTGGCGGAAGTGTCGCTGCCGTGTGACCTGACGGCCATGGCGAAGGTCGGGTTCACCCATTACTTCGACCGTGACGACATCGGTTCGTCGCTCCAGACCATAGACTCGCCGTCGCAGACCGATCTCGATGTCATGCTGAAGTGGACGTTGTGAGCAATAGACGGTAAATTGGACGCATACGATGGGGTGTGCTGCATAAATGTCAAAAGAGAAATCCGCAGTTCCAGAGCCCATTTAGTGGCATGGGAAATCCATGTCAGGTCAATGCCTATCCAACTTCCTCCCTTAAGCAGCAAACTGCATAAAGCGGCAAATTGGTGAGATGTTCTTGCTCCTTATACGGCAGCATGGAGAGTCGGACGGCATGGAGGGAAGGATGCAGGAGCAAGTAATTGTGTAGCGATGTCGCCTTGGTGCTTGTCCCGCCCTTTACCTCTATCGGCAGCAACTTGCCATCTCTCTGTATGAGGAAATCCATTTCCATGCGTGAGTCTTCCGCACTGTAGTAATAGATGCTCTGAATGCCCTGAGCCAGCATTTGCTGGAGAACAAACTGCTCGGTGAAAGCGCCCTTGTATTCGGTAAAGACGGTATCGCCAAGCAATACATCTTTGGCAACAGTGTCTGCCAGGGCGCCCATCAATCCGCAATCGCACAGGTAGAGCTTGAAGGCAGAAAAGTCTTCATAGAACTTGAGTGGCAGTTCGGGCTTGCTGCATTTGTTCACCTTATATATAAGTCCGGCATCTATCAGCCATTGGATGGCCACTTCAAACTCCTTGGCCCTTCCTCCTTTCTTCAAGACACCATAGATGAACTTCTTGTTTTCCTTTGACAGTTGTCCCATGATAGACTGCCACACCATACTGATGCGAGGCACTTCCTGGTGTGGCGCGTGCTTGGAGAAATCGCCGGCATAGTTGGACAAGATTTCGTTTTGTATGGCACGGACAAGGCTGAGTTGTCTTTTCTCCACATAAGATTTCACAACTTCGGGCATTCCGCCAACATAGTAATACTCCCGTAGCAAATCCTTGCATTTCTCGTGGAGGAGATTCAATACCTCGAAATTTCGCTCCTGCATGATGCCCAAGAGCTGCTTCTCGCCTTTCGCCATCAAGAACTCCTCGAAGTCCATGGGGTACAGTTGCATGGTTGTAACTTTCCCCACGGGGAATGACACACCTTGGTGCAGAGCAATGCCCAAGAGCGAACCGGCCACCACAATGTGATATTCGGGCGCATCCTCACAGAAATACTTCAGCGACTCCAAAGCCTTGGGGAATGCCTGTACCTCGTCGAGAAAGATGAGGGTCTTGCCGGGTATGACATCCACCCCCGTCAAGGCACTGATACCTCTAATGATATTGTCGATGTGGAATCCTCCAGCATAGAGGGCTTGCAGATCCTCATTCCTGTCACAACTGATGTAAGCAAGGTTCTGAAATTCTTTCTTGCCAAATTCTTTGAGAATGTAGGTCTTACCGCATTGCCTTACTCCGTTAAGGATTAGAGGTTTGTGATGCTCTTTGTTCTTCCATTCCACGAGTTGCCTATATATCTTTCTATCCATTATCTATACGTTTTTATACATGGGTTTGTTTGCATATTACACTTTTGGACACATGATACAATTGCAAAGTTACACTTTTCGACACATAAAATAAGACTTTTCATTCACTTTTTGACACGTAATTTGAAAGGTTTATGAGTTGGGAGACATCTGTTCCCAAGTGTAAAATATATATAAGTGTAGTCTATTTCTTGCTCATATTGCGGTTTTTGGGTAATTTTGTATTGAAAAACCAAACAGCAGAAATGGATTACAATTTCAGAGACATCGAGAAGAAGTGGCAGAAGTCATGGGCTGTCAACAAGACCTACAAGACGGAGGAAAAAGCCGGCAAGAAGAAGTTCTATGTGCTCAACATGTTCCCTTACCCGAGCGGTGCTGGACTGCACGTGGGACATCCTCTTGGCTACATAGCCAGTGACATCTACGCACGCTTCAAGCGTCTGAGAGGATACAACGTGCTCAACCCGATGGGCTACGACGCCTACGGACTGCCTGCGGAGCAGTATGCCATACAGACAGGGCAGCACCCTGAGACGACGACAAACCAGAACATAGCGCGCTACAGGGAGCAACTCGACAAGATAGGGTTCTGTTTCGACTGGGACAGGGAGGTGCGCACCTGCAGCCCCGGATACTACCACTGGACCCAATGGGCGTTTCAGAAGATGTTCAACTCGTTCTTCTGCACCGCCTGCCAGAAGGCCTTGCCCATAGAAACGCTCGTGGAGCATTTCGGGAAGAAGGGCACTAAGGGCATCACCGTGGCGTGTACGGAGGAACTGGAGTTCACCGCCGACGAGTGGAACACCATGACCGACAAGCAGAAGAGCGACACGCTGATGAACTACCGCATAGCCTTCATGGGCGAAACGATGGTCAACTGGTGCGCGGGACTGGGCACGGTGCTCGCCAACGACGAGGTCGTGGAGGGTGTGAGTCTGCGTGGCGGCTACCCGGTTGAGCAGAAGAAGATGCGCCAGTGGTGTCTGCGTGTGTCGGCTTACTCGCAGCGTTTGCTCGACGGTCTCGACACTATAGACTGGAGCGACTCCATAAAGGAGACGCAAAAGAACTGGATCGGGCGTTCGGAAGGTACGGAAGTGCAGATTAAGGTGGCTGATTCCGACGTGGACTTCACCATATTCACAACTCGCGCCGACACGATGTTCGGCGTGACATTCTTCGTCCTCGCCCCCGAAAGCGAACTCGTGGACAAGGTGACAACTGCCGACCGCCGTCAGGAGGTGGACGAGTATGTGAAGTATGTCAAGGGTCGCACAGAGCGCGAGAGAATGATTGACCACACCGTGACGGGCGTGTTCTCCGGTGCATACGGCATCAACCCGATAACTGGAGAGAAGTGCCCGATATACATTTCGGAATATGTGCTCGCCGGATACGGCACTGGCGCCATAATGGCAGTGCCTGCCCACGACTCGAGAGACTATGCTTTCGCGAAGCATTTCGGCTTGCCCATAATTCCGCTTATAGAGGGTGCGGACGTCAGCAGCGAAAGTTACGACGCCAAGGAAGGCACGGTGATGAACTCGCCAATGGAGGGCAAGCAGTCATACAAGGGATTCTCGCTCAACGGACTGAGTGTGAAAGAGGCTATCGAAGCCACGAAGAAGTTCGTCAGCAGCGAGGGACTCGGCAGGGTGAAGGTGAACTACCGCCTGCGCGACGCCATATTCTCGCGCCAGCGTTACTGGGGCGAACCGTTCCCGGTGTACTACAAGAACGGCATACCGACGATGATTCCCGAGGACTGCCTGCCGCTGGAACTGCCGCAGGTGGACAAGTTCCTGCCCACGGAGACAGGCGAACCGCCGCTCGGAAACGCACAGGTTTGGGCGTGGGACGAGGCTAACCGCAAGGTGGTCGACAAGAAACTGATAGACGAGAAGACCGTCTTCCCCATAGAACTCTACACCATGCCGGGCTTCGCCGGGTCGTCGGCATATTATCTGAGATACATGGACCCGCACAATGACAAGGCTCTCGTGAGCCGCGAGGCGGCAAACTACTGGCAGAACGTGGATCTCTATGTGGGCGGTTCGGAGCATGCCACGGGCCATCTCATCTACTCGCGTTTTTGGGACAAGTTCCTCTTCGACCTCGGAGTGTCGGTGAAGGACGAGCCGTTCCGCAAGTTGGTGAACCAGGGAATGATCCAGGGACGCTCCAATTTCGTGTACCGCATAAAGGACACCAACACGTTTGTGTCGCTCGGACTGAAGGACCAGTACGACACGACACCCATTCATGTGGACGTGAACATCGTGAAGAACGACATCCTCGACGTGGAAGCGTTCAAGGCATGGAGACCAGAATACAACACTGCGGAGTTCGTCCTGGAGGACGGAAAGTACGTTTGTGGCTGGGCGATAGAGAAGATGAGCAAGTCGATGTACAATGTCGTGAACCCTGACATGATAGTGGATAACTACGGAGCGGACACTCTGCGACTCTACGAGATGTTCCTCGGACCGGTGGAACAGTCGAAGCCGTGGGACACAAACGGCATTGACGGTTGCCACAGATTCCTGAAAAAACTCTGGGGACTGTTCTGGGACAGGGAGGACAGGTTTGTCGTGGACGAGAAAGAACCGTCTGCCGACAGTCTGCGCACACTGCACAAACTCATCAAGAAGGTGACTGCCGACATAGAGAATTTCTCGCACAACACCGCCGTGGCGGCGTTTATGGTGGCGGTGAACGAACTGTCGCAGCAGAACTGCCACAGCCGTAAGGTGCTCGAAGAGGTCATCGTCATGCTTGCACCGTTCGCTCCTCACATAGCGGAGGAACTCTATTCGCAACTCGGACACACCACGACGGTTTGCGATGCGGCATGGCCTGAACTCAACGAACAGTATCTGGTGGAAACGACAGTGAAGATGCCGGTGCAGTTCAACGGCAAGGTGCGTTTCACGCTGGAGTTCCCCGCCGATGCGGAAAAGGATTTCATGGAGCGTACGGCACTCGATGCGCCGGAGTCAAAGAAGTATCTTGAGGGTAAGACAGTGGTGAAGACCATCGTCGTGCCGGGCAGAATCATCAACATAGTAGTGAAATAACGTTAGGGGCAAAGGTATGGCATACAGGCACATCATGGAGAAAATGCGTGGGGCAATCAACGCAAAGACGTTCTTCGACTATGTCTACATCACGATAGGAACGATGCTCTACGCTTTCGGATGGGCGGTGTTCATGCTGCCCTACAAACTCGTCACCGGCGGTGTGACGGGTATCGGGGCACTCGTGTTCTACGCCACGGGACTGCCGGTGAGTTACACCTATTTTTCCATCAACGTGTTGCTGCTCATCGCGGCGCTGAAAATCCTCGGGCTGAAGTTCATGACGAAGACCATCTACGCTATCATCGTGCTCACCATAGTGCTCGATTTGGCGCAGAAAGCGGTGACACTTCCCAACGGCGAGATGTACCAGTTGCTGGGTCCGGGTGAGGCTTTCATGTCGATAATCATCGGCGCTTCGTTCACGGGAGCGGCTCTTGCGATAATCTTCCTGCACAACGGTTCGACGGGAGGAACTGACATCGTCGCCGCGATAGTCAACAAGTTCCGTGACATTTCGCTCGGTCGCGTACTGCTGGTTGCCGACATCATCATCATTTCCAGTTCCTACTTCATTCTCCATGACTGGCGGACGATAGTGTTTGGACTGGTGATGATGGCACTGGAAAACTACGTTCTGGACTATGTAATGGACAACCGTAGGGAGTCGGTGCAGTTCCTCATCTTCTCAAGGCAGTACAAGGAGATAGCCCATGAGATAGGAACGAAACTCGGGCGCGGCATAACCATTCTCGACGGACACGGCTGGTACTCGGGCAAAGAGGTGATGGTGCTCTGCATACTGGCAAAGAAGCGCGAGTCGGTGACTATGCTCCGCATGATAAAAAAGATTGACCCCAACGCCTTTGTCTCTGTCGGCGCCGTCAACGGTGTCTACGGCGAGGGTTTTGATCCCATAAAGGTGAAGGCTAAGGCGGCGGAACAGGAGAAACTCGAACACAAGGCCTGACGCGCCTCTCCTGTCGTCCTCTGTAAGGAAGAGGGACTGTCAGCCGGTCTGTGGCGGATGTTCCGGGTGACAGCACATTAGGACAGGCGGCACAAACAAGTTTGACAGGCAAAACAAAACGCCCTGCATCATGGAGATGCAGGGCGTTTTTGGTATTGTGACTGACTGATTAGTCTATGTCGTTGTTGTGGTCGAGGGCGTCGGTAAACGGCTTCGGCTCACGGTTCTCCAACGGGTTGTGGTAGTCGTTGCCGTCGTTCTGCGGACGTGGACGACGCTCCGGGCGAGGTCCGCGGTTGCCGTTGTGGTCGCCATTGCGGCGCGGACGGCGCTCACGTTCTACATATCCCTCGGGCTTCTCGATGAGTACCTTGTGTGAGAGTTTGTATTTGCCGGTCTTCTGGTCTATCTCGAGCAACTTGACCTGTATCTTGTCGCCCTCCTTGAGACCTGCTTCCTCTACGGTTTCGAGGCGCTTCCAGTCAATCTCCGAGATGTGGAGCAGACCTTCCTTGCCGGGAAGTATCTCTACGAAGCAGCCGTAAGGCATGATGCTCTTGATTGTTCCGTCGTAGACTTCGCCCACTTCGGGAACGGCAACGATAGCCTTGATCTTAGCGAGAGCGGCGTCGATGGAGTCCTTGTTGGGTGCAGACACCTGCACTTTGCCTACGCCGTCAACCTCGTCAATGGTGATTGTGGCGCCCGTATCCTCCTGCATCTGCTGGATAATCTTGCCTCCAGGGCCGATGACAGCGCCGATGAACTCCTTGGGAATCTCTATCTGGACGATGCGCGGAACCTGCGGCTTCATCTCTGCGCGCGGCTCTGCTATGGTGTCAGTGATGCAGTTGAGGATGTGTTCGCGTCCTGCCTTTGCCTGCATGAGCGCCTTTTCGAGTATCTCATAGGAGAGACCGTCGCACTTGATGTCCATCTGGGTTGCGGTGAGGCCGTCCTTCGTACCTGTGGTCTTGAAGTCCATGTCGCCCAGGTGGTCCTCATCGCCGAGGATATCCGACAACACTGCGTACTTCTCTTCGCCCGGGTTCTTTATCAGACCCATTGCTATGCCCGATACAGGCTTCTTCATCGGTACGCCGGCATCCATGAGCGCGAGCGTTCCGGCGCATACTGTGGCCATGGAAGAAGAGCCGTTTGACTCGAGGATTTGGCTCACTACACGCACTGTGTAGGGGAAGTCCTCGGGTATCTGGTCCTTGAGGCCGCGCCAAGCGAGGTGTCCGTGACCGATCTCACGACGGCCTACGCCGCGCTGAGCCTTTGCTTCGCCCGTGCAGAACGGCGGGAAGTTGTAGTGCAGGAGGAAGCGCATGTAAGACTTCTCGAGTGCTCCGTCGATGAGTTTCTCGTCCATCTTCGTGCCGAGGGTGACTGTCGTGAGCGACTGTGTCTCGCCGCGGGTGAAGATAGAACTTCCGTGGGGCATCGGCAGAGGTGACACTTCGCACCAGATAGGACGTATCTCGGTGGTCTTGCGGCCGTCGAGACGTATGCCCTCGTCGAGGATGCAGCGGCGCATAGCGTCTTTCTCTACGTCGTGGTAGTACTTGTCGGCGAGGGTGTTCTTCTCCTCCAGTTCGTCCTCAGTGAGGTCTGTGTGGGCTGCGGCGTACGCTTCCTTGAACTCGGTGATGATGTTCTCGAACGCTTCTGCACGTGCGTGCTTCTCCAAGCCCTGCTTTGTCACGTTGTAAGCCTTGTCGTAGCACTCCTTGCGAACCTGCTCTTTCAGGTCGTCATCGTTGACTTCGTGGCAGTACTCGCGCTTCACGTCAGTGCCGAGAGCCTTCATCAGTTCAACCTGAAGTTGGCACTGTGGCTTGATGGCCTCGTGTGCTGCCTTCAATGCATTGAGGAGGTCAGCCTCCTGAACCTCTTTCATTTCACCCTCAACCATCATGATGTTCTCGGCGGTAGCGCCCACCATGAGGTCCATGTCGGCGTCAGCCATCTGCGCCTTTGTCGGGTTTATGACGTATTCTCCGTTGATGCGGGCTACGCGAACCTCGGAGATAGGACATTCAAACGGTATGTCGGAACAAGCCAATGCGCAACTTGCGGCAAATCCGGCAAGTGCATCGGGCTGGTCAACGCCGTCGGCAGAGAACAGGATAACGTTTACATACACCTCGGCGTGATAGTCACTCGGGAAGAGAGGACGGAGAGCACGGTCTACAAGACGGCAGGTGAGAATCTCCTCGTCGCTTGCCTTGCCTTCGCGCTTTGTAAACCCTCCGGGGAAACGTCCGGCTGCCGCATACTGCTCACGGTATTCTACCTGCAGTGGCATGAAGTCTGTTCCCGGGACTGCATCTTTGGCTGCGCAAACAGTAGCGAGGAGTACGGTGTTGCCCATACGCAGTGTACACGAACCGTCTGCCTGTTTTGCGAGCTTTCCTGTTTCGATTGTTATCTGACGACCGTCAGGCAACGAAACTGTCTTTGTAATAATGTTCATTTTCTAAAACACATCTTTGGAAACCCTATTGTTTCCATTAAAACATCTAAAAATTAAATTACTGGATTTCAATCCAATTTGCAAAATTACGCTTTTTCCCTCTATAACAAGAGAAAAGGCCGAATTATTTGCATTTTTTACCGTATCTGTGGCTTAATGCTTTGCTCTGAAACAGTCAAGCAAAACATTGTGGGGATATTCTGCCTGTCGGCATGAAAAGCGGTTGATGGGTGTAAAAACAAACGTTTTCTTGCCGATATCGGCAAGAAAACGCCATTTCGTCTATTCGCTGAACTGCGGAAGATGGAACTCGTAGGACTTGTTGAAGACCTGCCCTACATTGTTTATCTCGAGCAGGGTGGTGCCTCCGCCCTCCCCGAAACTGCCGCTGAGATATGCGATCTTGTCCTCGTTGCTTATGTAGCCCTTCTGCCGCAGCATCCTTATGGCTGCAATGAAGAGGTATTCCGGCGTGGTGTGCTCCTTCTGATGGATAGGAAGCACGCCGTAACTCAGGTTGAGCAGACGCTGCACCCTTTCCCTGTAGCATATCGCGAGGATAGGTGTCGGACCGCGGAACGACGATAGGTTGCGTGCCGTCTGGCCTGTCTCGCTGTCGGTGATGATGCCCTTCACGCCGAGGCGGCGTGTGGAGTCGATGGCGGAGTAGGCGAGGAACTCGCGCTGGGTGGGATTGTCTCCCATTGTGGGAATCATCAGGTCGTCCTTTTCCATATCCTTTTCCGCCTGTTCGGCAATCCTTGCCATGGTGAGAACCGACTCCAGCGGATACTTGCCCGATGCCGTCTCGCCGCTCAGCATCACCGCATCCGTGTGCGAGTAGATGGCGTTGGCGATGTCGGTGACCTCCGCGCGTGTGGGACGTGGATTGCTTATCATCGTGTGGAGCATTTGTGTGGCGACGATGACAGGCTTCTTCTTGCTCACGCATTTCTGTATTATCTTGCGCTGGATGCCCGGAATCTCCTCTATGGGCACCTCTATTCCGAGGTCGCCTCGTGCCACCATGATGCCGTAGGAAGCGTCTATTATCTCGTCGATGTTGTCCACGCCCTCGCGGTTTTCTATCTTCGAGATTATCTTGATGTCGCTTCCGTGCTCGTCGAGGATGTCCTGCACCGCCTTCACGTCAGCGGCATTGCGCACGAAAGAGTGGGCGATGAAGTCGAGGTCCTGGTCTATAGCGAAGAGGATATTTGCCTTGTCCTTGTCCGTGAGTGCAGGCAGGTCGATGTGTACGCCCGGTATGTTCACGCTCTTGTGGGAGCCTAATTCGCCGTCGTTCTGCACCTGTGCCACGACGACGGGTCCCTCAATGCCGATGACTTTCATACACAGTGCGCCGTCGTCGAACAGTATGCTGTCGCCTACTTTCACGTCTTTGGCGATGTCGGCGTAGGACACGTTCACGTTGTCGTGCGTAGAGTCGATGCCGGGACGGCCTGATATGTTCACGCTTTCGCCGGTCTTGTACTGCAACGGCTGCTCTGTGCCGGTCGTCCTTATCTCCGGTCCCTTGGTGTCAATCATTATCGCGAGGCGAGGCGACACCGCACGCACGTTGTGGATGAGCCGTTTCATGCCCTCCGCATTGGCGTGGGCGGTATTCATGCGGACAACGTTCATGCCGGCGAAGAACAGTTTTCTGAGGAAGTCTTCGTCGCACCTGCGGTCGCTGATAGAACAAACAATCTTGGTTTTCTTCATCGATGGTCTCCTTGTTGTTTATGTATTGTGTGTCGTAATGTCAATGTGTTTGTGTGCTGTGCGCCTCTCAGTCCGTGCCAAGCCAGATGAACAGCATTCCGAGAGCCACGAGCATGAGGTCTACGGCCTTGCCCTTCCAGTTCTTCTCTCCCAACAGCAGCACGCCGAATACGAACGATACCAGCACGTTGCTGCGGCGCACAAGGCTCAGCACGCTTATCATTGCGCCGTCGGAAGAGAGTGCCGTCATGTAACTGAAGTCGGCAGCCACGAGGAAGAGACTTATCAGCACGATGCTCCAGTGCCATTTGAACGGCGTGCCCTCCCGGCGTTTCGGCCACCACAAGAATGCCACGAGGAGGAACATCCACAGGCATTGGTATATGTTGTACCATGACAACACCTCCATGCGGTCAAGTCCTATGCCGCCGTTTTCGGGCGGTGCCATGAGGAATTTGTCGTAGAGAGAGTTCACCGCACCGAGCACTGCGGCGAGCACGACAAGCAGTATGCTCCGGTCATGGCGGAAGTCTATGCCCTCCTTTTTTCCTGTCCGTGACAGCAGGAAGAATGATATTATGGCAGTAATCACACCGAGCCACTGCATGAGATTGAGCCTCTCGCCGAAGATGAGCATCGCTCCCACGAGAGCCATTATGGGGCGTGTGGCGTTGATTGGCCCCACAATGGTGAGCGGCAGGTTCTTTATGCCGTAGTAGCCGAGCACCCATGAGGCGAGTACGGTGAGCGACTTGATGAGTATGAACGGTTGGCTTGCGCTTCCGCACCACGGTACGAACGCCGCCGAACTGCCGTCTATCCATCCCAAGGCAGAGCCGATGACGAGGGGCATGAACACCATGCTGCAGAAGAAAGTGTTGAGCAACAGCACCGGGAGCACGGCATTGCCTCTCAGCGAAGTCTTTTTCGCCAAGTCATAAAATCCCAGACAGAGAGCCGAGAGAAATCCCAATAACAGCCACATGTAAACTTACACCTATATTATATATGCAAAGTCGGCGGTTCGCGCCGTGTGTCCCTTGTCCCGTTTCTGCCGTCAGTCCATGAGATAGAGATATTTCTCCAACGGTATTCCGCGGAACTTGTCCTGCTGGTCGCTGCAAAGAGCGATGAGTTGTGCCACCACGTCCATGGCCTTACGGCAACTGTCCTCCAATGCCTTGCCTTTCAGTAGGTTGCCGTAGAGTACCGACGAGAAGATGTCGCCTGTGCCCGGAAAGCGCACTGGAATCTCCTCGTAGGGCAGGCAGAAGTACTCCTGCGAGGCGGCGTTATAGCCCACGACGGCTTTCTGCCCCTCTACGGTCATGCTCGTGACGATGACCGAGCGGGTGCCTATATCCCTCATGCCGTCCACAATGGCGTTGACCTCACGCAGTGTCGTGCCTTTTTCGGAGTAGGGAGTGCCGGTGAGATAGCATGCTTCGGTGTAGTTGGGCACGGCAAGGTGCGCCTTGCTCACCAGCCGTTGCATACTCCTGATTGTGGAGGGGCTTACTCCGTTGTAGAGTTTTCCCTCGTCGCCCATGATGGGGTCGACGAAAATGGATGTCCCCTCCTGCGCTTTCTCCCCGCAATAGTCCGCCACTATCGCCGCCTGGGTCTCCGAAGCGATGAACCCGGTGGCTATTGCACGGAAACTGAAGCCGAGTTTCTTCCACACGGGAAAGACCCCTTTCATGTATTCCGTGGTGTCAAGTATGTTGAAACTGCCGTACTCGAGGTTGTTGGACACTATCGCTGTGGGCAGGTTGAATGTCGGTATTCCGAGGTACGACAGCACCGGCATCATCGCCACAGTGGCGACATTGCCGTAGCCGCACATGTCATTGATGAGGAGTATCTTGTTGTCGTCCATTGCAGAAATCCGCTAATGCAGTGCAAAGTTAATAAAATTATGTCACATTACGGTGTGTTAATGAATGCTAAAACAGGAAAACGGAACAAAAAAAACGGTTCGGATGTTACAAAAATAGGAAAGGTTTGCATAACTTTGCCATGAGATATTGGCTAAAAACAGCGCAAAATAAAACTATCATTATTAATTATAAACTAATTTAATCTCTCTTTTATGAAGAAAACATTACTTTCGATTGCTGCGGCGTTAATGGCGCTTGCGGCCAATGCCGAGGGTATGGATGCGGTTGGAGCCAACATAGAGATCCTTCCGTCTACCAAGCACGGCATAACGGTGGAGGCCCGTCAGTGGAAGGCGTGGGTCTATGCCATCAATACCCAGACAAGGTTTGATGCAAACGGAGAGGGCAACAATACTGAAAATTCCCTCTACAATCAGATCTGGGGTGCTCCTGACGATGATGCCAATGGACTGAAATGGTATGAAGTGGGCTACACCATGGAGGACATTGCCGGCGTGAACCCTTCTACAGGTGACGAGATTTTCTGGGAGGAAGCCAATGCTCCATTCACCTCAAACGGCGATGAATACAATGGCGCAAAGAAGACTTACAATTGGCTGGACAGTGAAATCATGGGTGAGATTTACATCCGCCGTACATTCACAACCGACCGTCTGCTTGCCGGAGATGTTTATCTGGCTTGCGGCCACGACGACGCTCCGTCAGAGTATTACCTCAACGGTGTCCTCATTGCCTCCTTTACTGACGGTTGGGACGAGAGTGCTATTTACAAACTCACTGATGAGCAGAAGGCTCTTATCCACCGTGATGGCGTGACAGAGAATGTCCTCGCAGTGCACGTTCACCAGAACTGGGGCGGCGCATTCGCTGACTGCGGTCTCTACACACTTGTTCCCGGCGGTCTGGAGATGGGTTATGTGTCTCCGTGGACTGCGAAGACTATCTTCAACTCCTGCGGTGGTTACCAGTTCAACGGACAGAGTTCTTTCGTCGTAAACGCTAATCACGGATGGGAGAAGCTCTACGAAGCAAAAGAGGGCGACGTGTACACCATACACATCGATCAGGAGGATCCAGGTGACGAGTGGATGTCACAGGTTCACTTCAAGACTCCTATCAACATCGACGCAACCCACGACTATGAGTTCAAGGTGACGATTGCTTCTACATCGGATGTTACCACAACGGTGAAGCTTTGCGAGATGAACAACGACGAGATTGTTCTCTCCAATGAGGATGTTACTGTTGACGCTGATTCTCCGGAGGATTATTCCGTTACTCTCAGCGGCACTGATGTAGCCAACTTCAAGGCCGTATTCAATTTCGCTTGGGCTGAAGCAGGCACGGAAGTGAAACTCAGCAACATGTCACTTGTAGACAATACGACCGGCGAGGAACTGTGGGTAGGCACGCACTACTTCAACTATATGTACTTCAACCGTGATGGTGCACACGTCAAAGATCCTGTTATCGACGGACGTACCGAGACCCTTGCATGGACGCTTCCCGAGTTTGATGACTCTGCATGGGACGACACCAAGATGCCTGTAGGTAACCTTGGCTACATGTCTGAGGTGCAGACCGAATGGCCGGCAGGTATCAACAACAACAAGGAGCAGAATGGCAATACAGACGAAAATACCGGCTACTGGATTCGCCGCACGTTTACGATTGACAAGCTCAACCCGAGCCTGAGTTATGCTCTCAATGTCTGCCACGACGATGACTACAAGACATACGTCAACGGAGTGCTCCTCCAGGAGAATACCGGCTGGACTGACGGAAAGAACCCGAAGCAGGTACACATCCCGGCAAGCGTTCTCCGTGAGGGAAAGAATGTGATTGCTACCGAGATACACCAGAACTGGGGCGGTCGCTTCTATGACTGCGGTATCAACGTTGAGGAAGTTGACTACGACGCTTGCGTCCAGTTGGTCAAGGACGCAATAGCACTTGCCAACACCGACAAGGACCTCACCACAGCGATGAAGGACAGCCTGCAGACACTTGTGGCTGCCGCCAATGAGGAACTTGAGGTCAACAAGGACGCTGCTGAACTGAAGGAGTACGCAAAGAACCTCACTTCTGCCATCAACGGAGTGCTGAACTGCAGCGGCAATGTGACAAACCTGCGCCAGACAATCGCCGTTTGCAAGGACATAAAGGACAACGGCTATCTCGCAGAGAAACTCAATGCCGCTACAGAAGGCATCGAGGCTTGCAAGACAAACGGCGCTGTCAACAATCTTCTGAACGACCTCCGCGTCGCACGCCGCCGCAATGCTGCCGAGCGCCATACCGAAGCGTTCGTCGGAACACAGCCTGCTGCTGACGGTATGTACTACATCTACAACGTGGGAGAGAAGCAGTTCCTCGCTGGCGGTGAGAACTGGGGTGCACACCAGGCACTTGCTTACGCTTCCAATGCTATGAAACTCGTTGCCACAAAGAAGGATGGCACACCTATTGAGGGTGGTTTCCGCATCGAGTCATTCCGTCCGAACGGAACAATCGGCACCAATGACTTCATCAACTGGGGCGGTTATGTAGACTGCGACACTGATGACGCATGGCAGTTCATCCCTGTTGAGGGCAAGACTAACGTGTTCAACATCGCACGTCTCGGTTGCGCTGACACCAAGGAAGACGGCAAACCTTATCTCCTCGGCTGGCGCGGTGCTGCCAATGCAGAGCGTGCAAACGGCTATGACAACAACAACGGCTACTCTGTAAACGTGATCGACACCGACATGAACTCAGAGAACATCGAGTCCAACCAGTGGATGCTCATCACCAAGGAAGAGTGGGATGCACTCGCAGCAAATGCTACGGCTGACGCTCCTGTAGACATGACCTACCTCATATCTAACCCTGGCTTTGACCAGCGCCTGACTATTGAGAACTGGTTGTTCAACGGAGAAGGCGGCAATACTGGCATCTGGGGACGCAATGACAACCATCAGGACTTCACATACGAAGGCTACAACGCTACGACATTCGAACTCTCACAGGAGATTTACGACGATGCTCTCGTGCCGGGTTGGTATACTTTGAGCGTACAGGGCTTCTATCGTGATGGCTCTTATGACAATGCCGTTGCCAAGATTATTGCCGGCGAGGAACTCGCTACCAATGCAGAGGTGTTTGTAGGCGAGCAGGCACAGCCGCTCGTTTCTATCGCAGAGGGCAACAATGTGGCACCTGGACTTGGTCGTATTGACAAAACTGGTGCAGTGCGTATACCTGACTCGACATTCGATGCAGCAGAGCACTACTTCCAGAACGGTTACTACACCAACACTGTTAAGTTCGAATTGCCTGAAGGCGATGCTGGTTATCTGCTCTTCGGAGCATCCAAGTCAGACTATGTTGAAGGCGACTGGATCGTTGTAGACAACTTCCGTCTGAAGTACTGGGGTGCTGATGAGCCTGACGCTATCAACAATGTAGAGGACAACACGGCTGCTAACACCAAGGCTATCTACAACCTCCAGGGTCAGAAACTCCAGAAGGCTGTAAAGGGTGTGAACATCATCAACGGCCGCAAAGTGGTTGTGAAGTAAGTCAGAGGGACGCAAGTCCTGTGTGACAATACACAAATCGCACATACAAAAGAGGTGGATTCCTTCGGGAGTTCACCTTTTTTCTTTACCTTTGTATAAAACAAGTAGCACTCGGCAATCCGAAAATAAGTTCTCGTTGCGCTCGTTTGCACTGTTTTTGTATAAAACAAGTAGCCAGAAATGAAGAGATTTATTATTGCAGCATTGCTGTTGCCGCTGGTCACAACGGCGATGGCGCAGAAACAGAGCGGCAATCCTGTGTTCGAAGGATGGTATGCCGATCCCGAGGGGGCAGTGTTCAATGACGAGTATTGGGTGTATCCCACCTACTCGGCAGACTATGGAGAGCAGTTGCATTTCGACGCTTTCTCCTCCAAAGACCTCGTGAACTGGACGAAGCATGAGAATGTCCTGACCAACAAGGAGGTGACTTGGGCGTGGCAGGCCATGTGGGCTCCGTCGGTCGTTGAGAACAACGGGAAGTACTATTTCTTCTTCGGTGCCAATGACATACAGAGCAACAGCCAGTACGGAGGCATCGGCGTGGCTGTGGCTGACAGTCCTGCCGGGCCGTTCAAAGACCTCCTCGGCAAACCGCTTGTCGACAAGATTGTCAACGGAGCACAGCCTATTGACCAGTTCGCATACCGTGATTCCGACGGACAGTGGTATCTCATCTACGGTGGTTGGGCACATTGCAACATCGTGAAACTCGCCGACGACTTCAAGTCTCTCCTGCCTTTCCCCGATGGAACGATGTTCAAGGAGATGACCCCCGACAATTATGTGGAAGGACCTTTTATGCTCAAGCGCAACGGAAAATACTATTTCATGTGGTCTGAAGGCGGTTGGGGCGGACCCGACTACTGCGTGGCGTATGCCATAGGCGACACTCCTTTCGGTCCGTGGAAGCGCATAGGCAAGATACTCGAGCAGGATCCGGAGGTCGCCACGGGTGCCGGTCACCACAGCGTGATAAAGGGAAAGGGCAAGGACGAGTACTACATCGTCTACCACCGCCGTCCTCTCGGCGACAACGGACGCGACCACCGTGTCACCTGCATCGACAAACTGCAGTTCGGCAAGGACGGAAAGATACTGCCGGTGAAGATGACGTTCACTGGAGTGAAGAAGCGAAAACTCCGTTAAAGACCTAATAAAGTATAAAATATTTTGCGTTTTTTCTCAAAAAACGTAACTTTGTAACGATGAATTTGCGGTCAGGATGCGGTTGTGTCTGCCTCTTGCCGCAAATTTGATGCCGTGATGTTGGAATGGTAGACAAGGCAGACTTAAAATCTTCTGCTCATTTTGGGCGTGCGGGTTCGAGTCCCGCTCGCGGCACGAACTAAATAATGTATATTATGCGCAAGAATGTCATCCCATCCGTCTTGGTGCTGACGGGCTCGTTGCTCATCGTTTCCTGCTCAGGAAAAATGGGCGCTTTGTCATCCGATTACTTCACAGTCACTCCCAATCCGCTTGAAAGTCAGGCAGGCAAAGTGCCGGCTTCCATCGCCGGAAGTTTCCCTGAGAAATATATGAAGAAGAAGGCTGTGGTGACGGTTATTCCCGAACTGCGCTACGGAAACGGCGAAACTGCGCAGGGCGAAGGCGCCACTTTCCAGGGCGAGAAGGTCACTGGCAACGACCAGACTGTCTCCTATCGTCTCGGAGGCAGATACACCATGAAGACCAACTTCACCTATGTGCCGGAGATGCAGAAGAGTGAAATGTATCTCACTTTCAAGGCTAAGGTGGGCAAGAAGAACGTGAACATCCCGGCAGTGAAGGTGGCTGACGGCGTGATTGCGACGTCTGAACTCTACAAGAAGACCCTTTTGAGTGACGGAGGATGCCTCGCTCCCGACTCTTTCCAGCGCGTGACGCAGCAGAAACAGGAGGCGAACATCAAGTTCCTTGTCAATCAGGCCAACATCAGGAAGTCTGAGTTGCAGAGCAATTCGGTAAAGGATTTTGTGGAAATGCTCAAGAAAATCAATGCCGACAAGGAGCGTCTCAACATCCAGAACGTGGAAATCCAGGCCTACGCATCACCTGAAGGCGGTTTCGATTTCAACAACAAACTGTCCGCAAAGCGTCAGGACGTGACCGAAGGCTACGTCAATGAGCAGTTGAAAGCGACCAAAGTGGAGACCGGCATCGACGCTCACTACACGGCACAGGACTGGGAAGGCTTCAAGCAACTGGTGGCTGTCAGCAACATACAGGACAAGGATGTCATCATCCGTGTGCTCGAAATGTACAAGGACCCCGAGGAGCGCGAAAAGCAAATCCGCAACATGAGCGCCGGCTTCCAGGAGTTGGCACAGGGCATCCTGCCTGAACTGCGCCGCTCAAGAATGATTATCAACTACGAGACAATAGGCCGTTCCGACGAGGAAATCCTCAAGCAGTACAATGCTGACGCATCCGCACTGAACATCGAGGAACTGCTCTATGCAGCTACACTCGTGGAAACCAACGCCGAGAAGACCGCCATCTACAAGAAAGCGGCGTCTCTTTACAAGGACGATGCACGTGCTGTCAACAACCTCGCTTCCATGGCCATGATCGATGGTGACACCGATGCTGCCAAGCAGTATCTGGCAAAGGCAATCTCCATTGACCCGAAACAGGCGCAGGCTTACGCCAACCGCGGACTGCTGAACCTCGTTGACGGCGACATCGATGCAGCCGAAACTGACATCGCAAAGGCGTCGACTCTCGGCGATGCCCGCTATGCCCAGGGCGTGCTCAACATAGCAAAGGGCAACTACAAGAACGCAGAGAGTAACTTCAAGGGCGAGAGTACCAACAGTGCTGCGCTTGCACAGATTCTCAACAAGAACTATGCGCAGGCGGTGGGAACACTCGACGAGGCTCAGAACAAGAATGCGGTGAACACCTATCTGCACGCCATTGCAGCCGCAAGACGCGACAACAAGTACGCTGCGAAGTCCTATCTGAAAGAGGCTCTGGAGCAAGATCCGTCGCTCGAAAGTTATGCTGCCAACGACTATGAGCTTGCTATAACAAGAGAATAATCACCTATAAAGGAATGAAGAGGCAATATCTACTTCTTCTTCTCACCCTGATTCTGGTTTCGTGTGGCACTGACGGCAGTCACTTCAAGATAGACGGCCGACTGCTGAACCTCAATCAGGGTGAGTTCTATGTTTACAGTACCGACGGTCTGATAAGCGGTGTCGACACCATACAGGTGCGTGCCGGACGCTTCACTTATGAGACTCCGTGTGACGATGCCGGCACCCTGGTCATCGTCTTCCCCAATTTTTCCGAACAGCCTGTCTTTGCCCAGTCGGGCAAGACGGCAGACATCAAGGGCGATGCCTCTCACTTGAAGGAAATGAAAGTGACAGGCACCAAGGAGAACGACCTCATGAACAAGTTCCGTGAGCAGTCGTCCAACGCTTCGCCCGAAGAGATAAAGCACTATGTGGAACTCTTTGTCGGCGACCATCCCAAGTCCTTGGTGTCGGTATACCTCGTGCAACGCTATTTCATAAAGACACCTCTTCCCGACTATGACAAGGCGGTCAGCCTCTACAAGACGCTCGTCAAGGCGCAGCCCAACAACGGACGTCTGGCGCAGGAACTGAAGTATGTCGAGACCATAGCCCGGAACGGAGTGGGCAAGAAGTTGCCTCCTTTCACGGCAACTGCTACCGACGGCAGGAAGATAACGCAGGCTGACCTCAGCAAGGGCAAGGCTGTCATCTACCTGTGGGCTTCTTGGGAGTATGAGAGTTGCAGCATGCAGCGCGTCATCCAGGAGGAACTGTCGCGTCAGGACAGCCGTCTGACAGCCCTCGGGATATGCCTCGACCTGTCGTCAAAGGAGTGTAAGAAGATTATGGAGCGTGACAATGTCACCTGCCCGGTGGTCTGCGAGCAACTGATGTTTGACAGCAGGATAGTGCGGCAACTCGGTCTGACGTCCGTTCCCGACAACATACTGCTCGACAACGGCAAGATTACCGCACGCAATGTCACCATTTCTGAACTGCGTGACCTGCTGAAATAGACACCACGAACCGCCCAACCGCTAACCGAAAACCTACAATGCTGGTAAAAACCTATTGCGCCGCAGTCAATGGACTGGAGGTGACCACCGTCACAATCGAAGTAAGCATCACCAACGGAGTGCTCTATCACTTCACCGGGTTGGGCGATGCCGCCGTGCGCGAGGGGCGCGACCGCATCAGCGCAGCCATGCAGTACAACGGCTTTCGCTTCCCCAAGGGTGACATAACGGTCAACATGGCGCCTGCCGATCTGCGCAAGGAGGGCAGCGCATTCGACCTTCCGCTGGCGATAGGACTGCTCGCCGCCAGTTCCAATATCACTTCTTCGGCTCTCGCTGACTACATGATTGTTGGCGAACTCGGGCTCGACGGCCGACTGCAGCCTGTCAAGGGGGCGCTACCGATAGCCATCCGCGCAAGGGCGGAAAAATTCCGCGGACTGATTGTTCCCAAGGAAAACGTGCGCGAGGCGGCCGTTGTCAACAACCTTGAGGTCTACGGCATGGAGACGATGATGGATGTCGTGAACTTCCTAACAGGCAAACAGGCGTTCCAGCCGTGCGTCATCGACACCCGGAAAGAGTTCTACGAACAGCAGTGCAATTTCCCTCTCGACTTCGCCGACGTGCGTGGTCAGGAGAACGTAAGGCGTGCCATGGAGGTTGCGGCGGCAGGAGGTCACAACCTGATTATGGTGGGCCCGCCGGGCAGCGGCAAGTCCATGATGGCGAAACGCCTCCCTTCCATACTCCCTCCGCTGTCCCTTGCCGAGAGCCTTGAGACGACCCAGATACACAGCGTGGCGGGAAAACTCAAGGGAGGGATGTCCCTCATCTCGCAGCGACCGTTCCGTTCGCCACACCACACCATCTCTGAGGTGGCGCTCGTGGGCGGAGGCACCACGCCGCAACCGGGCGAGATAAGTCTCGCACACAACGGTGTGCTCTTCCTCGACGAGTTGCCGGAGTTCCACAAGGCGGCTCTCGAACTGCTCCGCCAGCCCCTCGAAGACCGCAAGATAACAATCTCGCGCGCCAAGTACACGCTGGAGTTCCCCTGTTCGTTCATGTTCGTGGCATCGATGAATCCCTGTCCCTGCGGCTATCACGGCGACCCCACTCACAACTGTGTATGTACTCCCGGACAGATACAGCGTTACATGAGCCGCATCAGCGGTCCCCTTATGGACCGCATCGACATCCAGATAGAAATCACCCCTGTACCTTTCAGCGACATTTCCCGGGCGGAACAGGGCGAGGCGAGCGAGGCTATCCGCCGGCGTGTCGTCCGTGCCCGCCAGATACAGGAGCAGCGTTTCCGCGACAGCAGGCTCATCCACTGCAACGCACAGATGACCGAACGCATGATACACCAGTATGCCGAACCCGACGAGCAGGGTCTTCAGATGCTGCGGCTCGCCATGCAGCGCATGTCCCTTTCGGCCCGCGCCTACAACCGCATCCTCAAAGTGGCGCGCACCATTGCCGACCTTGACGGCAGCGAAACGGTGTTCGCCGACCACCTCGCCGAGGCTATCGCCTACCGCAACCTCGACCGTGGCGACTGGGCGGAACGTGGGTTCTAAACCTACAATTAACAGCATCGCATTAAATAGATGATATTTAACCTGGTTTAACTTTCGGGGGGGGTAGAGCGAAAGGTTTTTGTTTAACTTTGCATTGTATGTAACATACTTAAACAATAAGCAACGATATGAAAACTTTTGCCAAACGCTTTGTGTTGCCTGCTGTCATGGCTCTCATGAGCCTTGGTGGCTTCGCCGCAACGCCCGGAGTAACATTCCTGTTTTCCAATGGACAGAAGGCCAGTTTCGCCTTTGCCAGCAAACCCGAGATTCGTGTAACAGTGGAAGGGCTAACCATTTCCTCGACAGATGCCTCTACAGTATCTTATGCCTTTGCCCATGTGCAGAAGTTCTACTTCGAGGATGATGTCATTACAGGCATCCAACAGGTGGAGGACTCAGGGGCTGCCAAGCACCCCGTATTCAACTATGTTGGTGACGCAGTGACTGTCAGCGGCATGGCAGCTGGCGAGCGCCTCTCCGTGGTGACTCTCAGCGGCAGTCAGGTAAGTGCAACAAAGGCTGACAATACCGGCAATGCCTGCGTTGACCTCAGTGGCGCGCCCGCGGGAGTATATGTAGTAAGTACCGGCAGCGGTGTGAGTTTCAAACTGTTGAAGAAATAAGGAGGAATGACTATGAAGAAAATTTTTACTCTTACTCTCCTGCTTGCAGCGCTTTTCTATGCTCAGTTTGCTGTAGCCCAACAGACGCTTTATGTTTACTCGAAGTCTGGTGATCTGTCTGCTTATTCTGCCAATAAAGTGACGTTCGACGATGACCTCTTCACCTTTACTTACGGCGATGTGACAGAAATAACCAAAGAAAAGTTCACGGTTTCCTTCAAGGTAGCGTTCAAGTCAGATGACTACAAATCCTTTGAGCAGACTCCCGAAGTTGGCGTCTGTTTCTCAGATGTTAATGAAACACCTACTATTTACGACGGCAAGATAAAGAAAGGGTCATCGTTGGGTAAGTATTCTTTTAGTATTTATAGTCTTGATGCCGGCACTACCTATTATTATCGTGCATACGTAAAGATTAATGATGCCGTGTGTTATGGAGATGTTAACAGCACAACAACCTTCGGTGAGAAACCTGACTATAAGATTATCAATAGCCACAAATTTGTTGACCTCGGTTTGCCAAGCGGTCTGCTTTGGGCTACTAATAATATAGGTGCTGTCACACCTGCCGATGATGGCAATTACTACGCTTGGGGCGAGACGGAGCTCCAGATTTCAAATGCCTATACTTGGTCTTCTTACAAACACGGCACGTCACCAGGCAATCTGACCAAATACAACTCCACCGACGGCAAGACCATTCTCGACAAGGAGGACGATGCCGCCTACGTTAATTGGGGTTCCTCTTGCCGTATGCCGACCCGCGACGATTTCACCGAACTTCGCGAATCCAGCAACTGCACCTGGACTTGGACCAGCAAGACAACCTCTGACGGTTCCTCCATCAATGGTTATACTGTCACTTCCATCAAGAACGGCAATTCCATCTTCCTCCCAGCCTCCGGCCACCGCCGCGATGGGAACCTCAACGATCACGGCTCGGACGGCTTCTACTGGCCCAGTGCGCTCAATTCCCCCTACTCCTACAACGCGTACTACCTCTTCTTCTATAGTGGCAGCCACGCTCAGCACTACGGCTACCGTTGCAATGGTTTCCCCGTCCGCCCCGTCGCAGAACCTTAAATGCGCTAAATGCGCATTTCTTAAATCTTGCGCCGAAGGCGCGTCGGTTTTTAGATAAAAAAGATAAAGCAATGAAAATACGAAAAATATATATGGCCTTGTGCGGTATGCTTTTTGCCGCTCAAACGGTCTCTGCCCAGCAAAACATGTATGTTGTGGACAGCAATGGCAAGATAAACGCCATCAGTGTATCATCAGTGGACTATGCCACGTTTAATGTCAACGAGAAGTTGTTCACTATTACCAACGATGGCGTTCAAGGCACTACAACCAGTTTGATAACTGCCGACTGTACGGTCAGTCTGTCGGCTGAGTCAAACGTCAAGTCGCTCTCTATTACTCCCGAGGTGGGCGTATGCTACTCAAAGTTTAATAGCGTTCCGACCATTGGTGATGACTGCCTGTCATTGGGCTCAGAGTTGAAAAGCTACACATTCACCCTGAAGTCGTTAATTTCTGGTACCACTTACTATTTCCGCACATACGTGAAGTTGGCAAGACGTGTGTTCTATGGTGACGTGGTCAGCGCCAAGACTCTCGGCACAGTTGACAACAGCAAGACCATCAACGGCCATAAGTTCATAGACCTCGGTCTACCCAGTGGTCTGCTTTGGGCAGAAACAAACATCGGAGCAGAGAAACCTGCCGACGATGGCAATTACTACGCTTGGGGCGAGACGGAGCCCCAGAGTTCAAATGCCTATACTTGGTCTTCTTACAAACACGGCACGTCATCAAGCACTCTGACCAAATACAACTCCATCGACGGCAAGACCGTTCTCGACAAGGAAGACGATGCCGCCTACGTTAATTGGGGCTCCTCTTGCCGTATGCCGACCCGCGACGATTTCACCGAACTTCTCAAATCCAGCAACTGCACCTGGACTTGGACCAGCAAGACAACCTCTGATGGTTCCTCCGTCAATGGTTATACTGTCACTTCCATCAAGAACGGCAATTCCATCTTCCTCCCAGCCTCCGGCTATCGCTACAATGGGGACCTCAACATTCACGGCTTGGGCGGCTACTACTGGTCCAGTACGCTCTATTCCTACGACTTCAAGTACGCATACTACCTCATCTTCAGCAGTAGCTACCGCAGTAAGGACAG
>CAVDQB010000008.1:0-90358 GCA_963611255.1 Faecalibacterium prausnitzii
TAGAGCACAACCTTGCCAAGGTTGGGGTCGCGGGTCCGAGTCCCGTTTTCCGCTCTTCGCTAAACAGAAACACATCAACCTTACATTATTGTTTTTTTAGTTAGGATGAATCTTTATATCAGGTATTTTGATTACGAAACGCTTTGTTATAGTGTAGAGGAAGCATTGGATTTCCTTTCTTCCATACCGGAAATAGGCATGAACGCTTCGCTTGAGGCGGATATACGCAGTTATGCGGCAAGTGACATGTGCTATCCGAAGCGTTACAAGATTCGTCCAAGGGTGTATTTCATCGTCATAAAGACCACTGCTGCCACAATGGAGGACTTCAAACAGAAGAAGGCAGTTAACTCCCGAAAGGGCGAAAAGACCGCAGTGCAGAGCCAAGGCGGTTCGGCTGCGCCGCAGGGACTTAATGACGTGAGGGAAGGTTGGTATGATGGTCAACTGGACTTCAAGCGTGTGATGATGGTGCCACAGACCGGCAAGTTCGAGTACCGGGACACTCATGTGGAGTACAGGTGCAAGGCTGTGTCGGGCATTGACTGCTACGGTCGCATTGTGGACTACCTGCAGACGCGCGTGGATAACCGCTCACAGTTCCCGTCTGCCAAGGGCAAGAATTTCAAGTTCGAATATCTCGGCAAGTGGAAATAGGTTGGTGCCATGAACAAGGTGATGCTTATCGGCAATGTGGGCAAAGAGCCCGAGGTGCATTACTATGACCGTGACATGGCAGTGGCACAGGTTGTGCTCGCCACGACAGAGCGCGGCTATACGCTGAAAAACGGCACTCAGGTGCCCGACCGCACCGACTGGCACACCGTATACCTCTATCACGGACTGGCGAAAGTGGTGGAGAAATTCGTGCACAAGGGCGACAAGTTGTATGTGGAGGGCAAGATTCGCTACCGTTCGTATGACGACAAGCGCGGCATGAGGAAGAACGTGACGGAGATACTCGCCGACAACATGGAACTGCTGACGCCCAAACCAGCACCGCAGGCTTCCGAGAGAAAACCGGAAGCGGCGACTTCGGCGGAAGAGGAGAATCCCACAGAACTGCCTTTTTGATTGTTTTTCCTGAGACGTGTACCACCTATTGTTATATAGCATACTCGCAGACGTGACGTTCACTGCACCGTCAGTGGCTGTCATAGCCTCGATTGTGCTCACAGTGATACTTCTTGTGGCTTCGGGAATGGCAAGCGGTTCGGAGATAGCGATATTCAGTCTGACCCCTACGGACGTGTCAAACCTTGAGCCGGACAAGCGTGAGAGTGACGCAAGAATACAGATGCTGCGCAATGACAGCGAACGGACGCTGGCGACGATACTGTGCGCCAACAATTTCGTAAACGTCACCATCATCATGCTCTGTAACTTCATTTTCAGCCGTGTGGTTGATTTCCATGACAATTTCTGGTTGCAGTTCATAGTCGTCACCGTACTTCTCACGTTCCTGTTGCTCCTTTTCGGCGAGATAATGCCCAAGGTGTACGCACGCCAGAACCCCTTGGCTTTCTGTCGTATGTGCTCCGTCTATGTGGCCGCAGCGCGCCGTGTGGTGTGGCCGATAGCCTCAGTGCTTCTGCGCAGCGGCGTGTTGGCGGAGAAAGTGATGCCTCAGGACAACCCTGTAATCGGCGTTGACGACTTGGAACAGGCATTGGAACTCACGGACAAAGAGGCCATCAAGGACGAGCGCAACATTCTGAAGGGGATAATACGGTTTGGAGACGAGACGGCAAAAGACGTGATGACGCTTCGCCGTGACATAGTGGACATCGACCTGCACAGCACTTTTGACGAGGTGCTTGCGTGTGTCGTGGAGAACAACTACAGCCGCATTCCCGTGTCGCTCGGGTCAACGGACAGCATAAAAGGCATCCTCTATATCAAGGACTTGCTGCCTTATCTGTCGAAAGGCAAGTCTTTCCATTGGCAGAGCCTGATGCGTCCGCCGTATTTTGTGCCTGAGACGAAGAAGATAGACGACCTCATGCGCGAGTTCCAGGAGAACAAAGTGCATATGGCGATCGTTGTCGATGAGTACGGTGGGACGAGCGGACTGATAACCCTTGAGGATATCCTGGAGGAGATAGTGGGGGAAATCAACGACGAATACGACGAAGAGGAGAAAGCGTTTACACGGCTCAACGCCAACACATACCTCTTTGAAGGCAAGACATTGCTGAGCGATTTCTGCAAGGCACTTAACATTGAGATGGATGAGTTCGCCGAAGTGGGAGGCGATGCGGACACTCTTGCCGGAATATTGCTTGAACTCAAGGGCGACTTTCTCTCCCTTGACGAGCGGATAGACTATCACAACTTCACGTTTGAAGTGGTGAAAATGGAAGACCGCCGGATATCTGAGGTGAAAGTGATAGTACACAACAGCCACGCGGAAGCATAGTTTCCGCATTCTCCCTTTTTCTGACCGTGGCGGCCGTTCGCCGGTCTGTAGTTTCCCGATTGCCTCTTTCGCACTGCTTTTGAAGTCCGTTCGGGACAGTTATTGCGGAAAAATGACTATATTTGCAATAAAATAGTTAAATTGGAGTTGTATATAATAGTATGACTGAAAACGCCGTTCCGCATCGTGCGGGGCGGTCGTGAACTTGCAAATATCGTTTTTACGGAGATGAAAAAATACCTATGCCTGTTACTTTTTGCCGTTTTTGCCTGTATGGAAGCGTCGGCTCAGTCGTCAATGACCGACGAGCAGGTGCTGCAGTTCGCAGTAAAAGAGCAAAAAGCCGGTTCTACACAGCAGCAGATAGTGACAAAACTGATGCAGCGCGGAGTTGACATCAGCCAGATACGCAGGGTGAAGAAAAAGATGGAGCGCGCCTCTTCTTCAGACGGAATGGGCGTGGTCAGCAATGTCAACAAGACCGACGACCGCAGCCGTAAAGGCAATGCGGCAAATGCGGAGATGAGGTCCGACGAATCGGAATCACGCACCTCGGGACTTGTGGAGCGTGAGCGCGACAAGTCGGTGCGCCATACCTACGACGAGGATGACGAGGAATTTCAGGCTTTTCTGAAAGCCTACAAGGACGTGTTGCCCGACTCCCTCACCATGGAAGACGAATTTGACGAGTTTATACGCGACAAATACGAAAAGCAGAAGAACATGAAGAAGGTGTTCGGACGCAACATATTCAACAACAAAGACCTCTCTTTTGAACCCAACATGAACATTGCCACGCCGGAGAACTATGTGCTTGGGCCTGGCGATGCCGTATATATAGACATCTACGGGGCGTCCAACAAGTCGGTGGAAACGACAGTCTCGCCCGATGGCTACGTCAATGTGGAGGGATTCGGACTCATCTCCGTGTCGGGACTTACGGTGCAGCAGGCCAACGCAAGGGTGAAATCGGAACTGGGGAAACGGTATTCCAGCAGTACGATAAAACTGACCGTAGGACAGACCAAGACCATTTCCGTGAATGTGATGGGCGAGGTCAAGGTGCCTGGCACATACACTCTGTCGGCATTCTCTACAGTGTTCCATGCGCTGTATATGGCAGGCGGCACGAATGACATAGGTACACTGCGTGACATAAAGGTGTTCCGCAACAACAAGCAGGTGGCGTCTGTCGACATCTATGACTATATGCTCAACGGCAAACTGAGCGGTAACGTGCGGCTGGCTGAGGGCGATGTCATCATGGTAGGCCCCTACAACTGTCTCGTGAACATCACCGGAAAGGTGAAGCGCCCGATGTACTATGAGATGAAGACAACGGAATCGATGGCTTCACTGCTGAAATACGCCGGCGGATTTACTGGTGATGCCTACTCGAAGTCGGTGCGCGTGATAAGGAAAACCGGCCGTCAGTACAGCGTGTACAACGTGAACGAGTTTGACCAGGCACAGTTCTATATGGCCGACGGCGACTCCGTGAGCGTTGATTCTGTGCTTATCCGCTATGAGAATATGGTGGAAGTGAAGGGCGGAGTGTTCCGTCCGGGCATGTACCAGATAGGCGATGGCGTCAACTCCGTGCGCACTTTGGTGGAGCAGGCGGAGGGAGTGACCGAACAGGCATTCCTCAACCGCGCCATCATTCACCGCATGAAGCAGGACAGGACGCTTGAAGTGGTGAGCGTAGACCTCAAGGGAATACTCGACGGAACTGTCGCTGACGTGCCCCTGAAGAACGAAGACGTGCTGTTTATCCCCACTCAGGAGGAACTCAACATGGAAAAGACGATAACCATCTCGGGTGAAGTGTTCTATCCGGGAATATACAAATATGCGGAGAACGAGACCATTGAGGACTTCATATTGCAGGCCGGCGGACTGAAAGAGACTGCCTCTACGGTGAAAGTTGACGTGAGCCGGCGCAAGGTAAACCCCGGCGCGACACAGTCGGAGGACGGTCTGGCGGAGATTTTCTCAATGTCCATAAAGGATGGATTTGTCGTTGACGGTACGCCGGGATTCACTCTCCAGCCGTTCGACGAGGTGTATGTGAGGAAGAGTCCGGGCACGACCGACCCGGTGAATGTCACCATCTCGGGTGAGGTGCTGTTCCCCGGAGAATATTCGTTGGCGGCAAAGACGCAGCGACTGAGTGACGTGATGAAAGCCGCAGGAGGTGTCACGCCGTTCGGATATGCAAAAGGTGCACGTCTGGAGCGCAAAGTCAATGCCGAGGAACGCATCCGTATGGAAGAGGTGATGAAACTCCAGCGCGAGCAGTATGAGGAGATACAGCAGGAACAGACTATCTCCATGGCAAGCGCAAAGGTGAATGTCACGGGACAGAAAGACGACATTGACAAGTCGGCAATGGTGCAGAAGTTCAAGGTGGGCGACACCTACTATGTCGGGATAGAACTCGACAAGGCGTTGGCAAAGCCCGGTTGTGACGAGGATATCACCCTCCGTGAGGGCGACAAGATAATCGTGCCGGTCTATAATGCTACGGTGAAGATCAACGGAGCGGTGCTTTATCCGAACACGGTGAACTTCACCAGCGACAAGAAATTCAAGCATTACCTCTCGCAGGCAGGAGGTTACAGCAACAACGCCAACAAAAAAGGCGCATACATAATATACCAGAACGGCAATGCCGCCAAGGTTTCCGACGGTGCGAAGCCCGAACCGGGATGCGAGATAATAGTGCCTTACAAGAGCAAAAAGGTGCAGAACGTGCAGCAGTGGATATCCATTGGCACAGGCGTAGCCTCGCTCGTGACCATCATCGCCACCCTTGCGAATATCCTGAAATAGTCTGAAATGGAAGTGATGACAAACAAAAGCAAAGACGTGATAGACCTTGGGAAAGTCCTGAAGCGGCTTCTCACGAAGAAGAAATGCTTCCTCAAGGTGTGGGTGATAACATTCTTGCTCTCGTGTTTCTGGATTCTTCCCAAACCGAGATACTACGATGCGTCGGCAGTACTCGCCCCGGAAATGGCGGGAGAAATGCAGTCGGGCAGCCTGAGTTCGCTTGCAAGCAGTTTCGGAGTGAACCTCGGCGCCGGCGTCAACGACGCCATCTATCCGTTGCTCTATCCTGATCTCATCTCCTCAAACGACTTCGTCGTGCAGTTGATGGACATCCCGGTGAAGAGCCTTGATGGGGAAATAAAGTGCGACCTCTATACTTATCTTGAAAAGAAACAGAAAGTGGCTTTCTACATGAAGCCCATCCTGGCGGTGAAAAGGTGGATGCGCAACACGTTTGGCGACAAGGACGAACAGACGGATGCCCGACGTTCAAAGGGCAAAGGAAAGAAACTTGACTCGTTCATGCTTGACAAACGCCAGACGGCAATGGTCAACAAACTGAGGAATGACATTACCTGCAGTGTGGACAAGAAGACGGAGGTCATCACGATAACCGTGAGGGCGCAGGACCCGTTGATTGCTGCCTCACTGGCAGACTCCGTGAGAACACGACTGCAAAACTTCATCACGGACTACCGCACCAGCAAAGCCAGGGTGGACGTGCAGTACTATGAAAAGATTACGGCTGAGGCTAAGGCGGCCTATGAGAGGGTTCGCCGCACTTACGGGAGTTATGCTGACGCCAATCTTGAGGTGACTTTGCCCAGTTTTCAGGCAAAGCAGGAGGACATAGAGAACGACATGCAGCTGAAGTTTAATACCTATTCGGCGATGAATACCCAACTTCAGGCGGCGAAAGCGAAACTTCAGGAGCGCACGCCTGCGTTCACCGTGCTCCAGTCTCCCACCGTTCCGGTGAAACCGTCTGGCCCGAAACGTATGATATTCGTATTTGTCATGCTCGTCATGGCAACTTTCATAACTTCGGTCTATCAGGCAAGGGACATCCTGTTTCCAAAGAAAGGCGAGGAGTGAATGTGGTGTCTGATTTGTAGGAATCGCACTGTCTTCAGGTGACAAAGATGACAAATACCGAACGGATAGCGATAAACACCCTTGCGCAGCATGTGCGTTCTGTAATCAACACCTTGCTTGTGCTCTATTCCACACGCCTCGTCCTGCAGGCGTTGGGTGTTGACGATTTCGGCATATACTCGCTTGTCGGCGGCATTATCATGATGTTGGGGTTTATCACCAATGCCATGCTGGTGACCACACAGCGCAATCTGGCTTATCATTACGTCAACTCCGATACCGATGGAGTGCGCCGCCTGTTTTCCAATTGCCTTGTCCTGCACATTGCTCTTGCCGCCGTCATGGCGCTTGTAATGCTCCTGTTGGAATCCTTTGTTTTCGGAGGTTCGCTGCTGAACATCGTCCCTCACCGTGTGCCTGTAGCCCGTCAGGTCTACGAAGTGATGATTCTGTCGCTTGTGTTGTCCATGTTGGCGGCTCCCTACAGGGGCGCAATCTTCGCAAGAGAGCGCATCGTGTATATCTCACTGATAGATATTCTCGACGGAGTGCTTAAATTGCTGCTTGCCATTTGGCTCACCTGCGCTTCCGGCGACCGCCTGTTGCTCTACTCATGGCTCATGTGCGGTATCATGGCTTTCAATCTCTTGGCTTTCGCATGTTATGCTTTCGCATCGTTTGACGAGTGCAAGGTGCTGCCGGAAAGACGGCATTTCGACATAAAAATACAGAAACAACTGGTCGGTTTCTCTGGTTGGACGCTCTATAGCACAGGTTGCATCATCGGCAGGACACAGGGTATGGCGGTCATATTCAACTGTTTCTTCGGCACAACGGTGAATGCAGCCTACGGCATTGCCATGCAGGTGCTCAATGCGGTGCAGTTTGTGGCACAGGCGGTAGTCAATGCCATGATGCCGCAGATAGTGATGGCGGAAGGGCGGAAAGACCGGAAGAGGATGCTCGACATGAGCGCCATGCTGTCGAGATACGCTTTTCTGCTGCTTTCTTTGGCGGTAGTGCCGCTTTGTGTGGAGATGAACGGCGTGCTGGAAGCGTGGCTCGGTCACTCTGTACCGCCCTATACCACGGTGCTGTGCGTGGGAGTTCTTGTGGCGGCGCTCGTTGACCAGTCCACCATAGGGTTGGGTGTGGCGAACCAGGCGATAGGCAGAATCAGAAACTACTCCGTCGTTATAAATACCATAAAGGTGCTGACACTGCCGGCAGTATATGTGTCTTTGCTTATGGGAAAGGGTGTCCTGGCGGCCATAACGCTGTATGTGGTCTTTGAACTGGTGTGCGCCATTGCACGCATACCATTCCTCAAGGTGACGGCAGGTCTCGATATCCGTTCGTTCCTCGGCGGCACGCTGCCCTATGTCATAGTGCCGTTGTTGGCGGAAATCGCCGTTTCATTGTTGGTCGCACATCTGTTTGACATGAGATACAGGTTCGTTCTGACGGCATTCTTGTGCTGCATCGCATCCCTGCCGGTGATATATATCTTCGGCATAACGCCTGTCGAACGGGCATACATCATAAGTAAGGTGAGAAGAAAATGAGTGTTATAGGCAATATACACAAACGGTTCAACACTTTCATGGGGCATTATTTCCCCAAGACAATGATTTCCCTGTTCTACTGGAGGATGACAGGCGAACGTCTTGACTGGTCTTCGCCGCAGGACATAGATGCCAAAATAGGATGGCTGAAGATATATGGCGACACATCAATGTGGCCTCTTTGTGCCGACAAATACCGTGTCAGGGAATACATAAAGGAGAAAGGACTGGGCGATATGCTCATACCCCTTTATGGAAAGTGGGACAGGGCGGAAGACATTGACTGGGATTCGCTGCCCAGTGAGTTTGTCCTCAAAACCAACCACGCCAGTGGCGACGCGTTCATCTGCCGTGATAAATCGAAATTGAACAGGTCGGAGGTGACGCGGTTTTTCCGCAAGACTCTTGAGAAAAAGTACGGTTATGACAAGGCGGAGTTGCATTATGCCAAGATAAAGCCGTGCGTCATTGCCGAGAAACTCATGCCTGTGGAGGAGCAGAACTATCCTTCCACATCACTGATAGACTATAAAATATGGTGCTTTGACGGCAAACCTGAATATATCTTGGCAGTGTACAACCGTCAAGGTCATTCATGCGTGTTGGGAGTATATGATAAAGAATGGAACTTTCATCCTGAGTTCTCGCACTCCGCACCACATTATGTGTTGGCAAAAGAGCCTATAACGCGTCCTGTCACGCTTGAAAGAATGTTGCAGGCTGCTTCGGTATTGTCAAAAGGATTTCCTGAATTGCGAGCCGATTTCTATGAGATTGGCGGTAGGACCTATTTCGGAGAAATGACATTTACGTCAAGTTCTGGTCAGCACGATTACTATACGAAAGAGTTCAAAACTATTCTCGGCAATTTCGTGACATTGCCGAAGAAACGGAAGAGATAAATTCATACAAGACAGGAGACAGGCATGTCAATAGATCTGAAGGCTCAAAAGTGGTTCGTATGTTTTGCTTCCGCCGTTCTCATAACGGGGGTCTCTATATCCTACGACATTGCCCCGATGCTCCAGTCCTTGTATCGCTTTCAGAATCTGTTCGGCTTGCTCAGTTTTGTCGTACTCTCCTATTTCTATGTGCGCCAGCGTCAGATGACGCTGTTTGACTTTGTGGCATTGACATACGTCCTGTTCCTGTCGTTGACGACATTGCTTTCGGGAACGGATTTGGGCGGTGCAATCCACCGTGCGATAGAGGTCATGACGCTCATAATGATATTCAATTATTTCAGCGACCGTCTTCCGCTTGTCATCAAGACAATGGCTCTCACCTTTTCGTCGTGCATTTATTTGAACAGTATCATAATGCTTTTGTTACCAGATTGGATGGCAGATGCATATAACCAGTTTGATTCATATCTCATAGGAGGCAACTACAACCAGATGGGAGGGCGCATCCTGCCCGGTCTTGTGCTTAATATCATGTGCCTGAAATACGGTAGACGCTGGTGGATTAACCTGATACCGTATTTCGTGATGTCCATGTGGTCACTCGGTATAGTCGGGTCCATGACATCCCTTGCATCCCTCATCATCTTTGCAATTCTGTGTCTGCTGCGGTCTTCGGCGTTGAGGAGCATCGCCTTGTGGGCTTATTTTTCTGTGTATATCCTGTTTCAGACCTTTGTGGTGTTCTCCGGCGGCGGTCTGAAAGACAATTCTCTGGCTGTCTATCTGATAAAAGACGTGATGGGAAAAGACTTGACTTTCACCAACCGCACCGTGCTTTGGGATGCCGCAGGCAGGCTCTTTTCCGAGTCTCCGCTGACAGGCTACGGTTGGGTTCCGGGCGAATGGTATGTCGCGCACATGACAAACGTGGCCATAGGACCGCATAATTTCATCTATTCCGTACTTGTCAACGGCGGTATAGTTTTGCTTTCCATATTGGTGTTCCTCGTCTTCGTGTCATTGAAAAACAACCGTTTCAAGACCTCATACTATTCCTGGATACTGGTGTCGGGCATCCTTACCTACGCCTTCATGATGCTTATGGAGGTCTATCCGTTCTTTTTCCTGTTCCTGTTGCTGACACTCGCCTATTATTATGACAGGTGTACGGTGACGGAGGATACAACAACTAAAGATTAGAAAGATGCGTAAAGTCAGTATAATAGTCCCTTGCTACAATCAGGCGGAGTTCCTTCCGTCTACACTGAAGAGCCTGAGCGAACAGACACTCGGTGATTTCGAGTGCATAATAGTCGACGACGGGTCTACCGACAACTCCGCTTCCATAGCGGAAGAGTTTGCCAAGAGCGATTCGAGATTTTCTGTCGTGAGAAAGGAAAACGGCGGCACCGCCACGGCAAGGAACACGGGACTGCGCTGCGCCACAGGCGAATACATACAGTTTCAGGATGCCGACGACGAGATAGACAGTGACAAACTGCGCCGCCAGACTACCCTCATGGACAGCAAGAATTTGGATGTGACGTTCACAGACTTCCTTCACTTCCGTGAAGACAACAGTTCCGGGCGCACATTCGTTCCTCATTCGAAGGTGAAGTCGCGTGCTTTGTTCGGGCTGCACTTCTCGTTGCTCACACGCTGGGGTGTCGATTTCTCGTTGCCCCCCTGTGCTTTCCTCTACCGCAGGGAGTTCCTTGAAAAGAACAATCTGCGCTTTTCCGAGTCCATACGCTACCGTGAGGACTGGGATTTCCATATCTCCGTCAGCAACGCGCACCCGAAAGTGGAGCGCATTGACGGTTATGTGGGAGCGTTCTACCGCATGAACATGAAAGGGAAAACAAGTTCCGCCGACAAGATAACAAGGGGGAATATAGGCTACTTGGCGTACAAGTGCCGTCTGGTGGGACTTGTTGACTTCATCCTCTTGGCATACCGTCTGTCGTGCGAGGTGCTGCTTCTCCTCGGCAGATGCGCCAAATACAGGAAACTGTCGACGCTGCGGCTGTTGTCGGGACTGTTCTCCGGCGTCAGGCCTGTACTCCTTTTCTTTGTCTCGATACTCCTGTTGCCGCTGTCATTCCTGCACGTCTGCGTGCGTGTGTGGTGTGAATATTCGCTATGAAGAAGAGTTTCCTGTTGGTGTGTGTCACCTATAACTCCTACGAAGAGGTCGACAAGTTCATCGTTTCGGTAGAGGCTGCCGCACGGAAAGCCCCCGATGTGTCGGTGACGGTTGCTGTCGGAGACAACACTGAGGTGAATACGCGTGACATAGACTGCCGTTCCGACGTTGTTGAGATACATACCTATCCGTATCACACCAACCTCGGCTATCTCGGATGCGCTTTCCGCATACTTTCGGAGGTTGGTAAGGAGCGTCTTGCGCAATATGACTATGTGGCTGTTTCCAATGTAGACATGGCGTTGGAGCCGGATTTCTTCGCCGCCCTTGCCACGGTTGACGACAGCGGTATCGGTTGGATAGCCCCCGACATCTATACTCCCGGACGCGGCACTCACGAGAATCCGTTCATGCTGCACCGCCCGAGGAAGCGCCATTTCCTCAAATGGGAGTTGATGTATGCATCCCCTTTGTTCTACGGATTGATGAAGCGTGTCTCTTTTTCTCTCCGCAGCCGGCATCCGCAGCCGGCAAGCCGGGTGGAGATGTATGCCGGACACGGCAGTTTCATGTTGTTCACGAGGGCTTTCATCAGAACATTCCAATCATTCGAGTTTCCTTCTTTCATGTATGCGGAGGAGATTTTCTTTGCCGAATTGCTGTTGCGCTGCCGTCTCAAAGTGGTCTATCTGCCCGCCCTGAAGATAAGTAATGTCGGCAGTGTCTCCGTGTCCGTGTCGGGCAATTCGTGGGAATGTCGCAACAACAGGCGCAGTCTGCGTGTGATGAGGCGGCTTTTCTTCAAGTGAAGAAATCTGAAAAAAAGACAACGTTCTTTGTAATATCGGCGGCATTTCTCCGTTCCTTATTACAAAGGAAGTGACTTTGAGACCATACTAAAGTAGATATGATATACGATTTCGTGGAGAAAACCAACATAGAAAAGTATTTTACTAACCGCCTCGTACTGATTGCCGACGTTTTCATGGCAGTGTTTTCGTCACTGCTGTCAATCACGTTCATCTCGATAGTGGCGCGCAATGAGTATTCGTTGCCGTATATGGGACTGTGGGTAGGCGGTTCTCTTGTCTACGCCATAATAGTGTTTCTGCTGTTCAAGACTTCGGATGCAGTATGGCGTTACAGTTCCGTCCGCCTGATGGGTGCGCTCGTCATGGCAGTGGCAGTCAAGCAGGTGTGTCTCGGATTGACCATTGTCACTGTGCACCGGCATCTTGGTTACTCGTTCCCTCATCTGTTTGCGTTGCTCATAGTCGACGGGCTTACCTGCATGACACTGCTCACTGTGGAAAAGATACTTGTGGTCATGTCCAACGATGTGATCCGTAAAGGAATGCAGCGTCGCCGTGCCACGCCGTCGGTAATGGTCTACGGCACGAGCGATAAAGCCGTGGCCTTTGCCCATGTGCAGACAATCATGCCGCAATATCATGTTGCCGGGTTCATCGCCTACGGTTCTTCTTCCAAACCTTATAGGCTGGGTGAGGAGCGCGTATATGAGTATTCCGGCTGTGAGAGACTTCATGACATACTCGACAGAAATGCCGTTGAGGCGGTGGTTTTTGTCGATGCCGCCGATGTGAAGAGCGAGGAGAAGAGGACGATAAAGTTCTGTCACAACCTGAAAGTGAAAGTCCTGTACAGTCCGCCTGTGGAAGAGGTGGCAAACGGAAGGCTTTCCGATTTGCGCCATCCGCGCGAAGTGAGGATAGAAGACCTGCTCGGACGTCCTGAGATACGGATTTCGGAAGATGTGGTCATGCGTGAATTCCGCGGGAAAACGGTCATGGTGACAGGTGCGGCGGGCAGTATCGGTTCGCAGTTGTGCCGTCTCCTGTCCACGTTGGGTGTCAAACGGCTTGTCCTCTTCGACGATGCCGAAACGCCGATGCACAATCTCCGTCTTGAGTTGGAGGGCAAATTCCCCGACCTGGACATGTGTCCGATAATCGGCGACGTGCGCAGCAGAAAGCGCCTTGACCATGTAATGCGTGACCATAAGCCCCAGATTGTGTTCCATGCGGCAGCCTACAAGCATGTGCCTCTAATGGAAGAGAACCCCACAGAGGCTGTCCTCGCCAATGTGATGGGCTCACGCAACGTGGCGGACAAGTGCATAGAGTATGGAGTTGAGAAGATGGTGATGATATCTACCGACAAAGCGGTGAACCCGACAAACATAATGGGATGCACAAAACGCCTTGCCGAGGTCTATGTGCAGTCCCTCGGACTGGCCATGGAGAAAGGAACGGTGGATGGAAAGACTAAGTTTGTCACCACGCGTTTCGGCAATGTGCTCGGTTCAAACGGTTCTGTCATACCGCGTTTCCGTGAACAGATTGCCAACGGAGGTCCCGTCACCGTCACGCATCCAGACATCACGCGTTTCTTCATGACCATTCCCGAGGCGTGCAGACTGGTGATGGAGGCGGCCACAATGACCACCGGCAACCAGATATTCGTCTTTGACATGGGCAAGAGTGTCAGGATTGCCGACATGGCACGCAAGATGATAGAACTTGCCGGCTTTGTTCCTGACAAGGAGATAAAGATAGAATACACAGGACTTCGCCCCGGCGAGAAACTCTATGAGGAGGTTCTCGCCAAGGCGGAGGACACCATTCCCACCAACCATGAGAGCATCCGCATCGCCAAGGTCAGGCTCTATGACTATGCGGAAGTGCTAAAGGTGATGGACAGACTTGAGGTCTTGGCGAAGGACATCGACATAGACGGAATGGTGAAACTGATGAAAGACTTCATTCCTGAGTTCAAAAGCCACAACTCGGAGTTTGAACGCTTTGACAAATAATCCCCCTCCTATGCCAATGGTCAGCATAATCACCCCTGTCTACAATTGCGGTCCGTTTGTCAAGGACACCATACGGTCAGTGCAGAACCAGACTTTCCGCGACTGGGAGATGATTGTCGTGGACGACTGTTCCACCGATGACACAGTGCAGGTGGTGCGTGACTGCGCTGCCGGAGACGACCGCATCCGACTTCTTGTAAATGCAGAGAACTCTGGGGCGGCGGTCTCACGCAACCGTGCATTGAGGGAAGCGAAGGGTGAATGGATAGCGTTTCTCGACAGCGATGACCTCTGGATGCCCGAGAAACTGGAGCGTCAACTGGCTTTCATGACGGAACACGGCTATGCGTTCACATATCATGACTATGTGGAAGTGGACGAGACGGGACACGAGACAGGCGTTCATGTGAGCGGCAAACGGAAGGTCAGCCGTTTCGGCATGTATTCCTGCTGTTGGCCGGGATGCCTTTCGGTGATGTATGACCGCCGCAAGGTGGGGCTGATACAGATTGCCGACGTGAAGAAGAACAACGACACGGCCATGTGGCTGAAGATAATAAGAAAAACTCCCTGCCACCTCTTGCCTGAGACACTGGCATATTACCGCCGTCGTCGCCAGTCCATCACGCCGCCCGACATAAGGACAAAGATTCTCTGGCACTATCGTCTGTTCCGTCAGGCAGAGGCTATGAACTGTGCCAGTGCTGCATTCTGGACAGTGATGAACATCTTTGGCAACTGCTTCAAGAAACTCTTTTATGTGAAGAAATACGACGTAAACAATAACGGAAAATGAAAGATATGAGAAAAATAACATTCTCTCCGCCTGACATAACAGAGGCAGAGGTGCAGCTTGTAGCCGAAACCCTGCGTTCTGGCTGGATTACTACGGGACCGAAAGTGCAGGAACTCGAAAGGGAGATAGCCGCCTTTGTCCACACTCCAAGGGCTGTCTGCATGAGTTCGGCGACCTCATGCATGGAGATGATATTGCGTGCCTTGGGAGTAGGCGAGGGTGACGAGGTCATCACAAGTGCCTATACATATACCGCATCGGCCAGTTGTGCCGCCCATGTGGGGGCGAAAGTGGTGTTCGTCGATACGCAGAAAGACAGCGTGGAAATGGACTATGACAAACTTGCCGATGCCATCACTGAACGTACCAAGGTGATAATCCCGGTTGACCTTGGCGGTATCGTGTGCGATTATGACCGCATCTTCAGTATCGTGGAGGGCAAACGCAGTATGTTCCACCCGGCTAATGACATACAGAAAGCTTATTCCCGGATAATTGTCATGGCTGATGGCGCCCATGCCTTCGGTGCGTCACGTCATGGAAAAATGTGCGGCGAGATAGCCGATTTCACCGCTTTCTCATTCCATGCGGTGAAGAATTTCACCACGGCAGAGGGGGGTGCGGCAACCTGGCGTAGTCATGAGGGCGTGGATGACGAGAAATTGTACAAACAGTTCCAACTGTTTACGCTCCACGGACAGAACAAGAGCGCACTGGCGAAGACCAGTTCCGGCAATTGGGAGTATGACATCATCGCCCCTTACTACAAGTGCAATATGACCGATATTATGGCAGCCATAGGCCTGGCGCAGTTCAAACGCTACCCGTCACTGCTGAGGCGGCGCCGTGAAATCATCGAACGCTACAATGCTGCGCTGCGTGACTGCAATGTGGCGGTGCTCAACCACTTCGGTGACGACCACTGTTCGAGTGGACATCTTTACATCGTCCGGCTTCTCGGACTGGATGTAGAGGGGCGCAACAAGGTTATTTCCATGATGGGAGAGCGTGGCATTGCCTGCAACGTACACTACAAGCCGCTGCCGATGATGACGGCTTATAAGGCGATGGGGCACGACATAAAGGACTTCCCCAATGCCTACAACCTCTACCGCAACGCCATGACGCTGCCGTTGCATACGCTCCTTTCCGATGAGGATGTGGACTATGTGACGGACAATCTCAAGGAAATCCTCGCCTCATTGAATGCTTAAGCGAACGTTTGACATATTGGCAAGCGCAGCCGGACTGTTGCTTCTGTCGCCTCTATTCCTTGTCGTGGCACTGTGGATAAAGTGCGATTCCCGTGGACCGGTGTTCTATCGGCAGACGAGGGTGGGGCGTGGCAACAGGGATTTCCGCTTGTTCAAGTTCCGTTCCATGTATGTTGACTCTGACAAGAAAGGACTTCTGACGGTGGGCGGACGCGATTCACGTGTCACCAAGTCCGGCTATTTTATCAGGAAATACAAGATAGATGAACTGCCGCAACTCATCAACGTCTTCACAGGAGATATGAGTTTCGTCGGTCCAAGACCGGAAGTGCGCCGCTACGTCGACCTCTATACCGCCGAACAACTCCACGTCCTCGACGTCAGACCGGGCATAACAGACCGTGCGTCGGTGAAATACCGCAACGAGAACGACCTGTTGGCGATGGCAGAAGACCCGGAGGAGTATTATGTGAGGGTGATAATGCCCGACAAGTTGGCGATGAATCTCGGTTATGTAGCCCACCATTCGCTGTGGTCAGACATCGGCATCATATTCTTTACATTTGCCGCTATATGGCGGAAATGACAATTGCAGGCACTGGCTGTCCAGTGCCTGCAATTGTCTGTATGGGTTTTGCCTACAACTTGCGGTAGGTAATAGTGGTTTCTCCTTGGCTGATGACCAGTCTCTTTCCGGTCAGTTCTTTCACCGTAAACGTGCAGTCGGTGGACGTAAATCCCCATGGCTGTATCACGCTCAGGTCATCGTCGGTCATCAGTCTGTCTTCGTTGGAATCTTCCGTGTAGTCTGACCTGAACGTGAACCGGTGGAATCTGATGGTGCTGCCCTTGTGTTCGAAATAGCCGAAGTAGGCTCTTGGCCCGGCCTGTTGTGATCCCAACATGAACAGATGCAATTGGAACGAGCAGTACAGGCGGTCGCTCTTCGTGTCGGTGACAGTGCCGCCGGTGTCTATCTCCATAAGTTGCCACAACCCGTCGAGGTCACCGTTTGCCGGAAGTTTGTCGCATCCTGTGGTCGCAAGGAGCGTTATGGTGAAGAATAATATCTTTCTTGCCAGTCGTTTCATAGCGTAAATGCCTTTCTGATGGTTATTTGTGCTCCGGCGTTGTTGCCTGTCAGCCTGCCGTGATCGATGCCTGCGGCAAGCGTGGCGTTCCAGCCCGATAGGGCAGGGTGGTAGACTGAAGTCTCGAGAAGCAGGTAACTTTGTTTCATAGGGTCGTCAAAGGGGTGGTCATAAGTTCCCCAATTGCGTGTGAATGAGGCGAGCGCACGCCAGTGAAGCCAAGGTGTCGGGTCGCCGGAAAGTCCTGCGTGCCACGCCTTGACACGGTTGTTGGAAAATACAAGTGAGCCACTGGCGTTGTAGAGAGGTGAAGTCAGCAGCGGATTGCCGAGCGTCTGCCCCCAGTGTTGGTAGCCTGAGTATAGGTTGTGGTTATAGTAGTTGTCGCGTCCGTTCATCTTGTCGGGGATATTCACGGACTGGTCATGCAGTATGGCACCGCTCTGGTTGCGGGTACTGAGGTGTTCAATGGTAATCTTTGAGAGCCACCTGTTGTCGGGAAGTTGTATGTCTGCACCGAGAAGGTGGTCGTAGATGCCGTACTGCACTGTCAGCATGGACTGGTCTTCAAACATCCGCTCAAAGCGTGCGGAGGCTTTCCATGTCTTGCCATGCCATGTCAGGCGCATATTGTAAGAGCCGATGTGGTTGCCGGCGGTGTTCTTCGAACTGCCGTCACTCTCGTCGCTGCCACCGAAAGTGAGGGCGTCAATGAAGGCATGCAGGTTGTGGGAGTGCTTTAGGACAGTGTTTTCGGAAACTCCGCGACCGGTGTAGTTGTAGGTAGTGCCGCCAAACTGTGTGGCGAACTGTATGCCAATCTCGAATGTGAGCGGCACTTTCGGATGCTGGGCTTTCCCGAATTTCCAGTAGAGTGCTTTTTCGTGATAAAGCACATTGCCGGTGTAGTGCTCGCCGGAGGGCACTACTGACTTTTGCCAACCGCCGTCTGTGGTCATGCCATACGAACCGTAGAACTGCCATTGCCACCAATTGTCGGTGTAAGGGATGCTGAACCAGTCGACATCAAGTCTTGCCTGAGGTATCGGACGGGCGTTCCAACCTATGGTCAGGGCACCTGATGACAGTTCCATTTCTTTCATCACCGACGGCTGCTGCTTGGCTCCGATGGTCATGCGGAGTTTCTTCCACGCCACCTCTCCATAGGCTTGCTGCACCACAAAGGTGGAAGTGTAGTTGGCTGCCACTGCCACATCGATGCCATAGCCCCACTTCCAGCGTCTCGCGCTGTCGGCTTCCGCAGGACGCAAGGCGGAGAGACGCACATGACCGTTGGTCTTGTCGAGCGACGAGAGACCGTATTTGTTGGCGTTGAGCCACAGCGGTGTCTTGCCGTCAGAGACGCTTGCCTGCGTCTCGAAGCCGATTCTCAGGCCGTCGGTCAGGTGCTCCTTCTGGGCTAAAGTCTGCAACGGCAGGAGCGAGAGCAACAGTATGCAGTTAGAAAAAATCCTGTTCATCCTCACACATTATATATATGTATAACGGAAAAGGGCGGAAAATATTTCCCATGTCGGTGTTTCCTCTGTGCCGGAAGTCCTGCTTTCGCCTCGTTGAAACGCAACATGGGATGCGTCGGCTGACGCATCCCATGTCTCTTGAGTCACACAGTGCCTTTCCTGTTGCGTGCGGAAAGCACCGGATAAATCTGTCTGTTACGTTGCTTAGACGATTCCCTGAGCCATAATAGCCTTGGCAACTTTCATGAAACCGGCGACGTTTGCGCCCTTCACATAGTTGATGTAGCCATCCGGTTCGGTGCCGTACTTCACGCAGTTGGCGTGAATGTCGTCCATGATTCCGTGGAGTTTTTCGTCCACTTCGGCCGATGTCCAGCGCAGGCGTTCGGAGTTTTGGCTCATCTCAAGGCCTGAAACGGACACTCCGCCGGCATTTGCGGCCTTGCCTGGAGAGTAGAGAATCTTGGCATCTTGGAACACTTTGATGGCCTCGGGGGTAGTAGGCATGTTCGCTCCCTCGCTCACAGCGATGACACCATTGGCTATCAGGGTTTTCGCAGCCTCCTCATTTATCTCGTTCTGAGTGGCTGACGGCAGTGCGATATCGCCTTTTTCTCCCCACGGTTTCTGTCCTGCCACATACTTGGCAGACGGATATTGTTCTGCGTATTCCCTGATGCGGCCGCGCTCAACGTTCTTCAGTTCCATGATGTAGTCGAGTTTCTCACGGTCAATACCGTCAGCGTCGTAGATGTAACCGTCGGAGTCGGACATGGTGACAACCTTCGCCCCCAACTCAATGCACTTCTCGCAGGTGTACTGGGCGACGTTTCCAGAACCCGAAACGAGCACGGTCTTGCCAGCCAACTCTATTCCCCGGGTCTTCAACATATTCACAAGGAAGTAGACATTGCCGTAGCCTGTAGCCTCTGGACGGATGAGTGAACCACCGAACTCAAGTCCTTTGCCGGTGAGCATACCGGTGAACTGGTGAGTGAGTTTCTTGTACATGCCGAACAGATAGCCCACTTCACGGCCGCCCACGCCGATGTCACCTGCCGGAACATCTTCGTCGGCGCCGACATGACGGTAGAGTTCAGTCATGAAAGCCTGACAGAAACGCATCACCTCTGCGTTTGACTTACCGCGCGGAGAGAAGTCGGAACCGCCTTTTGCGCCGCCCATCGGCAGTGTGGTGAGGGAGTTCTTGAACGTCTGTTCAAAGGCAAGGAACTTCAGTATGCCGAGGTTCACCGACTTGTGGAAGCGCAGTCCACCCTTGTAAGGGCCGATCGCATTGTTGTGTTGGATGCGGTAGCCCATGTTTGTCTGCACATTTCCTTTGTCATCAACCCATGTCACGCGGAACTCTATGACACGGTCGGGTATGCAAAGGCGCTCTATGAGGTTCGCCTTTTCAAACTCCGGGTGCTTGTTGTACTCCTCTTCGATAGTGGGGAGCACCTGACTTACGGCCTGGATGTACTCCGGCTCGTTTGGAAATCTCTGCTTGAGACTTTCAATGACTGCTGCTGCTTTCATTCTCTAATTCTTTTATTGTTGTTGTTGGTTGTATGTGCTGCGATGCAAAAAACGCCTGTTCAGCGTCTACAAAGATACGAATAAAAGTGTAGATACGAAAGTTTACAGCACTGAAAGTGTGCAAACAGTAAGGAAAAAACACCGGAATGATGACTTTTTCGTATTTTTATGCCTGGCGAAAGATTCTTTTCCGCTTATTCTTCTCTGTGTACCACAAAACTGTTTGCCTGGTGTGTGGCGAGCACAAGCACCTCTGCTATCTGCACATGCTCGGGCGCACCCGCAGCGTAGCATACCACATCGGCGATGTCATCGCCTGTTAGTGGCTTGACGCCACGGTACACATTGTCTGCCCTCTGGTCGTCTCCGCGGAATCTGACATTCGAGAAATGCGTCTCCACCAGTCCCGGTTTGATGTCGGTCACTCTCACTTTGGTGTGTGCAACGTCGATTCTCAGTCCGTCCGACAGCGCCTTTACCGCAGCCTTCGTGGCGCAGTACACGTTTCCGCCGCCATAGGCGGCATCGCCAGCCAGACTTCCTATGTTGATTACATGACCCTTGTTGCGCTTCACCATGCCCGGAACGATGAGTCGTGTCATGGTCAGCAATCCCTTGATATTGGTGTCTATCATCTCGTCCCACTCCTTGAAGTTGCCCTCGTACTCGGGGTCAAGCCCTCTGGCAAGGCCTGCGTTGTTGACCAGGACATCTATTTCGGAAAAACGTTTGGTTATTTCCTCCACAGCCTTTATGGCTTCTTCCCTGTTGCTGACATCAAAAGCCGATGCCATGACGTTTACTCCGTACTTGCCGGAAAGTTCCTTTTCCAACGACTGCAGTTTCTCTTTGTTCCTGCCGGTGATAATGATGTCGCATCCCTCTTGTGCGAACCTGTATGCGCAACTTTCTCCGATGCCGCTTGTAGCACCTGTTATGAGGACTGTTTTCTTTTCCATTCCGTTTCTTTTGTTATGTGAGTTCTGTGATGTTTTTGTCTGTGTGAAGTCCTCTGCCTCACGCTGCAAAGATAGCAATAAATGTGTAGATTCAGAAGATTTTGCCCTCCGTATGCAAGTATATTTTGGAGTTGTGGCGTGGAATGGTTACCTTTGTGCCTATATACAACAAAAAGGTGAAGATGGATTTTGAGAGTGTAGTAAACAATTTGAGCGATTTGTCAGACAGCGAGATGTACCATTACAGTGCCGATAACATACCTTTCCCCCTTGGCGAAAGGCTTGTCGAGATTGTCGATTTGTGTCGCAGTCTGCTCTTTCCGGGCTATTACGGCAGGGGTGTAGTCAATGCCGGGTCGTTGAAATTCCGCATTGGTGTGGATGCGGAGAACCTCTACTGCAAACTCTCAAAGCAGATTGCTGCCGGCCTGGCCTACTCTCACGCATCGCAATATCCGTCGAAAGACAAACTGTGGGATGCCGCTGAAGAGCGTGCGAAGGCGTTTGTCAACAGCCTGCCTGACTTGAGGCGCATTCTCGCGCAGGATGCCACGGCTCACTACAGGAACGATCCTGCGGCGCACAACCTCGGTGAGGTCATCATGTGTTATCCCGGACTGAAAGCCATATCCAGTTATCGCATTGCCCATAAACTTGTGGAGTTGGGCGTTCCGTTGATACCACGCATCATCACGGAGATGGCACATTCCGAAACGGGAATAGACATCAACCCGGAGGCAAGGATAGGTGGCGGCTTCGCAATAGACCACGGCACGGGTGTCGTTATAGGCGCAACGTGTATCATAGGGCGCAATGTGACACTCTATCAGGGTGTTACTCTGGGGGCGAAAAACTTCCCCCAGAACGAAGACGGCTCTCTTGTGAAAGGGATAGAGCGGCATCCTATTCTGGGGGATAATGTCATTGTCTATGCCAATGCGACCATTCTCGGACGTGTGACAATAGGGTCGGGTAGTGTCATAGGTGGCAACCTGTGGGTTGTACACGATGTGCCCGAGAACACCAAGTTGTTTTATTCCGAATACAAGTCTGTCGACAGGTAGCGCTCGCCGGTGTCGGGCAGCAGCGCAACGATGTTCTTTCCTGCAAACTCAGGGCGGTTCGCCAGTGCGCTGGCGGCATAAACCGCCGCGCCAGAGGATATTCCCACAAGCAGACCTTCTTCCTTTGCGAGGCTTCTGGCCGTAGCATAGGCGTTATCGTTGCTCACCTTTATCACTTCGTCGACGACGCTCGCGTCATAGTTGCCGGGTACAAAATTGGCGCCGATACCCTGTATCTTGTGCGGGCCTGGAGTACCTCCCGACAGTATAGGCGAACTTTCCGGTTCCACGGCGAAGACCTTTGCTTCGGGGAAAGCGGCCTTTATGGCTTTTCCTGTGCCGCTGACAGTACCTCCGGTGCCCACTCCAGCCACGAAAGCGTCTATCTTTATTCCGTCGGCGTTGGCTGCGCTGACAATCTCGATGCCTGTTGTGCGCTCGTGTACGGCAGGGTTGCTCGGGTTCTCAAACTGTTGCAAAATGACCGCTCCGGGCGTGCTGTCACGCAGTTCTTCTGCTTTCTTCACTGCCCCTTTCATCCCTTCCGACCCGGGAGTGAGCACAATCTCCGTACCATAGGCACTTGCCAACTTGCGCCGTTCTACGCTCATTGTCTCGGGCATGGTGAGTATCACCTTGTAGCCTTTTACCGCTCCGACCAGAGAAAGTCCTACTCCCGTGTTACCACTCGTAGGTTCGATGATGGTGCCTCCTGCTTTCAGAAGTCCCCTGCTCTCTGCATCCTCAATCATTGCGAGGGCGATGCGGTCTTTCACAGAACCGCCCGGGTTGAAGTATTCCACCTTTGCCAGAATGTAGGCGTTGATGTTGTGCGACTTCGCAAACTTGCCGAGCCTCACTATCGGCGTGCTGCCGATGAGTTGGGTGATAGAATCGTAGATTTTCATAATGGTACTTTTTTAATGGCGGAAGACCCCACTGGAGCCCTCCGCCTGTTATCCTGATGTTTCAGATGTGCCGTCTGACGGTCGTCAGAGGGATTTTTCAGCAATCTTTTTGCCTTTAGATTTTGGCGAGAGCCTGGTCCAAGTCGGCGATGATGTCATCGATATGCTCCACTCCGATAGAAAGTCTCACCGTGGAAGGGGTGATGTGCTGTTCGGCCAGTTCCTCGTCTGTCATCTGCGAGTGGGTCGTCGTGTAGGGGTGGATGGCCAGAGACTTCACGTCGGCAACGTTTGCCAAGAGCGAGAAAATCTCCAGTGAGTCGATGAATTTCCAAGCATCGTCCTTGCTTCCGTTTATCTCAAAGGTGAAGATAGAGCCTGCTCCGTTGGGGAAATACTTCTGGTAGAGTGTGTGATCCTTGTGGTTTGGCAGTGCCGGATGACTGACGCTCTTCACTTTGGGGTGCTTGCTCAGGTAGTCGACTACCTTGAGTGCATTCTCCACATGACGCTCTATGCGCAGAGGCAATGACTCCACTCCCTGAAGCAAAATCCATGCGTTGAACGGTGAAATGGTCGCTCCCGTGTCGCGCAGGATGACTGCACGGATGCGTGTGACGAATGCTGCTGCTCCTGCAACGTCTGCAAACACTGCGCCATGGTACGACGGATCGGGCTTGGCGAGGGTCGGATACTTGTCCGCATTCGCCTTGAAGTCAAACTTGCCACCGTCAACTATCACGCCGCCAAGGCTGCTTCCGTGGCCTCCGATGAACTTTGTGGCAGAGTGAACCACGATGTCTGCGCCGTGCTCCAACGGTCTGATGAGGATAGGAGCGAAGGTGTTGTCCACGATGAACAGTATGTTATGTTTGTGAGCCACCTCTGCTATGGCGTCAAGATCGGTCACGTCGGAGTTCGGGTTGCCGAAAGTCTCGGCGTAGATTACCTTTGTGTTGGGCTGGATGGCGTTCTCCAGAGCCTCCAGATCATTCACGTTGACGATGGTGTTCTCCACTCCCATGCTGGCGAGAGTGTGGGTTATGAGGTTGAAAGAGCCTCCGTAGAGGTTGTCGGCTGCCACGATGTGGTCACCGGTAAGGCACACGTTCTGCAGCGCATAGGTAACCGCCGCAGCGCCGGAAGCCACTGCCAATCCGGCAACACCGCCTTCGAGAGCCGCTATTCTGTCCTCAAACACGGCCTGAGTGGAGTTGGTCAGACGGCCGTAGATGTTGCCTGCGTCGCGCAGACCGAAGCGGTCGGCAGCGTGCTGCGAATTGCGGAACACATACGAAGTGGTCTGGTAGATGGGCACAGCGCGTGCGTCTGATGCCGGATCCGGCTTTTCCTGACCTACATGTACTGCCAAAGTCTCGAGGTGAAGTTTCTTTTCTGCCATAATGTTTTCCCTTTCTTTTGATTTTATACTATTTGTTTCTTGTTTTCGCTTGCAAAGTTACGGTTCTTGGAAATAATGTTCAAGAAATTTTGGAAATACAGTAAAAAAATCTAATTTTGTATCGTTTGACAGTAAAAACTACTCGCATTGCCCCTCTCCGGCACTGTTTTGCAGGAACAGGCATGGCGATGGGGTGCTGCAGAATACAAGTGTCACCTATATAATAATGTGTGTATGACCCAAGAACTGGACAACATTGACCTGCTCATATTGCAGGAGTTGCAGAATGACGGCCACCTGACCGTCAAGGAATTGTCGCGTCTCGTCCATCTCAGTGTATCGCCCGTGTATGAGCGGGTGCGCCGTCTGGAACGCAACGGCTATATCAAAGGCTATGTGGCAGTGCTTGATGCAGACAAATTGGACTGCGGTTTCGTGGCTTTCTGCTATCTCAAAATGAAGCAGCATACACACGAAAACGCAGTCCAGATAATGGAACGGGTACAGCAGATACCCGAGATTGTCGAAGTCTATAATATCTCCGGTGATTTTGATTTCCTGCTGAAAATATACGTTCAGAACATGAAACAGTACCAGAGTTTTGTGATGCGGATTCTCGGTGACATCCCGGCCATAGGCTCTCTCAACTCCTCCTTTGTGTTGGGCGAGGTGAAAAACTCCCACCGTCTGCCCCTGCCCGGAGTGTAGGATTTGTGCCGCCGGCCGCCGTAATTACCGTTTCAGAATGGCAAGCAGGTGATCCCACACCATCTGCACGGTAGGAATGAGGAGTTTCTCTTCCGGCGTATGCACATTGCGCAGGGTCGGTCCGAAACTTACCATGTCGAGTTCGGGATAGCGTTCGGAGAACAGTCCGCACTCCAGTCCGGCGTGTATGCCGAGTACCAACGGGTCTTTGCCGAACAGTTCACGGTAGGTCTCCACCGTCATTTTGGTGAGTTTGCTGTCGGGGTTCATCTTCCATGCCGGATAGCCGTCGCCTGTCTCCACCTCAGCACCGGCGAGTTGGAACACGGCTCTCACCGTGTTGCACATATTGTCGAGGTTGCTCATCACGTTGGAACGCTGCGATGCCACCACGACAGCCTCGTTTCCGTCGGTCTGTACGCTTGCCACGTTGCTCGAAGTCTCCACAAGCCAGTCTACGGCCTTGTCCTGACACATTGCCAAAACACCGTTGTCGACAGCCTGCAGTGAGCGTATGATGTTGTCGGACACGCCCTTTGGCATGACAGTTGTGGTCTCGTGGCTTTCGAGAGCGAACTCCATTGACGTTTCCGTAACGTGGAACTCGTCCTCCACATCAGCGGTAAACACGTTCCAGTCGACACGCACCTGCTCTTTGTACTCGCTTGGTACACAGAACACCACCACTGCGTCGCGCGGAATGGCATTGTGCATCTTGCCGCTGTTCCAGGAGTGCAGGCGCACTCCGAACTTCTCGTTCTCGCTGTAGAGGAAGCGCGCCGCAAGTTTGATGGCGTTGGCTCTCTTCTTGTTGATGTCGTCTCCGGAGTGTCCGCCGAACAGTCCCTTCATTGTCAACTTCATGAAGAAAGAACCTTCAGGAGCCTTTTCCTCAGTGTATTTGAACGTGGCTTTTGTCGTCCTTCCGCCGGCGCACGACACGAAGATTTGCCCTTCGTCCTCGCTGTCAAGGTTGATGAGCATCTTGCCTGTCATGAATCCGGCTTTCAGACCTGCCGCTCCCGTAAGCCCGGTCTCTTCATCGCGAGTGAACAGACACTCTATCGGACCGTGCTCAATGGTGTCGGAGTCGAGTATGGCCAGTTCTATGGCGCAGCCGATGCCGTCGTCGGCGCCGAGTGTAGTGCCGCGTGCCTTCAGCCATTCGCCGTCGACATAGGACTCAATCGGATCATTCATGAAGTCAATCTCTTTGTCTATGAGTTTGTCGCACACCATGTCCATGTGGCTCTGGAGTATGATGCAGTCCCTGTCCTCATAGCCCGGGGTAGCCCCCTTGCGTATAAGCACATTGCCGGTCTCGTCCACCAGCGTTTCCAGACCACGGCTTTCGCCGAACTCTTTCAGGTATTTTATCATCTTCTCCTCGTGTTTCGATGGGCGGGGAATCCTGTTTATTTCCGCGAACTTCTCGAATACGAGAGCGGGTGTCAATTGGCTTTCGTTCATAATGGTCACTTTTATGTTTTTTTATTCCTTAATATTTTTGTTCTTTCTGTAATTGTGCTAATTTTGCAGACATAAAGTTCAGAAATCTGTTTACAAAGATAGGGAATAATGATTGAAACTCTTCTGGCAAGTGTGTTAATTATTGCAATAGCGGTAATATTGCTCTCTGTCGGTGTGATTTTGCGGAAAAACGGACGCTTCTCCTCCTTTCACATACATGATTCAGAAGCCATGAAAGAGCGTGGCATACACTGTGTGGTGGATCAGGACAGGGAAGCGAGGGCAAAAAACAGGTTCTTTTAGGGAATAAAAAACAAAAAACAATACATTCAAACAATGAACAAATTATCACTTGCACTGTCCTCTGCGGCAATGGCAGTTACAGTGCTGACATCATGCAACAACGCTCCCAAGGCAAATGACACCAAGTCTGTGCCTGCGGTTTCCGCTGAACTGAAGATCGCCTACATCGAAAGCGACAGCATCATGAGCCAGTATCAGTTTGCGAAAGACTTTTCCGCAATCCTCCAGAAGAAGAGTACCAACATCCAGAATACACTCAACGGCAAGCAGCAGGCAGTCCAGGCTGCTGCGGCAAAACTCCAGCAGGACTATCAGTCAAACAGTCTCACGCAGGAGCAGGCACAGGCTCGTCAGGCTGCAATACAGAAACAGGCAAGCGACCTCGATGCTCTCAACCAGCGCCTGACAAGCGAGTTCCAGAAAGAACAACTGAAATACCAGCAGGCATTGCAGGACAGCATCGACCATTACCTCGCTTCTTACAACAAGGACAAGAAGTATTCGTTCATTCTGACCAAGGGCGGTGTGAGCAACATTCTCTATGCTGACAAGTCATGTGATATCACTGACGATGTCATCAAGGGACTGAACAAGACTTACAAACCGGCTAAGCAGGCTGCTGAAACCAAGGAAGAGAAGAAGTAAATCAGTGCAATCGTGATATGAAAGCGGTGTTCTTGCAGTGCAAGAGCACCGCTTTTTTGAAACCGTGAAAGTGTTACGGTTTGGCGGTTGCGGTTGTCCTGACCGCCGTAGAACCGAAATATTTCTGGTATTCGCTCTCGAAATTGGGGGTGAAAACGCCTTTTCCGATATTTTTCTCAATGTCTTCCGCTGTCCAGAAGCGACCTCCGGCGAGTTCGTCTGGACTGGGATGCACCTCTCCGTCGAAAACCGTAGTGTTGACATACACCAGTTCGCTCTCGGTCAGACTGTCGTAGACGTACTTGTCGATAAAGGTAGGGGCAAAGCCGTAGACACCGAGTTCCTCGCCCACTTCACGTCGCAGGGCTTCCTGAGGTGTCTCTCCGTAGTCCACATGTCCTCCGCAGGCGGTGTCCCACTTGCCCGGCTGTATGTCTTTCCAGTCGGGACGACGCTGCAGAAAGAGTTCTCCGCGGCTGTTGAACAGGTGCAGATGTACCACGGGATGCAGTATCCGACTGCCGTTATGCGCCTCTCCCCGAGTCACACTCCCGAGGACACGTCCCTCGGAATCAACTCTCGGAAACAGTTCAGCCTTGTTGTCCATCTTCCTGAGTGCCGAGTGCGACGAGTGAAGTGAAACATTCGGGAAATACTCTCCGCAGTTGTCGCCGCGTGATGCGGTTCTCCTGACGGAAGAAAGCGTAGATTGCGCTGCCCGAACCGCTCATTGACGCATAGGTTGCACCCATGCGGTAGAGTGTCCGTTTTATCTCAGCGAGTTCTGGATAGCGTGGAAACAGCGATTCCTCAAAGTCGTTGGTGAGTATTCCGTTCCACGTTTCCATAGGCTGCATCACCACCTCCACGCAGTTCTTTATCGGTGAGTGGGGTGTTGTGTTGGCAAAAGCCTCCCGGGTGGAGATAGCCAACGGCGGTCTTACTACGGCGAGTTTCATGTCGCGCATCTGGTAACGTATGCCGGGAATGCGGTAAAGACGTTCGCCTATACCTTCGGCATAGGCGGGCTGGGACTTTATGAAGAAAGCGCAGTCGGCGCCCAGTTGCGCGGCGTATGCCTCAAGTTCACTGTCGCTAAGTCCGAGATGGAACTTCGTGTTCAGTTCCTTCAGCATGTATGCAGCATCACTTGAGCCTCCGCCAAGACCTGCCTGAGATGGTATGTGCTTGTCAAGGAAAGCGTGGACGGGCGGCAAGTGGTAGTCCTTTGCCAAGATGTTGTAGGCCTTGACCACAAGGTTCGTCTGCTCGTCGCACTCTATCGCGTCGCCGGTAACGGTCAGGCGGCACGGGAAAGGATAGGCTTCCGTCTGTTCCTCTATGCGCAAATCGTCGCAGAGAGGAACAGGCAGAAACACAGTTTCGATGTCATGATAACCGTCAGGACGTTTCCTTACGATATTCAGACCGAGGTTTATCTTCGCTTGGGGCTTACTCATTAAGGTTTCGCTTGACCTTTTCCACGTAGGCATCGATGCTCGCTACTGCGGTGACATTGAGGATGTCCCTCACGGAAGACTCGAAATCAGTGAAATGGATAGGTTTGTTCAGTCCCATCTGGATAGGGCCAATGACCTCCACTTCGGGAGCAAGAGCCTTCAGGAGTTTGTAACTGCAGTTGGCGGACGTCATATTCGGGAACACGAGGGTGTTGACTTCCTTGCCTTTGAGGCGTGTAAACGGATATTTCTCGTCACGCAGTTCGGTGTTGAGAGCGAAGTTCATCTGCATCTCACCGTCCACAAGCATATCGGGATAGGTGCGCTGCAGCGATTCCACTGCGTTGTGTACGCTGAGCGGAGAACCCTTTTCGTCAGTGCCGAAATTGGAGTAACTTACCACTGCCATTACTGGCTCATCGTTGAAGAACTTCACTGTGTCGTAACTCAACTTTGCGATGTCCTCGATGACATTCTCGTCCGGGTGACGGTTGATCAGCGTGTCAGCGATGTAGTAAGTGCCCTTCTTCGTATTGAGAATGTGCATCGTGGCGAATGTCTTGTGATCCGGGCGTATGCCGATGACCTCTTTCGCCACCTTTATGGTGTTGGAGTATTTCGTGTAGAGACCTGTTATAAAGGCATCAGCCTGACCAGTCTCCACCATCATCATGCCGAAATAGTTGCGCTCAAACATCTTGTCGTTCGCCTCCTCAAGGGTGTATCCCTGACGCTGACGCTTCTCAGTCAGCAACTTGGCGAACAATTCGCGGCGTGGACGTTCCCTGTCGTGGCGCAGATTGATAATCTCAATGCCGTCGAGCGAGAGTTCCAGTTCTTTCGCTTTCTTGGCTATCATCTCTTCGTTTCCGAGCAGTATCGGGTGGCAGATGCCTTCCGCCAGTGCAGCCACAGCCGCCTTTATCATGGTCGGGTGCAGTCCTTCGGCGAAGACCACGCGCTGCGGGTGCTTGCGCGCAGTGTCGTAGAGTTTCTGCGTGAGTTTCGTTTCCTGTCCGAGCAACTGGCGCAGACTGCTCTTGTAAGCGTCCCAGTCGTCGATGGGTTTGCGCGCCACGCCGCTCTCTATTGCAGCCTTTGCCACGGCTGCGCTCACCTCTGTGATAAGGCGTGGGTCTACTGGTTTCGGAATGAAATACTTCGGTCCGAAGGTCAGGTCGTTGACATGATATACCTCATTGACCACGTCCGGCACAGGCTTCTTTGCCAGTTCAGCGATGGCGAGCACCGCTGCCATCTTCATTTCCTCGTTGATGGCCGAAGCGTTAACGTCGAGTGCGCCGCGGAAAATATATGGGAATCCGATGACATTGTTTATCTGGTTGGGGTAGTCAGAGCGGCCTGTAGACATCAGGACATCCGGTCTGCTTGCCATTGCGTCCTCGTAGGAAATCTCGGGAACGGGGTTCGCAAGGGCGAAGACGATAGGTTTCTCCGCCATGGAGCGCACCATGTCTTGGCTGAGGACGTTGCCTTTTGACAACCCGACGAACACGTCGGCGCCCTTTATTGCCTCCTCCAGCGTGTGTACATCGCGGCGGTCGGTGGCGAAAAGTTTCTTCTGCTCGGTGAGGTTGGTGCGGTCCGATGTGATGACACCCTTGGAGTCGAGCATCACAATGTTCTTCGTCTGCGCTCCGAGGGCAACATACATCTTCGTACAGGATATGGCTGCCGCTCCCGCACCGTTGACCACGATCTTCACATCCTCTATTTTCTTGCCTGCAACTTCCAGTGCGTTCTTCAGTCCTGCGGCGGATATGATTGCCGTACCGTGCTGGTCGTCGTGCATGACAGGTATGTCGAGGTTCTTCTTCAGACGCTCTTCAATGTAGAAACACTCGGGAGCCTTGATGTCTTCGAGGTTGATTCCTCCGAAAGTCGGGGCGATTTTCTCCACCGCTTCGCAGAATTTCTCTGGGTCTTTCTCGTTGACTTCGATGTCGAAAACGTCGATTCCTCCGTATATCTTGAACAGTAGTCCCTTGCCTTCCATTACCGGCTTGCCGCTCATTGCGCCTATGTCTCCGAGACCGAGCACCGCTGTGCCGTTGGAGATTACCGCCACGAGGTTGCCCTTGTCGGTGTACTTGTATGCGTTGTCGGGTTTTTCCTGTATCTCGAGACACGGAAACGCCACGCCGGGAGAGTATGCCAGCGACAGGTCGGTCTGTGTCCTGTGCGCCTTGGTGGGTATTACTTCAATCTTGCCCGGTCTGCCTTTCTCATGGTAACGGAGTGCCTCTTCTTTCGTGATCTTCACCATAAATCCAATAATGTTAAGTCTCTTGTAAAACAATCTTACCTTTCCGCAGAGGCGGTCACTGTGTTTGTCACGCCTGCGAACAGTACTACAAAGTTACACGAAATGTGAGAGACGGCAAAGAAAACGTCCGTTCCGTCTACGAAAAAATAAGTTTTTTTATCATCTCGCTTTCGATTCCGTTTTTCGGGCGGACTGTGGGCTTAAAGTCGGCTTACCTGTTTCACGCCCTTGACGGTGCGCAGTTTCTTCATGAGGAGTTCCATTCGGGCGGTGTCTTCCACCATTACCACGACGTTGCCGGAGAACAGTCCGTCGTGGGAGTCGATGTTTATGGAACGGATCGCCACTTTCTCTTCCTTTGAAATGATTGAAGTGATGTTGTTTACGATGCCGAGGTCGTCATTGCCTATTATCCGCAGGGTAGTGGAGTACTGCGCTTTGCCCTTGCCGCTCCAGCGCGCTCTCACTATGCGGTAGCCGAAACGCTTGCGCAGTTCGGCAGCGTTGGGGCAGTCATTGCGGTGTATCTTTATTCCTCCGTTGACGGTCACGAAGCCGAAAACATCGTCGCCGTAGATGGGGTTGCAGCATTTCGCCAGTGAGAAATCGATGCCTTTGAGGTCTTTGTCGATGACAAGTATGTCCTCGGAACTGTGCGCCAACTGTTCGTTGGGACTTTCGTATGTGAATTCCTCGGCGGAACGGGTTGCGGCGGGAGCATTGAGGTGGAGTGTGAAATCACGCACTTCCATATACTTGTCGATGACATCGGCGATGTCAAGCCGTTCGTCGGCTATGGCCTTGTAGAAGTCGCTGATGATCTTGTAGCCCATTTTCTTCGCTACATTGGATATTATCCCTTCCTCAAGGTCTATCTTCCTGTTTTTCAGACGGCGTACAAGCAGTTCCTTGGCGATGAGTATCTCTTTCGCCTGAGTTTCCTTCAGGGCGAGACGGAGTTTCGATTTCGCCCTCGAGGTCTTCACTATGTGCAGCCAGTCTTGCTTTGGCGTCTGGTTTGATTGGGTGAGAATTTCCACCTGGTCTCCCGAGTTCAGTTTCTCGCGAAGTGACACGTTGCGTCCGTTGACACGCGCTCCCACGCAGTGGTTGCCCACCTGTGAGTGTATGTGATAGGCGAAATCGAGCACCGTAGCCCCTTTCGCGAGTTTGTAGAGATCGCCCCTTGGGGTGAACGCATACACCTCGTCTTCGTAGAGGTCGCTCTTGAACTGGTCCATCATTTGCATGTCGTCGCCGGCTTCAAGTGCCTGGCGTATGTCGGCAAGCCAGGTGTCCAGTCCGCTCTCACTCTTGACTCCCTTGTACCGCCAGTGTGCTGCGAGGCCGTTTTCAGCCACTTCGTCCATGCGCTCAGTGCGTATCTGAACCTCCACCCACTTGTTTTGCGGTCCGAGAACGGTGATATGCAGGCTCTCGTAACCGTTGCTCTTGGGTACGGAAAGCCAGTCGCGCAGACGCTTGGGGTTGGGCTGATACATGTCGGTGACTATGGAGTAGGCTTGCCAACACTTCATTTTCTCCTGTTCAAGGGGTGCGTCTATGATGATGCGAATGGCGAACAGGTCGTAAATACCGTTGAATCCGCAGCCCTGTTTCTTCATCTTCTGCCAGATGGAATGTATGCTCTTGGTGCGCCCTTTCATGTGGAAGCGCAGTCCGGCAGCGAGGAGTTTCTGCTGCACAGGGGCAATAAACGAGTCTATGTAAGCGTCTCTCGCCTGTTTCGTTGCGTTGAGATTGTCCTTGATCATGTAGTATGCGTCATGCTCAAGATATTTCAACGACAGGTCTTCAAGTTCGCTTTTCAGACGGTAGAGACCCAGTTTGTGGGCTATTGGGGCGTAGAGATAACTTGCCTCTTCCGCCACTTTACGCTGCGCTTCGGTGTTGTCCGTGTCGCGGATAAGCCGCATCACGTTCACCCTGTCGGCAATCATGATGAGGATGACGCGCATGTCTTCAGCGAAGGTGATGAGGAGATTGCGGAAGTTTTCGGTCTCTATCGTCGGCGTCTTGCTGTAGAGTTCGCCCACCTTGCGCAGTCCTTTGGTGATGTGCGCCACCTGAGTTCCGAATTCCTTTTCCACTTTTTCAGCGGTCAGGGAGCCTGCCGATATGCCGCAGTAGAGAAGTGTCGCCAACACGGTTTCCGTGCCGAGGTGCATATCCTCCACTGCAATGACCGATGTCTGGAGTGCCGACAGTATCGGATTAAGCCCGAATGCGTCACGGCAGAGTTTGCCTTCTTCTACGGCGTTGGACAGGTAAGAGAGGGCTTTTTCCTCGTCCTCTTTTTTCAGGTTGTCGCCAAGGCTGCGGCGCAGTCGGCTAATCAGTTCTTTCGCTTCGGCGGTTTCCTTTTCGGAAAAAATGAGTTTCTCTTCCATAACGGTCATTTTGTGGTTCAAAGTTACAAAAAAACGATGAATTGTTTTCTCGTTTTGGGAAATCTGGGTACATTTGTATCGTATTTTTATAAATAGGTTAACAATTTTAATAAAAGGACAAAAGGATATATGTTTTCAGAGAAAGATTTGAACCAGATAGCCCTTCGCGGCATCACGGAGGAGCAGGTGTGCAGTCAGTTGAAGAGCATCTCGGAGGGTTTTCCCTATCTTCGCCTGAAGTCGGCAGCCGCCGTGGGCAACGGCATAAAGGCGTTTGGCGATGGTGAGCGCAGCACTTTCACGGCGAAATGGAACGCCTACAAGGCAGAAGGACACAAGGTCGTGAAGTTTGTGCCGGCAAGTGGCGCGGCGAGCAGAATGTTCAAAAACCTCTTCGCTTTTGTGTCTGCTCCTTACGACAAGCCTGAGACCGACTTTGAAAAGAAATTCTTCTCTGACATCAGAAAGTTCGCTTTTGCCGATGAACTGTCGGCCGTGTGCCAGAAGAACAACGGCAAGAACATAGAGGAACTGGTTGCCGCCGGCGATTACAAGGCTGTTGTCAGAAACCTGCTCGATGCCGACGGTCTCAACTACGGACAACTTCCGAAAGGCTTGCTGCTCTTTCACGCCTATCCTGACGGTGCGCGCACTCCCATGGAAGAGCACCTTGTGGAGGCTGCACTCTATGCGAGCAGCAACTCCGAGGCACACGTCCACTTCACCGTTTCCGCCAGTCACAAGGAACTGTTCCGTGCCCGTGTGGAGAATACGGTGGGCAAGTATGCGGAAAAATACGGCATCAAATACGATGTAAGTTTCTCTGAGCAGAAACCGTCTACCGACACTATCGCCGCAAATGCGGACAACACGCCGTTCAGAAACGCCGACGGTTCGCTGCTGTTCCGCCCCGGCGGCCACGGCGCACTGATAGAAAACCTCGGCGACATCGACGCTGACGTGGTGTTCATCAAGAACATCGACAATGTCGTTCCCGACCGTCTGAAAGACGACACCGTAGAGTATAAGCAACTGCTTGCCGGAGTTCTTGTCGAGATGCAGCGCAAGGCGTTCGGCTATCTGGAACTTCTCGACACCGGAAAGTACAGCCACAGCCAACTGGAAGAGATTATCCGCTTCGTGCAGCAAGACCTGTTCTGCCGCAAGGACGACATAAAATATCTGGAGGATGCGGAACTCGTGATATACCTGAGGAAGAAACTAAACCGCCCGATGCGTGTCTGTGGCGTAGTGAGAAATGCCGGCGAACCGGGCGGAGGACCGTTTGTGGCCTACAATCAGGACGGCACTTCTTCGCTCCAGATACTCGAATCGAGTCAGATAGATCCCGACAACGAGGAGTATATGCAGATGTTCCGCCAAGGCACACACTTCAATCCGGTAGACCTTGTCTGCGCTTTGAAGAACTACAAGGGTGAAAAGTTCGATCTGAAACAGTTTGTTGACCCGCGCACAGGCTTCATTTCCAACAAGAGCAAGGATGGCAAGGAGTTGAAAGCACTGGAGTTGCCGGGACTTTGGAACGGTGCGATGAGTGATTGGAACACCGTTTTCGTGGAAGTTCCGCAGTCCACTTTCAATCCTGTGAAGACCGTCAACGACCTCCTGCGCGAGCAACACCAATAACCAAATGACACGTTCGGAGAGGGTAGGGCGCATTCTCGGCTACTTCAAGGAGGCGATGCCGGTCGTTACAAGCGAACTACAGTTCGGCAGCGCATTCCAGTTGCTGGTGGCGACAATGCTCAGTGCTCAGTGCACGGATGCCCGGATCAATCAGGTAACGCCGGCTCTTTTCCTGCGCTATCCCGACGCCCGGACCATGGCGCAGGCGGAAGAGGAAGATTTGTTTGACCTCATCCGCAGTGTGAGTTACCCCAATGCGAAAGCCCGGCACCTGAAATTGATGGCGCAGAAACTGGTCGATGACTTCGGCGGAGAAGTGCCCGATGACCGCAGAAAACTCGAATCCTTGGCAGGAGTGGGGCGCAAGACCGCCAATGTGGTGCAGGCTGTGTGGTTCGGAAAGCCTACTCTGGCTGTCGACACCCACGTCTTCCGTGTCAGCCATCGGTTGGGGCTGGTGCCCAAGACGGCTGACACTCCGCTGAAAGTGGAACTCTCGCTGCACAGGCAAATACCCGACGATATTGTGCCCGACGCCCATCACTGGCTGCTTCTCCACGGCAGATACGTCTGCCAAAGCCGCAAGCCGAAGTGCGGAGAGTGTCCTTTCTCCGGCTTCTGTCCGTCTTCAGAGAAGAAAGTTCCTGTTGTGTGATGCAGCGCTTGCGGCATTCTCGGTGTCATTTCTGTATGACAACACCGACTGTTTTGCCTCCTCCGTCGTACACTTGGTTCTTGTTGTAATAGATGCTTTTTATCTCCGAGTAGGTTTCACCGTCCTCTTCCGCGTAGCGTATTTTTGTCGTCAGTGTGTCGACATCAATGCCTGTGCTCGTCGGAATGTAGAGATACACCGCCGTTTCGCCGGTGTTGTCCACCTTTACAGAGGGTGTCAGGAACACCATATTATAATAGGTGTCATTGGCGATGAATCCCCTGTCTTCACTGAAACCGTAGCCTGTGAACGTCTCGCTGCTCGTTCCCCCTATGGTGACGGTCTGTTTTGTGGCCGTCATATTGTTGATTGCCGTCTGTACTTCCGATGTAGTGAGCACCTTGTCGGTGATGACCGGCCATGAGTGAGGGGCGTCGAGACTGAAGAACTGCTTGTTGTTCTTGTCGATGAAATACAGGAACAGGTTGGTGCGTGTCCAGTAGTTGATTTTCGCGTTGGTAGTGTCATGCCACTTCAGGTCTTTCTCGCATGACGTGAAAGTCAGCGTGGCACAGGCGAGAAGAGCCGTGAGAAAAATCTTTTTCATGTCTATTTGCTTAGTTTGAGTGCTTCTGTGGGGCGGTTGGTGGTAATCTTGTCCGCCTTGTTTTCGATGAGTGTCCACACGTTGTCAAGGTTGTCGACAGTCCATACGTTTACTGTCAGTCCGAGTTTGTGGCACTCTTCTATCCATTCCGGATGCTTTTTGAGCAGTACGCTCTGTTCGTAGTCAATGCCGGTGAACCCTTTTGACTTTATCTCTTGGGGTGTCAGGTCGCCCGAGAGGTATTCCACGCACAGGTTGACCTTGTCTTCTTTCTTGTCGGCACGTTGCCCATTGGGACCGTCAAGCACCTTGTGGGCTTTCGCCACCAGTTCTTCGCAGACGTGGAGACTGAACGATATGTAGTCCGTCTGGTCCACAACGCCGTACTTCTTCACCAGTCGGAGCACCTCGTCCACGCACCTGCTCTCCGCCTCTTTTGTGGAATGGCCTTTTATTTCCAGTACCAAGCGCATGGGAGACAGGTGCGCTCCCTCCCACAGATACTGCTCCAGGGTGGGCAATGTCTCGCCGTTGGCGAGGCGCAAGTCGCGCAGGTCGGCGTATTTGGCGGTCTCTATCCTTACTCCGTCAATCGTTGCGTCGTGGTTGATTACGCACACTCCGTCGGCGGTAATCCACACGTCAAACTCCGAACCCCAGCATCCGGCTTCGGCTGCCTTGTGCAGTGACGTGATGGAATTTTGTGCCGAGCCCTCCGTTTTCCAGTATCCGCGGTGGGCTACAATCTTTGTTTGTGCTGTGGCTGTCGCCGTCATGGCGAGCAGCACCAGTGCAGTAATGATTCTGTTCATGTTATGTTCCTTTCTGTTTGCTGTCGTTTTGATGATAACGCTCTGCCCTGCCTGTTTATTATGTATGTGTCTCCGTCCAGGTCATTCCGTCTGTCTGTCGGGCCAGTTCACGAGAAAGAGTTTCTCAGTTGCCCGGGTGAATGCGGTGTAGAGCCAGTGGAAGTAGTCGTTGCCGAGCATTTCGTCTGTCATGTAGCCCTGGTCCAGATAGACGTGAGCCCACTGTCCGCCCTGCGCCTTGTGGCAAGTGACGGCGTAGGCGTATTTCACCTGCAGTGCGTTGAAGAAGCGGTCTTCACGCAGAGCCTTCATCCTGTCGGTCTTTAACCTTATGTCTGCATAGTCGGCAAGCACGCCTTCGTAGAGTCTGTTCTGCTGTTCCGCGGTGAGAGAGGGCGACTCTGACGACAGGCTGTCCATGAGTACGGTGACTTCAACCTCGTAGTCGTCGTAGTCGGGGAAGCGCAGCCGCACCTCGGAAAAGCGGAATCCGTAGAGTTCCCTCTGTCCTGAGACACGCTCCACCGTGGCTATGTCGCCGTTGGCGAGAAACGACGGTGCTCCGTCATCATCGCCTTTGCCCTGCTGTTGCTGCCGTGTCCAGTGGTAACTGTTCTTCACCACCATTAGCCGATCGCCCCTCGTGAGTTCCTCTTCACGTCCGAGTATCATGTTGCGGATGCCGTTGTTGTAAATGTTGGCCCTCTTGTTGGAGCGTGTTATCACCATTGTGCCGTCGATGCCGGCGTGTGCGTAACTGCTTGAAATCTGTTCTATGAGTTCGTCGCCCCTCACTGTCACGATGTCGGCGAATCCTTTCAGTCTTATCCGTGGCAGTTCCGTGGTGTCGTCATGCTCTATTTTCCACCTTATGGACGTGGCGTTGCAGAGTATGCCGCTGCCCTCGCTCTGGCGCAGGACCTCGTTGATGTCGCACTCGAAGACGTGCAGTCCGTAGCCGTAAAGGGTGCTTGCGTCGAGTGCGGGCGACCCGTCCTCGCCCACGGGGGGCAACTGTGCCTTGTCGCCGATGAGCATCAGGCGGCAGTTTTCGCCCGAGTAGACGTAGCGGATGAGGTCGTCGAGCAGTTGCCCCGAACCGAACACGCCCTCACCGAACGGAGGTCTGTTGGAAATCATCGACGCTTCGTCAACGATGAACAGGGTGTTGCGGTTTAGGTTATTGGAAATGTTGAACGGCGTGTCATTGCCCGAAAACGTGCGCTGACGGTAGATGCGGCGGTGTATGGTGTAGGCTTGCATGCCGCTGTTCACTGCGAACACCTTGGCGGCACGGCCTGTCGGAGCCATGAGCGCCACCCCCTGTCCGAGGCGGTGGAGCGTCTTCACAATGGCGGCGGCTATGCTCGTCTTGCCCGTGCCGGCAGAACCGCGCATGAGCATCACGCCGTTTTCCGACGTGTCAAACATGAATGAGGCAAACGTACCCACCGCCCCGACCTGTTCGGCCGAGGGAGTGTGTGCGAACGAACGGAATATTTCCGCTGTTAATTCACTTGCCGTCATCTTTTTGTGAAAAGTATTTCGTATCTTTGCAGACAGTTGTATCCTTACCGTTGCAGTGGTGCTGTTCACCTCTTGCAAAGGTAGTACAAAAAAAGAATATGCAGATGAAAAAGTGGAATAATTGCATTTTGCTGATTTGCGCTTTCCTCCTGTTGCTGATTTGTGCACTGAGCGTCTGCGGATCTATAGGCAGTCAAGATGGAACAGAATCCGATGGCAACGACACAACAGTTTATAATACGCATCACTGACACGGCTCTCTCCTTTGCCATGAGGGGCAATGACGGCACGCCCGTGGCCTATGAACCCTACGAAATGAAGCGGAGCATGTCGGTGGAAGCCAACTTGCGCGAGGCGTTTCGTGATGTCGAGATGCTCCGGAGGGCTGACCGCCGTGTGACGGCACTGGTAGATTCGCCAGTGTTGCTTGTGCCGATAGAGGAATACAAGGCGGAAGAAGCCGAGGAACAGTACGGTTTCGTGTTCACCCAACCCGAGGGCACGGTGGTGGCAAGCACCGTGTTGCCGTCGCTCGGAAGTGTTGCCGTCTATGCCGTAAGCAAGGATTTGCGCACCGTTCTGGGTGACCATTTTGATGAAATACGCATCCTTCCACTCATGGCACATCTGTGGGAATTCCTCCTGCAGCGCAGTTTCGGAGGCACAAACAAGAAACTTTTCGCTTATTTTCATGACGGCGTGATGGAGGTGTGCTCTTTTTCGAGAGGGCGCTTCCTGTTCAGCAACCGCTTCAGTGTCACCGATTCGCATGACGCGCTCTACTATCTGCTCGGCGTATGGAAGAACATCGGGGCGAAGGCAATGGTCGACGACCTGTTCCTTTTGGGGCGTATCCCTGCGAGGGAAGCCCTCGTCAACGATGCCAGACAGTTTCTCCGCCGCGTCTATTACATCAATCCCTCGGGCGATTTCAACCGTGCTGACTTCACGCAAGTGGAAAACATGCCGTTCGACATGATGGTCGCGTTCGGCAGAAGCGGCGTTCTGGCAAACTGACTTTTTCCGTCTGAAGCCGCAGGTACACCTTATTATATTATATAGTCCATGCGTATAATAACCGGGAAATACAAGGGACGCCGCTTTGAAGTGCCGCGTTCGTTCAAGGCAAGGCCAACTACCGACTTTGCCAAGGAAAATCTGTTCAATGTCATCAGGGCTTACATAGATTTCGAGGACTGCCGTGCCCTCGACCTGTTTGCCGGCACAGGCAGCATCTCACTGGAGATCTTGTCGCGTGGGGCACAGTCGGTGGTGAGCGTGGAGCAGGACAGAAGCCATGCCGCATTCATCAGTTCATGTCTCAAGAAACTCTCAGTCGACAACTGTATGCTCATCTGCGGCGACGCTTTCCGATACGTCGGCAGTTGCCGGCAGCAGTATGATCTCGTCTTTGCCGACCCTCCATATGCACTGGAAAAACTCGAAACCATACCCGATTCGGTGCTTGACAGGGGACTGCTTGCCCCCGACGGCATCCTCGTGTTGGAGCATGGGGCTGCCAACGACTTCTCGCAGCATCCGCGTTTTGTGGAGCACAGGGCTTACGGAAGCGTGAATTTCTCCATCTTCAGATAGGTTTCTGTCGGGCGCAAAGGGCGTTCCGGCATTGTCATAACGGCGTTTCTGCGGTGCAGGAACGCCGTTTTTGCAGGTTGTTCACGGTCGTGGTTCGACCGGATACCGACCGTGGTCCGACCGAATATCGTCCGTGGTTCGACCGAACCACGGACGTTGTCCGCCGCCGGAATGGCGCTTTCGGGGCGCAATGGCGGTGCTCTTGCATCGCAAAACAATTGTCTGCGGCGATTAAACGTTTCTCTCTTTCTTCAGTCAAATAGATGTCTTGCGTACCAAGAACACCGTCGGCAGGCCGGCTGCCGACACAACACGACATTACTGACATAACGACAATGATTATGAGAAAAATTGTTTTGGCAATGGTAGCCGCAGCATTGATGACCGTCAATGCCAATGCACAGGACGCGCAAAAGCGTCCCGGGAAGAAGTTCAACAAGGAAGAGATGGTGCAGCGCAGGGCTGAAGGCATGGTGAAGGAACTGGGACTGGACAGCCTGCAGAAGGCTTCGCTGGTGCAGTTGCTCTCCAAATATTCCGACAGGCCTGACTTCCGCCGTCCTCCACGCCGTCCCGACGGCGAGCGCAAGGACTCGGTAGAGAGGAAGCGTCCGTCGGAAGAGGAGATGAAAAAGATGCACGAGACGATGCAGAAAGAGCGTGAGGAGTTCAATGCCGGACTGAAAAAGATACTTACCACGGAGCAGTTCGCCAAGTATGAGGAACTGGAAAAACAGCGCGCAAACCGTGGTGGCGGCAGACCGGCATATCCGCGCGGCAGACGCTAAAATACTTTTGTGTGAGGTGCATGGGCATCTCTTGAAGTATCATTCTTGTTCGAGGGGGAGACACCTTAGGGGTGTTTCCCCATTTTTTTATTTTGTCGTAAGGTGGAAAAACGTTACCTTTGCACAGTACTAAAGACTGTATCAGAAAAAATGAAAAAATCCAACTGCACTTTGTTTCTGGCGCTAATGCTCGCGCTGGTAATGGGTTCGTGTTCACGCAAGAAAGACACCGGTACAATCATTACCAAGATTGAACTCCCCAAAGTCAGCAAGGAGACGAAGGCAGTCGGCACCGGCGACAACAGCCAGCACTTCCAGTGGGGCGGCGCAATGTGCGATGCGAAAGTATCAGTGGAGGCGGACACGGCACGCTCTACGGTGAAAGACGAGGACGGAAACAAGTACTATGACAACACGGTGACACTCGTTCTGGACGGTTCGGACGGCCTGTCGATAAAGCGCAAGTTCTGCAAGGACGACTTCACTCCCTATATCAACACCGACTACATCAAGCCTTCGAAGAGCATAGTCAAGGGATTGGTGTTCAACAAGGTGGAGAACGGCAACGCCGTGTTCGTGGCGACCATAGGCTCGCCCGACGACATGGCGGACGAGTATATGTCCGTTGCGGTGAACATATCGAAGTCTGGCGGAGTGACAATGAACGGACTTCAGGAAATGGAATAACTGAAAACCATGAGAGAATACAAGGATTTGAAAATAGCAGTTGCCGGCACGGGCTATGTGGGAATGTCGATTGCCACGCTCCTGTCGCAGCATCACCAGGTGACGGCGGTGGATGTCGTGCCTGAGAAAGTGGACAAGGTGAACCGCAGGATAAGCCCTATCCAGGATGACTACATAGAGGCCTACCTCGCAGGATACCGTGTCACGGACGACGAGGGGATAAAGGCTTTCCGCCAAGGGGACGTCTCCGGGTTGGAGAAAGCGGACCTCAACCTCACCGCGACACTCGATGGAGCGTCCGCCTACAGGGACGCCGACTTCGTGATAATAGCCGCCCCGACCAACTACGACTCGGAAAAGAACCATTTTGACACCAGTCATGTGGAGGAGGTCATAGACCTCGTGCTCGACGTTAACCCCGATGCCACGATGGTGATAAAGTCGACCATCCCGGTGGGATACTGCCGCAGCCTGTATGTGAAGTATGCGGAGCGGTTCAAGAAAGAACACAAGGACAGCACAAGCAAACTGCGGTTGCTTTTCTCGCCGGAGTTTCTGCGCGAGAGCAAGGCACTCTACGACAACCTCTATCCGTCGCGAATCATCGTCGGTTACCCCAAGATGATAAGCACGGACGACAGCGACGCGACCAACGAAGCGATAAAGTCGATAGCCGGAAACCACTTGCGGGAGGCGGCGGACACCTTTGCCAAACTGCTTGTGGAGGGTGCCGTGAAGAAGGATGTGCCGGTGCTGTTCATGGGAATGAAGGATGCCGAGGCGGTGAAACTGTTCGCCAACACTTACCTTGCACTGCGTGTGTCCTATTTCAACGAACTGGACACCTACGCAGAGGTAAAAGGTCTCGACTCAAAGGCCATAATCCAGGGCGTGGGACTGGACCCCAGGATAGGCAAACACTACAATAACCCGTCGTTCGGATACGGCGGATACTGTCTGCCCAAGGACACCAAGCAGTTGCTGGCCAACTATCAGGACGTGCCGCAACAGATGATGACCGCCATAGTAGAGTCGAACCGGACACGCAAAGACTATATTGCCGATGCCGTGTTGCGTAAGGCAGGGTGGTACGCATACTCCCTTGACAACGAGTATCAGCCGAACGCCAACAACAAGACCGTGACAGTGGGAGTGTTCAGGCTTACGATGAAGTCGAACAGCGACAACTTCCGCCAATCCGCAATACAGGGTGTGATGAAGCGCATCAAGGCTAAAGGCGCGCAGGTGATAGTCTACGAGCCTACGCTGCCCGACGGAAGCACATTCTTCGGGTCGCTGGTCGTCAATGACCTTGACAAGTTCAAGTCGATGAGCGATGCCGTAATAGCCAACCGCTATGATGCCGTCCTCGACGACATAGAGGAGAAAGTCTACACCCGGGACATATTCCACAGGGACTGACAACGGTGGAGAAACGAGGAAGTCGGGCTGTGGAAGAGACAGTGAAAGGATATGGCTGCAAGGCGCAGAAAGCGTCAGGGGCAGACGGAAACGGCTGTGCCGTGCAGGAGAAGAAGTCGGAACGGTACTCCGACGGAATGAACCTGTTCGGTAGAGCGGTCAAACGGGCGTGTGATTTCGTCATCGCCGGGGCGTGTCTGGTCGTGTTCTCGCCGCTCGCACTGCTGTGCTATCTGGCGGTGAAACTCACTGACGGCGGGCCGGCGATATACAAGCAGGAGCGCATAGGACGGTTTGGCAAGCCATTCTACATATATAAATACAGGTCCATGCGCGTGAACGCAGAGGAGGAAAGTCCTCTGCTGAGCAGCGCCAACGGTGACGACGACTCACGGACGACACCTGTGGGCAGGTTCATGCGGGCGCACCACCTCGACGAACTGCCCCAGTTGTGGAACGTGATGCGCGGTGACATGGCGTTCGTCGGCTACCGCCCGGAAAGGAAATACTACATAGAAAAGATAATGGAGCACGACCCCCGTTATGCATATCTCTACCAGATACGTCCCGGGGTGACCTCTTACGCCACGCTCTACAACGGTTATACCGACACGATGGAGAAGATGCTCCGGCGTCTGGAGTTGGATCTCTACTACATGAAGCACCGCAGTTGGTGGCTTGACTGCAAGATCCTGTTCCTCACATTCGTGGCAATCATATTCGGAAAGAAGTTTTAACAGGCATAAAAAACTAAGGACATGAAGATTTTACTTTGCGGCGGTGCTGGCTACATCGGAAGCCACACGCTCATTGAACTGAAGAATGCCGGCCACGAAGTGGTGGTCGTGGACAATCTCTACAACTCGAAGAAAGAGGCGTTGAACAGGGTTTCCAAGATTCTCGGCGGCGTTGAGATACCTTTCTACCAGGTAGACGTGCGCGACAGGGACGGTCTTGAGAGGGTGTTCGCTGCCCATGAGATCGACGCTGTGATACATTTCGCGGGACTGAAAGCCGTGGGCGAGAGCGTGGCAAAACCGCTCGAGTACTACGAGAACAACATGAACGGCACATTCGTGCTGCTCGATGTGATGCGCAAACACGGTTGCAAGAACATCATTTTCTCTTCTTCCGCCACGGTTTACGGCGATCCGGCCATTATCCCCATTACCGAAGAGTGCCCGAAAGGCCACTGCACGAACCCCTACGGACAGACAAAGAGCATGCTCGAACAGGTGCTCATGGACGTGCAGAAGGCTGATTCCGAGTGGAACGTGGTGCTGCTCCGCTACTTCAATCCTATCGGTGCACACAAGAGCGGCCTGATTGGCGAGAACCCGAACGGCATACCCAACAACCTCATGCCCTACATCACACAGACCGCAATCGGCCTGCGCAAGGAACTGGGAGTGTTCGGCGACGACTATGACACACCCGACGGAACAGGCGTGCGCGACTATATCCATGTGGTGGACCTTGCCTGCGGGCACGTTGCGGCACTCAAGGCGATAGAGAAGAAGTGCGGTGTGGCAATCTATAACCTCGGTACAGGCCACGGCTATTCGGTGCTCGATGTCGTGAAAGCGTTTGAGAAAGCCAACGGACTGAAAGTTCCCTATTCGATAAAGCCGCGTCGTCCGGGTGACATTGCTACCTGTTACTGCAATCCGGCCAAGGCAAAGGCGGAACTGGGATGGGAAGCGCAGTACGGAATAGAGGATATGTGCCGCGACTCTTGGAACTTTCAGAAGAACAATCCCAACGGTTACGAAGAGTAGGAACACCGTTGCCGTGTGACGAAGGCATTTCAGATGATTTATGTCAATGTTGTTTAGGGTTAGCACTTGTTAACATTGCACAATGTGTTAATTTACAATGTATTACAAGAAAGTTACACTAAAACGACAAAAAAAACATAAAAAAGTTTGATGCTAAAATGAAAAAAGCATTACCTTTGCATCGGTTTTAGAAATAACAATTGATTGTTTTACTGATTTAAAAGCTTAAGAAAATGAAAAAGTTAGTTTTGATGTTCGTTGCTGTAGCAGCAATCTCATTCGCTTCTTGTGGTAACAAAACACAGCAGGCTGCTCCTGTAGACACTGACACAGTTGCTACTGACACTGTAGTTCCTGTTGATACCGCAGCTGTTGACACAACTGTTGCTGAGTAATTCGAACACGAATTAAACAGAGCATACCGCCGTTCCCTTAGGGAGCGGCGGTTTTTTTGTCTTGTAGCGTCATTTCGCCTTCATTGAAACGGACATTCTCCCTTGTGAGTATGCTGTCGGTGTCTTTCCTCTGCCATGTCCACGTTGCCTTTGCGTATTTTCTTGGATTATCCGCAATGGTGTCGCGTGTTTTTTAGTAAGTCTTCTTGCTGTATTCGCTTGGGGTGTATCCGAACTGCTTCTTGAAACTTGTGGAGAAATGCGACAGGGTGTTGAAGCCTGTCATGTAGGCGATTTCCGAAATGTTGTACTTGCCCTCGGTGATGAGGGAAGCCGCCCTGTTCAGTTTGAAAGTCTTGAAGAATACACTCGGGTTCTCGCCTGTCAGTCCCTTTATCTTGTAGTACAGTTTGGTGCGTGACATGAGCATGAGCGAACTGACACGGTTTACGTCGAGTTCGGAGTTGACCATTTCCTGTTCCATAATCTTGTAGAGGTCATCCATGAATACCTTGTCCTGTGGCGAGAGCACCTCCTCCACGCTCTTGTCAGCCTTGGTGACATTGTTGAGAATGGTCTTTACCTTCTCGCGGTTTGTCATCAGTGAACTGATCATCGCCAAGAGAACTTTCGGCACGAACGGTTTGGTGACATAGGCATCGGCGCCGCTTTCAAGTCCCTCCACCTGGTTTTCCGACGTCGTCTTGGCCGTTACCAATATGACAGGGATGTGACACAGTTGGATGTCATGCTTGATTTCCTTGCACAGTTCGTATCCGCTGATGCCAGGCATCACCACGTCGCTGAGGACAAGACTTGGCTCTTCCTTGCGTGAGGCCTTCAGTGCGCTCTCCGCATCGAACCTGTAGATTACACGGTAGTAGGGTGCAAGGAGTGTGCGGAGGTAGTGCACCACCTCCGTGTCATCGTCGACAATGAGTATTGTCGGGCGGTTGTCGGTGCCGTTTTCTGCCGTTTGTATTTCCGTGGCGAGGCTTTCCGTTTTCTCGATGGGAAATGTCAGAGCCTGCGACTCGCCGTCTTTCATGCGCTCCTCCTCGCTGTACGCACTGTCGTCCACAGGCAGGGAGAGCGTGAATACGGCTCCGCTCTGGTTGGAAATGCCGTTTTTGCTTATGCCAAGAGCCTGTCGCACGTATTCGTCACTGCGGTTGGCCGCCTTGAGAGAACCGTGATGGAGTTCCGCCAAGGCGCGTGCATAATAGAGACCTATGCCTGTTCCCCAGTTGATGACGCCCTCCTGTTGGTTGTTGAGCTGGTAGTAGCGCTTGAAGATATTGTCAAGTTCGGCAGGCGGAAGTCCCTTTCCCGTGTCGGCAACTGTTATCTGCAGCGTCTGCTTACCGGTGTTGCCGGTGGTCAGGTCGAGCACTACGTCGATGCGTCCGCCGTGCGGAGTGTGCTTCATGGCGTTGGACATGAGGTTGTTGACAATCTTTTCCAGCTTGTCGACATCAAGCCATACCAGCAGAGAACCCTCCATGCCACGGCACTCGATGCCTATTCCCTTCTCCTCCGCATTCATAATGAAGAGGTCCATGATGCGCCTCATCTCGGCAATGACATCCGCCCGGCACACATGGAGACGCAGAGTGTCGTTCTCGAGTTTGTTGAAATCGAGCAGTTGGTTGACAAGTCTCAGCATTCGTTTCACGCTTCTGTCGATGATAGTAAGCAGTTGCCGGTCGTGCGAACCCATCGTCTGACTGTCACGCAACTGCTCTACCGGTCCGGAGATCATGGTGAGAGGTGTGCGGAACTCATGCGATATGTTGGCGAAGAAACTCATGTTCATCTTGTTGATGCGCTGTTCCTGTTCCTTCTCTTCCTCGGCTTTGCGTGCCAGATACCTCTCCTGCACGATGCGGCGGCGTGTTTTCACGCCGATCCACACAAGAGTTGACGCTGCGGCAAGGTAGAGCAGGTATGCCCACCACGTATTCCACGGCATGGGATCTACGCTCACCTTTATGCTGTGTTCGGCCAGCACATGGTTTGAGTCATTGGCTATAATCTTCACTCTGAAGGTATAGTGACCCGAAGGAAGGTTTGAGTAGTAGGCCTCGGTGTTGCTTCCGGCATCCGCCCACTGCTTGTCAAACCCTTCCATTTGATAGAAATAATGTATGCGTTTGTAGTCATTGTAGTCGGTGGCAGAGAAGGATATGGCGAAACTGTTCTGCCTGTAGCCAAGGTGGATGCGCTTGGCGGTCTCCATGCTTTCCTCGAGACAAGAGCCTGGAGACGGCACTATGAGGCGGTTGTGAACCTTCAGATTCTGGAACAAAAGTCGTATGTCCTTTATAGGACTGACCTTTTCGGGGTTGAAAGCCGTTATTCCGTGTGTGCCGCCGAATATGAGCGTGCCGTCGTTGAGGTGGCATGACGAGCGGTCATAGAACTGGAATCCGCCGATGCCGTCGGTCTCATTGTAACTCGTTATCTCCTTTGTCGAAGGGCACAACTTGTCCAGTCCGTCCATCGTACTTATCCAGATGTTGCCGTTACGGTCGATTTCCATGCTCGAAACATCCGGACACGATATGCCGGAGATGCGCTCCATGCGGTTGCCTGCGGTGGAGTAGTGCAGCAGACCGTTGTTCACAGTGCCTATCCAGATGTCTCCTTGTTTGTCTTTCAGCACCTTTGTCGGTATGAAAGAGAGGTGCAGGGCGCACGAGTCGAGACTTCTCTGCATGGAGGACATCTCGCTCGTCTCCATGGTGTGGCGGTCTACCTGCATCAGAGGCTTGTTGAATGCCGCGACGAGCATCTGTTCCCGGTTGAGTTGGATAATACTTGGGATAAAGACATATTCTTTCGGATAGACCTGTTTCTCAGTTATCGTTCCCGTGTCATGCGCTATGCGGTAAACGTAGATGCCTGCCGTGGCGATCCATATGTCGCCTGCATCATCGCATGACAGTTCCATGGGCAGGAAGATCTTATATGTCCGTTCCACCGCAAGACGTCCATCCGTATAGCGGCATTTGGCGACACAGCGGCTGCCCGAAGCCCATATATATCCAGCCTTGTCCACTGCCACATGCGACACCTTGCCGTGTGACAGTTCGATGTCATCTCCCTCAATTGTCATGTTGTGCAGTTGCTGCGCCCTGGTGTCAAACACGCACAGCCCGTCTTGCTTGGTCGCTATCCACACGTTGCCCTGTCTGTCGGCAGCCAGGGAGTTGACGGACTGGCTGCCAATGGCTCTACGCATCACGTCATGGGCGTTAAACATGTCCTTGTGCCGGTATATCACGCGGAAACCTTGGTCGTAACTGCTGAGCCAAAGGTTGCCTCTCGAGTCGGTAAAGATGCTGCTTACGTTTATGCCAATCTTCCCCAAAGGGAATGAATTGTCCCTTTCGCTCAGGAGTTTGTCCGTTTTGAAGTCGTAGACATACAGTCCGTGGTTGCGGGCAGAGAAGATCAGTTGCGACTTGTTGTAGGGATGTATGCAGTTCAACTCGCCGTTCTTGAACGGCAGATGCCGCAGCGTCGGAGGCAAGGAGACAAATTTGCGGCTGTGAGTGTCAAACAGTCGCAGGCCGTCATTGCCGTAGAACCAGATCTGACGGGCGTCTTTGGCATCGGAAAACATGGGGGCGAATGTCTCCGTGGGCAAGGAAAATACCTCTTTGAAGTCTGTAGAGCGGAACGCCCTCAACAGAAACGGCGTGCTCACCCAGATGATGTCACGGTCGTCAATGAAAGTATTGGCGGCGAAAGAACTGTTGGGGTCAAGGCCGGAAAGACACTTTTTCGCGATGTCGTGTTCCTCGTCATACCTGTAAAGAGTGTCCCTGCAGGATATATAGATGTTGCCGTGCGTATCCTCAATGAACTTGGTTACATATTTGGTTGCAGCCGGCATGTTGATTCTCCGGAAGCCGTCACGGCCGTCATACATGGCAACTCCGTAACTCGTACCCACCCACAGACGGTTCTTCTTGTCCCGATACAGGGTGGTGATGTTTGAGACCGGCAGCCCCAAAGAGTCGTCCGTGCACAGGTGTTGGTGATAGTGTGTGCCGTCATATTTGTTGAGCCCGCGGAAGGTCGCTATCCATATCTGCCCCAGTTTGTCCTCTGCGATGCACCTGACATTGTTGTTGGATATGCGGTCGGCAATGTTGACGCTTGGTGCGGAGGATGTCTTGGTCCTCTGGCTGTTGTCCTTGCACGAAACGTTAACCGTGAGAATGGCGCACACGAAAGCCGTCAGGCAGGTGCAACGGATAAGACTTTTGGTCAGTGTCATGGAGTTTTTCGCATTATTTATGGTGCAAAACTAACCCCAAAGCCTGATATTTACAAGGCTTTCACGCTGTTTTTAACGAGAAAGCAAACTTTTGAACATCGCTGCAACGGTGTTTTTACAACGGATAAACCTTTTGTGTCATTTGAGAAAAACGTGCCTGCGGTATCGCCGTAACTTTGCATCGGTGGAAGGAGAAAGGCGGAAAGCCGGCCGTACACCTTATTATATAACGTATATAGTGTCAAACAATAATCAATAACTACAAATTTTTAATCTATGACGTACAATCTGAATCTACAGAAAATGTTCAGTCTGTTGCTCATGCTCATGCTGTCGGTTTCGCCGGCACTGGCGCAACAGTTGATGAAAGTGGTCGGATCGATTGTCGACCAGAGTTCTGAACCGATGATAGGAGTGACTGTCAAGGCAAAGGGACACGACAATCTTACCGCCGTATCCGATGTTGACGGCAAGTTCACTATCCGTGTGCCGCGTGGCACAACGCTCGTGTTCTCTTATCTGGGATGCCAGACAGCGGAACAGGAAGCGTCTCCTCTGATGAGGATTTCCATGCGGGAAGACACCCGCAGCCTTGATGACGTGGTAGTGGTGGGCTATGGCGTGCAGAAGAAAAGTTCCGTCACGGGAGCCATCTCACAGGTGAAGTCGGAGGATATGCAGAACCGCACCATCACCAACGCAAAGTCTGCGCTGCAGGGCAAGACCGCTGGCGTGCAGGTCATCGGCAACACTTCTTCTCCCGGTTCGTCGCCTACGGTACGCATACGCGGCTTTTCGTCAAACGTATCGTCCGATCCTCTCTATGTGGTTGACGGTGTCCGGCTGAGCGACATCTCAGGTATCGACCCCAATGACATACAGTCTATCGAGGTGCTTAAGGACGCTGCATCCGCCGCTATCTATGGTGCTGAGGCAGGAAACGGTGTCGTGCTCGTCACTACAAAGAGGGGCAAGAACGGTCAGGGCAAGATTTTCTATGATTTCCAGTATACCACTGAGAGTCTCGCACACATGCCCAAACTGCTCAATGCCGAGGAATACATCAACTACATGACCGAGGGCAATACCTTCACAAAGGACTATCTGCTGAAGAACTGGGACGGAAAGACCAACACAGACTGGATAGACGCCACCTACGGAAAGGGACATATGATGAAGTACAACGTGGGTTTCGCCGGCGGAAACAAGGACGGCAACTACTACGCTTCGGTGACCTATCTCAACAACAACGGTATTGTGCGTGGCGACAAGGACCTCTACCGCCGTCTCACAGGAACGATCAACGGTGAATACAACATAAAGACATGGCTCAAGGTGGGCACTACAAACCAGATAGAGAAATACAATTACCGTTCTGTGTCCAGCAATAACGAGTATGGCAGCACCCTGACTTCCGTGCTGCTAATGGACCCGTTGACACCTGTAACCTATGCTCCCGACAACCTGCCGGTGCACATGGCGTCAGCAATCGCCTCGGGCAAGTCGCTGCTTACCGACGCTTCCGGCAACTACTACGGCATATCCCGGTTCTTCAACGGTGAGTGTTTCAACCCTCTTATCAAGCGTGACAACTCCGTGGCACGCAACAGCGGGTTCAATGTAAACGGTTCTGCCTATGCCGATTTCAAACCTTTCAAGGGTTTTGTGTTCACTTCACGTTTCGGCTACAGGCTCTCCGGAACACGCTCGTCCACGACTACGCTTCCCTATTACGGCAATGCTGTGCAGAGCAATGATTACCTTTCGCAGAGCGGAACATCTTCCACCTCCATATATTACCAGTGGGAGAACTTCGCCAACTACACCCACCGCATAGCCAATGCCCACACTGTAACGGCCATGCTTGGTATGTCATACCAGGAGTCAACCTATGACTATGTGAACGGTTCACTCTCTGCCAACGGCGAGGACGCCCTGAAAAAGAACGATCCACTGTTCTATTACCTCAACTATGCCTCCTCTTCCGCAGTCAAGGGAGTGGGCGGTGAGAAGACGCGCAGCGCCAAAATGTCCTACTTCGGGCGTGTTGGCTATGACTACAAGAACCGCTATATGCTCCAGGCATCACTCCGTGCGGACGCTGCTGACCTCTCAAAGTTGCCGTCAACCAACCGTTGGGGATACTTCCCCGCTGTGTCGGCAGGCTGGACAATCTCGGAAGAAAAGTTCTTCGAACCCCTGCGTGATGTCGTAAACAGTTTCAAGTTGCGTGCCTCTTGGGGACAAAACGGTTCGCTGGCAGCCCTCTCCGGCTATCTCTACAGCACCGACATGGCAAACGGAGGCATCTACGCCTTTGCTCCGGGCAATGTCTACACCACAGGCGTGGCGCCTTCCGCCATGGGCAATGCCAGGTTGAAGTGGGAGACATCCGAGCAACTTGACTTCGGTATCGATACCTATCTGTTCCGGGGACGCCTCAACTTCTCCGCTGACTACTATGTGAAGAAGACCAAGGACTTGCTCGTCTACGGCACTACTCCGTCGCTCGTGATCGGCGGAACCACGTCACCTATCAATGCAGGAAATGTGGAGAACAAGGGCTTCGAGTTCGAACTCGGCTGGCGTGATCATATAAAGGACTTCCACTACAGCGTGCGCACCAACCTCGCAACCCTCAGTAACAAGGTGACCTATATAGATCCTTCCATTACACGACTTGGCGGTTCGACTTTCCACACCTACACTGTCACCTATTTCGAACAGAACTATCCGGTGTACTATTTCCGTGGTTACAAGTTCACGGGCATCGATTCCGAGACAGGAAACCCACTCTTTGCCGACCTCGACAATAGCGGTGACATATCCGACGGCGACCTTACCGACATCGGTGACGCCATTCCCGACTTCACCTACGGCATCACCCTTACCGCCGCCTACAAGGGACTTGACCTCACTGTGTTTGGTTCTGGCTCTCACGGAAACCAGATCTTCAACTGTATAAACCGTCCTGACTTCCCCATGACCAACAAACTCAAGGAGGTATTCTACGACAACCGTTGGACGGCAGACAACCATGCGGGCATCCGTCCGCGTGCCGGTGCCGACAATATGGACAAGTATGCCTGTTCAAGTGCCATGGTCTATGACGGTTCTTACTTCAAGATCAAGCAGATACAGTTGGGCTATACACTGCCGAAACAACTGCTGAAGCGTGCCTCAATATCCAATTTGCGACTCTACGTTTCACTCGACGACTTCTTCACGTTCACCAGTTATCCGGGCTTCGACCCCGAGGCTTCCGTCAACGCAACGTCGGGAATGGGTATCGACAAGGGCGCTTATCCGATGTCAAAGAAAGTCGTGCTCGGTGTAAACCTCGAGTTCTGACAAGACGCCATCTAACAATCCAAATAACAAAAGCACATGAAAAAGAATATCATATACAGTCTCCTCCTCATGGTGTCCCTCGCTCTCGTGGGTTGTGAAGACAGACTTGACATACAGAAACACGGCAACATGGGTAGTCAGGACGACTACTATCAGACCGATGACGAGGCTCTCAGCGCAGCGGCATCCATGTACACCACATTGAGAGGGCTCTATTACAACTGGTTCTTCACCAAGAACCTGCTCTCGGATGATGTGTGGTGCGGCGGCGGACAGCGCGGTGACAACACCCAGATGGAGCAACTCAACGAGTATACCTATGGCTCTGACAACAGTATGGTGCAGGGCGTGTTCTCAAGCATGTACTCTCTCATCTACAAGGCAAACCTCATTATAGAAAAGGTAGAGCCCGACACACACGTTAAGGCACGTACTGTGGCGGAGGCAAAGTTCTTCCGTGCGTGGGCGAATTTTGAACTTGTGACCCTCTTCGGCACTGCTCCTCTGGTGAATCATCTGCTCCAGCCCGACGAGTACCGGCAGGGCAACAGCACTCCGGAGACCCTTTGGGCTGCTGTGGAGAGTGACCTTAACGCAGCGATATCGTCGGGCGCTCTTGAGTCAAAGACTTCTGTCGATGACAGCGAGACCGGCACACACGTCACCCTTGAGGTGGCAGAGGCGCTGCTGGGCAAGGCTTATCTCTTTGAGAAGAAGTATGATGAGGCTGCCAAAATGCTCGACAAGGTAGTGGAGTCAAAGAAATACAAACTCTACGAAGGCGACTATGACCAGCAGTTCCACGCCGTTGCGAACAACAATTGCGAGTCTATGCTCGAGTGCCAACTGCGCAATGACCCGGAGAAAGCGTGGGCTCAGTACTCCATGCTCTATATCATGCAGGGCTGGCGCACCAGTTCCATGAGCCTCGGCGGCACTGCGGCAACTGAGATAGCCACCGGTACATACGGATTCATGAATCCACGCAAGTCGCTCTATGACGCTTTTGTCGAGGCTGAAGGCGCCAACGGCTACCGTCTGCGCCACACTATGCTCACCTACGAACAGTTGAAAGACTATGGTGCATCAATCCAGCCGGGCACGTCAATCTATGGCAATGAAGGCTACTTCATGTACAAGAACCGTGCGCTGAAGGCGGACTGCGTCAATGACTTCCCAGGTTTCCAGGTGCTGCAGTACACAAATTCACGCATAATGCGCTATGCCGAAGTGCTCCTACTCGCAGCCGAGGCACATCTGCAAAGCGGCAACACCGCCAAGGCAACGGACTATGTGAACAGTGTGCGCGACCGTGCGAAAGAGGCGAGACTTGCCTCTGTCACCCTTGATGACATCAAGACGGAGAAGCGCCTGGAACTTTGTCTTGAGAGTGTGCGCTACCAGGATCTCGTGCGTTGGGGCGATGCGGAGAGCGCATTGGGCTCACAGGGCAAGCAGATTCCCTTGTACTCCGCCAACGGAGTGTCCTTTGACTTCTCCAATACCGACTGCGGGTTCAAGGCAAAGCACAAACTCCTGCCCATTCCACTGAAGGAAATGGAACTTAATCCCAACATTAAGCAGAACGCAGGTTGGTAAATCAATTCTCCAGTATAACCAAAATTAAAACACAATATTATGATAAGATATGTCAAAATGCTAAGTCTTGCCATCGCCGTTTTCTTGGTGACGGCATGCGGCAACGATGCGATAGATTCCCTTCAGGGCATATATTCTGACATGAATATCTGCAGTACGTCGAATGCCACGGTACAGCCTACCACGAAATTGGGCAAGGGAATAAAGTCCCTTAATGTGGACTTCGCTGACAACAGCGGCAATAATTATTCCTTGGGATTTCGTTCTTCGGAGTGGATTTTGCAGGGTGGAACTTATACAATAGCCGATGATGTGGCGCAAGGCAAGTGCAGTGCCACTGCCAACGGTGCGCAACTGGTCAGCGGCGACGCCGATGTGAACGTCATTGACGGACGTTATTACATTAACGGACTGTTTGCTGACGCACAGGGTAAAACCTATAAACTCGACTACAAAGGGCAGTTGGAGTTCGTCATCGGCGAAGATGATCCGGAACCGTCAGGCTACATGATGACGATAACACAGCAGTTTGTGACAGCCTACAACTGGGCGACAGGACAGACCACGGTCTATGACGGCGTGATGAAATACTCCGTCACGATGATGTCGCCCGACGGAGTGACGTCGCTGTATCTTGACCTTGTCAATGCGACGGGAACGGCTGCCGCCGACCTTGCCGGCACTTACACCGTGCAGGGAGACTCCCATGAGGCGTGGCTTTGCGACAACGGATGGATCTATCCGGCATATAACATGGCAGGAGGAAGTTACTATGTGGACCAGAACGGCGTCAAACAGTACATCACTTCCGGACAAATCGAGGTCTCTACCGCCACGGGCAGTGAGGGCGAAACGCTCTACAACTTCTCCGCCAGCGGTCTTGGCACTACCACAGCCGACGGAAGTGCGACATCCACATCAGGCTCTTTCTCGGTCAAGTTCGCCACCTATATGGAGACGACAGGCATTGAGTTGAGAGACCAGACCATCGAAAGCCAGGTGCTCGGACGCACCATGAAGTACTCGGTATACCTGCCTGCAGGCTATGACAGGACAAAAGAATATCCTGTGCTCTATATGCTTCATGGAGCAGGAGGAGGCAACAACGATTGGCTCAACGGCGGTATGATCAACGCCAACGCCTCTACTGCCGCCAAGAACGGCACCGCTCCCGAGATGATAGTCATCTGCCCGGACTGCGGAGGCGACAATTTCTACTGCGACAACTACAACGGCAACGGTTTCAACTACATGACCTATTTCTTCGACGAGTTCGTTCCTGCGGTGGAGAACATCTATTCCGTAAAGAAAGAGCGCTTGTCAAGAGCCATTGGAGGACTGTCTATGGGAGGCTTCGGCTCTCTTTACTACGGTTTGCTTCACCCAGAGATGTTCTCCTATGTGTATGCCTGCAGCCCTGCCACATACATTGACGGAGCGCCTAACCTCTACGAACTGCTCGCCATGGCGGATGTTCCCAAGTTGCCGGGCATCACGATAGAGATAGGCACAGAGGATTTCCTCTATCAGGCTGCCGGCTATTTCAAGCAGGCTCTTGACGGTTACAAGGTGAACAATGAGTACATCACACGCACCGGCACACATGACTGGGCGTTCTGGACAGCCTGCACTCCGAAGATAATGAAGAAACTCGGAGAGGTGTGGAAGTAAGATTATGAAAAATACAACAACTGACAAAAATAACAGATTATGAAGAAATCAATTATCATTGCGGCTGCTCTGTCCTTCAGCATGGGCAGTTTCGCACAACAGGCACTGTTCAATCAAGTACCTGTAGTTTCCCCCGAGGTCAACGCCGACCACACTGTGACATTCCGCCTTGCCGCTCCACAGGCTGCGCAAGTGCAGGTCACGGGCGACTTCCTCGCTCCGAAGAGCGTGGACACTCCGTTCGGCAAGATGGAGCAACCGGGTGTGGCGGACCTCACGAAGGACGAGAAGGGAGTGTGGTCATACACCTGCGGTGCACTGTCACCGGAGTTGTACTCCTACAATCTGATTGTTGACGGCGTGAAAATCGTCGATCCGGGAAGCGTCTACATCACCCGTGACATCACGTCAGAGACCAACATATTCATCATCTCCGACCAGAAAGGTGACAAGGGCGACCTGTACACTGTCAATGAAGTGCCTCACGGAGACATCCAGAAAGTGTGGTATGACAGTCCGACACTGAAGATGCAGCGCCGCATGACGGTCTATACGCCTGCCGGTTACGACAAGGGCAAGGACTATCCGGTGATGTATCTGCTCCACGGAGCGGGCGGCGACGAGGATGCGTGGACCACTCTCGGACGTGCGTCGCAGATTTTAGACAACCTCATTGCCGCCGGCAAGGTGAAGCCAATGGTCGTTGTGATGACCAACGGCAACCCCAACTGCCAGGCAGCACCGGGCGAATGGTCTGCGGGAATGTATGTTCCGTCGTTCATGGGCTACCAAGGCGCAAAGGCTGTGGCCACCATGGACGAGAGTTTCCCCGATGTCATGAACTATGTGGAGAGTCATTACAAGGTGGCTAATGACAAGGCTCACCGTGCCATTTGCGGTCTTTCGATGGGCGGAGGCCACTCTTTCGACATCTCGCGCCGCTTCCCCGACAAGTTCGATTATGTGGGTCTCTTCTCCGCAGGACTGCGTGTGGGTACTGACAACTACCAGAGCGATTTCTATGCAGACCTGAAGAAGAATACCCCGGCACAGCAGCAACTCGCCAAGATCTTTGACGGCAAGATAAAACTCTACTGGATAGGTATGGGCAAGACCGACTTCCTCTACAAGAGTTCCGCCGACCTGCGACGCTACTTCGACGAGAAGAACTATCCTTACACCTACATGGAGACCGAGGGAGGACACATCTGGCGCAACTGGAGAATCTATCTCACGGAGTTCGCACAGAAACTGTTCAAATAAGGAACACTGTAGATCATACACATTATAATATATATAGACTATGATAAGAAACGTGTTATTGTCATCCTGTCTTCTCTTTACCTCCGCGTCTGCCGTGCAGGCACAGACTCCGCAGTTGGGAATCTCTCCGATAGAGGATGTCATCAATGCCATGACATTGGAGGAAAAACTTGACCTCGTGGTAGGTTCAATGGGACAATACGAGTCCATGATGGCGGCAACAATAGGCAACTCGGCGCAGTTGGTGGCCGGTGCAGCCGGACAGGTGAACGGCATCGAGCGGTTGGGCATACCTGTGACGGTCGTTGCCGACGGTCCTGCCGGACTGCGCATCGACCCCAAGCGCAAGGACAGCGACAGGACTTACTACTGCACCCATTTCCCGGTGGCAACAGTGATGGGGTCCACTTGGAATGCCGACTTGGTGCGCGCTGTGGGCAACGCCATGGGTGACGAGGTGAAACATTACGGTGTGGACGTGCTCCTCGCACCTGCCACCAACATCATGCGCAATCCTCTCTGCGGACGCAACTTTGAGTACTACTCCGAAGACCCACTCCTCGCAGGCACGATATGTGCCGCTATGGTCAACGGCATACAGAGCAATGGCGTGGGCACTTCGGTGAAGCACTTCGCCCTCAACAATCAGGAAACCAACCGCACAGGCAACAATGTCATCGGCACACCACGCACTTTCCGTGAGATATACCTAAAGCCTTTCGAGATAGTGATGCGCTCTTCGCAGCCGTGGACGGTCATGACATCCTACAATCTGATAAACGGCACCATGGCGAGTGAGCGTGCCGACCTCGTGACAGAGATACTCCGCCACGAGTGGGGCTATGACGGTATGGTGATGACCGACTGGTTTGGCGGTCGCAATGCGGTGGCTCAGATGGAAGCGGGCAACGATCTTCTTATGCCGGGAAAGGCTGTCCAGAAGAAGGAGATCCGCAAGGCTGTCCTCAACGGACACCTCTCTCTCGAGATTCTTGACCGCAACGTGCGCCACATATTGGAGTATATAATGAAGACTCCACGGTTCAAACAGTATGTGGCTGACAACAATCCTGACCTCAAAGCCCATGCGGAGGTGGCTCATCATGCCGCCACCGAGGGCATGGTATTGCTGAAAAACGAAAAGTCAACGCTGCCCTTGGCACAGTCGAAAAAGAAGATTGCGCTCTTTGGATGCACTTCTTATGACTTCATTGCCGGCGGTACCGGTTCGGGCAACGTGAACCATGCGTATGTCGTAAGCCTCCTTGAGGGACTGGGCAATGCCGGTCTTGCCGTGGATGGGAAAGTGCGTTCCGCTTATGAGAAGTACATTCCCGAGGCAAAGGAGAACATGCCCAAGCCGGCAAATCCGCTGGAAGCGTTCCTGCCGGGCAACTCTATCCCGGAGATGAACCTCTCCCTGCTGGACATGGCAGCGGCGGTCAAGGACAACGATATGGCAATCGTCACTGTCGGCAAGACGTCGGGCGAGTTCCTCGACCGCCATATCTCCGACAACTTCAACCTCACCAAAGAGGAGAAGGACATGATTGCCGGCGTGTGCAAAGCGTTCCACAAGGCTGGCAAGAAGGTCGTTGTCATCCTTAACGTATGCGGTGTCATCGAGACAAAGAGTTGGATTGACGCCCCCGATGCCGTGCTCGTGTCATGGCTGGCAGGTCAGGAGGGCGGCAATTCCGTGGCTGACATCATCACAGGCAAGGAAAATCCCTCGGGACGTCTGCCGATGTCGTGGCCTGTAAGTTATGATGACGTGCTCTCCAAGAATGATTTCCCCACGCCCGACAGCATCAAGGTGAAGGACGTGATGGGCATGTTCATGGGCAAGGGCATCTCTGAAGGCAAGAACGAAAAGAATGTTGACTACACCGAATACAACGACGGCGTCTATGTGGGCTACCGCTATTATCAGACGAAGAATGTGCCTGTGTCCTATCCGTTCGGCTATGGACTGAGTTACACCACGTTCAAATACGGCAACATGACAGTGGACAAGGATGCCGAAGGCAACCTTTCCGTCAGCGTGGACGTGAAGAATGTGGGCAAGCGTGCAGGCAAGGAGGTCGTTCAGGTGTATGTGGCCGCTCCGGGCAAGGACATGGACAAGCCAGCCAGAGAACTGCGCGGATTTGCCAAGACCGCCTGTCTTAACCCCGGACAGACGGAGACGGTGAAGATAGACATCCCTTATAGGGACTTGGCTTCGTTCAACGAGACCGACAGCCAGTGGCAGGTTGAGGCAGGAGACTACAAGGTGATGGTGGCGAAAGACGCTGCTGACGCCAAACCGTTGGTCTCTGTCGTCAACGAGGAAGCGGGCGTGACATCAAAGGTCCGTCGGTGTCTGCTGCCCGAAGTACAGTGATAGGAAGAGAGATTAGTTTTCAGTTTAGGGTTTATAATTGTGATTTGAAGTCCGTTTCTTCTGTGGGAACGGACTTCTTTCTGTATGCTCGGCATGAACTCATTCTAACGTACAGAAACTTCAGCATTGTCTTTTGTCAAAATGAATGCTTTGTGTGGGGATTTGTTGCCAACAGTAAAGGCATTGTAATAAAAAAACAGTAATTTTGCACGATACATATTATGGTTTTGCAATAACAGGACGATTATATACATTTTTATGCGGATATACCTGCCATATTACAAACTTTGGCGTTGTTCTTTGATATGTGGTGCATTTTTCTTCTTTAGTCCATCGTTGGCTCAAAGTCAGAATGATGCGACACAGGCAATGCAACAGGAAAGGCAAGACGGTAAAGAAATTATCAGGGGAAAGGTTTTTGAAGCAGGCGGAACAGAGCCAATGGTAGGTGTGACTGTGGCAGTTGAGGGTACGACCAATGCTGTCGTCACGGATATAGACGGCTCGTTCGCCCTGCCTGTAGGCAATGACAGATGTGCCGTAGTGTTCTCTTTCATAGGTTACAAGAAACTTGTGGTGCGTTATAACGGCGGTAACAAGTCGGACTTTTCAAAGATAGAGATGAAACCGGACGCCGTTGACATCAAGGATGTGGTGGTGACAGGCGTCTACCGGCGCAAGAAAGAGAGTTTCACGGGTTCCTCAACGACATTCAACGGCGACGAGTTGAAGAGTGTGGGAGCGCAGAATGTGCTGCAGAGCCTGAAGACACTTGACCCCTCGTTCAAGATTACGGAGAACAATCTTGCAGGCTCAAACCCGAACAAGATGCCTGATGTGGAGATACGCGGCAAGTCGAGTGTGGCAGGCCTGAAGGAGGAATACGGTTCCGATCCCAACCAACCGCTCTTCATATTGGACGGTTTTGAGACCACGCTTGAGACGGTGATGAACCTCAACATGAACCGTGTGGCATCGGTGACACTGCTCAAGGATGCCGCTTCCACGGCAATCTACGGTTCGAAGGCCGCCAACGGTGTCGTTGTCATCGAAACAAAAGCGCCGCTGAAGGGCAAACTCCAGATATCCTATAAGGGCGACTACAGCATGGAGATAGCCGACCTGTCTGACTATAACCTCATGAACTCGCGCGAGAAACTGGAGTTCGAACGGCTTGCGGGGGTATATAAGGACAACACAAACGACCCGTTTAACCAGATAAAACTCGATGACCTGTACAACTCGCGCCTGCGTAATATAGAGCAGGGTGTGGACACCTACTGGCTGAGTGTGCCGCTCCGTACCGGCATAACCCACAAGCATAACCTCTATGCAGAGGGCGGTGAGGGGAATGTCAGATACGGTATAGGGCTCAACTACGGCAAGGTGGACGGTGTGATGAAAGGTTCTGACCGACAGACTGCCGGTGGAAACATCGACCTTATCTACCGTACGGGCAAGTTCCAGTTCAGTAACAAGATGTCGATAGACTATCTTGAGACCAATGACCCGACGGTGTCGTTTTCCGAATACGCCCAAGCCAACCCCTATTACAAGAAATCCGGTGACGACGGAAAGATAAACAAGTACCTTTATTACCCGGAAGACGGACTTGACGACAACCCGGTGTCAAACCCATTATGGAACGCCCACCTCAACAACTACGACAAAGGTCAGCGCTTCGGGTTTACCAATAACTTCATAGCAGAGTGGTTTGCTACCGACGAATTGCGTCTGCGTGCCAAGTTAGGAATGACAAAATATGACGACACTCAGGACGAACGCCTGTCGCCGCAGCATACTGATTTTGATGACAAGGACGACACCCAGAAAGGATTGTTCACCCACAGCCTGCAGAAATACCTCAGTTATGAGGGCGATGTCTCTGCCACCTACGGCCGGCTCTTTGCCGGAAAGCATCAGGTGAACGCCGTCCTTGGCTTTAACTTCAGCAACACGTCGAGCAAGACCAACGGCTATTCCGCTACGGGATTCACCGATGACCAGTTCGCAGCGCCGTCATTTGCCAACAACTATCCCGACGGCGGCAAACCGAGTTACTCGGAAAGCGTGAAGCACGCATCAAGTTTTTATCTCAACGGAGGCTATGCCTACGACAACCGTTACCTGCTTGACTTCAATCTCAGGAATGACGGAGCGTCGATGTTTGGCACTGATAACCGCTTCCGCACCACCTGGTCGGTGGGATTGGGATGGAATATCCATAATGAGGAATGGATGCAGAAGAACGGCATTTTCCAACTCCTCAAACTCCGTGCATCGGTAGGTAATCCCGGAAACCAGAACTTTTCGGCTTACCAAGCCTACACTACATATGTCTTCAACAGTCTGATGACCAATGTGTTTGGTACTGGTGTGGTGGTCAATGCCCTTGGCAACAAGGATTTGGCATGGCAGCAGACAATCAACTACAACGTTGGTGCTGATGTCACAACTCTCGGCAACCGTCTCAACGTTACCCTTGACTACTACATAAAGGACACCGATCCGTTGCTCGCAATCATCACGACTCCGGGTTCGATGGGAGTGACAAGCGAGGCACTGAATGCCGGTAAACAGAAGACAAAAGGTTGGGAAGCGACGGTGAAATTCTCTCCGATATACATGCCGCAGGACCGCATCAACTGGAACATATCGCTGAGTGCCACGCACTCACGCTCGGAATATGCCGACATAGGCAACGCTTTCAGCGCACTCAACGAGAGCGGCAAGGCGGCACTGCACAGTACAACCCGCTATTATGACGGCGGCAGTCCGACCGCCATCTGGGCTGTGCGCTCTGCCGGCATCGACCCTGCCACAGGCAAGGAACTCTTCATCAAGCGTGACGGAACTTACTCGTTTACTTACGACACCGACGATGAGGTGGTGTGCGGTGACACCGAGCCTGATGTGGAAGGACTTCTCGGAACGACCTTTTACTACAAAGGGTTGTCGTTCTCGTGCTATTTCCGCTATCAGTATGGCGGTCAGGAGTTCAACAGTTCGCTCTTTGACAAGGTGGAGAACATCAGCACGTCGGACGTGTACAACAACCAGGACCGCCGTGCTCTCTACGACCGCTGGAGCGTGAACAACCGCAATGCGCAGTTCAAGGGCATCTCCATGGTGCAGAAAACCGACAAATCGTCACGCTTTGTAATGGATGACAACACCCTGACCTGCGAGTCTGTGAGTGTGGGATATGAGTTTCCGCTCAACATAGCCAAGAAATTCGGTATGCAGGCTCTGTCCGTACAGGCGAATATGAACGACCTTTTCCGCTGGTCAACAATAAAGGCTGAACGTGGCATAGACTATCCTTATGCCCACACGGTGTCATTCTCTATCGGTGCAACATTCTAAATCGCATGACAAAGGCTATGACAATGAAGAATACATTATGTGTAACGGTACTCGCCATGTGCAGTATGCTGGCATCGTGCAGCGGATGGCTTGAGGTGAAACCCTACGACAAGATATCGGAAGACGAACTCCTGCAGAGCGAGGAGGGATACCAGAAGATGCTCAACGGCATATATATAGACCTCAACAGCGACGCCCTCTACGGCAAGTCTCTTACGGTAGAGATGATAGAAGTAATGGGTGGCGCTTACACTATAGGCAGTGACAACAGTGTGTGGGGGGACTACAAAGACCTCTCGTCCTATCAATATGCCACAGAATACTGGCGCGACCGCATGGACCAGACTTGGAACAAGGCGTATGCGCTCATACTCAACTGCAACAAGATACTGGAAAGTATCGACGGCAACCAGTCGCTCTTTACCGGCAGCAACTACTATATCATTAAAGGTGAAGCCCTTGCTCTGCGTGCAATGCTCCATTTTGACATGCTGCGTCTCTTCGGTCCGGTGTATTCAAAGGACAGCGACAAGACAGCCATACCTTATTATACCCAAGTGGGAAACACTCCTGAGGAGATTCTCACGGCCAAAGAGGTGGCGGAGAAAGTGACCGCCGACCTTGAGGAAGCTCACGTCTTGTTGGCGAATGACCCGATAAAGACTGACGGCACAATGATGAGCGGCACGGAAGACGGCACAAGCAATTTTATGCGTTACAGGGCTTTGCGGCTCAACTACTATGCGGTGGAAGCGCTTATGGCAAGGGCTTATCTCTATATCGGCGACAAGGCAAATGCTTTCAAGTATGCTGCGGATGTGATCAAGACCGTGGACAGCGGCATCTTCCCCTTTGTGGACAAGAGCCTGGTGGTGGGTTCTCCTGCCGATCCGGACCGCATCTTCTCGTCGGAAGTCATCTTTGCACTGACCAATACCAGCCGAGGCAACCTGTTCAAGAACTATTATGACCCGTCACGACTTCCCAATTATGTATTCAGAATGGACAATTCCCTGATGACGAATGTGATATATGGAGGAGCGACTACGACGGGCGGCTATCAGGATGACTACCGATATCGTGCCGGCTGGATAGCGACCGGCAGCAACAGATACTTTTACAAGTACAGTGACATGGTGGCAACGGGAAGCATAAAGAATACCATGATACCGATGCTCAGACTGGGTGAGATGTTCCTGATCGCAGCGGAGAGCCAGAGTGACAACCTTGCCTCTGGCCTACAGTATGTCAATGTGCTGCGTCGTAACCGTGGCGTGGCTAATCTGCAGACGTTGACTCCCGACCTGCTGAAATATGAATACATCCGTGAACTCTATGGCGAAGGACAACTGTTCTACCTCTACAAGCGCCTCAACTGCGACATCATAACCAGCGCATCAAGCAGTAAGAACACCAAAGCAAGTGATCTCGTGTTCGTCGTTCCGCTGCCTGACTCGGAGACAGAAAACCGATGAATTGTGGAAATATTGAAATAAGGAAATATGGAAATGTTGAAATATTATAATAAGGTAATGGGAATGGCATTGCTGACATTTGCCATGACGGCGTGCAGCGAGCAGACTCCCGATGTCTTCCAGGATATTTCGGGTGTGTATTTCAATAACCGCAGCAACACAAACATACTCCAGGACTCCACCGAAGTGACCTTCGTCTACCAGAAAGGGGATGAGATGGTTGTGCCCGTCGCCATACAACTGTTGGGACGTCCTGCCGATCAAGACAGGGAGATTGCGCTTACGGTGAGTACAGACGATGCCCAGTCGGGCACGGATTATGAACTTCCGGCAACGGCGATAATGCCAAAAGGCGAGACAAGTTGTGAGTATGTGGTGAAACTGAAGCGCACGACCGCCATCAAAACCCGGAAGAAAAGGCTGAAACTTACTCTGCTGACAAACGCCAATTTTGACCTTCCGGTGACAAAGGAGACGACTTCCAACGGCGATGATGTTACGACACTTGCCTATACTATAATATTCTCTGATCAGTTTACCACGGCTCCCAAGGCGTGGGAGAAGGGATTGCTCGGGGCATTTACGCAGCAAAAGTTTGAGCTTGCCTGCTCAGTGCTTGACCTTGATCCTGCCGATTTCAACGACAGTTCGAAGATGACGCTTGCCATGCAGTCGTATGTGAGTGCCGAAATGCAGACTTATGTGTTGCACCAGGAGAACTTGAGAAACCAAGGATTGGCGTATGACAAGAACGCATTCGATGCTGACGGCAATGCACTGAAGTTCGCGGAAGATTGAAATATGGAAATATTTATAGATTGAAATATTGAAATGTGGAAATATTGAAAGATTATAAGATAAAGAAGGTGGCGGCATTTATGCTTGCGATGGCACTTGCCGCCTGTTCGCAAGACCAGGGCAACTACGACTATCACGCCCTGAATGAACCGGACATCACGGGAGTGGCGGAGACAAACTCGGTGCTGATACACGATGTTCTCGACCTTGACCCGTCTCTGGGCGACAACATTACAGACCTCAACGCCTACACTTACGAGTGGAAAGTCATCTGTAACTCCGGTGAAAATGAGGAGACTGTGCTCGGCACAGAAAAACATCTGCAGACGGAGATAACCCTCAATGCAGGCGAATACACCCTCTACTTTACAGTCAAAGAAAACTCTTCGGGACTCTTTTGGCGCAAGAGTTACACGCTCACGGTGAGTGACTCTTCGTCCGAAGGGTGGATGGTGTTGTGCGATGTGGCTGGCAAGACGCGCCTCGACATCATCTCTGCCGTGACGGGAAAGACCTATCGGGATGTTCTGTCGGCAAATGGCATGGATGAACTGAACAGTCCTTACGCCATACAATATGCCCCGAAGAACGGCTACAGTGATTCCCCGTTCTATCTTTTCACCGCTGACGGTGCCACGCGACTGTCGAAGAACAACTTCGCATGGGAGAAAAACTACGCTTTCAAGTATGAGGTGGCAAAGTCGATAGACTTGCATCCGCACGCCATGGTGTGCGACCAGAGCAGCATGATGAGGGTGTGCGTGAGCGACGGCATAGTTTACACCGCGTCGAATATGGGCATACAGGGGCTCTTTGCTGCTGTCAACAAGCAGCCGGTCCTCGTTCCTTACGTCGGTTCCAATGTGGGTGCCACATCTTATGCGTCGGTTTACCTGCTCTATGATGACGTCAACAAATGCTTTATGTCGTGTTGTCCGTTCCTCGTGGCACTGTCGCTTTCCGACAACAACTATCACACGATGGCAGAAATGGAGGAAATCGCTACAGGTTATAAGGGCAGCGACATGGTGACAGGTACTGCTTTTGCGGATTATCCCGTAGGTATGGACTTCGTGTATATGGAGAACACGAAGTACGATCCGGGCAATGCCAAGATGGGAGTGACCTATACTGTGCTGCGTAACGGCGGTAATTATTACCTCTACGGCATACAACTTGGTGACATGTTGACCTTTGCCGACTGCAGTTATGTGCTTGGCAAGGCTTACTATGGTGACCTGAGCAACTGCAAAGACATAGCCCGGGCTTCGCATTTCGCATTCAGTTCGCTGCGCAACTACATGTATTATGCCGTTGACGGCACGGTCTATCGTGTGAATCTCTCGGAAAAACCTCTCAGGGAAGAGAAACAGTTTACTCTCGATAACGAGACAATAACGATGATGAAATTCAACCTTTATCAGAACGCTTCAAGTAATCATGACTATGATCTGGTGGTCGGTTTCGAGAAAGACGGTGAGGGGACACTTCGCATATATGACGGAATGACCACCGAAGGGGACTTCACCTCGGTGAAACCTGCTGTCTATACAGGTTTCGCAAAGATAGTGGATGCCACATACAGAGAACGTACAAGTTAAAAAAGAACACAAATAAAGAGTATGAAGACAAAAATAACGACTTTCCTGCTGTCGCTGCTTGTTGCGGTCAGCATAAAGGCTTCAGACGGCATGACCCTCAGGTTTGACATAAAGAACGCTGTGCTCGGCAATGTGGTGTTGGTGTATCATCAGAGCGTAAACGAGTTTGCCCTTGCTGACGGCAAGGCCACAGTGCAACTTGATGACATGGATGCTCTGTACGCCAAGGTGTTCTATGGGGAGAAGAACCGTGACATCTATCTGCAAAGAGGAGATGACATGACAATCTCGTTTGATGCCGATGACTTTGACAATACCTTCACGGTGAACGGCGGCAATGAGAAAGCGGTGGACTATCTCGGCAAAATACAACTGGTAAACCTGCCGGATGAGAACTACGCACTGCCGTGGGAACAGTTCAAAAAGGCTGTCACCGACAAGATGGCTGCCATGAAACGTCTGCTCAAAGTGAGGAAATTCGCTGCTGACGACAAGTTCCAGAAGATGGAGGAGGGCAGGATCACTTACTTCTATGCCAATGCTTTCCTCATGTATCCCGTGAGTCATCTCTATCTCACACGGGACACTACGACGGTGCTTCCTGCCGACTATTACAATACACTCAGTGAATATGGCAAGGAAGATGCCGACCTTGTCGACATTGATGAATACCGCAACTACATGATAGAGACCTCACATGTGCTTGACGAGAACGGCAAGGACATTCGCCAATATTATCCCAAAGTGTTGGCTGAGATGAATTACATCTGCGAGCATTTCGGCAACGAGAAGGTGCGTGAGGCTCTTGTTCATCACTTGGCTTTCACTTATGTGGAGGGAAACGGCACCGATGACATCGCCGACTTGCAGAATATCTATTACACATACGTCACATCGCCAAGCCTCAATGCCATCTTCAAGCAGGCGTGCGCCAAGTGGGACAAGGCCGCAGTGGGTCGTCCGTCGCCGGATTTCAATGGCGAGGACATCAATGGAAAGCAGATGTCGTTGCGTGATTTCCGGGGAAAGTATGTATATATAGATATGTGGGCTACATGGTGCGGGCCCTGTCAGAAGGAACTGCCGCACCTCAAAAAACTCGAGGAAAAATTCCATGGACGCAACATAACCTTCGTTGGCCTGTCGATAGATGCCGACAAGGCGAAGTGGGAAGCACGCGTCAGGAGCGGTGAACTCTGCGGAACGCAACTCCATATCGGGCGCGGTTCCAAGTTCCAGACAGACTATCGCATAACGGGAATACCGCGTTTCATACTCCTTGACCCCAACGGCCGCATTGTCAATCCCGACATGACACGTCCGTCAAGCGAGGATACCGAAAAGATACTGAATGCCCAACAAGGGTTGTAACTGTTATAAGAGAGTATTTATATATTTATCAAATCATTTTCAAACAAAACATTATGAAGAAATTGTTTTCTATGATGCTGATGCTTTGTGCGGTGGTCACATTCACAGCATGTTCCAATGACGAGGGAGAAGAGGACAAAAGTCCTATCTCAAATGTCGTGTTGCCTTCTTCCGCACAGATTGGTTCCTCTGTAACCATTATGGGTAAGGGATTCACGTCAAGCCAGAAATTCTACCTCACAGACGCAGACAACAGCAGCGCACTCCCGGTCGAACTGGAGAATGTGGGCGTTACATCGGACGGCATAACCTTTACTGTTCCTTATACGTTGACCGAAGGAATGACAGCCAAACTGGTCGTTAATGACAACGGAAAGGAGTGGACAGTCGGCACAATGACAATCCTTGCTGCCGACAATCCTGTCTCTGCGGTCTCTATACCAAGCCAGATGCCTCTTCTGTCAGACGTTACAATCGTAGGCACAGGCTTCGCAGACGGTGATGTTGTCAGTATTGCTGCCAATGATGGTGACGAGAAGTTAAAGTTGGATACGAAAGTTTCCGCTGAAGGTGTTGTGGTAAACACGTCAACGGCTCTGGAGGGTGAGGTCAATGTTTACCTCCATCGTGGCAACTCAGTGTGGAAGATTGGTCAGACATATGCTTATTTTGAGCGTTACATCAGCAATATCACTATTTCTGACAACTATATATTCAGCATGTATGCTGCTTGTGGATACTTTACAACGACAGACGGAAGCAGCGACATGAAACTCGGTATGGAGTATGATGAGAATGGCGCTTTGCAGACTGTGACAACCAATATCAAAGACCTGAAGTGGACGCTTTCTTACTCGGGCAATACTGTTTCTTTTGAAGGTCAGATGAATGGAGGCGCGCCCTATACCTATACCCTTGATGACCAGAACCGTATCGTGAGCAGCACTTCGTATGATATGTATGGTGACGATGTGACCTACACATGGACCTACGATGCTGACGGCTATCTTGTAAAAATCGCTTCCGCCGATGAAACCCTTTTGGACGCATGCTATGAGGACAACAATATGAAGTCTTACACTTTCGGCATTGCCTGCGGCACGAATTCGGAAAACACGCTCCATGCATATCCTGCAACGGTTGAACCCGCTTTCCTGCTCAACGCCTACAATTGGATAACAGTAAAAGAGGATTTGTTCATCGGATTCCTGCTGAACAGGAACGTCAAGATCTCTTCTTATGTTCTCAGCCAGTTCTCTGCAGAGGACTATAATGCAGACATGACAGGCACAGAAGTGAAGTCATTCGCTGTTACCTCCAATACAAAGGAGATCGATACTTACAAGAGTTCACTGACCCTGCAGACCTCAGGCTCTGACTATATATCGGGTATGGGAAGTCTCTACCACAACAAGGTAGACGTGACCTACACAATCCGTGAGAAGTAAAACATGACAAATTCCTGGGGAGGCAAATTTCCCCAGGATGACAATAACCAAAACAAGGGGCTGCGTCTATCTTGACACAGCCCCTTGTTTGTCGCGCTTCCGCAGCGGAAAAGTTGTCCGCAGAAATTGCGGTATCGCCTATTTCTTGTTTTTCTTCATTCCCTTGTAAGCGAGAAACGCTATGACCACAACGGCGAGAACCAGTATGATGTAGCCGATTTCGTGGCTGTACTGCACCGCCTGCTGATACACGTCCTGAGTGGTCTTGTAGTCAGTGTAGTGGTAGATAGCCCATCCTATGCCGGCCAGAACAGTGTTCCATGCGGCTGCTCCGAGGGTTGTGTAGACGAGGAACTTGCCCAAGTGCATTCCTGCAAGTCCTGCCGGGATACTTATCAACTGCCTTACCGCCGGCACAAGTCTGCCGAAGAACGTTGAGGCTGCGCCGTGGTCACGGAAGAAAGTCTCCGCTTTCTCCACCGCCTTGCGGTCTATCAGGCACATGTGGCCTATCCTGCTGTCGGCGAAACGGTAGATGATGGGACGTCCGAGCCACTTTGCCAGATAGTAGTTGACGAGGGCTCCGATGTCAGCACCCGCAGTTGCGCACACTATGACCAGCACAATGTTGAGCCCGCTGTCGGGATCCATCGCTTTCCAAGCCGCCGGCGGAACCACCACCTCCGAGGGAAAGGGGATGAAAGAACTCTCTATCGCCATGAAGATAGTGACCACCCAGTAGTTCAGGTTGTCAAGTATCCAGAGGAACAAGTCTGCTGTATTCATACCGAAAGGGGGTTATTTCTTCCATGTGTCTTTCAGTCCCACCGTCTTGTTGAATATCAGGTGGTCGGGGGTGGAGTCGTAATCTGGCGTGTAGTAGCCTATGCGCTGGAACTGCAGGTAGTCGAGCGGCTTGGTCGTGGCGAGGAATTTCTCCACATAAGCCTTCTTCGTCTCAAGGCTGTCGGGGTTGATGAACTTGCGCATATCATCGATGTCGATGCGTATCTTGCCCTGTTCCTTGGAGTAGGCTGCCACCTCGTCGCGCGGATTTTCCACCATCCACAGGCGGTCATAGTTGCGGACCTCTGCCTCAAGGCAGTGATTGCAACTCACCCAGTGTATGGTCTTGCCCTTTATCTTCATGTTGGCGTTTGCTTCGCCGGTCTTCGTTTCGGGGATTATCTCGGCGTAGATTTCCACGATGTTGCCCTCTGCGTCTTTCTTGCAGCAGTTCTCCTCCGGGCAACGGATGATGTAGGAGTTCTTCAGTCGCACCTCTTTGCCCGGGCCGAGACGGAAGAACTTCTTCGGGGCATCCTCCATGAAGTCGTCGCGTTCAATCCAGAGTTCACGGCTGAACTCTATGTCGTGCGTGCCGTCGGCCTCGTTCTCGGGGTTGTTCTGCGCCTTGTAGACCTCCACAGTGCCCTCCGGCACGTTGGTGAGAACCAGTTTCACGGGATTGACGACGGCGCTCACGCGCAGCGCACGCTTGTTGAGGTCGTCGCGCAGTGCGCTCTCGAAGAGTGACATCTGGTTGAGTGCGTCATACTTGGTGTATCCTATCTTGTCGATGAAGGCAAGTATTCCCTCGGGACTATAGCCCCTTCTGCGGAATCCGCAGATAGTAGGCATACGCGGATCGTCCCATCCGTTGACCACGCCTTCCTTGACAAGGATGAGCAGGTTGCGCTTTGACAGGAGGATATGTGTGAGGTTCAGTTTGTTGAACTCGGTCTGTTGCGGACGGTTGTCGTCCAGAGGCTTGTCGTCGCCAGCCACCTCTTTCGCCCAGTCAACGAACAAGTCGTAGAGCGGACGGTGCGGTTCAAACTCAAGGGTGCACAGCGAATGTGTCACGCCTTCCCAATAGTCGCACTGTCCGTGGGTGAAGTCATACATCGGATAGGCGTTCCACTTGTTGCCCGTACGCCAGTGTGGGATGTTCAGCACACGGTAAATGATGGGGTCACGGAAGTGCATGTTGTCGCTCGCCATGTCGATCTTGGCGCGCAGCACCATCTTTCCCGGTTCCATGTTGCCTGAGTTCATCTCTTCGAAAAGACGGAGATTCTCCTCCACGGGGCGGTTTCTGAAAGGCGATTCCGTGCCCGGAGTTGTCGGCGTTCCTTTCTGTTCGGCTATCTGTTCGGCAGTCTGCTCGTCCACATAGGCCTTGCCCTGCTTGATGAGAGCCACGGCAAGATCCCACAACTGCTGGAAGTAGTCGGACGCATAGTAGATGTTTCCCCACTTGAATCCAAGCCACTCGATGTCCTTTTTGATTGCTTCCACATATTCGGTGTCCTCCTTTTGGGGGTTGGTGTCGTCCATTCTGAGGTTGCACACGCCGCCGTATTTCTTCGCTATACCGAAGTCGAGGGCGATGGCTTTGGCGTGTCCTATGTGCAGATAGCCGTTGGGTTCCGGCGGAAAACGTGTCTGCAGTCTGCCGCCGTTCTTGCCTTTTGCAAGGTCACTGACGACGATTTGCTCAATGAAGTTGAGACTTTTCTTCTCTTCAACTGCGTTTTCTTCGTTGATTGCCATGTCTTTCTATGTTGTTTGTTGTTATTTTATGCCTCGTGCGTTGAGTGCCGCGGAATATCTTGCGGCGTTGTCCTTATGCTCTGAATAGGTCGCCGCAAAGCGGTGAGTGCCCGAAAAATCCTCCTTGGCGCACATATACAGGTAGTTGTGGTGCACCATGTTGAGCACTGCGTCGATGCCTGCCACCGTGGGGTTGCGTATCGGTCCGGGCGGCAGCCCCTCATATTTGTATGTGTTGTAGGGGGAGTCCGTGGTCAGCATATTGTGGTAGATGCGCCTCGCCGCGAAGTCCTTGGTGGCGAATTTCACCGTGGGGTCGGCCTGAAGTGGCATCCCCGAGTTGAGACGGTTGTAGTAGAGCCCTGCAATCATCGGTTTTTCCGCATCGTTGGAGGTCTCCGCATCGACGATTGAAGCCAGTGTCGACACCTCCTCCTGCGACAGTTTCAGGGCGGCAGCCTTGCCTTTGCGGCTGTCGTTCCAGAACTTTCCGTACTCTCTGTCCATGCGTTTCAGGAAGTCGTCCACCGTCACGTTCCAGAACACTTCGTAGGTGTCGGGCACAAACATGCACATTATTGTGGCGGTGTCGTGCCCGAACTTTCGGCACACGTCGGCGTTCTTCAGTGCCGAGACAATCTCGGTGCTGTCCGCCATCAACTTCTTCGACAGCCTGCCTGCCATGATTTCCGGCGTGTAGACAGACTGGATAGTGAGCATCAAGGGCGACTGCATACCGTTCTTTATGGCGCGGAACACCTTGAAAGTGCCTTCTCCTGGCTTTACCTCATAGCGTCCTGGGTGGATGTTCTCGCCGTAGTTGCAGCACCGGGCGAGCATTTTGAATGTGCTGATGCCTTTGCCTTCCGCCGCGGTCTCTACCTTGGCATACACCGAGTCCACGGTGTCGTCGTTGTCGATGTATATGTATTGTGTGCTGTCAGCACCCGAAAGGGGTGCGAAGAGGGAGAACCATGCGGCGCCGGCGATTATCGCGAGACAGCCGATGATGGGTAAAACGATTTTCCGTTTCGGTGATTTCATTTGCGTTGCGGTGTGTTTTTGTCGCTTGCTTAATCACTGCAAAATTACTAAATATATGCTTAAAAGCCGTTATGTCAGCCGATTATTTTGACTAACTTTGCACCGTCATGCAGGCATACGGGGCGTTTCCCCATGCCGCAGCAACGCTTCTATTGTCATGAAACAGTACTCCACTTACATCTTCGACCTTGACGGCACACTCCTCAACACCCTCGGCGACCTGTGCGCGAGTTGCAATTATGCCCTGAAAACCATGGGCTTCCCCGAACGTACGCTTGACGAGGTGCGCCGCTTCGTGGGCAACGGCGTGGCGAAACTCATCGAGAGGGCTGTCCCCGACGGCACTTCCTCAGAACGCACTGCCGAGACGCTCGCCGTCTTTCGCCGCCACTATCTCGACCACGGACTTGATACCACACGCCCCTACGACGGCATTCCCGAACTGTTGGCGGCGCTCCGGCGGCGCGGCGACAGGGTTGCCGTGGTGAGCAACAAGTTCAATGACGCCACACGGCAACTGTGCGCTCACTTCTTTCCCGACACAGTGGAGGTGGCGATAGGCGAGAGTGCCGCAGTGAGAAAGAAGCCTGCGCCCGACACGGTCATCGAAGCCATGCGCCAACTGGGCGTTTCCGCCGACGGCGCAGTATATGTCGGCGACAGCGACGTGGACGTGATGACGGCACGCAACAGCGGCTTGCCCTGCATCTCGGTGCTCTGGGGATTCCGTGACAAGGATTTTCTCATCGGCAGCGGAGCCACCGTCTTCGCCTCCGAACCTGCAGACATACTCTCCTGAGTCCGTCATCTCGTCAAGTAAAACCCTCCCTCTTGCAATATGAACAGAGCCTTTCCGCAGTCCGGGAAGGCTCTTCTTGTATCCGGTTCACGGTCGGTATCCGGCCGGATGACGACCGTGGTTCGATCGGATACCGACCGTTATCCGGCCGGCCCACGACCGTGAACAACCCGCCGAAACACCGTTTCCGCATTGCCCGGACAGTGTTCTTGCACTGCGGAAACACTTGCTTTCGCCGCTATGTGGATTGCCGGTAGTCTTTCAGTATCTCGTTTTCTTTCAACACATTCTCTATTTTCTTCGTCCAATATTCACTGATGCCGACCGTCTCGGCATAGTCGCTGAACTTCACGACGACCTTGGAGACTTCGTCAATGATGTTGGCTGCGTTCTTGATGCCTTGCCTTTGGGCGAACGACAACAGGTCTTTCCGTGTGATGCCATTGCGTTTTCCGAGCAGTGAGAGTTCGTGATTGCGGAAGAGATGGGTGTCGGTGTCAACGGAGAACAACAGGTCGTAGGCTGGGGAAAGATGCCATTTGCCGTCCTGATTCATGGTGAAGGAGAAATTTTTGGTGTGGTCATCCACGTTCTCTGCCACGACATTGAATACCATCCGCCTGAACTGCTGGGCTTGTTCGGCGGCAGTCAGCCTTATCCTGCGCCCCACGGTGAACAGGTCTTCGTAGGTGTCGGCGAGCGAACTCATGGCTGCCAGCGTCTGTGTGTACACTTTCTTGCCGTCTATCCGGTCGAAACGGCGTGTCAGGAAGTTCTGTCTGCCGCCGATGTCTATCAATCGTGACGGCATCATGTCAATGCCTGCGTCTGTTGCCATGAGGTAATATGCCATTTCCACCCGGGTGAAAGGGAACTCGTCGGGAGTGCCTGTGTCGAACTTCAGAATGTAATACTGGAAGCCGGAGGGCAGGTCTGCCTGCCCGGAACGGACTGCCCCGGTCTTTTCGTCCATTGCAATGATGGCCTTGGGACGCTGTCCTCCGGCGGAAGTGCCCACCTTATACAGGTCTTCCATGATGAGACTGTTGTCGGGAACAATGGCAATGTCCTGCCTGTCGGCGAATATCTTGTTTGCCAATTCGTAGAGTGAGGACAGCCGGATGTCTACAGACGGGTCCTCTTTTATGTGTGCTGGCTGGAACTCCAGCGCTCCCATGGCGCGCCTGCCGATGAAAGAAAGGCGGTCAACGGCGTTGATCTGTTTCGCTGAAAGACGGTTCGCCTCGAGCCATTTCCGAAAGACGACATTGCCCCAGTGGTCGGGCAGGGAGTCGGCAATGAACTCGGGAAGTCCTGCATACAGTTTTTCCTTGTTGCCGACAAGGGGAAAGGATTTCTGTATGTAGGGCGAGTCCAACGGCGCAATCAACGGTGCGATATCCAGATTGTTTCGCGAAAAGTCCATGTCAAACTGAAATGTGGCGCATCCGCGCACGTCGTCCCACGACAGCAGTCCTACGCTCTGTCCCCACAGTTCTACCCTCACGATGTTATTTTTCATGTCTTACCCTTTCCTTTCTCTTTTGGTTTGTTGTCAGATAGGGGAGCGGCGGGAGCGGCGGGAGCAGTTTTTCCGCCTCTGCAAGGAAACCGATACTCCTCAACAACGACAGAATCGTGCCAAAGCCAATGTTGCGTGCTTCGCCCTTTTCGAACTGGCTGATTGTGAAAATGCTTACCCCGGACTGTTCGGAAACGTCCCTTTGGGTGAGGTTGCAGAACAGTCTGTATTCCTTGAAACGCCCACCGAGTTCGGCGATTATTTCGGAATTGGACTTCATTTCGATACTGTTTGCGGTAATCATACTGCAAATATAGTTATTTCTTTAGTTGTGTCGGTATAATAGGGATAAATATTTAAGTTTCTTTAGTTATATTGTTTGTCTAATCGAGGAACGGCTCTGATGACGACGAGAGTTTCAAAATAATGGGCGGAAAATTTGGACGTGTCGCCTTTTTGGCATACCTTTGCATCAGAGGTTGTCCCGGTTCGATCGGGATACTCATCAAAAATAATGATTGAAACGGAGACAACTGCTCTTGTCAATGGCGGGCCACATAAAGTCCAAAAGACCCAAGCGTGAAATCAAGCCGGTGGATTACAAAGACATGAGGATTCTCTAAACTTCCAAAAAAGGAGTTTTCATCACATCATCGGGACAACCTCACTTTTTCTTTTCCGTGTTTCTGTCATACAGACTGACATTTCCTCATACTTCCAGACAATGAGTTCCACATTCCAGTTCCGGCAGTTCGGCATCGAACAAGACCTCTGTGCCATGAAGGTGGGCACTGACGGTGTGCTGCTCGGGGCGTGGGCTGAGGGCGGCAGACGGGTGCTCGACATCGGCTGCGGCACTGGTGTCGTGGCGCTGATGGTGGCACAACGCTGTCCCGAAGCCTCGGTCACTGCCATTGACATCATGGCTGACTGTTGCCGTCAGGCGGCCGCTAACGTGGAAAAATCGCCGTGGAGTGACAGAATAGAGGTCGTAAACCTGTCGCTACAGGACTTTTCCCGGCGTGCCGTCGAGGGTGGGGCAGAGGGCGGAAGCACAGGTCTGTATGACTGCATAGTGAGCAATCCGCCGTTTTTTGAGGCCTCTCTGAAGAATCCCGACAAGGCGCGCGCCACGGCGAGACACAACGATGCGCTGCCATTCGGGGTGCTGGCGAAATGTGTGTCGGCACTTCTCACGCAGGACGGCACGTTCTCGGTGGTGATGGCAGAGGAGTGTTGCCGTGACTTCATCAATGAGGCATGGTTTGCCGGACTGTACCTGGAAGAAACGGTGAGGATTGTCACGAAGAGGGGAAAGCCTGTAAAGCGCCGGCTGATGCGGTTCTCAAGGGTGCGCAATGCCGTGCCGGCGGAAACCACGGAGTTGCTGATGAACGATGACGGAAGCCGCTCCGACTGGTTCGATGCGCTCACTGCGGACTTCTATCTGTAACTGCTTCCGCTTGTAAAGGTGTGCGCCCTGCACTGGAACAGTTTACTCCAGCACTTCCCGGGAATGCCGACTGGTTGCGGTGCTCTATGACTCCGTGCGCCAGATGGCAGTTTCATAGCCCGGACAATCTCGTGTTAAGTGAATATGATGGCTTGTAGGTGAGGGACGTGTCAGCCCCGAGACGGTGATACGCACAGTCTGATCGGGCTGCCGGTCAGGATGTCAACTTCTTCTGAATGGTCTCCTTCACGGAGTTGATGTCGTTGAACAGTTCCGCCGTGGCGGTCTGAAATGCGTTGGGTTTTCTTGTGTCTGTGTCGCCGGAAGGGTTGACGACGATGCGTATGCCCTTGGGTTCTATCTTGACATGGATGTCGGTGCCGGCCATGATGGGGTCGCCGTCGTAGTGTATGACGTCGGGTTTGCTCCGGCGGATGTGCAGTTCCTTGGTCTTGAAAGTCTTGATTTTGGAACTTCTGTCAATTGTCTTGTTGAATATGTCGAGGCTTATCTGCGGCGCGTCAAGGATGTCGAACGGCTCCATGATGATGACATCGAGCAGCCCGTCGCTCATGGATGCCTGCGGAGCGATATAGGCATTGTTGCCGTATTGCGACGCATTGGCGCAGGAAATGAGGAACGCCTTGTACTCCACGGCGCCGTTCTCGTCGATTATCTCGTAAGTCTCGGGCTTGTATTTCAGTCCCTCGCGCAGGATGTTTTCGAGGTATGTGATGGGACCGCGCTTGCCTGCCTCGGCGAATTTCTGGCTCACGAACGCGTCGAAGCCGAGACCGCAAGTGCAGAAAAAGGGATGTCCCTCCACCGTGCCGTAGTCAAGATCGTGTATCTCACAGGTGTTGATAATCTCTATGCACTTCCTCACGTTCATGGGCAAGAGCAGGTGTCGCGCCAGTCCATTGCCCGATCCGCAGGGTATGATGCCCAGTGCCGAGTGCGAATGGGTGAGTGCGCGCGCCACCTCATTGACCGTCCCGTCGCCTCCGACGGCCACAATCACGTCGATGCCGCGGGCTTTTCCCTCGTTGGCAATCTCGGTTGCGTGTCCTGCATACTCCGTCATCCTGATCTCATAGTCGAACTTTCCGTGGTCGAGATATCGGTCTATGAGTTTGGGAATCCGGGCTTTGCTTGACGTGCCCGATATGGGGTTCATTATGAAAAGGGCTGTTCTCTTTTCCATTGACAGGTGATCCTGCATAGTGAATATTTGTTGCAAAATTAAGAAAAAATAGGCGAAAGTTCAGTTATGGGGCTTGTGAAAATGCCAAAATGGTGTCTTTTGTGTTACAAAACTCCTTGTCGTTGAATAGTTTTTTGTAACTTTGCACGGACATACCGATGTATTCGACAGAATCAGAAAATAACAACTATTTCATAAAAATGGGATTATTACAGGAAAAGTTCAAGAATTATCGCCGTCCGCAAGAGGCTATGGCGAAAGGCATATACCCTTATTTCCGCGCCATAACAGGTAAGCAGGGCACGGAAGTGGAGATGGGCGGACACAAAGTACTGATGTTCGGATCCAATGCCTACACTGGTCTCACCGGCGACGAGAGAATCATTGAAGCAGCGAAGAAAGCCCTTGACAAATACGGCACAGGCTGTGCGGGCAGCCGATTCCTCAACGGAACGCTCGACTTGCACGTCCAACTGGAAAAGGAACTGGCAGAGTTCGTGGGCAAGGACGACGCCCTCTGCTTCTCTACAGGCTTCACTGTGAACAGCGGAGTTATCCCCGCGCTTCTCGGCAAGGATGATTACATCATCTGCGACGACCGTGACCATGCGAGCATTGTGGACGGACGGCGTCTCTCTTTCGCCAAGTTCTTCCGCTACAAGCACAACGACATGGAAGACCTTGAGCGCGTATTGCAGAGATGCGACCCCGACAAGGTGAAACTGATTGTCGTCGACGGCGTGTTCTCTATGGAGGGTGACCTCGCTCCGTTGCCCAAAATCGTGGAACTGAAGCACAAGTACAACGCATCGATAATGGTTGACGAGGCTCACGGTCTCGGTGTCTTCGGCAAGCAGGGAAGGGGAGTGTGCGACCACTTCGGACTGGCTTCGGAGGTTGACCTCATAATGGGAACGTTCTCAAAGTCGCTCGCATCCATCGGCGGATTTATCGCTGCGGACAGCGACACAATAAACTGGCTGCGCCACACGGCACGCACCTACATCTTCTCCGCCAGTGACACACCGGCCGCAACAGCCGCTGCCATGGAGGCACTCCACATCATCCAGCAGGAGCCGGAGCGCATTGAGGCACTGTGGAAGGTGACGAGATATGCGCTGAAAAGATTCCGTGAGGAAGGCTTCGAGATAGGTGACACCGAGAGCCCGATTATCCCTCTGTATGTGAGAGACGTGGACAAGACGTTCCTTGTCACTGCAAAGGCGTTCGACGCAGGTGTGTTCATCAACCCGGTAATACCGCCGGCATGCGCTCCGCAGGATACTCTCGTGCGCTTTGCGCTTATGGCTACCCACACCGAAGAGCAGGTTGAGCGTGCCGTGGTAGCCCTGAAGAAAGTATTCAAGGAGAACGGCATACTGAAATAAGCATCGCTCCGGCACGCTTTGTCGGGCGTACGGAGAAAATGTACGGCTAAATTTGGTAAAACCAAAGAAAAGCACTACCTTTGCAGACGCAAAACGCAGAGGGAACGGAAACTTTCCGATGGTTTGCCACGAGGTGTAGCGCAGTTGGTAGCGTTCCTGGTTTGGGACCAGGCTGTCGCAGGTTCGAGTCCTGTCACCTCGACGAAAGACATCAGAGAAATCTGGTGTCTTTCGTCGTATATGGGGGCTGAAAAACCGCCCCCGGCTTGTTCCTGTCGCCCAAAAACACTACCTTTGCTTTATAAAGGGTGTGCAGTCACGTTATGAATGACGTGCATCCGTTTTATAAAAGAGGATACATTGCAAACGCCGGCTCCTGCCAACGGAACGGCGGAAAGTGTTTTATGAATATAGAGTTCAATATAGATTACGGTGCGGTTTCGGAGCAGGAACTGCGGATGAACACAGTTGATGCCGAGGGAAAGACGGTCAGCCTGCGCATGACATCAACCGACGGATACCATTGGACGGGCGTCCTCCATTGGGAAGCCCCCTTGACTCGCAAGATAGATTATTACTACAGTGTCGTCAGCAATGGTGCTGTCGAACGCAGTGAGTGGCAGGTGGAGGCGCACCGGCTGGTGCTCGACGGTGCGGAAACGGAGCGTGTCGCTGTCTACGACAAGTGGATAGACATCCCGGAAGACGCTCCTCTCTATTCGAGTGCATTCACCGAATGCATAGCAAACGACTGTCCGACACTGGAGAAACAGCGTTTTTACGGTCGTACTGTGTGCCTCAAGGTGCGTGCACCGCAGTTGTGCAGTGGAGAGAAACTGTTTCTGACGGGCGCAGGAGAACTGTTGGGCAATTGGGAAAAGTCCGCTGCCCTGCCGATGACGGAATGCAACTACCGTGAGTGGAGCGTCAACCTCGATGCCGACAGAATATCCGGCGGTGTGCTGGAGTTCAAGTTCGTGGCGATGAACGGGGACAAGTCGTCGCTCTTGTGGGAACTGGGCGACAACCGCAGGATAGAAATCATGGAACGGGAAGACCGTTCAGTGTTGGTATTCGAACTGCCATCGGCGCAATTCCCGATAGCACCGTGGCGTGGAGCGGGCACCGTCATCCCGGTATTCTCTCTGCGCAGTGACCGCAGTTTCGGTGTAGGCGACTTCGGCGACCTGAAGTTGATGGTTGACTGGCTGAAACTTACGGGACAGAAAATCCTGCAAGTGCTGCCGATAAACGACACCACCGTCACCCATACCGCCACCGATTCGTATCCCTACAGTTGCATAAGCATCTACGCCCTGCATCCACAATACATAGACCTTAATGCCCTTCCTTCTCTTGCGGACAAGGCGAAGAGGGCGGAATTTGAGGCTTTGCGCAGGGAACTCAATGCCCTGCCGCAGATTGACTATGTGCGTGTGAACGGAGCGAAGAACCGTTATCTGCGCCTGTTGTTTGCCCAAGAGGGTGACAAAACACTGCGCTCGGCGGCGTTCAGACGGTTCTTTGCCGCCAACAAGCACTGGCTCGTGCCCTACGCAGCCTTCTGTTGTCACCGCGACGAGTACGGCACCGCCGATTTCCGCAAGTGGTCTGTCCACCAGACGTTCACCGAATCTGACCGCAAAAAATGGGAACGCAAAGGGACGGAGGAATACTCTGATGCTGCCTTTTATTATTATGTACAGTTCTGTCTGGACGCTCAGATGCGTGATGTGCACGACTATGCGCGGCAGCACTCCGTCATACTGAAGGGCGACATTCCCATTGGAATCAACCGCAACAGTGTGGAGGCGTGGGTCGAACCTTACTATTTCAATCTCGACAAGCAGGCAGGCGCACCGCCGGACGCTTTTTCCGCCAACGGTCAGAACTGGGGATTTCCCACCTATAACTGGGAACGGATGCTGGAGGACGGCTGCCGTTGGTGGGTAGGCAGGTTCGGCAAGATGTCGCAGTACTTCGATGCCTACCGCATAGACCATGTGTTGGGCTTCTTCCGTATTTGGGAAATCCCGGGTGATTGCGTCCATGCCACTTTGGGACAGTTCTCCCCATCGCTTCCGATGAGTAGGGAAGAGATAGAGGGGTACGGTATTCCGTTCCGTGAAGAACTGTTCACCCATCCTTACATAACCGACCTTGTGCTTGACGAAATGTTCGGTGACGCTGCGCAGGAAGTGCGGGAAAAGTATCTTGACTGCATCGGTCAGGGGCGTTACTGCATGAAATCCGAATATGACACGCAGCGAAAGATAGAGGCAGTATTTGGCGATACGGCGGAAGAAAGGGACGCATCTGTGCGTGACGGACTGTACTCTTTGACGAGCGATGTGCTGTTCGTGCGTGACAACAAAGATTGTCACATGTATCATCCGCGCATCTCTGCCCAGTCAAGTCATGTCTATCAGACGCTTGGAGAAGACGAAAAACGTGCTTTCGACCGCCTCTATGAAGATTATTTCTACCACCGCAACAGCCACTTCTGGTATCGTGAGGCGATGCGGAAACTGCCTTTGCTCACGCAGTCAACACGCATGTTGACGTGTGCAGAGGACTTGGGCATGGTGCCGGAGTGTGTGCCTTGGGCGATGAACGAACTGCGTATCCTCAGTCTGGAGATACAGTCGATGCCGAAGGAGATGTACGTCCGTTTCGGGAATATAGCGAAGAACCCTTACCGCAGCGTGGCGACAATCTCCACACACGATATGCCTACGCTGCGCCAATGGTGGGACGAGGACGGAGAACGCACCCAAGACTATTATAATAATGTGTTGTGCCAGTCGGGCACTGCGCCTCATCCGTTGCCGGGAAGTGTTGCCGCCGATATAGTGAAAGCCCACTTGGAGTGTCCGTCAATGCTGTGTCTCATCAGCCTACAGGACTGGCTCGCCATAGATGAAGACCTCAGACTGGCAGACGCTGATGCCGAACGGATAAACGTTCCGGCAGATTCGAAACACTATTGGCGTTACCGTATGCACGTCAATATAGAGCAACTGATTGGTGATGGGGCTTTCAACCGTCAGGTCAGACGGCTGATTGGTGATTCGGGACGGTGACGTCTGTAGAATGTCAGACGACGTTCTGTCCGATCTTTTTCGCTATTCCGTTGCGGTACTGCTGCATTTTGGAATAGTCGCTGACAAGTTCACGTCCCTCGTCGGTGTCGAGCGGTGTGGTCTTGAGCCGCTCTTTCAGTGACTTGAGTTTGTCCTCCACATAGATGAGACGCAAGTCGAGGGCGAGGTGTTCGGCTTGTTGGCGCAGTTTCTCCATGGCTTTGAGCATGGCGCCTTCCTTGTCGTATTCGCTGTAGATGTCCTCTTGCTTGTCGCTTAGACTAAGGGAATATCTGTCAACAGCCAGTTCCGTGGCAATCTTGCACAGTCCGATGTCGTTGTGATTGACAAAGTATGTCTCCGCCACAAAGCCCTCTTCGCCGCTGTGGGTATAGGCTTCCTCAAGAATGCGGCGGTAGTTGGGGTCTTGCAGAGTGATGTCGTCGCTTGCCAGATTGAGGTAGATGAACTGTGCTACGGTGAGGTTTATCTTGTTGTTGTCCTCGTCGACGGCATCATTGATGCACACCTGTTCGCCGTTTCTCACCACCAACTGTGCAATCATCCGCTCTATCTTGGTCAGTGCAGACGTCTGTTCCGCCTCCGCCACAATAGGGACAGCGTTGCCGGAAGACTTTTCTCCCGAGCCGCGGCTCTGGCTTATTATGGTGTTCATGCGGTTGATGAGCGCCGCCTCTTTCACCCCTGTGTGTGATGCGCACTCATGTAAGTAGGTGTCGCGGAGTATCTGGTTGGGTACGACAGCCACGCTCTGTATGATTGAGTCAATGGCTTGTGACCGCTGTTGGGGGTCGGTCTGTCCCTTGAGAAGACGGTTTATCTTGAACTGTACGAAGTCTTCCTGGTTCTGTTCCACATACTCACGGAACTGCTCTGCCGTGTGCTTGCGTGCGAAACTGTCGGGATCGTCGCCGTCGGGGAGGAACAATACTTTCACGTTGATGCCCTCCGCAAGCAACATGTCGGTGCCTCGCAGTGCGGCATGGATGCCCGCTGCGTCACCGTCATAGAGCAATGTGATGTTCCCGGTGAATCTGTGGAGCATATGAATCTGATGTATTGACAGTGCCGTTCCGGAGTTTGCGACCACATTTTCGATGCCGCACTGGAACATGGAGATGACGTCAGTCTGTCCCTCTACGATGAATACGCGGTCTTCACGGGCTATTGCTTTCTTCGCCTGATATATTCCGAAGAGTTCACGTTCCTTGTGATAGATTTCCGAGTCGGGAGAGTTGACGTACTTCTGGTTTACTCCTTTCGTGCGTGAATCGAGCACTCTGGCGGAGAACCCCACCACTTTGCCGCTGAGACCTATCCATGGAAAGACCACACGGCCGGAGTATCGGTCGATGAGGTCACCCTCGTCGGTGCGGTAGCAAAGTCCTGTCTTTACTATAAAATCGGCTTTGTGACCATCTCGGAGAGCCGCTGCTGCCAAGGCATGGCGGTTGTTGAGGTCGTAGCCGAGGCGGAATTTGCGTATTGTGTCGTCACGGAAGCCGCGGCTTCTGAAGTACTGCATACCCAAGGCAACGCCGTCGGGGTCGTCGTGGAGTTGTCGTTCGAAATAATTGGCAGCCCACTCGTTGACGATGAACATGGACTCCCGCTCGTTCTGTTCCTCCCGTTCGCGGTCGGAGAGTTCACGCTCCTGTATTTCTATTCCGTATTTCTTGGCGAGCCAACGCAGTGCTTCGGGGTAGGTGAGTTGCTCGTGCTCCATGATGAAACTTATGGAGTTGCCTCCCTTGCCGCATCCGAAACAGTGACAAGTGCCGCGTGCAGGACTGACCATAAACGACGGTGTCTTCTCGTTGTGGAATGGACACAGTCCTTTATAGTTGGCTCCGCTCTTCTTTAGGGTAACAAATTCGGAGACAACCTCCACAATGTTGGCTGCCTCCTTAATTCTGTCTACGGTGAGCCTGTCTATCATCTTTGCGTTTGACTCCCCTTGTCGGTATGTTACTTACGGTAGTCCTCGAGATCTGCCGGAGTGGCACTCATGATGAAATTGTAGTGCTTTTCCACTTCGGCTGAAGCCCATCTGGTGTAGATGCGCGCTGACTTGCCGAAGAGTGCGGCATCCTTAGACGCATCGGTAATGATGAGGTTTGCCATCAAGGTGGACGCTACCATCTCATAGAGGTGGCGCGAACAGAAGTCCTTGAACTCGTCGCTGCCGTCTGCGTGCACCTTTTCGAGGGCTGCATTGAACTTCTTTGCCATTTCCTTGGCAATGTTGCGCTGCGCCTCAAACTCGGGTGCGGTCTCCTCCTGCTCATATTGTGCTATCACGGAACTGTAGAATCCGTTGGTGATATAGCGGATTGCGGCTACTGTCTGCAACTGTGTCGTACCCTCATATATGGATGTGATGCGTGCGTCACGGTAGAGACGCTGGCACGCATACTCCAACATGAAACCAGAACCACCGTGTATCTGTATACCGTCGTAGGTGTTCTGGTTGGCGTATTCCGAGTTCATGCCCTTGGCAATAGGCGTGAACGCATCAGCGAGTTTGGAGTACTCCTTGCACTCGGCACGCTCCTCGGGAGTGAGTTTGCGCTCGCGAGAGATGTCCTCCAGTGCCTTGTATACGTCAACGTAGCGGCTTGTGGCATAGAGAATGGAGCGTCCTGCGTCGAGACGTGCCTTCATCAGCGACAGCATATCGTATACAGCCGGGAAGTTGATGATTGCCTTTCCGAACTGGCAACGCTCCTTTGCGTATGCCAAAGCCTCGTTGTATGCGCTCTGGCTGATACCCACAGACTGTGCGGCAATGCCCAAACGGGCACCGTTCATCAGTGCCATGACATATTTGATAAGTCCCAACTTGCGGCTTCCGCACAGTTCTGCCTTGGCGTTCTTGTAGACAAGTTCGCAGGTCGGAGAGCCGTGTATGCCGAGTTTGTTCTCTATTCTGCGCACTTCAACACCGCCGTCACGCTTGTCATAAATGAACATCGAGAGACCGCGACCGTCGCGTGTGCCTTCCTCGGAGCGTGCAAGCACGAGGTGGATGTCGCTATCTCCGTTGGTGATGAAACGCTTGCAGCCGTTCAGACGCCAGCAGTTGTTCTCCTCGTCAAATGTAGCCTTGAGCATGACGGACTGCAAATCGGAACCGGCATCGGGCTCTGTGAGGTCCATGGACATCGTTTCGCCTGCGCAGATACGCGGAATATAACGCTTGTGCTGATCCTCGTCGCCGAACTCATAGAGTGTTTCGATGCAGTCCTGCAATGACCAGATGTTCTCGAAACCGGCATCTGCCGCAGCAATCATCTCGTTTATGGCAGTGTAGGGCACAGAAGGGAAATTGAGACCTCCGTATCGGCGAGGCATGGTCACGCCGTTGAGACCTGCCTTTACCGTAGCATCGAGATTCTCGTATGTCTTGCTTGCATAGCGCACACGGCCGTTTTCGCAGTGAGGTCCCTCGGCATCCACGTCCTCGGCATTGGGCCAAATGATGTTGGCACAGATGTCGCCGGTGAGTTCAAGCACGCGGTTATAGTTGTCGATAGCGTCCTCAAAGTCCTGAGGGGCATAGTCGAACGTGTCTTTGTCGGCATAGTTGCGCTCCTTGAGTTCAACGATATGCTTCATCAGGGGGTGACTAAGATAGAACTTAATCTCCGGATTGTCTGTATAGAAATTAGCCATTTTTACTTACTGTTCTTCTTGTAATACTTGATCATCTTGGGGACTACCTCTTCGACACTGCCTGTTATGATGTAGTCGGCAATCTTGTTGATAGGCGCATCTGGGTCGGTATTGACCGAGACAATGATGCCTGAGTCCTGCATTCCGGCTATATGCTGTATCTGGCCGGATATTCCGAATGCGAAGTAAACCTTCGGACGGACGGTCACGCCGGTCTGTCCTATCTGGCGGTCGTGGTCTACCCAACCGGCGTCAACTGCTGCTCGGGACGCTCCTACCTCGGCATGGAGTTCGTGGGCGAGTTCGAACAACTGGTCGAAACCCTCTTTGGAGCCTACTCCATAGCCGCCTGCCACGACAATGGCAGCACCCTTGAGGTTGTGCTTTGCAGCCTCCACGTGGCGGTCGAGTACTTTTACCACATATTCGGTCTCGGGCACATACTTTGCGACATCATGGCGTATGACCTCTCCCTTGTAGTTTTCGTCGAGCACTTCCTTTTTCATCACACCCTCACGAACAGTTGCCATCTGTGGTCTGTGGTCGGGATTGACAATAGTAGCCACGATGTTTCCGCCGAAAGCGGGGCGTATCTGGTAGAGTTGCTGTTCGTAATGGAAAGACTTGACTTCGTCTCCGACACGCTTCTTCATGTCGAAATCGCCGATTTCAAGTTCGGTGCAGTCGGCGGTAAGACCGCTGTGCAGTGCCGAACTTACGCGCGGTCCGAGGTCACGACCGGTGACTGTGGCGCCCAAAAGGGCTATTTGCGGCTTCTCTTCCTTGAACAGATTGACGACAAGAGCGGTGTGTGGATTGCTCGTGTAAGGGAAAAGCCCCTCGGCGTCAAATACATGCACCTTGTCAACACCATATTTCATCACCTGGCTCTCCACGCCGTCGAGACCGGAGCCGGCTATGATACATTCCAACTGAACGCCGAGAGTATTGGCCAGTTTGCGTCCTTTGGTAAGGAGTTCGAGAGAGACTTCCTTGACGGTTGTGCCTTCTATCTCGCAATATACAAATACATTATTCATAAATATTCTCTCCTCTCGGGGATTAGCCGATAATCTTTTCGTTCAACAATTCTATGATTACATTCTCCACATCCTCGTCAGAACCGGTCAGTGACTTGCTCTCCTTCGCCTTGAAAACGATGTTCTGCACAGCCTTCACGTTTGTCGGCGAGCCTGCCTTGCCTATCTGTGCCGGGTCTGCCTCAATGTCAGCTGCGCCCCACTGGGTGATAGTGAGGTAGGGCTTCTTTGCAAGTATTTCTGCGAGAGCTTCCGTTTCTTCCGCCGTACGCTCTGCTGTGGCCTTTGCATTCTTGTATTTCATCACGCGCTTGGCGTTGCGCGGGCGGCAGGGAGCTGCGCTTCCGTTGACCGTGACGACCAGTGGCAGCGGTGCTTCCACCGTTTCCACACCGCCATCGATATGGCGCTTAATCACGATTTTGCGTGTCTGCTCGTCGAGAGAGATGATTTCCTCGGCGTAGGTTACCTGTGTCAGCCCGAGTTTCTCTGCCACCTGCGGACCAACCTGAGCGGTGTCGCCGTCGATGGCTTGGCGTCCTCCAAGGATGATGTCATAGTTGCCTATCTTCTTGATGGCCTGAGCCAGCGTGTAACTTGTGGCCAGTGTGTCGGCGCCGCCGAGCGGACGGTCGGTCACGACAAAGCCTTCGTCTGCGCCGCGGTAGAGTGCTTCGCGTATTACTTCGGCTGACTTGGGCAGTCCCATCGTTACTACTGAAATGGTTGAACCCGGGAACTGCTCCTTCAGACGGAGTGCCTGCTCCAGGGCGTTGAGGTCATCGGGATTGAAGACTGCAGGAAGGGCTGCACGATTAACGGTGCCTTCGGGAGTCATAGCATCAGGACCAACGTTTCTTGTGTCCGGCACTTGCTTTGCAAGTACTACAATCTTTAAGCTCATTTATGTAATAATTAATTTTCTGTTCCTCTTCTGCTGTGATGCGCACGGCGTGCACACAAAGACTGTTTGGCGTTCTAATTCAATTGGCAAAATTACGAAATATAATCCGTACACACAAATAATAGTTCTCAAAATGCACATTATGTCTATGTTTGTGCATATTTTCCGCCGGAATAATCACCTTGCAGACGACATCATGTGGAATGATTTCTTGTGGCGGAAACGGCGTTGTGGACATTTTTTCGTATCTTTGTACTCACTATGAAGACTTCTTTACACCTTATTATATATATACTGCTGTTGGGTGCGTCGGCGGTGACGAGAGCGCAGTCGGCAGACCATGACGATCTCATAGCGTTGCTGCCCGACAGTTTCGAGGTCGATTCGGTGCGTGAGGTGACTTTGCCTTATCCTCAGCGTGCCGTCCAACGGATAGACAGCCTGCTGCGAAACAGGATGTTCGAGACGTCGCAGGTGGGGCTGATGGTGTATGACCTGGACGCCGATTCGGTACTCTATATGCACAACGAACGGCAGTTGATGCGCCCGGCTTCGACCATGAAACTGCTCACGGCGATAACAGCCCTCGACCTGTTGGGGCGAAACTACCGCTACGCCACGTACGTTTACTATACCGGGGAATGCGACTCCACTACCCTCAAGGGGGACATATATATAAAAGGTGGCATGGACCCGTCGCTCGAAGACTATGATCTCGACTGCATAGTTGAAGATATTGTGAAGCTAAAAGTTGACACCATAGCCGGCAATATTGTCGCTGACCGTTCGTTTAAGGACACATCGCTTCTGGGTGAAGGATGGTGTTGGGACGACGACAACCCCGTGCTCTCACCGCTGGTTTTTAGAAGAAAAGACAACCTCGTTGCCGTCCTGATGCAGAAACTGCATGATCAGGGAATAACGGTCACCGGCTTCAGCGGCGAGGGAACAGTCCCCGCGGACGCAAAGGCACTGAGCGTGCGTTACTCGGCTATAGAACCGATACTGTCAAAGATGATGAAGGACTCGGACAATCTCTATGCTGAGTCGATGCTCTACCAGATAGGCGCATTGTCCGGCGGTGCTTCTTCCGTCAAGGCTGCACAGCATGAGGAACGGAAAATCATGGAAAAGGCGGGACTTGACGCTTCGTCCTACCGTCTGGCTGACGGTTCGGGACTGTCGCTCTACAACTATCTCTCCGCTGAATGTGAGGTCATGCTCTTACGGTATGCCTATCACAACAAGCGTATTTTCGGTACTCTCTGTCAGTCTTTGCCGTGTGCCGGTGTAGACGGGACGCTGAAGCGGCGCATGAGAAACACGCCTGCCCAAGGCAATGTCATGGCAAAGACAGGTACGTTGGCAGGCATCTATACTCTGGCAGGCTACTGCATATCGCCCGAAAACCATATGCTGGCGTTCTGCATCCTCAACCAAGGCATCCTGCACGCCGCCACAGCACGCTCCTTTCAGGATAGAGTCTGTGATGCGTTGTGCCGGTGACGACCCCCAACTATGCGTCTTCTCTCTTACTGTGCTTGCTCATGATAAATCTGCCATGCTCTGCAATGGTCTGTGCATCCAACTCGTCGTGTC
>CAVDQB010000009.1:0-79357 GCA_963611255.1 Faecalibacterium prausnitzii
CTGTTCGGGCAACAGGATACCGTCCATGTTGTTGAAATCGTTGTCAGGGTCAGGTCCGGAAAAACGCAACGGATCGTTGATGCTTGCTATCTGGAAGACAGAGTCCACGGCAAATCGGCTATAGAACTTGAGGAATGAGGCATTGGAAGACGAGGGAAAACCGGTGGTGTTGACTTCCGTCATCATCCATTTGCCCCCCTTGCGGTCAAAGATATACTGTTCCACGGTTTTGCGTTCCAAGTGGATTTTTTCCACAATGACGTGGTTGATGCTTGTGTCTTTGGCCACTTCCGCTTGGGCGATGTTGTCGAAGATGAGCGTGTAATAGTCTTGCCGCATGAAGAAGTGTTCCATCTTCCAGTGCTGTTTGTCTACGGTCTTCTTGCCGGAAGGCTCGTTTACAGGGAGTGGAAAGACAATTCTCTCCAGTTGCAACTTTCTGTTGGCTGCGAAATTAAACATGAAATCATCAAACAACTCGTCGGCTGCATCTGGCATGGGGGTGTCGGTGATAATCTGTTCTTCAGCGTTCTCATCTGAAGAATCGCCGACTAATGTGTCGGCAAGTAATGAGTCTTGCGCGGGCTTCTTGTCTGTGCAACTGTAGGACACCAGTCCAACCATTCCGCACAGGGTGAAAAACACCGCTGCAAACAATAGTTTTCTCATCAGAATTGTTCCGTTAAAACCGTGCAAAATTACCACTTTATTTTGGATTGGTTTCCTCATTTCCTTGGAATTTACTAACTTTGCATCAAATAAACGCAACAATATGATTTCGGACAAGATAGCAGCACTTTTACAGGAAGTAGACACTTTGAAGGCAAGTAATGCCGAAGAGTTGGAGCAGTTGCGCCTGCGCTTCCTCAGTAAGAAAGGCGAGATGAATGCCTTGATGGAGGAATTCCGTGGCGTGGCGGCTGACAAGAAGAAAGAAATAGGCATGAAAATCAACGAACTGAAGAGTGCCGTGCAGAATAAAATCAATGATTTGCGCACACAACTCGACACCGTTGAGACCGGCACAGAGGATCTTGATCTTACCCGTACTGCCTATCCTGTAGGGCTTGGCACACGTCATCCGCTCACCATTGTTAAGAATGAGATAATCGATATATTCCAACGCATGGGCTTTACTCTGGCAGGCGGTCCTGAGATTGACGACGATTTGAACATATTCACCAACCTTAACTTCGCCGCAGACCACCCGGCCCGTGATATGCAGGACACGTTCTTCGTGGAGAAGAGCAGTCTTGACGTTACGAAAAACATCCTTCTTCGCTCACACACTTCCAATGATCAGAGCCACTATCTGAGTACTCATGAGCCTCCGATTAGGGTGCTTTGCCCCGGTAGGGTTTATCGTAATGAGGCGATATCTGCTCGTGCTCACTGTTTCTTTCATCAGGTCGAAGGCCTTTATGTTGACAAAAATGTGAGTTTCACAGACCTGAAGCAGGCGCTTTTGATATTTGCTCGTGAGATGTTCGGACCAGATACAAAGATTCGCCTTCGTCCGAGTTACTTCCCCTTTACCGAACCTTCGGCAGAGATGGATATCTCATGTCACATCTGTGGTGGCGAGGGTTGCGGCTTCTGTAAGCACACTGGTTGGGTGGAGATTCTCGGTTGCGGTATGGTTGACCCCAACGTTCTGGAGGCTTGCGGCATAGATTCAAAGGTCTATACTGGCTATGCTTTCGGTATGGGAGTGGAGAGAATAACCAACCTGAAGTACCGTGTGTCCGACCTGAGAATGTTCTCAGAGAACGATGTCCGGTTCCTCAATGAATTCAAATCTGCACACTGACATCTAAAAAGGGTGTAAGAACTTTGTTGCAGAAAAACTGTTAGAGCCGTCAATCCGTGAAGATTGGCGGCTCTTTTTATTCGTTGTTTACAATGTAAAGGTTGCCTCCGTACCGCAAGAATTAGAAATCGCTCGTGAAATGGAAGCGTATGTGCTCGAAGTCTTGTTGCGCCATGGACAGTACATAGCCGGAATCGGCAAGGAATACATCGCGTCCGTCCTTGTCTTTTGCCATATATTGGTACTTCCGTTTCTTGAAATTGTCAAGTTCTTTCTCGTCGTCGCTCTCCACCCAACAAGCCTTGTAGAGGTGTACAGGTTCCCAACGGCACTTGGCATTGTATTCGTTTTCCAGACGGTACTGTATGACTTCGAACTGTAGTTGTCCGACTGTACCGATGATGCGGCGGTTGTTGAACTGGTTTACAAACATCTGGGCCACGCCCTCGTTCATAAGTTGTTCAAGTCCTTTCTGGAACTGTTTCGACTTCATCGGGTCGTCGTTTTCGATGTATTTGAACAGTTCGGGCGAGAAAGAGGGCAGTCCCCGGAAATGCAGGGCTTCGCCTTCGGTCAGTGTGTCGCCGATTTTGAAGATGCCGTTGTCGGGAAGTCCCACGATGTCACCTGCCCATGCTTCATCAATGGTTGACTTTCTCTGTGCCATAAACTGGGTAGGGGAGGAGAAGCGTATTGTCTTTCCCTCGCGCACATGCAGGTAAGGCTGGTTTCTGACAAACTTGCCTGAGCATACTTTACAGAATGCAATGCACGATCTGTGGTTTGGGTCGATATTGGCGGTTATCTTGAATATGAAACCGGTAAACTTGCTTTCGTCCGGGTTAACCATGCGTTCCATAGCCTTTGTGGCTCTGGGCGATGGCGCTATTTCCACGAAACAGTCCAGAAGTTCCTGTACTCCGAAGTTGTTGAGGGCAGAACCGAAGAACACAGGAGCAACCTCTGCACTGCGGTAGTCCTCAAGTCTGAACTCGGGATAGACGCCGTTCACCAGTTCCAGGTCGTCACGCAACTTCTGTGCATCGGCTTCTCCTACACAGTTGTCCAGTTCTTCCGAGTCGATGTCAACTGTGATTTTCTCCGTTACTCTCTGTTTGTCGGGTACGAAAAGGTTGAGTTGTTTCTCATAGATGTTGTAGACACCCTTGAATCTCATGCCCTGATTGATAGGCCACGACAGAGGGATGGTCTTTATCTTCAGTTCCTGCTCGAGTTCGTCAAGCAGGTCAAACGGGTCGCGTCCCTCGCGGTCCATCTTATTGACAAATATCATTACGGGAGTGTTGCGCATACGGCACACTTCCATAAGTTTCCTCGTCTGAGTCTCCACACCTTTGGCACTGTCCACCACAATGATTGCACTGTCCACGGCAGTGAGCGTCCTGTAGGTGTCCTCTGCAAAGTCTTGGTGTCCCGGAGTGTCAAGGATGTTCACCTTGTAGTCATGGTAGTCAAACTCCATCACAGAGGTGCTGACCGATATTCCGCGCTGCTTCTCAATGTCCATCCAGTCGGATGTGGCGGTCTTGCGTATCTTGTTGCTCTTCACTGCCCCTGCTACCTGTATCTGTCCGCCGAACAACAGGAACTTTTCCGTGAGGGTTGTCTTTCCTGCATCAGGGTGTGATATGATGGCAAAGGTGCGTCTTCTTTCTATTTCCTGGTTCATATTGCATTCATGTTTGACATACACTGTTTCAGAGAATCAGTCCAATGGGGTATCGTGATGTGGAATGTCGTCTTTATCTTCGTCTTGTCAAGCACGCTGTAAGCGGGCCTTTTGACAGGGCTGGGGAACTCGTTGCTGTGGCAAGGCTGTATGTTGCATTGGGTGTGACCTGCAAGTTTTGCTATCTCCATAGTGAAGTCATACCAACTGCATACGCCTTCGTTGGAGTAGTGGTACACTCCGCAGTTGCCCTCATACAGGCGGTTCTCCACGATTTGGAATATCACCTTGGCAAGGTCGCCGGCGTATGTCGGCGTGCCGCACTGGTCGAACACCACTTTCAGTTCTGGCTTCGTGGCGGTCAAGTTTAGCATTGTCTTCAGGAAATTCTTGCCGAACTCGCTGTAGAGCCACGCCGTGCGGATGATAATGTGGTTTGCTCCAGAGGCGATAATCTTCTCTTCTCCCAGTTTCTTTGTCTTGCCGTAAACGCCTGTTGGAGTTCCTTTCTGGTCTTCATTGCACGGAGTGTTGTATGGGTCAGCGCCGAAAACGTAGTCCGTAGAGATGTGTACGAGCAGTCCGTCCACCTCTTTCATCGCCACGGCAAGGTTCTCCGGGGCACTGGCGTTGAGTGTCTCCACAATTTCGCCGGCGGTCTCCGCCAAGTCAACATTCGTCCATGCGGCGCAGTTGATGATACATTTTATGTCGTTGTCGGCTACTTCCCGGCGTATGGCATCCAAATCTGTGATGTCCAGTTTCCTGTATCCGTCGCACACATCCGTGAAGATGTAGTTGTCTTTCGACTGCTTTGCCGCAATCTGAATCTCGTTTCCCAACTGTCCGTTGGCACCGGTAACAAGAATGTTCATGTCTTTTATAGTTTTTGGAGAGTCGTCTCCGTGTGTCAAATCTCGTCGTCGTCAAAGCGCAGCCCCTCGGTCTTGTCTTTCAGATAGTAGTCGGAAAGCATACCGAGGAATGTCGTTATCTCGTTCACTGCATTCTGCGTCTGCTGCGAGACCTCCTTTTTCTGTAGCCGGAGCATCATCACTCCGTAGAGAGCATTGAGGCAAGTCTCGATCTCGGACACCTCTTTGCTGCCGCGGTTGCGCAGTTCCACTATGAACGGCAGCACCTTGTAGTACTCCGCATTGTAGAAAGGAAACTTGGGACTTGCCAACAGGCGGACGTTGAGTTCATCGAGATCCTGCACCAAGATTTCGTTTATGGTGATGTGTCCCTTGTCCCTTTTGCCCTCCTGATTCATCATCCTGATGATGTTGCCGTACCAGTCCACAATCTCTTCGAACTGTTCCAGTCCGTCGACTTTGAATTTTGAGATGTACTCGTCCTTCATTTTTGAGAGCGAGAAACCGTAGGCGCGGATGACATCTTCCACTTGCCACATATACAATATGTACTCGATGATGTTCTCTTTGCGGAGTTTTTGCGCGATTATCATAGTCAATACCAGGAAAGGGAATAGAGGTTGAACACTGTCCCGACAAGGAATACGATTGACACGAGGATGACAATCGTTCCGATGATGCGGTTGATTATCTGTATGCCTTCTGAGTTGAAGCGGCCGCGGATCTTGTCAACGAGCCACGTCAGGCCGAACCACCACAGCATGGCACCGGCGAAAATGCTCATGTAACCGATTCCCATCTCAAGCGGATGGTCGGATACCACGAACGTCAACTGGGTCATTGCCGCAATGAAAAGCAGTATTATGAGCGGATTGGCAAACGTAATCCAGAATGCCGTGTGGGCGTTGTAGAAAAGCGAGGTGTTGCGTTTGTTGATGAGGTGCACCTGCCGCGGTTTGCTGAAAAAACAGTATATGCCGAACAAGAGCAACACTGCCGAACCGGCAATCTTCAGTGCAAAGAATGTCGTTTCCTGCTTTATGAAATCCTGGATGAAACCTATGCCCATACCCGTCAGTATGGCGTAGATCACATCACTTACGGCTGCACCCAGTCCGGTGGCAAATCCCGGCCAGCGGCCTTTGTTCAGTGTGCGCTGGACACAGAGCACTCCAACTGGCCCCATCGGCGCAGATGCAATGACACCTATCAGTATTCCCTTGAAGACAAGTTCGATTATGTTTATAGGAAATATTGTCTGCATGGGGAAAGAATGCTTGTATGCAAGTGTGACATAATAGATGCAAAGTTACTCCAATTTTCCGACAATTGGGGCAATCGGCATCTTATTTTTGCCATGGGGCGCTTTTTTGTGACTTAGTCCCTTTGTCCTCTACATTTTTTTTTCTACCTTTGTGCCGTATGACAGTCCGCATTACAGATGTGTGACGGACAGTCTTGCTATACCGAAACTAATTTATTAACGATAAAAAACCAACTAATGATGAACGAAACAATGGAGATAAAGCCCTATGTAATAGGCTTGGATCTCGGCGGAACCAATTCTGTGTTCGGCATAGTTGACAGCCGTGGTGAGATAAAAGCCACCACTTCTATCAAGACACAGGGCTATCCCACGGCAACAGAGTATGTGGATGCGGCTTGTGAAGCCCTGCAACTGATTATCGATCAGGTGGGCGGCATCGACAAAATCAAGGCGATGGGTATCGGCGCACCTAACGGCAACTACTACAACGGTACAATAGAGTTTGCCCCGAACCTTGAGTGGGGACACAATGGAGTAGTGCCTTTGGCAGAGCTTTTCAAAGAAAAACTTGGCATCCCGGTGGCTCTTACCAACGATGCTAACGCCGCTGCGGTAGGAGAGATGACCTATGGCGTGGCGCGAGGCATGAAGAATTTCATCATGATAACACTCGGTACGGGTGTCGGTTCGGGTATCGTCATCAACGGACAACTTGTCTACGGCTGCGACGGATTTGCCGGTGAATTGGGTCATACCATACAAGTCCGTGAAAACGGACGTGCCTGTGGCTGTGGACGTTTTGGCTGTCTGGAGGCTTATTGCTCCGCGACTGGAGTGGCACGCACAGCCCGCGAGATTCTTGCAACGACCGAAAAACCGTCATTGCTGCGTGAACTCGACCCGGAAAGTATCACATCTCTCGATGTGTCTATTGCCGCAGAGAAGAACGATCAGGTGGCTCTCGACATATATGCATTTACCGGCAAAATGCTCGGAGAGGCGTGTGCTGACTTCGCGGCGTTCTCTTCTCCTGAGGCGTTCGTGTTCTTCGGTGGTCTGACAAAGGCGGGTGACCTCATCATGAACCCGATAATAGAGGCTTACGACAACAAGGTTCTCAATATCTTCAAGGGCAAAGCGAAGTTCCTTGTCAGCGGTCTCGACGGCTCGTCTGCTGCTGTTCTCGGAGCATCGGCTATCGGTTGGGAAATCTGACAATATGCTTTTTGATGCAAAATATAGGGGAGACGGAATTTCCGTCTCCCCTTTTTGTGTGCCGTAATCAGGCGTGTCGCGTTTCTTCTTATGCTTTCCTGCTTTGCCAACATACCGTTCTGACACCGCAGGAGCACCATTGCCGTATTACGGAAACGCCTTTGTGATAAGGTTGGTTGATACGCCGGGGATTACTGGACTGTTATTTTCGTGACCTTATTGCCTTGTTGCACGATGTTGATGCCGGGCATCGGTTGCTGCGTCTCTACCCCTGAAAGAGAGAAAAAACGCGGTACACACTCTTCGGGCACTTCTGTCTCGGCTATTCCGTCAACAATCGGCTCTGACATCATGTAGACATAATAGACACCGCCTGTTTTCGTTCCGCTCGGCGAGGTGAGGCGTATTGTCACCTTGTCCTTGCCGCTTGTGCCCTCTTCGGGGATGATATAGGTGCGGAAAAAGAAGCGTCCCGGTTCGTTGTTCAGCAGGTGTTCCTTGTCTATAAAGGTATCGTCGCAGTAGATGTCAAAGTCTCTTGCGTCGTTTTCGTTGCCCCAATAATATATCATCAGATAGTTGCGGTTGGTCGGGTTCACTGCCATTGTCCAACTCTGTCCGTCCTCTCCTGTGCCGTCAGCGCAGTGGCGGTTGCGGAAAAAGGACGTGTCGAAGTCGCCTTTGTAACTGTGCTGCTTCAGATACAGGTATCTTCCAGTCCACATATAGTCCATGGGTACAGTGCCTGAGGGGGCGTTTTCGCTCACACCCGTGTAGACTCCAAAGAGACCGCCCACCGTACTGCCGTTGATGGACTGTAGTTTCACAGTCACCTTTGTCTTGCCCTTAGTCAGGTCAAAGGGCATTGCGTGGCGCATATAGTAGTATTGTCCTGGCATGAAATTCTCCACTTCCTCGTATGCGACCTTTGTTCCGTTGATGTAGATGTCAAAGTTTCTGTTGCCGCTGTCGCTTCCCCAGAGTTTCAGGATGAGATCATTGGGACGGTCAGGGTCTATCGTCATGTCGTAGGAAATGTAGCCTCCGTCGGAGTCACGCCACCCGAGGTCGGTGCCTGTGCGCATGTTTGAGCCTTGGAGATTGTGGGCTTTCTCGTCCGCATCGTCACAAGGCTGTACCTTGTCGATGTACTCTATCGATGACTCCAGTGTACTCTCATCCATTGATATCCACACTTTCATACTGCACGCAGCGCGGTGGGCGCGTGCGAAATATGGTATCAGTCTTATCTTGGTGTCGGTCTTGGTGACCTCACCGCCGTTGTTTTCCACTTTCACGGCTGGTGTCGTGATGGATGTCACGCCGCCGTTGAATGTCGTGGCGAGGAATGTTGCCGTCTTGTAAGTGGTGTTCTCGGGGATGTAGACATTGGAAAGTGCATCGTCGTTGTCCACTCCTTCGGCACAGTAAACAAGTGGTCCTCGCTCATAACTGCGCAGTCCGGTGTTGCCTTTCAGGTTCTCGTTGGACACTACTTGGTGTATGTCCATCGGTAGAATGACCTCAATCTCGCCTTTCTTCAGTTCCTCCACAGGTATCACGGCATAGCCGTCGACGGTGGAGTAGGCATATTCCTGACCGTTTATTTTTATTACTGTGGGTGTCGTTGTGGGGTTCACGAAAGAGTAGAGGTCGGAAGCGACAGGCTCGTTGACAGCCCAGCCGGGGATGCGGATGCGCATATCGCTCATCTGGGCAGAGGTAGAACCGTTGTCGGTGAGGGTGACGTTCATCTTGATATTGCCGCTGTAGGGATATGAAGTGGTCTGCTTGACAGCCAAATCATAGTTGCCTACGGTCATCGTAGCGTCGGAATTGACAAACAGGTTCACATAAAGTGACTTGTCGTTGGTGGCGTAGACATAGCCCGGAACGGATGGGATGAGTCGGCAGAGATTGGTCGGGCAGCATGAAGTGCCGAACCATTCAGAACGCTCGTTACCCCGGCTTGATACTTCAAGACGGTTTGGATAGTAGAAGGTAGTACCCTTTATGGAAATTCCGTCAAGCACTGTGTTGTAGAGTGCGCGCTCAAGCATATCGATATATTTGGATTCTCCGTGCAGACGGAACATCCTTTCGTTGAACATAACACCTGCCACAGATGCGCAGGTTTCGCAGTAGGCGGTGGAGTTAGGCAGTTCGTAGTCCTCGCCAAAAGCCTCGTTGTTGTCGCGCGCACCGAAGCCTCCGGTAATGTAGAACTTCTTTGACGCAATGTTGTTCCATATAGCGTCTATAGCCGTCTGGTAGTCCTGATCGCCAGAATAGCGCACCCAGTCAGCCATACCGGAGTAGAAATAGAGTGCTCTTACGGCGTGTCCTTCCGCCGTGCGCTGCTCTATGGCAGGCAGATGATCCTGCCAATACTTTCCGTTTACGCGCTGGTCGTTGGATGTCGGGTCAAATTTGCGGATGCCGCGGCAGTCGAGAAAGAACTTGCACTCGTTGAGATACTTCTCGTTGCCGGTAAGTTCGTAGAGACGGACGAGCGCCATCTCCACCACAGCATGCCCCGGCGCCATCTTCACACCGCCCTCTTTGAAGACGTCGCACATGTTGTCCGCCGCCTTGATGGCACAGTTGAGGAGTTTGTCTTTGCCTGTTGCCTGATAGTAAGCGACGGCACATTCGATGAGTTCTCCCACATTGAACGTCTCGTGGGATAGATTCCAGTCCGAAGTCCACTTCTCTCCGTTATACCAGGAGTGCAGCGGATTGTGTATAGTGAAGTTGGTCTGCAGGTATCCGTCAGGTTCTTGTGCGGAGCAGATCTTGTCAATTACCTCGTCGCAATAGGCTTCAAGGTCGGCGTCTTTCTCCACTTTCAGCAGGTAGGACGCACCCTCAAGCACCTTGTATACCTCTGCGTCGTCATACGGTTGTCCTGACTGGAATGTGAGGTCGCCCACCTTTGCCTCGCCCGACACTATCTTGCCGGCGTATTCAAAGTTGCGGATCTGTCCGGCATCGTCGCATTTCTTGAATGCGTAACGGATTGTCGTGTTGCGCAGTGTCTTCAGTCGCTGGCTCCAGAACTGGTCGGTTATGTTTACGTTAGTGAACGGTACAGGTCTTATGTCGTTCGTTGTCGTGGCGTGGGTACTGTTGACCGACAGCAGCATGACGGCTGCCGTTAGAAACAGTTTCTTCGTTTTGATCATATATGTTTTGTGTTCTTAGTTTTTCCGTTTCGGTTTTGTTGATTATCGCTTGTTTCAGTTTGTGGCTCACATAGGCAAATTTTTCTGGAGTCAGTACCCCTTGAACTTACGTTGAGAATGCCTTGTCCGCCAAACAGTTTCGGCAGGCAGCCTGTGCATAGTTTGGTTTTCGGTTATATAGTTCGTTGGTCGGTTCTTTCATGATTCTCCGTTTTGGAGACGGAAAGAAAACAGTCCCCTCCCCCGGATTGAGGGAGGGACTGAGAAAAAGCGTTTTATTGAAATTGCTTGAAGAAGTCGTTGCCCTTGTCATCGACGAGGATGAAAGCCGGGAAATCCTCTACATGGATCTTCCATACAGCCTCCATGCCGAGTTCAGGATACTCCACGCATTCGATGCTCTTGATGTTCTGGGCTGACAGATAGGCTGCCGGACCGCCAATAGAACCGAGGTAGAAGCCGCCGTGTTTCTTGCATGCGTCGGTGACAACTTGGGTTCTGTTGCCCTTGGCAATCATTATCAGTGAGCCTCCGTTGTCCTGGAATTCATCGGTATAGGGGTCCATACGGTTAGCGGTGGTAGGTCCCATCGAACCGCAAGGCATTCCCTCCGGGGTCTTTGCCGGACCAGCGTAGAGCACAGGGTGGTCTTTGAAGTACTGCGGCATACCTTCGCCTGCGTCAAGACGTGCCTTTATCTTCGCATGGGCTATATCTCTCGCTACGATGATAGTGCCTGTCAGGCTCACACGGGTAGACACTGGATACTTTGAAAGTTCCTTGCACACGTCCTTGATAGGCTGGTCGAGGTTGATGGCAACAGCGTTTCCCTCACCTGCATTGCGAAGTTCCTCGGGTATCAGTTCGTATGGTTTGTCGTCCATTTTCTCTATCCACACGCCGTCCTTGTTGATTTTCGCCTTGATGTTACGGTCGGCTGAACATGACACGCCGAGTCCTATCGGACAGGAAGCGCCGTGTCTCGGCAGACGGACTACACGCACGTCGTGGGCGAAAGCCTTGCCTCCGAACTGTGCTCCGAAGCCGATGTTGCGTGCCTCTTCGAGGAGTTGTTTTTCCAGTTCCACGTCGCGGAAAGCGCGTCCTGTGGCATCTCCAGTGGTAGGCAGGCTGTCATAGTATTTTGTAGACGCCAGTTTCACTGTGAGAAGGTTGCGCTCCGCCGATGTGCCGCCGATGACGAAGGCGATGTGATAGGGTGGGCAGGCTGCCGTGCCGAGGCTCTTCATTTTCTCGACAAGGAATGGAACGAGTGTTCCGGGGTTCTGTATGCGTGCCTTTGTCTCCTGATACAGGTAGGTCTTGTTGGCTGATCCGCCGCCCTTGACCACGCAGAGGAAGCGGTATTCCATGCCCTGTGTCGCCTCGATGTCTATCTGTGCGGGCAGGTTGCAGCGTGTGTTCACCTCGTCATACATATTGAGAGGCGCATTCTGCGAATAGCGCAGGTTGTCGGTGGTGTAGGTGTTGAACACACCTTTCGACAGAGGCTCCTCGTCTTCAAAGTTGGTCCACACCTGCTGACCCTTCTCTCCGTGGATAATGGCTGTGCCCGTGTCCTGGCAGAAAGGCAGTTTTCCCTTGCATGCAACCTCTGCGTCGCGCAGCATGGTGAGTGCTACATATTTGTCATTTTCTGACGCTTCAGGATCGTGGAGAATGGCTGCCACTTTTTCGTTGTGCTCGCGGCGGAGCATGAAATTCACGTCGTGGAAAGCCTGGGTGGAAAGTAACTCGAGGGCTTCAGGTGCAACCTTCAGGATGGGAGTGCCCTCAAACTCGCTTACCGACACGCCTTCCTTTGATATGAGGCGGTACTCTGTGGTGTCTTCTCCCAACTGGAACATAGGAGCATACTTGAATTCCGGTGTCATAGTAATTTACAATTAATAATTAATAATTCATTGTTTTTGTTGTCGTGTTTTGAGTATAGATGTAAGGATTTTCAGTAGTTCCGTGCAATCCCCATATATACTTTCAAATTGTTTGTCATCAATGTACTCACTTTCATGTAGAATTTCTAACCAATATTCAGTTTCTGCAGCTTCTTTGAGAGAAATGCTTAGCTTTGCATAGAAATCTGCTTTTGATTGAGCTGCGCTTGCTTCTTTTGCGTTGGCTCCAATGCTTGTTCCGCTTCTAACAATTTGCTTAGAAAGAACATATTCTTTTTTGTTTTCACACAGATATTTATACAAGCGAACAATTCTAAGAGCAAATTGTTTGCTCTTTATTAGAATTGTGTTGCATTCTCTCATGAGTCACAGAATTATACAATATTAATTATGCATTGTACATTAAATCAGTAACCGAAAATTTCCTCAAGGCTGACGTGCTTGACTGGACCAATCTTGCGCAGTGCGTCCATGTCCAGTTCCTTTTCGTCGCCGAGAATGAGGTAGCGCAGCGGCTGTCCTGCCACGTTGGTGCGCTCGAAGTTCACTACGTCCTGCATGGTCAGCGACGGCAGTTTCTCATATACTTTCTTGTTTGTATACAGGTCTATGCCACGCTTCTTCAGGCTCAAGTAAGTCGTTATGAGGTTGTATTTCGTGACTCTGTATGCTGCGAGGCTCTTCATTATGGACTGCTTGGCAATCTCAAGGGCTGCTTCGTTCTGCGGCATGTTGTCCGTTATCTCCTTGAATACGTTGATGCAGTCCATCATCTTGTCGTTTTGCGAGATGATATGCAGGCGCATGTATTCCGGATCACCGGCTTTGAAGGGCAGCATATAGGTTGCAGAGGCATTGTAGGCAAGACCTCTTGTCTCGCGGAGTTCCTGGAAGACGATGGTGTTCATGCCGCCTCCGAAGTACTCGTTGAACAGGTTTATGACGGCACTCTCGCTCTCGTCGTACTGCTTTTGCCTCTGGTTGATCATGCGCATATAGATATTCTTCGCTTCGTAGGGGGCGATGATAACCTCAGTGGAAGGTGTCGACACCCATCCGTAGGGCTTGTTGACAGGAGCGTCGGCAAGTTTCTTTGTTGTCGTATGGCCTTTTGCCAGTATGGCGGACAGGGCTTTCTCCGACTGCGGACCGTAGTAGAGCACCGTGTGCTTGATGTTCTTCAGATTGCTCAACAGGTCGGTGAACACCTTGGGATCGGTGCTCTTGAGGTCGGCGGCGCTCATCTTGTCTGTGTAGGAGTTGCGTTTGCCTTGGAGACCGTACTCATACAGGTAGAAGAAACAAGCCATTTGATTGAGTTTTTTGTCGTTTCTCGATGTGATGACTTGTTCCACAAACTTGTCGTAAGCCGCCTTGTCGGGCTTCGCGTTGTTCATTATGTCATTGAGCAGGGCAAGCGCCTGTGGCATATTCTCGTCGAGACCGCTGAGGGTGATGGTGATTTCGTCCTCACCTACACTTACGTTGTAGTCACAGGCAAGTTTGTAGAACTGCTTCTTTATCTCCTCTGCCGTCATGCGTTTTGTGCCGAGCAAGTCCATGTAGCCTGCCGCTATGTTGTAGCGGTTGTCGGCTTGCAGGCCGAAATCATACTTGAATGCGAGGGTGAACAGTGAGTTTTCTTTGTTGCGGACATAGATGACAGGCAGTTTCTTGCTGGTGTTTGTGAACGTCAGTTCCTTGTCGTAGTCGGGGAACTGCGGCTTTATCGGCTCCACCTTCTCCGCTGCCATCGCCTTCACGAAGTCGCTTGCGTATTCGCGGTTGGCAGGAATGGGCGTTATGGCAGGCTTCTCTATCTTCTTCACAGAGGTGTCCTCGCCTTTGCGCTTTTCCACATACGCATACCCGTCGGTGAGGTATTTGTTTGCAAATGCCACTATGTCTGCTTTCGTTAGTTTTGCCAAACGGTCGATTTGTCCCACTGCCTGTGCCCAGTCAACGCCGTTGATGTATGCGTTGACAAGTTCCGACACGCGGTTACTGTTGCTGTTCAACCGGTTGAGATCGTCACGCTTCATGTTGTTGACAACCGATACTATCAGGTCATCGTCAAATTCTCCCTTCTTGAGTTTTTCCACTTCTGCGAGCAGAAGTTTTCTTGCTTCGCCTAAGGACTGTCCCTCTTTTGGCGTGGCAAAGAGGAACAGGGTGGAGTAATCCTTCAGTCCCCACATACTGGCTTCCGCACTTTGCACTGCCATTTTGTGGTTCAGGTCGATGTCGAGCAGTCCTGCATTGTAGTTACAGAGGATTTTCGACATCACCAGAAGGGTGTCGTTCTGCAGGTCGGAAACTCCTTTGAAGCGCCAACCGATCATCAGTTTCTCCTGCTCCTGACCCAACACGAAGGTCTCCTGCGGCGTGGTGAACGTGGGCTGCGGACCGAATTTCCGTCCCGAAACGTCCTTTCCCGGTTTCCAACTGCCGAAATACTTGTCGATGATGGCTATCGTCTGCTCCGGCACAATGTCGCCTGCGATGACTATGGCGATGTTGTTGGGCACATAGTAGCGGTCGTAATAGTTCTGTATTGCCACCAGCGAGGGGTTCTTGAGGTGGTCTTGTGTGCCGATGGTTGTCTGTGTTCCGTAGGAATGAGTGGGGTACAACTTCGCCATGAGCGCATCTGACGCTTTCTCGTCGTCGCTGGCAAGGCTTATGTTCTTCTCCTCATAGACGGCTTCAAGTTCCGTGTGGAATCCGCGCATCACGAGGTTCTGGAATCTGTCTGCCTGCACCTTCGCCCACCGCTCCAGTTCGTTTGACGGCACATCCTCGGTATAGCACGTCACGTCACAACTGGTGTAGGCGTTGGAACCCTCGCTGCCGATGAGCGACATGAGTTTGTCATACTCGTTGGGAATGTTGTACTTGGCGGCTATTTGCGACACAGAGTCTATCTCGTGGTACTTGGCCTTGCGTGCCGCTGGGTCGGTTATGGTGCGGTATTCCTCATAAAGAGCGGTTATCTTGTCTATGTACGGCTTCTCGGCAGAGTAGTCCGTGGTGCCGAATTGCTTTGAACCCTTGAACATGAGGTGCTCCAGATAGTGTGCCAATCCGGTGCAGTCGGCAGGGTCGTTCCTTGATCCCGTGTTGACGGCGATGTGCGCTGTCACCCTCGGAGTTTCGCTGTTGACCGACAGATAGACCTTCAGTCCATTGTCAAGGGTATAGATTCTGACCCCCATAGGGTCGTTGTTGACAGTAATGTACTTGTAGTCCTTAGCGTAAGAGCATAAGAACAGGGCTACTGAAAATGTCAGTAAGATAAGTCTTTTCATTACATTGAATATTTTAGATTCTCAAATTCCGTTTCCTTGTCGAGGTTACGCAGGAAGTCATTCAGCGTGTCTTCGTCCACGTCACCGAGATCATACTCTTTCATGGCGTCCTTCCTTATTTCCGCAATCCATGCGCGTCGCGCGTCCACATAGTCCTTATGGGCTTTCTCGGCAACTTCTTCCGTCACCTCGTCCACACCGTAGTACTCGCAGATAAGGCGGTAACTCCATGCCCAGCGATACTCCACATAGTTGCGGTGGGCTTCCTCAAACTGGTTGAGAAGGTCGTTTATGGAGGCTATCTTTCCGCTTTTCACCTCGTCGACCATGCGCATCTCCTCCGACAGGGGAATCAGCATGCCGCCCAGATCACTCCATTTGCCCTTTCCGATGTCGGATGTCGGCACGCTCAGAACGTGGCGCTTGAGCACCGCACCTATATATATCCTTAGGGCGATGTCGTAGTATTTGATGCCTTTCTTCAGTGACGAGGCCTTTATGTTGTAGTCTTGGTAGATGTAGGACTGCACGTTTTCGCCCGACACCTGGAGCAAACTCTCCAGCGTGCGCTTCGCCGTCATGATGCGTCCGACGGAGAACGGCGACAGCCAGTCGAAGTTTATGATTGACAGTTTGCCCACTGACGTGCGCTTGTCGCGCTTCGGCCACTTCTTGATGTCACGGTAAAGTCCCACCGTAGTCAGGTTTCTCCCCGGTACAAGGTAGTTCTCGTTGTTGCCCGAGATGATGTAGGAGAACGGCAGTTTGCGTGTGTCGGGGTGGAACATTATCTTTCCGAAGCACACGGAATACATGCCTATCTTCGCCGGAAGCAGTATGTAGGAACCGCTGGCGGTCTTCGTGCCACGCTCCAATGTGCCGTGGTGCATAGGTCCCATCTTGTACATATGGTTGGAAAAGTTGGTGTTTGACCCGGCGTTATAAAAGGAACAGGACGTTCCGATGAGCAGTGTGCTCTTGTGATGACTTGACGTAAAGGGGCCGCAGAATGTGGCGCAAGCCTCTCCGTTGGCAAGATAACTGTTGGCGAAGAACACGGCATTGTCGGCGGAAAAGCCGTTTGTGATTGTGCAAGCCTCGCCCACGAAGCAGTTCTGCAGTTTTACCGAGTTGAGAATACTTGACCCATTGTAGACGATAGAGTTCTCGCAGATAACCCCGGGACCTATATAGACTGGGGCGGAGGGCATACTCCGCAGCGTACACTCCGAGAGTTTGACCGCTCCGTCAATCTCGCAGTCATCGCTGATTATGGTGTTTGTTATCTGCTTTGTGTTGACGATTCTCACCCTGTTGCCTATTGTGCCGTGATCGGGCAGGTCGCCAATCTCCTTGTATATAAGACTTCTTATCGCCGAGGTGAACTCCTTGTCCTGCTCATGGCTTATCATCATGGCAGCCAACTGCGATGTCAGGCGGCTGAAAAGGAGTATGTTGCCCTCACCGATCTCGTTGAGCACGGGAATGAGATTGCCCTCGCCGTAGTTCGCGCCCTCCGTAGTCTCTATTATGGAAGTGTTGGTTATGAGGCAATCATCGCCGATAGTGTAGTTGTTGATGTAGCAACCGACTTTTTCTATCAGGTTGTTGTCGCCTATGGTGACGTTCCTCAAGGTGGCGTGGAATATTCCTGTGTGCTTGAAGAAACCGTTGCTCACCTCGATGCTTTTTTCGAATACGCCGAGTTGAACCTCCCCATAGAAATGCACATCTGTTATATATGTTGGGGCAAATTCTTCATCTACGCTTATGGCAGTCCAGTCTTCGGCAGTACATCCGTGTTCTTCCAGAATGCTTATCTCGTGTTCAGTGAGTAGTCGCATGGTCTTTTTGGTTCGTGTTACTTGTCGTTGATTATCGGATAAAGGAAGTCATTGTACGGATATTTCTGTACATGCAGACCGCGTACCCTTCGGTACAGCGTGTCCTTCAGTTCCTCTATGTTGCACCGTGTCTTCGCTGATATGAAGATGCAGTTGTCGTTGAGTTTCGCCATCCATGTGCGTTTGAGTTCCTCAAGAGGTATTTCGCTCTTCTTGACAGGCGTCAGGTCGTCCGGCTCTTTCTCTGTCCAGCGGTAGTTGTCAATCTTGTTGAACACGATGATACATGGTTTGTCGGCGCATCCCAGTTCGCTCAGCGTCTGTTCCACCACGTTTATCTGTTCCTCGAAGTCGGGATGCGAGATATCTACTATGTGCAACAGCAGGTCAGCCTCCCTCGTCTCGTCGAGTGTGGACTTGAAAGAGTCGACGAGATCGGTAGGCAGTTTGCGGATGAATCCTACCGTGTCGGCAAGCAGGAACGGCAGATTGTCGATGACAACTTTCCTCACGGTTGTGTCGAGAGTGGCGAAAAGCTTGTTCTCAGCGAACACTTCACTCTTCGACAACATGTTCATTATCGTGGATTTTCCCACGTTCGTGTAACCCACAAGTGCCACTCTTATCATCCTTCCGCGGTTCTTGCGTTGCGTGGCTTTTTGCCTGTCGATGTCGGAAAGACGCTCTTTCAGCAGCGACATTCTGCCCAATATGATGCGTCGGTCCATTTCCAACTGTGTCTCACCCGGTCCTCTAAGTCCCACGGAACCCTTGCCGCCGCCCGAGCCGGAACCGCCTCCCTGACGTTCAAGGTGTGTCCACAGACGCTGTAGGCGCGGCAACATATACCTGTACTGTGCCAGTTCCACCTGCGTTTTCGCCTCTGCCGTCTGGGCACGCATGGCGAATATGTCGAGAATAAGGCTTGTACGGTCAAGGATTTTGACCTTCAGTTCGCTCTCTATGATGCGGAGCTGCTTCGGCGAAAGTTCATCGTCGAAGATTACCATGCCGACTTCCTCGTAGGGAGTGCCGTCCGCCATGACCTGTTCATCGGCGGCTCTGTCGGCGCAATCCATTATGTACTCCTTGATTTCTTCCAGTTTTCCCTTGCCGACATAGGTCGTCATACTGGGGTTGTTCACCTTTTGCGTGAAACGTTTGGTGACTTTTGCTCCTGCCGTATCGGCGAGGAACTCCAACTCGTCAAGGTATTCTGTTGTCTTGCTTTCGTTCTGCTGCGGTGTAATAAGCCCCACGAGAACGGCTGTTTCGGTCTTTACTTCTGATATTACAAATTCCTTCATATAGTGTGTTCGGAACTGTGCAAAGTTACAATAACTTTGTGTGAATGCAAAGAAAAACAGTCCATTTCGTCAACTTTCATCCCTTTTGTTCCTTGTTTCGCCAAACTTTTACTAAGTTTGCGGAGAAATAACTTGACCTATATGAAAAGACTGCATTTCCTACTGTCCCTTTTCGTTTTCCCGACGTTGCTTTTTGCCCAGGCGGAAGCCGATTTCAACGTGGTTCCGCAACCCCAGTCAGTGACCTTGACAGACAAGCCCGGGTTTGTCCTTGATGCCGGCACGCGTATCGTCTACCCCGAGGGTGATGCCGATATGGAGCGCAATGCCGCTTTCCTGAGGGAGTATGTGGAAAAGAACACTGGACTTCGACTGTTCCTCTCCACCAATTCGGCGAAGCCGCAAGCCAATTCCATAGTCCTCGCACTGGACAAAAAGGTCGACGGTGACGAGGGTTATGTCATCACTATAGACAAGAAGAACATCACCGTAAAGGGACTTCGTCCTGCCGGAGTGTTCTATGGCGTGCAGACATTGCGCAAGTCGCTGCCGGTGGAAAAGGTAAAGACAGTGACATTCCCTGCCGGAACTGTTGCCGACGAACCGCGCTTTGCCTACCGCGGAATGATGCTTGACTGTGCCCGGCACTTCTTTCCCGTGGACTTTGTCAAGGAGTATATCGACCTCATAGCGATGCACAACATGAACAAATTCCATTGGCATCTCACCGACGACCAGGGCTGGAGGATAGAGATTAAGTCGCGTCCGCTGCTCACGACCAAGGGAAGTGTACGTCTGAAAACGACCCTCGGACACAACTCAATGGCTTATGACAACACGCCTTACGGTGGCTTCTACACACAGGAAGAGGCGCGCGAGATTGTGGAGTACGCCCGTCAGCGCTATGTGACGGTTATTCCCGAGATTGACATGCCGGGGCATCAGAAGGCTGCATTGGCCTGTTATCCCGAGTTGGGATGCACCGGCGGTCCCTATGAGGTGGGGCAAAACTGGGGCATATACCATGATATCCTCTGTCTCGGCAACGAGAATACCTACCGCTTTTGTGAGGATGTACTGTCCGAACTGATAGATATCTTCCCATCGGAGATAATCCATATCGGTGGTGATGAGGCTCCAAAGATACGCACGGCGAAATGTCCCAAGTGTCAGGCTCTCATGAAACGTGAGGGACTTACGGTAGACAATGTGCAGGGGTATTTCACTAACCGCATAGAGAAGTTCGTCAATTCCAGGGGCAGACGCATCATGGGGTGGGACGAAATCCTCGAAGGCGACATCAACAAGAGTGCCACTGTCCATTGTTGGCGTGGCATCGAGCACGGCATAAAGGCCGCTCAGGCCGGACATGACGTGATAATGTCGCCCACAGCCTACTGTTATCTGGACTACTATCAGGCAGATCCGTCAAAGAGTGACGAGCCTCTTGGCATCGGCGGATACCTGCCCTTGGAGCGTGTCTACGAGATGGATGCCGTGCCAAGCAGCATCTCTCCCGAGAACCGCAGCCATATCATAGGCGTTCAGGGCAACCTTTGGGCGGAGTACATCGCCTTCCCCAGCCATGTGGAATACATGGTCTTGCCTCGCATGGCGGCCATTGCTGAGGAGCAGTGGTGCATGAAGAAGGGCACTTATGAGGCGTTCCTGCCGCGCGTGACACGTCTTGCCGCGCTCTATGCGCTCTACGGTTACCAGTATGCACGCCACACTTGGCCCGACACAATATGGCCTGAAGACCGCGGATTCTGAACAAACGGAAAAACGAAACAACCGATTTCTATAGATGAGAGTAATTATCCAAAAAGACTATGACGCCCTTTCACAGTGGGCGGCGGAGTATGTTGTCGCACGCATAAACGAGTTCGGACCAACCGGGAACTGCAAGTTCGTGCTCGGACTTCCCACAGGTTCGTCGCCGTTGGGAATGTACCGTGCGCTCATAAAGGCATATCAGGACGGCCGGGTGTCGTTCAGGAACGTCGTCACATTCAATATGGACGAGTACATAGGCCTGCCAAAGGAGCACCCTGAGAGTTACTGGTCGTTCATGCACCGCAACTTTTTCGACCACATAGACTGTCCTGCCGACCAGATACACATACTCAACGGCAATGCTGAAGACATTGAACGTGAGTGCGTGGACTATGAGATGATGATAGAAGAGGCAGGCGGCATCGATCTGTTTATAGGCGGTATAGGAGCCGATGGACACATCGCTTTCAATGAACCGTACTCTTCCCTGAGTTCGCGTACACGCCCCAAAACACTCACAACCGATACTGTCATTGCCAACAGCCGTTTCTTCGACAATGACATCGCCAAAGTTCCGAAGTCGGCACTCACCGTGGGGGTAGCCACAGTGCTTGACGCCGAGGAGGTGATGATACTGGTTAACGGTCACAACAAGGCCCGTGCCCTGCAGGCAGCAGTGGAAGGTCCCGTCACGCAACAGTGGACTATATCCGCCCTTCAGATGCATCCGGCAGGAATCATTGTCTGCGATGAGGCTGCCACTGACGAGTTGAAAGTGTCCACATACAAATATTTCAAAGACATTGAACGGCTTTGAGGCTGACGAAAGCCAACGCAGCGTCATCGGTGCACAGACTGGCGAGCACCTTGTGCTGGCACCTCCGGGATGCGGCAAGACCCACATTCTGACGGAGAGAATACGTGTTGCGCACGGCCGTGGGGTGGAGTATGGCGATATGCTGTGCCTCACATTCACCAACAGGGCGGCCCGCGGCATGAGGGAACGCATCCGCAGCAACATCGATGACCGTGGCGTCGCCGACGTGTATGTGGGAAACGTGCATCGTTTCTGTTCCCGATTTCTTTTTGAATATGCCCTCGTTCCGGCGGAGACAAGTGTCATCGATGACGATGATGTCATAAGTATAGTCGCACGGTTCATGGGTGAGGAGGAACACGTCATTGCATCCTTGTTCCGCCGGAGGCGCGAGTGTTTCGATGCCGTGCACCTCTCTGCCATGATGCACCAGATAGAGCACCGTCATCCGAAGGAACTGCGCATCCACCCGGAATGTCTCTCCAAGGACGACATTGCTTCTATCCGCTACATCTGTAGCGTGCAGGGGATGCTCTTCACGCCATCTTCCATGACGGAAATCTACCGTGACGCCCGGGGCTATCGTGACATCGTGAAGGGTGACGGCTACCTTGCGGAGTGGCAACCGCGCCTCATGGCAATGCTTCGCAAGATGGAAGTGGCCGACTATTACGACCGTTACAAGAAAGACAACAGGCTCATCGACTTTGAAGACCTGCTGCTTCTGACCTACGATGCGCTTGCCGACGGCAGTCTGCCGCAGCGCACTTCTCCCGGCTATCCCTACAAACAGTACTCTTGGTGTCAGGTGGACGAGGTGCAGGATCTTAATCCCCTGCAGATGAGAATCGTTGACTTGCTAATGAAACCAGACGCTCCCGACCGCAGCATGATGTTCCTCGGCGACGAGCAACAGGCCATTTTCTCTTTCATGGGGGCAAAGATGAGCACGCTCGAACAGTTGAAACAACGCTGCAAGGGTAATATCCACCACCTGTCGGTCAACCACCGCTCGCCCCGATACCTCCTTGACGTGTTCAACGCCTATGCCTCCGGCGTACTCGGAATAGACCGTTCGTTCCTCCCCGACACCGATTACACTCCGCCGGTTGCCGGCAACGAACTGTCGGTCATGTGCAGCAAGACCCTCGAAGAGGAGTATTGCGACGTGGCGCAGCAGGCTTTGCGCCTGCAGGAACAAAACCCCGACGAGACCACTGCTGTCATTGTGGCTGCCAATAGCGATGCCGACATCATCAGTACACGCATGGACGAAATGGGACTGAGGCATTTCAAGGTGAGCGGCACGGACATGTTCTCGCTCCCGGAGGTGAAGTTGCTGCTCGCCCATCTGTCGGTTTTCGCCAATGAACACAACTTTATCGCATGGGCACGGCTGCTGAAAGGATTGCACATATATGAGCAGAACGCCTCGGCAAGGGCATTTGTCCGCCAACTGTTTGACCGCTCGCTGCTCCCCACCGACCTGATGCTGCGTCCCGGCAGCAGTTATCTCATGGACTTCGTACGCGTATTCGAGAAACAGGAATTTGTGGTCTTCGACACCGAGACAACGGGACTTGATGTCTGCGAGGACGACATCCTCCAGATAGCGGCGGTGAAGATGCGTGGCGGAGAGGTCGTTCCCGGTTCGGAATTTTCGGTGTATATAGAGACCGAACGTCCCATTCCATCTATGTTGGGTGACATCGTAAACCCGATAGTGGAGGAGAGAAAACGTCACAAACTGCTCTCCCACGAGGACGCTTTGGCGGCTTTCATGCAGTACGCCGGCGGTTTGGTGCTGCTCGGACACAACGCCGACTATGACTACAGCATCCTTGACAACAACCTCAAACGCTATCTTCCCGATACCCGGCTTGCCGATTTGTGTCCCGAATACTACGATTCGCTGAAACTCACAAGGCTGCTTGAACCGCAGTTACACCAGTATAAACTGAAGTATCTGCTGCAGATCCTGTCGCTCGAAGGGGTCAACAGCCACCTTGCCGATGCCGATGTGGCGGCGACGGTCAACGTCGTCAAGCACTGTTACAGGCGTGCCTTGGAGGTCATACCACACCAACAGGAGTTTCTCGAACAGCGCACCGTGAAGGAGCGTGCCGCCGATATGCGCCGCAAGATGCTGCCTCTCTACAAGGCAACGCTAAGCCGTCTGCACAAGCGGCAGCAGCCTGAGGGCGAGGCGTTGCTCGCTGTCGAACTGCGGAACTTCTATTCCTACCTGGAGCGTGAGGCGATAATACAGCCTGTGAGGAACGTGGAGTACATGTTCAAGTACATCTCACGCGAGGTGGTAAGCACCGTGGAAGACCACGACCTGATGTCGCAGATAGCCTCGCACATACTTGAACTGTCAACGCTCAAGGAGAGTGATCTCTGCACGACCGACATTGTCGACGAGCGTGTGTTCGTCTCCACCGTACACAAAGCCAAGGGTCTGGAGTTCGACAACGTGATAGTCTTCGATGTCAACGACGACCGTTACCCCGGCTTTTTCTCCAAAGATGACCCCGTGGCGGCAGAAGAAGACGCACGCAAACTCTATGTCGCCCTCACGAGGGCGCGTCACCGCATACTTGTTACCCTCTCTGCCGGAAAGCGCGACCGTTACAACCAGGTGCGGCAGAGAGACATAAGCCGCTTCATGAAGGATGTGCTGCCGTTCTTCAAACAGGAAAACAGGACAGAGTGAGCGGACAACGGAAAGTGCAAATATCCAATACATACAGTTATGAACAGACGTGATTTCCTGAAAAACAGTGCCGCTCTGATAGCCGTGCAGAGCATTCCCGCTGTGGCAACTGCCGCAGTCATGACAGGCAATACATCCAAAAAAGGTGACGAAAAGACCGCTTCCAATTATCTGATCGACAGCGAACCGATGCTCCAGAACTACGCTGAGGACAGCATGGGCATAGCCTTCAGTGTCACTGCCAATGCCAACGGCTATGTCATCTACGGACTTCAGCCCGACCTGTCCGACGGCCGCAAGGTCTATTGCGGCGGTTTCCGCGTCACCGATATGAACTCCGAGGTCATGCAGGTGAGGCTTACGGGACTGTCATCCGCCACCACATATTATTATAAGGTGGGGGCTGACCGCATCGATTACGCCGATGCATACCACATGAAGATTACCGGCAACCAGGAACTTCCGCGCATTTACTCCTTCCGCACGGCAGGAGCCGGGGCGGAGAGCCACTTCTGTGTCATCAACGACACGCATACCCACTGGGACGCAATGGCGAAACTGACGGCGATGATACGGTCTGTTTCTCCGTCGTGTGTGGTGTGGAACGGCGACACCTGCAATACTTCCGAGACCATGGAGGAACAGAAATGCACGTTCCTCAAGCCCGATATGCCGCTCAAGGACTATGCCGCCACAGTGCCTTACCTGCTCGTTCCCGGCAACCATGATTCGCGCGGGCTGGCCAACCGGCACCTTGAGCGGGTGTGGATGTACCGCCAACCAGAGGAGAGAGCGGCGCGCGACTGGGACTTGGGGCGCAATTTCGCCGTGCGCATGGGCGACATCGCAATGATAGGACTTGACACTGCGGAGGACAAGCAGGACACAAACCCGATTTTCGCCAACCTGTTCAGTTCCGCCGAATACCGCAAAGCGCAGGTGGCGTGGCTTGCCGATGCACTGCGGAAGCCTGAGATTGCCTCCGCACCATATCTTGTGGCGTTCTGCCATATCCCCATTTTTGATGACAATCCAAAGTCAAATCCCGGTGACATAATGCCCGATGACCGTGACAAACGCTACCCTGAGAGTTTCGCCATGTGGCAACGCACCTGCTCCAGGCTGTGGTCGCCGTTGCTCGAGAGTGCCGGTTGCCAAGCCGTCATCACCGCACACCAGCACGCCTACCGTTTCGATGCCCCTGTGGAGGGACGCAGTTGGGCGCAGATAGTGGGCGGAGGTCCAGAGGGGACGAATGCGTCTGCCCGTGATGCGGCCACACTCATGGACTGCGATATCCACGGAGGCAAACTCCGCATCCGTGTCTACAATGCCGTCAACGGCACGCTCATCGGCGAGCACAAGTTCGCTTCACGCCGGTAAAACACCGCTTGTGCTAAGATAAAATCACCGTTCTTGTAATGTAATGGGGGCGTTATGGCACTGTCATAACGCCTTTCTTGTAGCGTATACCGACCGTGGTGCGCTCGAATCACGGTCGTGGTACGCTCGAACCACGGTCGATATACGCTCGAACCACGGTCGGTGTACCACTGCCAAAACAGTCCTTTCGCTCTGCGGAAACTATCCTTCTGCACCGCAGGAACGGTGCTCTTGCGTTGTCTGATACCAATATGTGAGTAACACGGAGGCGTGCGGTGAAGTCCCATTCACAACATTTCAGTATTGTGCAGAATGTGGAATGGCAGTAATTTTGCACTCGTATTTAAGGGGTCTGCCCCTTTTCAGGATAACAAGAACAGGAAAATGAACGTTTTGAGATTAGGTTTTATATCTGTGGCACTGGCTGCTGGGGTTTCCGCGGCCAATGCCCAGAGTGTCGCTGCTGACAGTGTCATGCAGCACGTTAACGGCAACAGGTTGAGTATAGGCGGTTATGGTGAAGTCGCCATGTCGCGCAATTTCTATTCCGACGGCGGCAAACGCTACTCCAAGCCGAGCGTTTACAAGAACGCACCCGACCACGGACGTTTCGACATTCCTCACGCTGTGGTCTATATGGGCTACGATTTCGGCAAGGGATGGACCATGGGAACGGAGATAGAATTTGAGCACGGAGGCACCGGACAGTCCATTGAGTACGAGGCAGAAGAGGCTATCGAATACGAACTTGAGACTGAAAAGGGCGGTGAAGTCGAACTTGAGCAGTTCTGGCTTCAGAAGTCTTTCGGCCGCTTTGCCAACATCCGTGCCGGTCATATCGTCGTGCCTTTCGGACTGACCAACGCCTATCACGAACCGCTTAACTTCTTCACGGTCTACCGTCCGGAGGGAGAGAACACCATTCTGCCGTGTACATGGCATCAGACTGGTGTCAGTTTCTGGGGACGCTCGGGCGATTTCCGCTACGAGGCACAGTTCCTTGCCGGACTGAACGCCTACCGCTTCAGCCGCAGCAACTGGATTCAGGGCGGCGCACACAGTCCTTATGAATTTGAGGTTGCCAACAAATACGCTGTCTCAGCACGCGTTGACAACTACACGATTCCCGGTCTGCGCATCGGACTGAGCGGCTACTACGGTCAGGCTGCGGGCAACACGACCCCTGCTGACTTGGATCACAAGAACATCAAGGGCAATGTCTACCTCGGCGCATTTGACTTTACTTACAACAATTACAACTGGAAGGTGCGCGGAAACATCGACTACGGATATGTGAGCGATGCCGGTGCCATCACAAACCTCGTGTATCCGGGCACGTCAACGGTAAAGCCCAACGAGTCGGGAGCGGGCAAATACTTCGGCAGCCACGCCATTGCCACCATGGTGGAGGCAGGCTACGACGTGTTCTCGCAGATTGCCAAACTGCGTGCAGACAGGCAGAAGATGTATGTGTTCGGTCATTTCGAGTACTATGACTCGTCCATCCACAATACGTCTGCCACATGGACGAACCGCAAGATAGTCGCTGCCGGCATCAATTACTGCCCGATTCCGCAGATATGCGTAAAGGCTGAGTACAGCCAGAGAATATTCAAGAGCGGCTATAACAACGAGCCTTCGCTCAACATCGGCATAGTTTATCAGGGATTCTTCCTTTAAGACACAATCAGAAAAGCCATAACAAATATAAAAACAACATTTAGTCACAAATGAAAAAGACATTCAAAAGCGCCATGCTCATCATGGCAACAGCAGCACTCTCCGTGGGTTTCGCATCCTGCGACAGCAACGATGATCCCGACAACGGAACTGTTGTGAACGCGTCAGAATTGAAATCCGTGTCAGAAACTTACATCAACGATGTCGTTTATCCGACATATAAGGATTTGGCAGACTACTGCAAGGTTCTGAACGAGGCTTGTACAACCCTCTATCAGCACGCTGCAGCCGGAACATGGTCACAGTCTGACATTGACGCAGCCTGTGAAGCGTTCAAGAATGCGCGCCGTGAATGGGAGCGCAGCGAGGCGTTCCTCTATGGTGCAGCCAGTGATAACGAGATTGACCCGCACATCGATTCATGGCCGCTTGACCACAAAGAACTCGTCAGCGCCCTCAATGACAAGACGCTGCTTGCCGGCATCCACGCTGCAAACGCAGACAAATTCGTCTATGAGCATCAGGGAGACTTCGAGTCTGTGATAGGTTTCCACGGTCTGGAGTTCGTGCTCTTCCGTGACGGAGCGAACCGTACTGTAGATGCACTCAAGACCACTGACACTGAGGAGGGCATGACTTCAGTGCAGGGTATCGACGAACTCGCATTCGCAGCAGCCGTTTCCGGTGACATCCGCAACATGACATCGTTGCTCTACTATGGTTGGACCGCTGACGCGACGACTGGCTCTTGGTTGACAAGCAACTGCAAGTGGGTGGTTGACAACACCAAATATAAAGGTCTGTCTCCTGCCAATATCGGTTACGGACAGTTCGTTCTCAATGCCACAGGAGCAAATGCTTACTTCCAGACATGGCAGGAAACATTGGAGAATGTACTCAAAGGAGGATGCTCCAACATCTGTCAAGAGGTGTACACTCAGAAACTTGGCCAGGCTTACAACGTCGCTACGACAGGCGTAGAGAACGAAGACCAGTCGGCTGACTACATCGAGTCACCCTACAGCAAGCGTTCTTTCATCGACTATCAGGACAACATCTACTCTATCAAGAATGTGCTCTACGGCACCCGTGACATAACAGCAACCGCTCCGGAAGCCAACTCCCTGATGACGATAATGAAGGACAACGGCTACACAGAGTATGCTGCACTGAGCACGGCACTTGACGAAGCCATTGCTGCACTGCAGACTGCAATCGACAGCAAGGTCGCTTTCATCGATGCACCGGGTCATGCCCGCGTCAAGACTTGTATCGACAAGATCAACAAACTGGATGATGAACTCAACAACGCAAGTACTTGGTTCCGCAAGTTGAAGACGAAGTAAACACACAATAGAATGGTTTGAAATGGGTGACGTAGCCTTGCTTCCTTATGAAGGAATGCGAGGCTACGTATCCTGCATAAATGAATTGTAATATCAGGAAAGACAATTATGAACAGAAAATCAAAGAACTACGCATTCATGTCGGCCGCTCTCATTCTGGCAATGGGTATGGTGGGCTGTTCTGAAGAGAAAGTGGATTATCAGGAGACGGATGCTGACTATGTGGGAAAGAGCATAGGCAATTTCTCCGCAGAGGAGTGGCATCCGGGCGGAGAACTCGGAACCACGGACAATACGAGTGCAAAATGCTACTCTGACGAGGCTCCTGTCATCAACTTGGACGCCAATCTGAGGACACAGTTCTTCAAGGGCGAGCAGATGTTTGAACGCCAATATACGCTCAATACGGGCGCTTACAAGGGATTGGGACCTGCTTCCGTCCGCTCGTCATGCTTCGACTGCCACCCCGAATACGGTCACGGCAAGCGTATGGAGCAGTATGAGACACGTTATGGCAACGGCAATGGCTATCTGCTTGTGGTGTATCATCCCCAGTCGGACAGTCCAAATGACGGCAACTACATCAGTGAAGTGACGGGAATGCCGCAGACACAGGCTTCCAGTCCGTTCCTTCCGCCTATCGACGAGAAGCAGATTGTGATGTCATGGCCTCATGTTACACAGATGGAAACGGACGAAATACCTTCTATGCAGTTCCCTGACGGCGAGCCGTTTGACCTTATTTACCCGGAGATAAGCATCCCTCAGTCGGCGTTCAACACCCTTCCGAAGCCTGAGGACTACGCTGTCCGACTCGAGTCTACTATCGGTGTCATCGGCGTAGGTCTTATAGATGCTATTCCGAGTGATTCCATTGCAGCACAGTATGCCAAGGAAGCGGCTTATTTCAAGAGTGCCGGTCTTGACCTCTCAGAGTATCTCAACCCGAATTTCTGGGACGCTTCCGCCATGCAGATGGCAAGCGGCGCATACTACACAACGTTCGGTCGTGACAGCAAATACGTTACAGGCGGTACTTATGCCGACGGCACTACGTTTGACGGAAAGGGACTTATCAAACGCTATACCTACGCTTTGACCCGCGGTTCTCTTCAGGACGGTCCCGGTGCGAACGCCATCTGGAACATCACAAACGTGACCCGCCCTGACCGTCCGGTTCTTTACACCACCAAGGCGTGGGCAGACTGCATGGCGAACACACCGTCAGTGATCAGTGCAATCAAGGCAGACAAGACCTCTCCGTACTATGCCGACGGCACTGACGATGGTATCAAGAATGCCGTTGCCACGCTTCTGAACCCCGCTACCAACCAGTTTGACAACGGAATCCATAATTTCACTGCGGAGCAGAGTATGGATGACTTCTACGCATTCATGGTATGGCATCGTGGTCTCGCCGTTCCGCGCGCACGAAACCTCAATGACAAGACCGTGCAACGCGGCAAGCAACTCTTCATGGAGTGGGGCTGCGCCAGCTGTCACCGTGCAAAGTGGCAGACAAAGGACGACAACTACATCACGTCTTACCTGATTAAGGACAAGAAACTGCCGCAATACAAGAACCAGACTATCTACCCTTACTCTGATTTCGTGCAGCACAAACTCTATATGAAGAACGATATCCATGGTTCATGGTGCCGCACCACACCGCTCTGGGGACGCGGACTGTCGCTCGTCAACACCGGTGCTGAAGACCGACTGCACGACTGTCGCGCACGCAATGAGGTGGAAGCGATCATGTGGCACTGCTATAGCAAGAAGAGCCATGCCTACAGTTCGGCGATGAAATTCTACAAAGCGTCCAAGTCAGACCGTGATGCTGTGGTGAAATTCCTGCGCTCTATCTAAAGGTAGGGACGGAATCTCCACATTGACACATATCCGAAGAAATGGCAGGTACGGACATGCAGAATGTCCGCTCTGCCCTTTCTTCAGTTTAGAAGAACAGTAAACTAATACTCAACAACTGATAAAATGAAACGATTACCTAAGATTTCACTGCTCCTGTTGGGTGCTGTCATCGCCCTTGCGTCCTGCAACGACGAAAACGGTACGGACATTCAGGAGACTGATGCCGATTATGTCGGCAAGCAAGTAGGCAATTTTACTGCCGAGGAATGGTTTCCTGGTGGCGAACTGGGAACAACAGAGAGCACGTCGTCAAACTGCTATGAGGACGAGACTCCTGCCGTCACGAAGCAGGGATTCACCAGCCTTTTCAATCAGGGAGACCTCATTGCCAGCACGACATTTACATACGACACCGCTCCATACAAGGGTTGGGGACCATGCGCGTCGCGCCGTGCCTGCGAGCACTGCCATTCCGGGGGCTACTCTCACGGTCATAGCCGTAGCGATTTCCAGCCTGTACGCGGCAACGGATATATCGTTTCGGTCTACTATCCCGACGCTCCCGGCAGCAATGACGGTACTCCCATTGACCAGTTGACCACGTTCACGATGACGATGGCAGAGAGCCCATTTCTCCCACCGCTCGATCCTAATGGCGTGGAGATATCCTGGCATGAGGTGGACAATATGCCCAGCGGACTTGCGATGAAGTTTCCCAAGGGCGGAGAGGAGTTTTCTCTGCGCTACCCAGAGGTGACTGTAAAGCAGAATGCCTTTAATGTAGATCCCAAGCCGGAGAACTATGCCGTGCGCCTTATTGTCTCCTGCAATTTCCAGGGACTCGGTCTTATAGATGCCATCAGCAATGAGGACATCGAGGCGCAGTATAAACTGGAGGACTCCTATGGTGCAGAACTGAACCCGGAGTTCTGGGACAGCAGTGCGAAAAGGCTGAAAGACGATGCCTATGCCGAAGATGCTTTCGGATCGAAGTTCGTGAAACGCTTCAACTATGACCTCCTTGAGGGTTGTCTGGAGAACGATGTCGCACTGTGGGACGAGTTGAATGTCCTGCGTTCGGACATCAGCCACATCTGTTCGACCGAGGCTTGGGCTAAGGCGATGTCGAAGAACGAGAACGTCATAAACACCATTATGGCTCAGGGAGCGGACGAGTCTTCTCGCCTGCATCCTTACTATAACGACGGCACAAAGGAGGGTATCGCCGCAGCAGTGAACTATCTGCTGTCGCCGAATGCCAATCTCTACGACAACAATTACTATATCGCCAAGCCGGAAATGACCGACGACCAGTACCACGCTTTCATGGTCTGGCACCGTGGCATCGCCGTTCCGCGCGCCCGCAACCTCAACGACAAGACAGTGCAACAGGGCAAGAAACTCTTTGCGGAGTGGGGATGCGCCAACTGTCACAAACCCTCTTGGACGACAGGAGCGGACAATCACGGACGCTCAAAGATTATAGAGAACAAGAAACTGCCGCAGTATGCGAACCAGAAGATATACCCTTATTCCGACTTCGTGCAGCATAAACTTGACATGAAGAACGATATCCACGGTTCATGGTGTCGCACCACGCCGCTTTGGGGACGTGGACTGTCCTCCATCAACAGCGGTGCTGAAGACCGGCTTCACGACGCCCGCGCACGCAATGAGGTGGAAGCGATTATGTGGCACTGCTACAGCAAGAACAGCCAAGCGTACAATTCGGGTCTGAAATTCTACAATGCATCGAAGTCAGACCGTGATGCAGTGGTGAAATTCCTGCGCTCTATCTAAATGTAAACGACATGAACACGACAAGAAAAGCCATATCCCTGCTCTATGTTGCCATTATCGTATGTATGGCGACAGCCACTATCGTCGAGAGAAACCACGGTACAGACTATGTCCACGCCCATTACTACGGTGCGTGGTGGTTTGTTCTCCTGTGGGCGGTCATGGTTGCCTTGGGCGTGTTCTATATCATCAGGAGAAAGGTGAAGGCGGCTTCCACGCTGCTCCTTCACCTCTCCTTTGCCGTCATTCTTGCCGGTGCGCTGCTGACACACCTCACCGCAAGCCGTGGCATGGTACACCTGAGAACTGGCGAATCTGTCAGTTCGTATGTGACGGACGGCGGCAGCGGAGAACAGAAGGAGGTGAAACTGCCTTTTACCATGTGCCTCCAGAACTTCGAAATAAAGATGCATGACGGCACAAATGCCGTGGCAGACTACATCTCCGTATTCAAAGTGACTGACAAGAGCGGTGTTTCCACGGCGAGTGTGTCGATGAACAACATCTACAGCACACACAACTACCGTTTCTACCAGTCCTCTTACGACGAGGACGGCAAGGGCAGTGTGCTTGCCGTGAATGCCGACCCCTACGGCATCCCCGTGACTTACACCGGATATGCGCTGCTCTTCATCTCGCTCGTGTGGATGCTCTTCGACCCCAAGGGCGGTTTCCGCCGGGTGCTTGATGACCCTCTGTTCAGGAAAGGCACGCTTGTGTTGGCTCTTGTCTTCGGTGCTGCGGCAGGTTCTTTCGCACGGTCTGCTGATGACGGACTGGCGCACAAGGTGCTTCCGAGGGAGACTGCTGAGCGTTTGGGACGGCTCAACATCCTCTACAATGACCGCATCTGTCCGCTTCAGACCTATGCTCTCGACTTCTGCAAGAAAGTCTACGGCGCAAGGAGTTACAAGGGACTGACCGCCGAGCAGGTGGTTTCTGGTTGGATTTTCTATGGTGACGAGTGGGGCGGTGAGCCGTTCATAAAGGTCAAGGGCAGTGAACTGAAGGACGCATTGCAGTTGGATGGCTACTGCTCTCTTGACAGGTTCTTCAACCAGACTATGGGAGGCTACATCATAGGACAGTATGTTCAGGAGTTCTATGGCGGCAATCAGGACAAGTTCCACAAACAGGCTGCCGCTGTGGACGACAAGATACAACTCATCATGGACTTGCGCCGTGGCGTCTCGCTCAAGGTCTTGCCATACACGTTTCCCAAAAACGTGAAAGCAACGGACGGCTTTCCGTTCGTCAAGGCAGGCACTACCGTGTGGTATTCGCCCTCCGACCGTCTGCATCCTGCCGTGGAACAGCAGCACGCCATGTATATACAAAATGTGTTCTCACTGCTCAATGAGGATGTGAAAGCCGGCAACACAGACCGCGTGAACGTCTTTTTCGACAAGATGAAACACTATCAGGAGGTGAGCGCAGGGGTGTCGTTGCCGTCTGCGACAAGGATAAAGGCGGAGCGGATATACAACGCGTTCCCTTTCGCTACAATCCTTTTCATGGTCAATCTCACCCTCGGTTTCATGGCGTTGCTCTACACTATCTACCGCATAGCGAAGCAACGGCGTATCCGTTCCTTTGATATCGCCCTGCCGGTGCTGTTCTTCCTCTCATTCGTTGCGCTCACCGTAGGCATCGCCTTGCGCTGGATAGTCAGCGGAAACGTGCCCATGTCCAACGGATATGAGAGTATGCTGACCGTTGCATGGCTTGTCATGCTCGTCTCACTCTGTCTTCAGGGCAGGATACGCATTGTCCTTGTGTTCGGTTTCCTGCTCTCCGGCTTCTTCCTTCTGGTCAGTCACATCAACCAGATGGATCCTGCCATAGGTCAGATGATGCCCGTTCTCAACAGCCCATTGCTGAGTCTGCACGTCAGCATCATCATGATGAGTTATGCGTTGCTGTCGCTTACTTTCATCTGTGGAGTGACAGGGTTGTGTCTGAAGAGCCGTTCCGCAGAATTGCAGACCCTAAGCCGCTTCTTTCTTTATCCAGCCTTGACCACCCTTGGCTTCGGCATCTTCATCGGAGCGATATGGGCTAATGTCAGTTGGGGCAACTATTGGAGTTGGGACAGCAAGGAAACGTGGGCGTTGATAACTTTCATGATCTATGCCGTACCCATGCACCGTCAGAGCCTACAGTGGCTTCGCACGCCGTGCAACTATCATCTCTACTGCACCGCAGCGTTTCTCACGGTGCTCATGACCTATTTTGGGGTCAACTATTTCCTCACAGGTATGCACTCCTACGCATAGCGTCCGTCGCGAAGAATAACTTTCCTTGTCATGCGTAGACACCCTCCGTGCATGGTGTAAGCACCGTATGGGAAGTTGGAAAACAGAAAAATGGAAATGCGGGAAGACAGCATTATTCTTCCAGATGCTTGCATATCTCACGGATTTTGTGGAATTTTGCACCGTTCAAGGTAGTGTTGAAGATATGAGAAAAAGGATATTTTGCGTGACGGCAACGCTGTTTATGGCATTGCTGACGGTGGATGCGCAGTCGGTGGCGGATGCTTTTGTCAGTATGCCAATGGACAAGACGCCGTATCTGACGAAGGAAATGAAAGAGAAACTTGTGGATGGATATAAACCTGGAACAGTTTTTTCGGTTACCAACAGGCTACAGGGCGAGACGACTGTCGACACCTTGTCGGCGGACTACGGACGTTTCCTGCTGTCGGATGCCAAGGAACTGGATATCGCCCGTCTGCCTGTCAATGGCGGAGACAGTATCCTGCTTTGCGTGGAAACATACAAAGCACCTGCTCCGCAGAGTACAATGAGTTTTTATGATTTGCACTGGAACGAACTTCCGGCGCAGAATCTGCTGCCGGACATGACCGATTCTGCACCGTCAGTGCATGCCGACAGCGTGCGGACGGAATACTCTGAACACGCCGTTTTCTCCTTTGAGTTACAGTCTTGCGTCTATGATCCCGTGTCAAAGTCGCTGTCTGTGGAGATGACAACACCCTTTGTGCCTGTCGAGGAAAAAGACAAGATAAAGCAGCCTGTATGTAAAAGAACGTTGATTTGGAACGGATTTGGGTTTAAGAAAGGTTAAAATACAAAATATAATTGCGGCAAATGGTTGTGTTATGAAACAAAATGAATACATTTGCAGCGTGTTTTTCATGGTATTAGATTATTAAGGTTAATTTTAGATTAGAGGCTGTCGAGAGACAGCCTCTAATCTTTTTATTGCATGGTCAACCACTCATACATATTGACGGCGGTGCTTATCAGTTGTCCTTCCCAGTTGTAGAGAAAGTCGGAGACGAGCCATTTGCCGTTGTGCTCTGTCATCTTCAGGTACACGTCGCTCTTCTCACCGCAGTTTTTCAGCGTAACGGCCATTACAACCCCGTCGCTGTCATCCTTCACCTTGCGCACTCCGACAAACTGCAAATCCTGCTGGTCCTGCGCATTAGTCCACACGTCCCAGTCTACTGGCCATGTTTCGTCGAGTTCGGCGGCTTTCTCTTCGCACTCCTTTCGCAGTTTCCTGTATTCCGGGGTGATGTACTTGTCGAGGTTAGAGATGTCGGGATGCAGCGTCTCCGCACTGTAGTCGTCCACCACAATGGCGTAGATTCTTTTCAAAAACTGCTCTGGCGTTTCCACAGTAGCGGTTTCAGTACTGTCGGAAACTGTCTTCGTACTGTCAGTAGCGGCTGTTTGCCCCTTTGTTGTGTTTCCGCATGATGCGAATGAGAGCAATGCTGCCATGGCAGCAAGCATGATAGTCTTTTTCATTTTCGGTTTTCTGTTAATGTTGCTGGTTGGTTGTCATTTCACTATTATGGAGTTGCTGACACTCCGTTCGTGTCCGTCGCTCGGGGTGTTGAGTATGCCTGTGCATGGGCATACGGCGCTGCCGTCATTCAAAAACTTCACTTTCGGCTCTACCCAGAGCACGCTTGACCCTCCACCATCGAGGTTGAGGGCGTCCTGCATACCGAGAATACGGAGCAGATGGGCAAATTCCGGGATTGTCACACCCATGGCTCTGCCTCTCGCCCTGCCGTCGATGACTATCAGATAGGTCTTTTTCCCCCTTGTGGCAATGCCGCTTCGGGGGTGCTTGCCCATAATGTGACTGTAGTCGGAAAACTCCTGTACCTGTCCTTTTTGTAGCATTAGAGGACCGCATACCATCACTTCATCGCCGAGCGGACGCTCTGTCCTGTCGCCGGTCCAAGGTATGATGCTGACCTTGTTGCCTGTTGACACGAACGCTCCGTCCGACAATGGGGTTACTTCATAGATGCTGTCGGTCACCACACCTTTGTGTGCCACATAACAGATGGACAGGTCTGTCTTGCCGATGTCAAAGTATGTGCCGTTTATTGCGGCTACTGCCCCCTCCCGGGTCGCCTTCTCCGTGGTCAGTTCCCGTCTGTTGTGGGGCAGTGCTTCGAGTGTGTGCTTCCTGTTGTTTACCTCAACGATGAAAACCTCCTGCGGACCTCCGTATAGACGGTCGAATGTCGTCCGCTTGGCGATGATGCCTTTTGTGACCTTGCGCGTTTCCCATTTTGCCTTTACAATTGCCATGGAGTCGGCAGGCGTCTGTGCAAATGCTACTGCCGTACAGACTGTCAATGCCAATGACAGCACGGCTTTGCGTGGAGAGAAAGTGCCCATACGCTCTACTGTTTCCTGATGAAGTCGACGAAAGAATACCGCTGTTGGTGCTTCTCGTCGGTGTCGTGGTCTTCACGTCGGCATTCTTCCCAACCCTCGGAGAAGTCGGGGAAGAAAGTGTCAGCCTTGCTTGGGGTGTCATGGACGAGGGTCAGGCACAGTCTGTCGGCCATTGGCATCGCCTCTTTGTACAGGGAATTGCCACCTATTATATATATATCGTCATCAGAGGAACAGTTTTCCAGAGCCTCGCCGAGGCTGTGATAGAGGTCGCAACCAGGGAAATCCTCGGGTTTGCCGGTGCGGGAGAGTACGATGTTGCGGCGGTTTGGCAGTGCTCCTTTCGGCAGTGACTCGTATGTGCGGCGTCCCATGATGATGGTATTGCCTGTGGTCAGTGCTTTGAAACGTTTCAAATCATTTGGCAACCAGTATATGAGTTTGTTGTCAAAGCCTATCGCTCCGTTTTCGGCTACGGCGGCGATGAGCGACAGGCGGTACTGTTTTTCCTTGTCGGTCATAGTGTGTGTATTTGCGGTTATCGGTTTATGCTTTTCCTTATCCGCCATTCCTGCGGATAGAGATTGTTTGCCCTGTTGCCCAAGTTCTTCGCAAATCCCAACGGACAGCCATCGTAGCACACGATGACATAGCCCCTTGGAGTGTTGTCGGGGAGCGTGATGCTTTCGCGGCGCAAGTAGTTGAGGGCTTGGTCAAGGGTGAGTTCCACCATGGGATATTTGTCTCTGGCGAGGTTGATCATCAGGGCTTCGGCGTGTGCAGGTATGGTGTCCTTGCCCTTTATAGTGGGGTGCGGCTTGCCGTCGTGGAGTATGCGCAGTGTTTTTTGCAGTTTGCTGATGTCTGGTTTCTGCCTGTTGGCGCAACTGTCGCCGTCCTTTCGGAGCACTGCCATAAACAGTCCCTCTGTCTTGGTTATGCCCGGAATGAATCTGTAAACAGGCTTGTTGAAGCCCTCAAGCAGTGAACCGCTTATGCGCCAGTCCTCCTTTGTCTCTACACTCAGGAACTCCGCTCCGAGCGTTTCGGCTATCCAACGGACGTTTTCCTCGTTCTCGCTCGTGTTGAAAGTACAGGTGGAATATATCAGAATACCGCCATCGTTGAGGCAAGGCCAGATGTCCTCGATGATGGAACGCTGCAGATTATGGCAGTTGACGACATTCTTCACGCTCCATTCCGCTATCGCGTTGGTGTCTTTGCGGAACATTCCCTCTCCCGAACACGGTACGTCGGCAAGGATGACGTCAAACTTCAGTTTCGCCTTACGGTAGTCTTTGGCGTAGTTGTTGGTGACAACCACGTCGGGATGCCCCTGCTTCTGGATGTTCTCCATGAGGATGTTGGCACGCTTGTGGTCAGGTTCGTTGCAGAAAAGAAGACTGCTTTCGGGCAGTGCGGCACGCGCTAACGTGGACTTTCCGCCCGGTGCCGCGCACAGGTCAAGCATCGTAACGGGGTGCGTGACGTGCTGTCTCAGCACCTCGTCGAGGAACATGCTTGCCGCCTCCTGCACATAATAGCAGCCTGCATGGAATTGTGGGTCGAGGGTGAAGTCTGGCCTTTCGCCGAGCCATACGCCGTTTCTGCACCACGGCACAGGTTCTCCCACAAACTCCTTGCCTGGTTTGAAAGGGTTGAGCCGCACCGACAGAGGCTGTCGTTCCTCAAAAGACATGAAGAAACGGCGGTACGTTTCCTCACCGAAAAGTGCTATTGTGTATTCCTCAAATTCCTTTGGCAGGGCAGTCATGGCTAAAAATCGATGTCAAAATAGTCGTCAGTGGCGGTCTCGGTCTTCTTCTTCGGCAGCGCCTCCTGTTTCAGTTTGCCGTTCTCGTCGAACATTCCGTAGGTGGTGCGGAGCACAATGAACTCCGTCCGGCGGTTCAGTTGGTTGCACACCTCCTGCTTTTCCTCGTCGAGTTTCTTTATGAATTCCTCGGTCAGTATGTCGCCTTCCTTGAGCCAAGGAATCTTTTCCGTGAGTTTCTTGCGTACTTTCTTCGGTTTTTCCTCGCCGTACCCTACAGGCGTAAGACGCTCTTTCGCTATGCCGTGGGCTATGAGATAGTTGACGCAAGACTCCGCTCTTGCCTGCGACAACCGTTTGTTGTAGGCGTCAGGACCGCGGAAATCGCAGTGCGAAGACAGTTCTATGGTGATGTTGGGATTGTCGTTGAGCAGTGTGACAAGTTTGTCGAGGGCCGCCGTGGACTCCTGTCGTAGGTCGGCTTTGTCAAAGTCATAGAACACGTTGTCTATGACTACAGGGGCTGAAATCGACGGTAACGCAAATTGCAGGGTGTATTCCACCGATTCGTCAGAGGGTTTCACGCTCAGTTCTTCCTTGTGGTTCAGGTAGCCTTTGCACGTTGCGAGGAACAGATAATCCACCCCCGGGGTCACCTGATAGGAGAAAGAACCGTCGCTCTTGACGTTTGTCTTGGTGTTTGTTCCGTCGTTGCCGATGATGTATACCTCGGCGGCCTGTAGTTCATATCCGTCCTGCTCGTAGACCCAACCTACCACATTCTGCACTATTTCGGGGTTTTCGAAAGAATAGATGTGGTCCCATCCTCGGCCGTCGTTGCGGTTGCTTGAGAAGAAACCGCGGTTATAAGGACCTTCAAATGTCATTCCGAAGTCGTCAGCCTGTGAGTTCAGCGGATAGCCGGGGTGTTCCAAGTGGTATTTACGGTCTTTGCCGACCTTTGCGATGAATATGTCGAGACCGCCCAAGCCGGGGTGTCCGTTGGAAGAAAAGTAGAAATCACCGTTAGGACGGAATGTAGGGAAACACTCGTCTCCCTCGGTGTTGATGGGTGAACCGAGGTTTTCGATGCCTCCAAAGCCCGTTGCCGTTATCCTGACACGCCAGATGTCGAGTCCGCCTCGGCCTCCCGGCATATCGCTTACAAAGTAAAGCCACTCCCCGTCGGGCGAAACGGCAGGGTGGGCAAACGACGACAGCGTGTCATTGGTGAGTTTCACCTCTGTCGCCTTGCCCCATGCGGCATCCGCACGGTTGCTTTTCACAATCTGGGCATAGCGAGGATAGGACGGATCAGTGGTGCATTGGGTGAGGTACATCTCTCGTCCGTCGGGCGAGAAGCAGCACGCTCCCTCATCGTATGCGGTATTAACGCCCCCGCTGACAGGTTCGGGCTTGCTCCATTTTCCCTTGTCGTCCTTGGAGGAAACGAAGATGTCGGCAGGCTTTGTTCCGGTTATTCCCGACAGTTCGTCGCCCTCAGCCTCGTTGCGTGTGGATGTGAAATAGAGTTGTTCGTACTGGTCGCCGAAGAGTTTAGGCGCATATTCCGATCTGCGAGAGTTGAACACGTCCATCTTCTTCACAGTGTAGCGTGAGCCTTTCTCCTTTATCTTGCTTGCCGAAAGGGCTGATTCGAGACCGTTTTTCGCCAGTGTGTTGCCGGGCAAGGAGTCCAAAACTGACTTGAAAACCTGTGCGGCGTTCTTGTACTCGCCGTTTTTCAGCAGCAGACGGCCGTAAGCCAGATTGTCTTCGGACGTGGCCACATTGTAGCGTATGGCGTTCCTGTAGGCGGCAATGGCCTTTTGCGTCTGCAGCGACTTGTCGTAACAGTATGCCATTTTCCTGGCTCTTTCGCCACGTTTCTGCTTTTCCTTGGGTGAAGTCTTGGCGTATGCACGCTTGAATTCATTGGCTGCGTCGAAATATTCTCCGAGAGCCAGATATTGTTCGCCACGTTTGAGGTTTTTGTCGACGGCGCATGAGGCAACCGACAACGTCACGAACAGAAACAATATGATGCGGTTCAATCTGTGCATAACTCCGTCATATAACGGCATAAAGCCTGTTTTATTGTCCTTCGAGGGGTGCTCTGAAAGTGCATCCTTCTTTCCAAAGCGAACATCCGAACGCCGTCTTTCCCTTGATGATATGTCCTTTTCCACATAGAGGACAGGTGTCGCCCTCCTTCAGAATGACGTTTTTTGGTGCGGTTTTCTTCCTCACCGGACTTTTGCGCTTTGTCGTCTTGGCTTTCGGTTCATCCTTTTCCGCACTTATTCGGCGGTTGCTGTTGTCAGCCATTACGGAGTGTACGATGTCTGTAATCTGCTGTTTCAGTTCGTCGATGAACTGTGCCGCATCATACGTCTGGTGCTCTATGTCACGCAGTTTCTTCTCCCAGATGCCGGTCAACTCGGGACTTTTCAGCAACTCTTCGTGTATCAGGTCAATCAGTTCGATGCCTGTCGGTGTGGCAATGAGGTTTTTCCGCTCCTTGCGTATGTATCTCCGCTTGAACAGGGTCTCTATTATGGCGGCGCGCGTTGACGGTCTGCCGATGCCGTTTTCCTTCATAGCGTCACGCAGTTCGTCGTTGTCGACGAACTTGCCCGCCGTTTCCATTGCCCGGAGAAGTGTCGCTTCCGTATAGGGTTTCGGCGGTTGCGTCCACTTTTCCGACAGGGTGGGGATGTGAGGACCGCTCTCTCCCTTTGTGAATATGGGGAGCGGAGAGTCGTTGTCCTGTGCCACAGTGTCGTCGTCAGAGCCTTTCTGCCGTTTGAATACGGCTTTCCAACCTTCTTCGACAATCACTTTGCCCGACGTACGGAACATTACCGGGTCGGCATCGGCGGTGTTCACCTGCCCGATGACAGTCGTTGTCTCGAACTTGCAGTCCGGGTAGAAAGCGGCGATAAAGGCGCGTGCGACAAGGTCGAAAACCTTTTGCTCCATGTCACTCAGTCCCTGCGGCGGCACTCCAGTTGGGATTATGGCGTGGTGGTCGGTCACTTTCGACGAGTCAAACACCTTTTTGCTCTTCTTCAGAGGCTTTCCCCCGAGGGGTTTTACCAGTTCCGCGTAGGGGGCTTTGCCTGCGAACGAGGTCTTGAAAAGACCGTTCATCGTGGCAGGACACTTCGCATAGATGTCGTCGGAGAGGAATGTCGTGTCTACACGGGGGTAGGTGGTGAACTTTTTCTCGTACAGAGACTGGATGAGTTGGAGCGTCGTGTCAGCGGAGAAACCGAACTTTTTGTTGCAGTCAACCTGTAGAGATGTGAGGTCATAGAGGCGCGGCGGTGTCTCCGTCCCTTTCTTCTTGCTTGTGCTGACGACGGTAAAGGGGTTGTCCTTTATGGCCTCCATCACTTTCTGACCGTCCTCTTGGGTGCTGTATTCCACCTGTCTGTATATCGGACCTTTTGAGTTCAGCGTTTTGCCTTGGGCTGCCGCCTCCTGTATTTCTGCCTTTTCCTCCGCTTCGGCTTCCTCGTCACGGGCAATGGCACTGAACTTCGTGTCACGGTAGAGGGTGGAAAGTACCCACGACTGTTTTGGTTCAAAGTGCTCAATCTCTTTCTGCCGGTTGACGATGAGAGCCAGTGTCGGCGTCTGCACACGTCCGATTGAGAGCACCTGACGGTTCATACCGTATTTCAGAGTGTAGAGTCTTGTGGCGTTCATGCCAAGTATCCAGTCGCCGACAGCACGCGACAGACCCGCCAGATACAGCGGCTGGTATTCGCTTTGGTCTTTCAAATTGCTGAAGCCATCACGGATTGCTTCCTCTGTAAGCGACGATATCCACAGACGTTTTACCGGGCATCGGGCTGCCGCTTTCTGCATTACCCAACGTTGGATGAGTTCTCCCTCTTGTCCGGCATCACCGCAGTTGATGATCTCATCGGCATTTTGCATCAGCCGTTCGATTGTTGCAAACTGCTTTTTTATGCCATTATCCTCTATGAGTTTTATGCCGAAGCGTGCCGGAATCATAGGTAACGCTCCCAAAGACCACACTTTCCAGTTGGGAGTGTAGTCGTTAGGCTCTTTCAAGGTACACAGATGTCCGAACGTCCATGTGACCTGGTAGCCGTTGCCTTCTATGTAACCGTCGTGCGGTTGGGTCGCTCCGATGACGTGGGCGATGTCTCTTGCCACACTTGGTTTCTCTGCTATACAAACAATCATGTCGGATTTCGGATATTATAAACGGTTGATTGTGTCGACAACATACTCTACCTCGCTGTCGGTCATGGCTTGGTTGAGCGGCAGTGACAGTTCCTCGCGGTGTATCCGTTCGGTTATCGGCAGCGACAGGGAGTTCCATTCGCTGTAACACTCTTGCTTGTGTGGCGGAATGGGGTAGTGGATTGCAGCCTGTATGCCGTATTCTTTGAGGTGCTCCAGCAGGGCGTCTCGCTGTGGGGAAAGTATGGGGAAGATGTGGTGGACGCCTTTGCGTGGAGGCAGTGACAACAGGTCTGACTTGATGTTGTCAATGTAGTAGTCGGCTATCTGTTGTCTTCTGTTGTTGTCAGCGTCAAGATACTTCAGTTTGACAGAGAGCACTGCGGCGTTGATCTCGTCCATACGGGAGTTCAGTCCTTTGTATTTGAAAACGTATTTCCTCTGCGAACCGTAGTTGCCGAGAGCCCTGACGACCTCCGCCAACTCTCCGTCGTTGGTGGTGACGGCACCCGCATCGGCAAGAGCACCAAGGTTTTTTGCCGGATAGAATGAGTATGCCTCACATCCGCAGACGCCCTCCTGCCGTGACCTTACTGCCAGTCCGTGTGCCTGGGCGCAGTCCTGCAGCAACAGCAAACCGTGTTTGCGGCAGATGTCACCGATTTTTTCCGTGTAGGCATCGTATCCGTAGAGGTGCACAATCATTATGGCACGCGTCTTCGGAGTTATGGCTTGCTCTATCAGACAGTCATCAATCTGGAAGTCGCTGATGCGAGGTTCTACGAGTACTGGCGTGAGATTGTTGTCTGTGATGGCAAGAATTGTGGCGATAAACGTATTTGCCGGTACGATAATTTCATCGCCGTCGTGAAGTCTGCCCAACTCTTTGTACGCCCTAATCATCAGTCTCAACGCATCGAGACCGTTGCCTGTAGATACACAATACTCAGCTCCTGTGTAGTCGGCAAAGGAGGTCTCGAACCCGCGGACGGCATCTCCCTGAAGATACCAGCCACGGTTGATGACTGCGTTTACTGCTTGCTGGATTTCCTCAGCGTGCATACTCGTGATTGCCTTGAGGCTAAGATAGGGTATATTCATAGGTGTCGTAGATGACGGAACGGCCGCCAAAACCTTCCTTTTGCATTATGAGATTCTCGTTAAGTATGTGTCCGTCGCCTTCGGTGGAACGTCCCCAGTCGAAGTATTTGTAGTCTTTGAAGTCGTGGTTGAGTATCTTGTCGTAGATGATGTCAAGTGCTCCGAGCCGTTTGCCAAGCGGACTGGCGGAACTGTACTGTGCGTGTACCACCCTGTTGTTTACATACAGCAATATTCCTCCGACAGGTTCTTTTTCCTTGTAGGCGTTATATAGTCTGATATTTTCAGGGAAACGGCTTTTCAGAAGCCGCATCTCCGCTATGGTATGTACCGGTTTTACTCTGTGGCAAGCCCACAGGTTCTGCTCCAATATCTGCCAAAATCCTTCCAGATTGTCGTCTTCTTTCACTGTAAGTCCTGCCTCTTCGGCGTGCTTGACACCGCGCCGCCGCAGACGAGCCCACCGTGGTTGGTTGCCGAACTCCAGCATAGTTCCGATGTCGCGCTTTGTAACTGTCGCCTTGCATTTCCAATAGAGGGCATAGAGATCTTCCTCCGCAGGCAGCGAATGGTAGACGTGTGGCACAGGTTTGTAGACAACACGCTTTATACCTATTCCCCTCAGATATTCGTTGAGTGCGTCAAAGAGTGACAGAGTGGTGGGAGTTGAGGCTTTCTCATCGAGGATGATGCCTCCGTAGGTCAGCCCCTGGTGAGAATAGAAAGTGTCTTCGCTGATGTTCGCCGGCAGGAGCGCATACAGCCGGTTGTCGTCATAGAACATCAGGGAGTGGTCCTCGAAACGGTCACTATGATAGTCCATATAGTCCCGGAAGAACAAAAACGTGGCGTTTTTTGCTCTCGCCACGAACTTGTTCCAAGTGTCTTTGTCACTTGCCGTATATCGCCTTAAACTGATCATAGTCGTATATGTAGTCGTCAAGGTCAAACAGTTCCGATGCCAAAACCATGCATACGGCTCCCGAAGAAAAGTCTTCGAGCGTGCGCCATGTGCCAGGACCGATGAGCAGTCCCTGCCAAGGATGATTCAGCAGGTAGGTCTGTGTAGCGTGACCGTCGTCGAGAGTAACACTGAAACTGCCGCTCATCGCTACAACCAACTGGTAAAGTCGCCTGTGGGCGTGGCCTCCGCGGCTTTCGCCTCCTGGTACATCGTATGTCCAGTAGACACGCCTGATTTCGAAAGGCACTTCCTTCAACTGTTCGGCAACGGTGAGATTGCCGCGCGGGTCGGTGATTTTCGGCAAGTCAATAATCTTTCCTAATGCCATGTCAGTCCTTTTCCATGTATGGGCCAGTGCCCAGAACTGTTGACGCAAGATGTTTCGCCTTGTTGCGCAGACAGTCCATGTCTGCGTCTTTCTCGCCGTAGCAGAGCACTACGCCCATGCGTCTGCCGCGGTGAGCCTCCGGCTTTCCGAAGATTCTCACCCTTGTGCAGTCCTCGGAAAGGACATCGCCGAGATTGTAGTCGGGGGCTTTGTCGTAGTCCTTGTCGGCGAGAATGACAGCCGAACAGCCTGCGTGTTCCAGACGGATATCGTGGATTGGCAATCCGAGAACGGCTCTCAGGTGCAGTTCAAACTCAGAAAGGTTGGTGGTATGGCCGAGCGTCACCATGCCAGTATCGTGCGGTCGGGGGCTCAGTTCGGAAAAAATGACCTCGCCGTCTTTGGTGAGGAAGAACTCCACACCCCACAGCCCATAACCGCTGAGAGCCTTTGTCACCTTGTCAGCCATGTATTCCGCCTGCCTCAGAGTATCCTCCTTGATGGCGAACGGCTGCCAACTCTCACGGTAATCGCCGCCTTTCTGCACATGACCTATGGGCGGACAGAACAGCGTGGGGGCATTTTTCTGCGTGACGGTGAGCAGGGTGAACTCCGCATCAAAGTGGATAAACTCCTCTATGATGATCTCTTTCACGTCGCCGCGTGCGCCCTCCATGGCCGCGTCAAAGGCATTCTTGAGTTCGTCGGGGCTTTTTACTGTGCTCTGTCCGTGTCCGGAAGATGACATGAGAGGTTTGATTACGCAGGGGAAACCTATCTCCTTGGATGCTTCGGTCAACTGTTCGTATGTCGTGGCATAGAAATACTTGGCGGTGCGAAGCCCCAGTTCTTTGGCTGCGAGGTCGCGTATCGCCTTGCGGTTCATGGTGTAGTTGACGGCGCGTGCCGACGGTACGACCTGTATGCCCTGCTTTTCGAAGTCAAACAGACATTCGGTCCGTATGGCCTCTATTTCGGGTACGATGATGTCGGGCTTGTGCTTCGCCACTGCGGCTGACAGTGCATTGCCGTCGAGCATGGAGAAAACCTCGCGCTCATCGGCAACTTGCATGGCAGGAGCGTTGTCGTATTTGTCGCAAGCCACTACATACACGCCCTTGCGTTTTGCCGCTATCGTAAACTCCTTGCCGAGTTCTCCTGAACCCAAAAGCATGATTTTCAATCCGCTTCTGATGCCCTGCCATTGGGGAGAAGCCACTGTAATGCCGTTGTTTCCGCTCATCGTAGATAGAAAATGTATTTGTTTGTTGTTACCGTTTGCTGTACATCGCATCGTAATATCTCTGGTAGTCGCCGGACGTAACATTGTCCATCCACTCCTCATTGTCGAGATACCACTTCACGGTGCGCTCTATTCCCTCTTCAAACTGGAGGCTCGGTTCCCACCCGAGTTCCGCCTGCAACTTGCGTGAGTCAATGGCATAGCGTGCGTCATGTCCCAACCTGTCGGTCACATAGGTGATAAGGTCAAGGTCTTCGCCATCCTTCCGCCCGAGCAGACGGTCGACAGTCTTTATCACAACCTTTATGATGTCAATGTTCTTCCACTCGTTGAAACCTCCGATGTTGTAGGTCTCGGCTATCTTGCCGTTATGGAAGATGACATCAATGGCGCGTGCATGGTCTTCCACATAGAGCCAGTCGCGCACGTTCTCTCCCTTGCCGTAGACAGGCAGGGGCTTCTTGTGACGGATGTTATTGATGAAAAGGGGTATCAGTTTCTCCGGGAACTGGTAGGGCCCGTAGTTGTTGGAGCAGTTGGTAACTATTGTCGGCATACTGTAAGTGTCATGGTATGCACGCACAAAGTGGTCGCTGCTTGCCTTGCTGGCGGAGTAGGGGGAGTGAGGATTGTATTTTGTCGTCTCAACGAAGAAGTCCTCTCCGTAAGCCTCATGGTTGTTTCCGCTCGACGCTTTGGTGGTAAACGGAGGTTCGATGCCCTCCGGGTGGGTCATGGACAATGCACCGTAGACCTCATCTGTGGAGATGTGATAGAACCGTTTGCCCTCATATTTTTCAGGAAGACTTTCCCAATAGAGTTTCGCTGCCTGCAAAAGGGAGAGCGTGCCCATGACATTTGTGCGTGCAAAGGTAAACGGGTCTTTTATGGAACGGTCTACATGGCTCTCTGCGGCAAGGTGAATGATGCCGTCAACTTGCTCGTCCTGCATCAACTTATAGAAGGCATCGAAATCGCAGATGTCCATTTTTACGAACTTGTAGTTTGGCTTGTCCTCGATGTCTTTGAGGTTTGCGAGGTTTCCGGCATAGGTCAACTTGTCCAGATTGATGATTTTGTACTCAGGATACTTGTTGACAAAGAGCCTCACTACATGGCTTCCGATAAAACCGGCTCCTCCTGTGATAACGATTGTCTTCATGATTTAAGTTTGTTGTTTCGCTTTTTCTATTCTTAAAAACGTTCCTTTTCGCCGTTTATTGTGTGCCGGACTACAAACGTGACTTGTTGTCTCCGAGTGTTATGACCTCCAGATCCTTGAACGTGCTGCCGTCTATTGTCAACCTCACTATAGTCCTTTCTGGATGCCACCCCATAATTCCTGCCGCTCCGGGATTGATGTGCAGCAGGTCGAGAGTCTTGTCATACTTCACCTTGAGCAGATGTGAGTGTCCGCAGATGAACAGTTTAGGCGGATTGGCATATATCTGACTGCGTACTCTTGCGTCGTAGTTGCCTGGATAACCGCCTATGTGTGTCAGCAGCACATCGGTGTCTTCGCACTTGAAACGCAACGTTTCAGGAAACCTGAACCGCAGATCGCCGCCGTCGCAATTGCCGCATACGGCACGCAAAGGCTTGATTGCAGCAAGACGTTCCGCCACGTCTGTCGAACCGATATCACCGGCATGCCATATCTCGTCGCACTCGGAAAAATACTTTTTATAGCGTTCGTCCCAGTAGGAATGTGTGTCGCTGATGATTCCGATTCGTTTCATTCTTTCTCCAAAGCGGTGTTCTCCTCTTCCCGGACAATCTTTTCATAAATCGCGCCACCTGCCTGTGGAGCCATACTTCGGGGCGCAGCACCAGTGCGAGGGGTGTAGTAACTGTAGTTGCGCTCCTTGTTGTCGGGTTCTTCCTTGTGGTTTCTGAACCGCTTCATGTAGACTATCATGAACCATGCGGCGACAAATGATGCAAGGAAATCACTCGCCGGAAGAGCCGCCCACACTCCGTCGACACGGAAGAACAGTGGCAGAACGACGAGCAGAGGTATGAGGAAAATCAACTGACGCGACAGGCTGAGGAAGATGCTTATCTTCGCTTTGCCTATGCTTTGGAAGAAATTGGTGATTACCATCTGGTATCCCACAATTGGCAGGAACAGTGCATTGATGCGGAGACCGCGGATTGCAATCTGCGTAAGTTCCTCGTCGTTGGTGAAAAGGCGTACGCACAGTTCCGGGGCAAACTCGCACACGAACCAGCCGAGGGTGGTCGTTATTGTGGCAAAGATAACGGTCAGGTTTACTACACGCATCATCCGGGCATACTTTCTCGCTCCGTAGTTGTAGCCGGCAATGGGTTGCATTCCTTGGTTAAGGCCCATCGTGACCATGATGAAGATAAACACTATCGAGTTGCCTATGCCGTAAGCGCCCACAGAATAGTCGCCTCCGTAGTGAACGAGCGAGTTGTTGATGAAGATGACCACCAGACATGAACAGGCGTTCATGGAGAACGGAGATATGCCGATGCCTATAATGTTCTTTACAAGATGCCACTTCGGTTTCAGGTATTCGCTGTTCAGATGCAGTATCTGCGACTTGTCGCTGAAGATATAGAACTGCCACAACATTGCCACAAACTGCGATATGATGGTGGCATACGCCGCTCCGCGGATGCCGAGGTGCAGGGTGTAGATGAAGATAGGGTCGAGAATGGCGTTGAGTATCACAGTGAATATCGTGGCTGCCATAGCGTGTTTCGGTTTGGAAGCGGAGCGCAGCACGGCGTTCATGCCGAAATAGAGGTGCGTGATGGCGTTTCCGTAGAGGATAAACTCCATATACTCGCGTGCATAAGGCAAGGTGTCGTCCGACGCACCGAACAGTCTGAGAATGGGATCGAGGAACACAAGGCATATCGCAGCGAACACTACACCGACAATGATGTTCAGTGTTATTGTGTTGCCGAATATGTTTTGTGCAGTCTTATAGTCTTTCTGGCCGAGTTTGACGCTTATAAGCGTGGACGCTCCCACACCTATTGCCGCTCCGAAAGCGCCGGAAAGGTTCATGAAAGGGAATGTTACCGTGAGACCGCTTATGGCCATTGCTCCTACACCTTGACCGATGAAGATGCGGTCAACGAGATTGTAGAGCGATGAGGCTACCATTGCAATAATTGCCGGAACGGCGTAACGGACCAGCAATTGCCCTGCCGGCTTTGTTCCCAACTCCAGTGTACTTTTATTGTTACTCATGTGTTTGTCAATTATAATGCAAAGTTACGGATAATTGCCATTGCTTGCAACCGTAACGGAAGAGTATGTTGCAAAGGGCGGAAAAAATTGAGATATGTTGGTGAAATGTCGCCTTAATGTCTTATTTTTGCAGCACGATATGGACAGGATAAGTCTTTTTGAACTCAATTCTCTCGTGCGTGGTTCGCTCGAAGACGCCTTCCCGGAACTCTACTGGGTTGAGGCTGAACTGGCGGAGTGCCGCGAGTCGAAGGGGCATTGTTATATGGAACTCGTGCAGAAAGATGTCTTTTCCTCTCTGCCTGTAGCCCGCGCGTCTGCCAAATGTTGGCGGAACAAATGGGAAAAAGTGCGTGCGGCGTTTGTGAAAGTTGCCGGAGGAAATCCCGAGCCGGGCATGAAACTGCTGCTGAAGGTGAGTGTTGACTTTCATCCTGCATACGGTTTCGCACTGATAGTCGACGATATTGACGCGTCGTTCACGCTTGGCGAGATGGCGAGAAAGCGGCAGGAAACGATAGAAACCTTGAAAGCAGAGGGCGTGTATGACCTGCAAAAGGAACTGCGGTTGCCCCTCTTTTGCCAGCGCATAGCCGTAATCTCCAGTCCTACGGCAGCCGGTTACGGCGATTTCTGCGACCAGTTGCTTCGCAATGAATACGGTTTGAAATTCTTCCCGACGCTGTTTCCTGCGGTCATGCAGGGTGAGGCGGTGGAGCAAAGCATAGTGTCGCAACTTAATGAAATAAACCTCCGTGCCGATGATTTCGACTGTGTGGTGATAATCAGGGGCGGCGGAGCGACTACGGACATGGCGGCTTTCGACTCCCTGATACTTGCGGAGAACGTGGCGAACTTCCCCTTGCCGGTCATAACTGGTATCGGACACGATCGTGACGAATGTGTGCTTGACCTCATATCGCATCTCAAGGTGAAGACGCCGACTGCCGCTGCGGCGTTCCTGACGGAAAATCTGGCAAAGGTATTGCAGCGTGTGGAGGATGCGCAGGATACCATCGTGTCGAGTATGTCGCTGCTTGCCGAACGCCAGACTGCACGCCTACAGCGATTGTCTTCGTCGCTCACGATGAATGCGAAGATGTGTCTCATGCGTGAAAAGCACCGCATAGAGATTATCGCACAACGTGTGGCTGCGCTTGATCCTGTCGTTTTGCTAAAACGCGGGTACTCCATGACGTTGCTCGATGGAAAACTCGTGCGCGACGCATCGACGCTGCAACCGGGACAAGAGATAGAGACCGTACTGGAAAAAGGTAGGGTCAGGTCACTGGTGAAATGACTTTTTGTCGAAGATAAAGAATATGCAGAAAAAGGAAATAAACTACGAAGAGGCTGTCAGCCAGTTAGAAGAGATTGCCCGGAAAATGGAAAACGGCGAGTTCGAAGTGGACGAACTCGTCGCCCAACTGAAGAAAGCGCAACAGTTGATAAAACTGTGTAACGACAAGTTGCGCAGTACCGACGAAGAGATACAGAAAATTTTGAAACAGGGACAGGCGTGACTTGGCGTTTGACAAAGTGTCGCCGTCAGCCCATCCTTTCCGTTGTCTTGTAGTGCGAACTGTCGACAAGTGCGCATAAACAGGCGTTTTTGAGGCGATATCTTTGCCGTTTGGATAAATTATAGTACTTTTGCAGAGGTATTGAGGCGGTCTCAATGCCGTGTTTATACGTAAATTTTACATTATGGGACTTTTTTCCAAGATATTCCACAAGACAGCAGCAGAAAACAAAGCCGGCGGCATGGAAGACTACATGACACTTGTCAGAGTGTACTTTCAGGCTGCAATGGCGGCAGGAATGGGCATCAACAACCTTGCGGCATTGCCTGACTTGCGCACTTTCAAGGCAACTCTTCATGTGCCGACAGCCAACAATAAACTGGGTGTAGCGGAGAAATCGCACTGCAAGAAGATGATGAAGGACATCTACAAAACGCCGGATTCGTTCTTCAAGGAGATTGATCAGAGCATCCGCAAAAACTGCCACAAGATGCAGGATGTGCAGACCTACATGATACAGTTCCAAGGCTTCTCGCAGGATTTGATGATGTTGCTCGGCAACCTGATGAAGTTCAAACTCCGTGTGCCATCTCTTTTCAAGAGTGCCATCCGCACCATGACGGAGAAGACAGTGAACGATATTCTCTGCAAGAACGACTTTTCTGACGTGGAGGTGATGAAAACTGCCATTGCCATACGGCAGTACAACAAGCGTCTGGGCTTCTCTCAGGGTTGGATAACGGACTTCGTTTTCCAAGTCGTAATGCTGGCAAAGAAAGAGCCACGCAAGGCTGACAACGAGTAATCCGGCAACTTTTTTGTCTAAATAACGGCAAAAAAGCGGCTGATTGCTTGTGAGATAAGGCTAAATGAAGTAAATTTGTAGGGACAAATAATACGCTGTATGGATGCAGAGGACAAAACTTTGACACTTTTCACCACCCGGATGAGGCAGATGATTCTCCAGTACAAGGAAATTGTACAGGAGAACAGGAAACTCACGGAGATGCTGGATGAAAAGGATAAAAAGGTGGAGCAACTGCAAAAGAGCCTGGTTCAGGCGCAGCGTGATTACGACAGCCTGAAGATGGCAAAGATGCTTGAGGTGACCGATGGAGACCTTGAAACGGCGAAAGCCAAGGTTGCCAAGATAATCAGAGACATCAACAAGTGTATAACACTCCTCAATTCAAAGTGACTTGAGCGATGGACGGAGCAACAGAGAAAAAACGACGCATAACGATACATCTGTACGATACCGACCTTTCTGTGAACATTCCGGTAAATGAAGAGGAATATTACAGAAAGGGGGCGAAACTCATTTCGGATGTGATGAATAGTTATTCGACGCATTTCAAAGGTATAAAGAGCGACAAGGAGATAATGTATATGGCACTCATAGACGTTGCCTTGCGCTACGAAAAAGAGACTGCCCGAAAGGACATGACACCTTTGAATGACATTCTTTCCAAGTTGACTTCGGAGATAGAGGAGGCTATGAAGTAACAAGAGAAAGAACGTTTAATCATTAATATATAAATTATGTTAGTAACAATCATAGTAGCCGCAGTGGCACTGGCATTGGGTGCGGCAGCAGGCTATTTGGTCTTCCGTTATGTAACCAAGGGAGAATATAACCGGATTGTGGCTGAAGCCAACAAGGAAGCCGAGGTAGTGAAAGAAAAGAAACTCCTCGAAGTAAAGGAAAAGTTCCTCAACAAGAAGTCGGAACTGGAGAAAGAGGTGCAGCAGCGCACTCAGAAAATCCAGCAGAACGAGAACCGCCTGAAGCAAAGGGAGATTTCCCTCAACCAGCGTCAGGAGGAACTCGGACGCCGGAAGCAGGATGCCGATCAGGAACAGTTGCGCATTGAGAATGAGAAGAAACTCCTCCAGACGAAGCAACAGGAACTTGAAAAGATGCAGTCTCAGGAACGTGCCAAACTGGAAGCACTGTCCGGACTTAGTGCAGAGGATGCAAAGGCACGCCTGATAGAGGCTCTCAAAGACGAGGCAAAGACCGAAGCGCAGGGCTATATCAACGAGATTATGGATGAGGCGAAGATCAATGCCAACATGGAAGCGAAGAAAATCGTCATCCAGACAATACAGCGTGTGGCTACAGAGACGGCAGTAGAAAACTCCGTGTCGGTGTTCCATATCGACAACGACGAGATCAAGGGCCGTATAATCGGTCGTGAGGGTCGTAACATCCGTGCCCTCGAGGCAGCCTGCGGTGTGGAAATCGTTGTTGACGACACTCCGGAAGCAATCGTTATCTCTGCTTTTGACCCTGTCCGCAGGGAGATCTGCCGACTGGCATTGCACCAACTCGTCACCGACGGACGTATTCATCCGGCTCGCATAGAGGAGGTCGTGGCGAAGGTAAAGAAGCAACTTGACAACGAAATCATAGAAACAGGAAAGCGTACAACCATAGACCTCGGTATCCACGGACTGCACCCGGAACTCGTGAGGATAGTCGGAAAGATGAAATACCGCTCTTCCTATGGCCAGAACTTGTTGCAGCACGCACGCGAGACAGCCAATCTCTGTGCCGTAATGGCAAGTGAACTGGGTCTCAACCCGAAGAAGGCAAAGCGTGCCGGCCTGCTCCATGACATAGGAAAAGTGCCCGATGAGGAGAACGAACTGCCGCACGCAATCTATGGAGCAAAGGTTGCCGAGAAGTACAAGGAGAAGCCGGATATCTGCAATGCTATTGGTGCACACCACGATGAAATGGAGATGCAGACGCTGCTCGCTCCGATTGTGCAGGTCTGTGATGCCATTTCAGGCGCAAGACCGGGTGCTCGCCGTGAGATAGTAGAGGCGTATATCAAGCGTCTCAACGACCTTGAGGCTATCGCAATGTCCTATCCCGGTGTGACGAAAACCTATGCAATACAGGCTGGACGCGAACTCCGTGTCATCGTGGGAGCGGACAAAATGGACGACGCAGAGTCGGAAAAGCTCTCCAGCGAGATAGCAACGAAGATACAGAACGAGATGACTTACCCCGGACAGGTGAAGATTACCGTCATCCGAGAGACCCGTTCGATAGCGTACGCGAAGTAATTGTGCACAACAGGAGAGGGGCTGTCGCTTTGTGCGGCAGTCCCTTTTTCAAGCCCTGTGCAATGTTGTTGGCTAACTGGAACGCCGAAGCGGTTGACGTGTTAAGAAATTATAACGTTGCGGTTGCGCCCTTTAAGTTGTGCGTTAAATTTTGTAACTTTGCAACGTTTTCGGTTCGGTAGCTCAGTTGGATTAGAGCAACAGCCTTCTAAGCTGTGGGTCCTGGGTTCGAACCCCAGCCGAATCACACGGAAACGAAATGACAAAGAGGAGGATTATGCCAGTGCATAATCCTCCTCTTTTGTGCGCAAGAAGACGGCTGCAAGTGACATCTCACTTACTGACATCTGTGTTCGTGCTCTGGCTGGTTTGTGCTTCTGTCTCAGTCGGAGCGTCTTCCTGTTCGGCCTCTTCCTCCGTGAGGTGTTCTGTTTCGTATCTTGCAATGGTATAGATGCGTATGTCGTTGACAGCATTACCGACACCTGCAAAGAACAAAAGACTTATTCCAGAACCGATAGCCACAAGTCCGTAAAGCCATAACCCTCCTCCAATGCCGAGAGCGGCAAAAAGACAAATGATGCCTGCAACAATGTCTATAACTCCAAAAGCAATGATAAAACCTGCCAATGTGGATAGTCCGCTGTTGTTGTTCCGGACTTTTTCCAAAATTTTCTGATAATTGTTTTCCATAAGAAACGACTGATGTTTTTAGTTGTATTGACTGTCGCAAAGTTATATAATGTACATTTTGCTTCCAAACAATTGACTGTTTATTTTGCATAATCGGCAGTGTTCTGGTGCAATCGGACACAAATCGCATGGTGAAAGTTGCGTTTTTGCGGGTTGTTCACGACCGTTATTCGGTCGGCTCACGTCCGTTATCCGATCGGTTCACGGTCGTTATCCGGCCTGCCCACGACCGTGGTTCGCCGCAAGAGAGTGCTTCCCGCACTGCAAGAACGGTGCTTGTAAACCGCAAAAGGGCTGTGCCGGCATGGACGGTCGTGTGGAGTGTCGGGAGGGACATGGGGAAATAAGCAAGGGAATTATTTTCTTCTGTCAGGAAAAATGTATAGTTTTGCACTGGAATTAGAAATGTACTAATCAACGGTTTCATAACAATGACAGATTGGATAAACGGCCTGTTCGTTGAACACTCATCCATACAGGCTGTTGTGGTGTTGTCTCTCATAATATCCATTGGGCTGTGTCTGGGCAGCATAAAGTTTCGCGGATTGTCGCTGGGCGTCGCTTTCGTGTTTTTCGTAGGCATTATTGCCGGTCATTTCGGGCTGGCAATGGACGCCACGGTGGTGGGTTATGCCGAGACGTTCGGCTTGGCTCTGTTCGTGTATACGCTTGGTCTGCACGTCGGGCCTAACTTTTTCGGACTGATGAAGCACGAGGGTGTGGCTTTCAATGTGTGGAGTCTCGCTCTTGTGGCGCTCGGCACGGCACTGGCGGTGGTGCTTGTTCCCCTTACTGGAGTGAGCCTTCCCGATATGGTAGGTTTGCTTTGCGGTGCCACGACCAATACTCCTGCCCTCGGTGCCGCCACGCAGTCGTTGAGTTCTTTGGGTCTGTCGAGCGGCAGCGTGGCTCTGGCCACTGCCGTGACTTATCCGTTGGGAGTGGTCTGTGTGATATTTGTCATGATGCTGTTGCGCCGTTTCTTCGTCAAGGATGAACACCTCAAGTCGAAGTCGAAGAGTGATGACGACCACACTTACATAGCCGAATTCGACGTGGTGAACCCTGCTGTCGGCGGCCGGACAATCGCCGAGATAGCGAGGGACAGCCATTTGCACTTCATCATATCGCGCATCTGGCGCGGCGAACAGGTCATCCTGCCCATGGCGCAGACGCGCCTGCAGATCAATGACAAGATGCTTGTGGTGACGACACGCGACGATGAGCGCGCGCTGGAACTGCTCTTCGGCGTGGAAGACCAGAAGGACTGGAACAGGGAGAAGATAGACTGGAACGCCATAGATGCGCAGTTGGAGAGCCGCGTGATAGTGCTCACGCGCACGGTATTGAACGGAAAGATACTCGGCAAACTGCGTTTGCGCGACACTTATGGCGTGAATGTGAGCCGTGTGATACGCGGCGACATCAAGTTGCTTGCCACTGATGACCTGCGCCTGCAGTATGGTGACCGCATCACTGTGGTGGGAGAACACGAGGCTGTTGACAATGTCGAGCGTTTCCTGGGCAATGCCGTGAAGACGCTTGAGGAGCCGAACATCGGCAGCATATTCCTCGGCATCATCTTCGGACTGGCGGTAGGCACTATCCCGATAACCATTCCCGGTATGCAGACACCTGTCCATTTCGGTGTGGCTGGCGGTGCCATCATGGTCGGAATACTCGTGGGAGCACTCGGTCCGAGGCTTCATTTCATATCCTACACCACGCGTTCCGCCTCGCTCATGCTGCGCAAACTCGGTCTGTCCATGTATCTTGCGTGCATCGGCATCGTTGCCGGCAGCGACTTCTTCGCCACCATCTTCCGACCCGAAGGTCTGATGTGGGTGGGCATAGGAGCGGTGCTGACCATGCTGCCGTGTATTATAATAGGTGTGCTTGCGCTGAAGAGCAAGAAGTTTGACTTCGCTTCCGTCTGCGGAATACTCTGCGGAGCGATGGCCAATCCCATGGCTCTGGGCTATGCCAACGACACCTTGGAGGGCGACAATGCCAGCGTGAGTTATGCCTCGGTCTATCCCTTGGGTATGTTTGTGCGTGTGCTAATAGCGCAGGTTCTCATAATGTTTGCCGTCAGTTGACGGCTTGCGGCGTGCCGCCCGTTGTGAGTTGACCTGCAAAAAGACCTATATGTCTATACTGCAATGAAACAGCGGTTTACACAACTGACCCTCGTGGCGATGCTCCTGTGCGTCACTGCCTCTGCCGCCTCGTTGGCTGCGGAGCATGGGAAAGGCGGACGGACGTTGCGCCCGCTGTTCCCCTGTACGGAGAAACTTGACGACCCGTACGGCGTGTGTACCCATATCACACGGCCGCACATGGACTATCCCTACATGGAACGTGAACTCCAACTCACCCGAAGTCTCGGAGTGGGGTGGGTGAGGTCCGACTTTGACTTCGGTTCCGTGTTCGGCTGCGCCACCGATTTCGCCCCCCAGTTTTTTGACGGGGTGATGTCTTCCGTAGACAGCCACCGCCAACAGTTGTTGCCGATTCTCACTTGGCTCGGCCCTTTCCCATGGGATGACCCGACGTATGGAGCGTATGTCGACTCCCTCGCCAACCGATACCGGGGAAGAGTCAGGTATTGGGAGGTGATGAACGAGGTGGACTTCATGGGCGGCATAGACTCTCTGGCACAGAAATATGCACGTTCGCTCAAGGTGGCTGCCGACCGTCTGCACGCCGCAGACCCTGACAACAAGGTGTTGCTGACAGGTCTTGGCGGGGTGCAGAGGACGTTCGTCGACGACATCTTCAGTCTCGGCGCAATGGAGGACGTGGACATCATGAATTTCCATTCGTATTTCTCGCCCGAAGACAATATCCTTGTCTGCGGCAAGATTGACAGTCTGATGCACCGCTACGGACAGTACAGACCGGTATGGCTCACCGAGTGCGGCATGAACACTTGCCGCGACACCTGTTCGGCAGACGGGTTCTACCGCCAGATGCTGCCCTATTCGCTGCGGCGTGTGGGGATAGACGAGAGCCGCGTCTGCGTGGGTTATATCGCCGACCGCACCACCGGCTATGTGGCACTCACCCCTTATCAGGCTGACGAATACCTGAAACCGTGTGCCGGAAGTGTGCGTGCCGTCTCACTGAAAGAGTTGAAACGGCTGAGTGTAAGGAAAGTTCCTGTGCTTGTGGTCTCTGCCGACGAGTTTTTCCCCGACAGGTTTTTCCCTGACATAGTGGACTATGTGCGCCGTGGCGGTACCATAGTCTTGGCAGGAGGATGTCCGTTCTATTACGATGCGGCGTCGTCGGGCGAGTCCAATTTGGGTGCGCGTGCGGTGGCGGACAGCAACTACAGGAAACTTCACATGGCACTGCTTGGCGGCAAGACTGACCCCGTGACAGGCGAGGAACTGTCGGAAGTGCCGCCGCAGACGTGGCGTGCTGACGGCAACTCCTGTCCGTATGAATGGAAAATCACACCGCTAAGCCCTGCCAGATACCTTTCTGACGACAACCTGTGCGAGGGTGACACGCTGATACCTCTCGTCTGTGCCGGTACGGATCGGGTGCACGGCATTGTGGCAGGCATTTATAAACTGCGCTCGGAACTGCGCGGCAACATTGTGTTCCAGACCCGTATGTACTTCAATCCGCCTGTAGACAAGGAGGCGGAACAGGCACGACGTGTGGCGAGAACCAACATTGTTGCCTTTGGACTGGGGGTGGAGCGTGTTTTTTGGTACAATCTGCGTTCGCGTGAAGACGACCCCAACGAGGCGGAAGACAGTTTCGGACTTATCCACAAGGACTTTTCCGAAAAGCCGTCGTGCCAGGCTTACCGCACGATGACGAGGATGTTGCCGTCGGGAAGCACCCGGCCTGTGTTGCGTGTGGAGGACAATGTGTATGAAGCAAGTTGGGTCAGGCCCGACGGAAAGTGTGTGACTGCGATGTGGTCGCCGTCAGTGCATTTTTGGAAAAAGGCGGACTGGAACAGGACGGCGGTATTCTACACTCACATGGGCGAATGTCTTGGTGAACAGAACAAGGGCGTGACGCTCACCGATGCAGTGCTCTTCCGTGTGGAGTAAGAGAAATTCGAAAGAGTAGTAGGGAGGATAAAAAGCGAGAGGACTGCACCTACGGAAATCCGTTGCGGTGCAGTCCTCTCATGAGAACTGTTCTTTTATATCAGCATCCGCTGCCGTCAATGCTGCATGATGCCGGTTCGGGCATTGGCTCAAGTCCCACATCGGCAGACGAAAGCGTCACGGTGCCGTCCTCAAGGAGGTAGCACGGAATGCCGATATCGCCCACTTTCTTCGCTTCGTCAAAGGCTTTGTCGGTCTCGCGCAGGCGCAGAAACTCTTTCAGATTCATGACATGGCTGCCGATGTCAACCACTTTGAAGCGGTCATCACCCTCCACTTGCCGCTCCACATACTCGCAGTAGGGACAGGTGGGCATGACATACATCTTTATCATGGGGCAGTGTCTTAGAACCAGTAAGCCACACCTATCTGCCAGGTGTTGGTCTTTGCGTCGCCGACGAGGTCTTTCAGGGCTTCAGATGCAGCGTTTGCGTCAAAGTCGCCGGTCTTTCCCATGGCGATATTGTAGTTGACTGATGCCTGCAGATGCTTTGCCAGAAGAACTCCGACACCTACGTTGAGGCTGATGTTGGAACTCTTGAGGTTATAGTCAACGGACATTGACTTGAGGTTAAAGTCCTTGTCGCCGACATTGAAACCGAACTGCGGACCAGCGAAAGCATAGATGGAAGCGAGGTCACCAAGTCCAACGCCGTAGCGGACGTTTATAGGTACGACGATAGACTGCTGCTTTACCGTCACGGTTTCCATCTTTGAAGACTTCTGGTCATAGAGAGCCGCGGCGTCGAAGCCCAGACCTATGAGAGGCAAAGTGAACTTTACGGTAGGACCAATGAAGAATCCTGCCTGGTTCTCGCTCTTGAGATTGTCGGTGAGTTTACCGTTGAGGGAGATGCTTGACACGTTAAGTCCACCCTTGACACCGAAGTTTAACTGGGCGGAAGCCGTCGTTGTGACAAGTGCGACCGCAATGATGGCAAATAGTTTTTTCATCTTTTTTTGTTGTTTCAGTTGGTTTTGTATGCTGCAAAAGTAGCAAATAATTCACTGTCAGCAAAGAAAAACAGTATGAAAACGCAGTTTTGGCACAGTGCAGAGCCTGTTGTAACGGCATCAGTGCCGCTCTCTGCGTGCCGAAACGCGCGCCGTGGAAGAGGAAGAAGTGCTGTTTTTTGCTTTCTTTGTGGAGCGTGCCGATGTCGATGACGATTTTCTCGCCGTCCTCTTCACTTTCTTCTCCGTTGCCGTTTGCACTTTCAGACTGTCCAAAGAATCCTTTCGTGCCTGATTGCCGTAGATGTTTTTCTCGAAAGCCTCTATCTCCGCTTCTATCTTTTTCTGCTCTGCCGTGAGTTTTGTCTCGTCTTCTCCGGCTATCTGCGCAAGGGTCTTGCCGAGCATATTGGTCGTCTTGTAGATCTTTCCCTTGTACTTGTTCTTGGTGAAGAAGTCGTCGGCAGACATCGTGGCGGCGTTGTTGAGGTCGCTGGTCATCACCGTCTGCTTGGCGAGAAACGGTGCGAGGTCGTCGTATTTCACCCAGAAGAGAGGGTAGGAGGTCGCTCCGTCACCGAAATCATCGGCGCGTTTCATTATCGGACACAGTGCTATGACTTTCTTGTGGAATGTGGCTGACGCCTGGTCATAGTAGGCACTTTCTTTCAGATAGTAGGCTTTCACGTCGCGTGAGGGTATGTCGCTGTTGTCTATTTTCAGCGATTTGCCGTTGCGTTCGTAGTAGATGTTGTAGTTGTCCATGAAGTCCAAGGGCTTCACACGCGCCGAATCCACAAACGACTCGTTGCCGTCAAGACGGTATTCATAAGCCTTTATCTTGCCTGTGAGCATCAGTTTGAAGATGTAAGTGAACAGGTTCTGCTGGTCGCCTGTGGGCTCTTCGGGATAGTAAAGCCCTGCGTTTGCGCCCTCGTTGAGGTCTATATCACGGTATACATCACGCCTCCACACAACGTCTTCGGCCATTGGCATCGCCGCAGGATAGGACAGTTGCGCGCGCACTGTCATGTTGTTGGCATTCGACTTCGCCTCTGCCGCCTGCTTCTGCGCCTTTCTGGCTACAGGCTGGGCACTCGCCGCAAGGGCGAGAGATGCCGTGAACAGGATGAAAAACAGTCTTTTCATATCTTTGTTTCCTTGTTTACTTCAGTTGAACTTCGGTTGCTGACGGCAACTGTCGTGTGATTCCGTCGGGTCCGACAGCCGTTACGCGTGAGATGTAGAAGCGGCGGCGTGAGGTCAAACGGCGGAACTGCTCCTTCTGTCGGGCGGAGAAATTCGCTCCGTCGGATGTCATCGGCACGGCATTTCCCATGTTGTCGAAGAACACGGTCTCGAAATTTACCACACGGAACTGTATGTCAAGCAGTCCGTCATCGATTGCCGCCTTGATGCCGGATGCTGACATCAGAGCCTGCTTGGTGAGGCTTCCGCCCTTGAAACGGTCGTCTCCGAGTTGGATGTAGGCTATAGGATCGGGCAGTTTGCGCACCTTGAACACGAACTTGCCCATCTGTCGGGCGTGTCCGTTCTGGTTTGCCGACACGGTGATGGTCACGTCCTTGCCCACGTCAGAGGGCTTCGCGATATACTTGCCCATGCCTATGCTGCGGAAACTGCCGCCCGACATACTTGCCGAAACAGCGTTGAGGGGCACTCCAGGGATAGAGATGCTTATCGGATTCTCGTATCCTGCGTAGAGCACATTCATCAAGTCGGCGGACACGGTGGCAGAAGGATTGACCACGGTGTACTTCTGCGAGAAATCGCGACGGATTGTCTCGCCGCCTCCGTTCTTCATTGTGATGTAGCCGGAGAACGTGTGTTCGCCCACGCCACCGGCGGTAAACTCGTATGTGGAGTTCTTCAGGTTGACGGGATTGTTGCCTATGTATATCTGCGGTTGGAGTGTCGTGTCTACCGCAGCCATGACAATCTGCGCCGAGAAACGGTCTCCGCTGACGACAGTGCGTGATTCCGGAATGACGAAAGCGCTCAGTTTGTTGACGCGGATGTCCTTGAGGTCGATGTTCGACACGAGGTCATGAAGCACCTCTCCCTCCGCCTTGCGCACGTCGTTCTGCAGTTTTGAGAGCAGAGTGACGGCTGCTGCCACCGGCATGTTTTCGAACATGGACTCCTGCCAGTTTTTTCCGAGAGCCTTGCCTTGGCGGCTTACCTCTGTGGAAAGGTTGCCTGCGATGATGTCGCGCTGTTCTTCATCGGGTATCATCTTGAGAACCCGGTTGCGGTAACTGTTTATTGCGTTGTACAGTTTGCCTCCTTGTCCTGTGCCGGGGGCGAGCATCACTATCGAGGCCGCCTCGAGATTGTCCTTGGCCTTGATGTTTTCGAGGTCTGCGTCCTTGCCGTCAGCCTCGCGGACAATCGCCACTTTCAGTGTCTGCGCGAAGTTATAGAGTGAGTCACTCATCTCTTTTACGTTCTGCGCCTTTTCAAACCATTCTTTCACCTTTTGGGGATTGGCTTTCATCTGCTGCTCGAAGTTGCTGTAGATGGAGTTGTTTCCCTTGGCAGAAATGGCGGTTGAACGCTGTAGGCTCTCGTCGACCAGCGAGAAACCGTTGAGCACCTCGTTGGACACATTGAGTGCAAGCATGGCCATCAAGACGACATACATGAGGTTGATCATCTTCTGGCGCGGGCTTACCGGTCTTTTCTTTATTGCCATATCCGTGATTCGTTTGACCGTTATACTGTCGGGTTGGAGGATGAGCCCTGCGCCCCGGGCATATTGACGGTCATGGCTTCAATCATGCGTGCATACACTTTGTTGAGCGACTCTATCTGTTCCGCCATCTTGCGGGTCTTGGCGTTGATCTCGTCAATGGTGCCTATCTGCTGCGAAGCGCCCTTTAACTGCATTTCATATACCTTGGCTATGCCAGTGAGAGTGCGGTTCAGGTTCTCCATTTCGACGGAATCTGTCGTGAGTCTCTCGCTCTGTGCCGCCACTTTAAGCAGCATCTCGTTCAGTTCGTTCAGCCTGTCGACGTATGTTGTGGTGGCTTCCTCCATGGCCTGCGCCGTCTCTTGTGTCACGGCAGGGGCTGGTGTCGTAGGTCCGTTGCTGCCTGCCGCGCCTCCGTTTATGATGACTGTGCCGCCCTGAACGGCACCGGCCGGAACGACAACCGTGCTTGCTGCGGTCTCAGCGTCTTCGCTCCCGTTCTCCTCATCGGCAACACTGCTGCGTGATGTGGGCAGTTCCATGCCGTCCTGCGTTTTGTCAAACGGACGGTCAAACGCCGAGATGAAGAACACGAACACCTCCGTTCCCATACCGATAAACAGCATGAGATTTGCTCCGGGCAGGTGAGTGAGTTTGAAGAGAGTACCGAGAATAACCACGGACGCACCCCATGAATAGGCGTAATTCATGAATGTCTGTCCGGCGACGCTGTCCATCCATTTCTGCAAACGGTAGACTATATTGAATTTACTGTAACCTGGCATAATCCTTATTTCTTTGTCTTCTTGTTCTTTTCGCTTGTTGAGTTGGCGAGACTGCGCACGCACCGGAATCCTATGTAGGAGCGTGGCTGGTTCTGGTATTCCCAAGTGCGCCATGCGGAGCGTATGTAACTCTCAGGGTCTTTCCATGATCCGCCGCGCACGCTCTTCCGTTTCAGTTGGTAGGGGTCTTCCTTTGCCGCCTTGTATTCGAGTTGCGGGTTGAGGTCGTTCATCGCTTCCACTCCGGCTTCGGTGTATATCGTGCTCGTCCACTCGGCCACATTGCCCGCCATGTCATACAGTCCGTTGCTGTTGGCGGAGTATATTCCCACCTTGGAAGTTATGAGATTGCCGTCCTTGGTGTAGTTTCCCTTGTCGGGTTTGAAGTTGGCAAAGAAACAGCCTTCCTCGCTTTTCGTGTCCACATTGTCCCAAGGGAACTCCGTGCCGTCCTTTCCCCGGGCGGCATATTCCCACTCTGCCTCAGTGGGCAGACGGTAGCGCTGTATGTAGCGCGCCTCTGCTCCCAGTCCTTTCAACAGGTAGTCGGTGCGCCATGCGCAGAATGCGTTCGCCTGTTCCCAAGTGACACCCACGACAGGATAGTCGTTGTAGGCAGGATTGCTGAAGTAATTGCGCAGGTACATCTCGTTGTCGGAGTTGCGGAAGTCGTTCACCCATACCGTGGTATCGGGGTAGATGTTGACGATATAGGTGTTGAGGAAGTCCCACGGACCCGATCTCGGGCGGTCAATGGTCTGGCTTATGATTCTGCCCTCGTCGTCTATGTAGGCCGTGTCCTTGGAGATCATCACCACTTCGTCGGCGTTCACCGTCACGTCAGTGTTGAGATTGCGGTCGCCGGGGTTCATCCTGTTGCGGCGCAAGGCGGCAGTCACATAGTCGTAGACCTCGTATCTGTAGTTCAGTTGCGTGTAGTCGAGGAGTTTTTCGCCTGTCACCGGGTTGGTGGTATAGAGCGACTCGATGGCCCTGAGTTCGTCTTCATTGGGCTTGCGGGGCAGTTGCTTCTTCCAGTTAATGTGGGGCTTGACCGGCTCACCGTTCTTGTCTTCGGTTATCATGTAACTCTCGTCGCCACCGTAAGAGGGGTCTGCGAGGCGCGTGCGCAGTATACTGTCGCGCACCCAGAGCACAAACTGTTTGTACTGGGAGTTGGTTATCTCGGTCTCGTCCATCCAGAATCCATCCACAGAGATGTCCTTTGCCGGTATGTCCTTGCCCCAGAGGCTGTCCTGCTTGTCAATTCCCATATGCAGGTAACCGCGCGGAATCTTCGTCATTCCGTAGGGTGTGGGTTCGGTGAACGTGCGTCCGCCGACACCGGTCACCTCTCCGCCGGAGCCTACTGAGGAGGTCATCCGCTTGCTGCTCATGCAGCCCGTCAACGCCATGACGGCGGTTATGACCCCGAAAACCACGATTGTTTTCTTCATATCTTGCATTTTCTTATAGTATTCTCACACTTTTGTGCATATTCTTGCCTTTCTTCATCAGGTTGATATCCATCTGGTAGCCGATGAACAACTCGTGGCTGCCGTTGAGGAAACTGATGCCGCTGGTGTAGTATTCGTAACTGTAGCCGAGCATTATGCCGTGTACGCTGCCGCCGATGTGCACCGCTACGGAGTTGGAGGGGCTGTAGTTGATACCGATATACATGACTTTCTTGTCCACGTTGTATACCAACCGACCGGTGATGTCAGCCCTGTAGCCGGTCAGATCGGTCCTCACGAGCACCGAAGGCTTTACTGTCAAAAACGGATTTCTTAGTTTTATATTGTATCCGCCGGTAAAATAATATGTCCTGTCGACCTTTATCTCGTTGTTGTCACCCAGTCCTATGGTCGGGGCATTGGCGTGCTGGACGGATAGTCCGGCGTATGCCGCACCGTTGATGTAGTATATTCCGGCGCTGAGATCTATGGAATTGCCGTCCACACTCGATGTTGTGAACGCCGGGTCGCTCGAGTCTTCAAGGTCAACTTTGCTTCCGTCGAAGTTCTCGTTGAGGAGTCCGGCCTGCGCTCCAACCGACATTGTGCCGCCGAAGAGTTTGAATTTCACAGCATACTGTGCCTCCAGACGCTGGTGGCGGAACAGTCCTATCTGGTCGTTGAGCAGTTGCAGACCTGCTCCATGATAGGTCTTGAGGAAATAGAACGGCATATCGGCGGCGGCATACATTGTCTTCGGGTTGTTCTCGAAGCCTGCCAGCGACAGCGCGTACACGGCATTGATGTTGAGTTTCGCCGCTTTGCCGACGGAAGCGGCGTTGAACGACGGCTCCATGTCGTAGTAATGGCTGAACGCAGGGTCATACTGGGCGCGCAGGTTGCCTGCCGCCAGCATGAGGAGAAACAGTATGACGCATCTTGATTTCACTCAACTTATAACGCAATGGGCGCAAAAATATTGTGTCATACGGAACGAAATGGATAAAAAGCACTACGTTTGCAGCAACATAACACAGATGTCATGGAAACGAAAACCATAACTTTGACAGAGCAGTTCCGCAGTGCTTGCCCATCGTTCCGTGGCTGCGCACTGTACGCCACGGTCGAGGACACTCCCCACAACGATGCCCTTTGGCAGGAAATAGCCGCCGCCACACAGTGGCTGCGCACCGCTTTCACTCCCGACAGCGTGAAAGAGCGCAGCGGCATACGCTGCACACGCGAGGCGTACAGGGTGTGCGGCAAAGATCCGAGCCGCTATCGCCCGAGCAACGAACAGTTGTGCCGTCGTCTCCTGCAGGGTAAGGAACTCTATGGAGTGAGCACTGTCGTAGACCTGCTCAACCTCGCTTCCATACGCTACGGCTACAGCATAGGCGGCTTCGATATGGATAAGGTCGTGGGAGACAGTGTCACCCTTGGCATCGGATGCGAGGGCGAGGACTACGAAGGCATCGGACGCGGCAAACTGAACATTGCCGGAATGCCGGTCTACCGTGACGGTGCAGGAGGTATAGGCACTCCGACGAGCGACAACGAGCGCACGAAGATAACCGCCGGAACACGCCGCCTGATGTGCTTTATCAACGGTTATGACGGTGACGAAGGAAATCTACTGGCATGTGCAGAGTACATTGCCCTGTTGCTGGAGAAATATGCTTCTTCGGAAAGATTAAAGATAATGATAGAAGAGTTCTAGTTTATGGCTTTAATTCATGAATGCAAAGTACAGCAATGAAAGACAAACTGCGACAACTATGAGCCAAAGAAATCTTCTCTTTATTATATGCAGGTTATTCGAAGACGCACTTTCCTGATAACCCCCGGGAATTTTACGATAACTACTCACCTTTACTATAAACGGATCTGTTTTCCCTAAAGGATTGTCGGCGATATTAAGAGGGGGACAAAATGTCTGTATCTGGGCGCATTCTTCGTCGTCCACATTCTTGCACACCTTATACATAAGATAGCAATTCTTGCGTAACCAGTCGCTTATTTCCGGCCAATACTTTTTCTCCATTTTCGGTTTGTTTTGCTTGGTTAAAACATAGGGCTTGCCCATAATCGCCGCCAAGCTCCAACATAGCGTACTGTTTCTTGGATTTCCACGTAAATGCGTCTTCACAACCCGATTATAAAGAGTTTCTTTTTGGGCTTGACCTATGTACAATACCCTATATTGCTTGCCATTATAGTCGACAAAAGAATACTGTGGAGAACATCCGTCAACAGTGGGAAGTACTGCTTCATCCTTAAGCAACCATATGTACACACCTTTTTGATTGGGCACTTCATCGTTCTTTAAAGTTGTGAACTTATATCCATGTAGTTTTACAACATTATGAGATTGCTGACCACTGCTTGCGCCACAGTCATATTGCATATCATAACTTGTATAAAGATCATACAGTGCATCTGGCGTAAGTTCGGGGATACTCTCAAGATATGTAATGGCAGTTTCCAACGGAACCTCAATGCCATACGTATTTCTTACTTCCTCAACAAGATACTCCGGGGGATTTGAAACCATAGTGTTATTATTTTACTTGTAGGAATTCGTCGTTTTTGAATTGCCAATTGTTTTCGTCGCTATCACTATTTCTTATAATACAAGAAATAAATATCCTTGAAGGTTGTGTCACTCATCAAGTCAGGTTGTCTCGTAGAAATGAATAATCCAAACCGTTGAATCTTCGTGTAATTCTAAGAATTGTATTCTGCCAACCATTTACTTGTATTTGCTGTTGAATTATTTTTCAAGACAAAATTAGAGCATTTCTGACCAGTAAACAAATGAAAAAGCCGAAAACTAAAAGTCTTGAGCCAAATTCTTTGCGTTTTATCACCTCGTTTTTTTGCCTATCTGAAAATGATTTGTTTAGAGGCTGTTCTAATATACCTATCTGTTTTTAAGGGAAAAACCGGGAAACGGCTGCCCGGATTGCAGTTTTTGTTGCCCAAAAGGCGGTATTGCAAAAAAACAAGCAGTACAGACCTTTCATAAGAAACAGTCTGTACTGCTTGTTTTCTGATTTTTATGTGCCAATCCCAACAAAGGGAGATCAGTATTCTTCTTCGTCCCAGAGGAAATCGTCTTTGTCGGGATAATCCGGCCAAATGTCCTCTATTCCCTCATAGACATCGCCTTCGTCTTCTATCTCTTCGAGGTTTTCAAGCACCTCCAACGGACATCCGGAACGCACAGCGTAGTCTATCAGTTCATCCTTCGTAGCCGGCCAAGGGGCGTCCTCAAGTTTTGACGCCAATTCAAGTGTCCAATACATAGTTTCAAGTATTTGTTGTTTGCGGCTGCAAATATACTATTTTTATAGTAATCCACAAGGAAATACAGAAAAAAATGCGTCAAATGACAAATTTTTACTGCCGTGCGCTTATGGTTGACACCGTGACGATGTCGTGAAGAGTCAATATTTCAGTCTGTAATGTTGCTTTATCCTGCCTTCTTCGGGGAAGCACAAGGCGAGATCGTAGAGGTCGAATGTGACGCCGACGGCATCGCTGTCGCGTATCGACAGCCAACGTTGAAACGTGTGTTCCGATACCCTTATGCCTGTCAGGACGAACACCCCGTCGGTCACAATGCCGCAAGTGGGGTTGTCATAGGACTGCGGCAGGTCACCAATGGCGTAGAACCGGCATTGCGGATAGCGGTTGCACAGTCGCAGAAAGAGTTTCTGTCGGCGGCGTTCTTGCGGAGAACGGTATTCCCTGTCGATGCGTTCGTAGTCGTAATAGGGCAGTTTCTCCGCTATGACATCGGTCACAATGGAGTATGCCCACGGCGACTGTATGCCGAAGCCCAGTGAATGCCACCAGCGGGAGATGCGGTCTGTTATGCCTTGCATTGTTCTCCGTTCATCTCGGGGTAGGAAATGCGCGTGTGGTAAATGCTCTTCAGGCGTTCGATGAGTGACTGTTTCGCCACCTCTATGTCACGGAATGTGATGGGGCAGTTCTTGAAGAAACCTTCTGCCACCTGTCCGTCGATGAGTTTGTTTACCATTTCCGTGATGCTCTCTTCCGTGTATTCCGGCATTGCTCTCGACGCTGCCTCGACGGTATCTGCCATCATCAGTATGGCCTGTTCGCGTGTGAAGGGGTTAGGACCGGGATATCTGAACGGTTCCGGGTCAACCTCTTCGCCCGGGTGTGCGTTCTTCTGCATGATGTAGAAGTACTTTGCCAGTCCACGGCCGTGGTGGGTCAGTATGAAGTCTTTTATGATTTGGGGCAGTCCGTACCTCTCCGCCAGTGCCAGGCCGCGGCTGACATGGCTCACGATAGTCTGGGCACTCTGTGTGTAAGTGAGGTTTTTGTGAGGGTCAACTCCCGACTGGTTCTCTGTGAAAAATGCCGGTGACTGCATTTTGCCGATGTCATGATAGAGTGCTCCTGTACGCACGAGCAGACTGTCAGCGCCGATTTTGTTGGCTATGTCGGCAGCAAGGTTGCCCACAGTAATGGAGTGCTGGAATGTGCCCGGAGCCACCTCGCTCAGTTCACGCAGCACTCCCTTGTTGGTGTTGGACAGTTCGAAGAGCGTCACATCGGAGTTGAAGTTGAACATTTTCTCCATCAGGTACATCGAAGGATAGGACAACAGCACCAGCACACCGTTGACAAAGAAGTGGTAGTACATGTCGGAATCCATCTTCAACAGTTCGTTGCTCTGCATGAGTTGCAGGGCATAGTATACCAGGGCACTCGCCAGCGTGACGAGGAAGGCGGTCTTCAGCACCTGCGAACGCCTTGTCAGTTCTCGTAAGGAGTATATTGCCACCATGCCGGCAACGAGTTGCACTATGATGAACTCATACTGATAGTTGACCGCCACGGCACAAATCAGAATCATGGAGGCATGGGTTATGAATGCCGTACGCGAGTCCATGAACACTCTGACGAATATCGGCGCTATGCAGAAAGGCAGTATGTAGACGGAAAAGAAGTTGTGCTTCATGATCAGCGACACCAGTATGGGAAACACCGCTATGAGCGCATAGAGCATGGCGGTGGAGCGCAACTTTTCGAAGTAGTCGCGTCTGAAGAGGTATATGTAGCATGTGAAGAGAATCATTACGATGCTTACATATATTATCTGCCCCAGAAGCGTGTAGTGAATCTCGTTCTCGTTGGAGTTGATACGGTTCTTTTCTTTCTCGAAAGAGGCAAGCATCTGTCCGGTGTGGGCATCGACAATTTCGCCGCGGTCGATGATTTTCTGCCCGGCAACCACCATTCCGTTTGACACAGGAATGGAATTGAGCAGGTCGTTACGTTCCGTTTCGGTGCGCTTCTTGTCGAAAGTGAGGTTCGGTTCGATGTATTCGTTGAGGTTGCATTTCTGGAGTATCTGCTTCAAAGCCCCCAGTTCATCGTCAACAAACAACTGTTCGTAGGCGGTGCGTGTGGAGTACATGTAACTTATATACCGGCTTTCCGCCTCCTTTCCGCTTACGATTCTCACCGCCCGAGTGGTGTCCTTGGCGAGTTCGTTGTATTCGGGCGTGCTGATGACACCTGCCTGATAGATGCGGTGCAGGCGGTTTACGATGATGCGGAGATACTCGTAGGGCAGTCCGGGAAAACCGTCTTGGTAGTCGCGTTGCAACTTTGCCACCTGCTCCTTCTCGGTGTTTGTGTTGAGGAAATAGTAGGGTTGGAATTCCGCGAAGACAGAGTCCCGCTCATGTTGTAGGACCTCCTGGGTTTTGTATATTGGGAAGTCGAATTTCGCAATGAGTGATCCGTAGAGCCAAGGCTTGCCTATGTCATAGTGGAAAGTCTGGCGGTCGTTGCGTGGAAGAAACCATACGATCAACGCCATTATTCCCAGCACAAGTATGGAAATGGTGATGATATTGCGCCACAGTAGCCTGTTGTATTTCTTTATCTGTTCCATTGAGTGTTTTTGTCGGTTCTTTTTCCGTATGCGAAAATACGAAAAAAATATGCGAAAGAGAAAAAAAAGTCGTACTTTTGCACATATTTTTACAATTGCAAGGATGCTTTCCCTTGCTGCCAGACTGTCAGCATAAAGACAGGACAGCATCCGCAACCAAAGGAAAGAAATGTCAGAAAGAAGAGTGAGGGTGCGTTTTGCACCAAGTCCTACAGGGGCGCTCCACATCGGAGGTGTCCGCACGGCGTTGTACAATTATCTTTTTGCCCGCCAGCACGGCGGCGATCTGGTGTTCCGAATTGAGGACACTGACTCTAACCGCTTCGTTCCCGGAGCCGAGGAATACATCATAGAGTCGTTCAAATGGCTCGGAATAAAGTTTGACGAGGGCGTGGGCATCGGCGGCGACAAAAGTCCTTACCGCCAGAGTGAGCGCCGCCATATATATAAAAGGTATGTGGACGAGTTGCTGGCCAACGGCAAAGCCTACATAGCATTTGACACTCCGGAGGAACTGGAGGCAAAGCGTGCGGAGATACAGAACTTCCAATACGATGCCAAGACACGCGGTATGATGCGCAATTCGCTGACTCTTGACAAACAGGAAGTGGATGCCCTCATCGCGGAAGGCAAACAGTATGTGGTCCGCTTCAAGGTGGAGCCGGGCGTGGAGGTGCACGTCAATGACCTCATCCGTGGCGATGTGGTCATCAAGAGCGACATTCTCGATGACAAAGTTCTGTACAAGAGTGCCGACGAACTGCCTACCTACCACCTCGCAAACATCGTTGACGACCACCTGATGGAGATAACCCATGTAATCCGTGGTGAGGAGTGGCTGCCGAGTGCGCCGCTTCACGTCTTGCTTTACGGGGCTTTCGGCTGGACGGACACCATGCCTCAGTTTGCCCATCTGCCGCTGTTATTGAAGCCGGAAGGCAAGGGCAAGTTGTCGAAACGTGACGGTGACCGTCTCGGATTCCCCGTTTTTCCGCTGGAATGGCATGACCCTAAGACAGGTGAAGTGTCGTCGGGATTCCGCGAGAGCGGCTATTTCCCGGAGGCGGTGGTGAACTTTCTTGCTTTGCTTGGCTGGAATCCGGGTACGGAACAGGAGATATTCTCGCTCGACGAACTCGTCAATGCGTTTGACATCTCACGCTGCTCAAAGGCAGGAGCGAAGTTTGACTATCAGAAAGGTATCTGGTTCAACCACGAATACATGCTGAAAAAGAGCGATGAAGAGATTGCGGGACTTTTTGCTCCGATAGTCGCCAACAATGGAGTTGACGCCACCATGGAACAGGTAACGCAGGTTGTGCACATGATGAAAGACCGTGTGAACTTCGTAAAGGAACTCTGGCCGCTCTGCTCTTTCTTCTTCATAGCCCCCACGTCATACGATGAGAAGACGAAGAAGAAGCGTTGGAAGGAGTACTCTCCGCAGCAGATGACTGAACTGAGTGAGGTTTTGGAGGGGCTTGACGACTTCTCGATAGAAAGTCAAGAGGCTGCTGTGCACGCTTGGATAGAGGCAAAGGAATATAAACTCGGCGATGTGATGAACGCTTTCCGCCTATGTTTGGTAGGCGAGGGCAAGGGTCCTGGAATGTTTGACATATCCGCTTTCCTCGGCAAAGAGGAAACCCTCAACCGCATAAAGGTTGCACTGAAGTCGCTGTAAGGAGGCTGCAAGTGTTTACAGCAAGGGGCGCAACATCCGTTGCGCCCCTTGCTGCTTTTCAGAAATCAAGGCAGACGCCCAAGGCGGGCACAACCTCCTTGTTGCCGGTCGGCGTGTCTACGATAATGCTTGAACAGGCTGGAGACAACCGGACGCTCTTTTTTGCGGCGGCCCTGTTGATGTATGCGAATGTCAATACAGGTATACTGCATGCCACAAGACCTACTCCTACACGGGTAAGAACTGACCATGTCTTTTCGTTGCCTTTATTGTAATTGGCGTTAGTGAAAGCGTCGAAGGCGTTGCCATATGTACATACCACTGTTCCGGCTATTCCTACGCCAAACATACTCCAGCCGATAGCCTTCAGTGTCTTGTATTTCCGCCATTGAGGTGTCTGCTTGTAGAGTTTCTTTTGACTTGCCTTGTCCATAGTCATACAGGTGGTTGTGGTGACCAGAGAACTGTCTGCCGTCTCTTGAGCCTTCGCTTCGAAGGATGACGCGAACAAGATAATTGTGATTAAAAGGTATTTCATGATTGTAGAAAGTTTGGTTTGGCTTTGGTATACCGTTCTTTTGTAAAATCCATGCCAGGTTGTTCTTATTGGTGCAAAGATATATATAAATAGGGAATTTCCCTTTTCAAAGTAGGAAAAAACTCCTTTGGTAATGGAATAAATGTGTAATTTTGCCCTTGCAAATAACATAAAACATTTCTCTTATGAAAAAGAATTTGACAATACTTGTTGCAGGGTTGATGATTCTGGCAAGTTGCGGAACATATCAGGGATACGGCGCTGCCAACGGTGCATACTTCGGTTCGCTTCTGGGAAGTGCCATAGGCGGAATCAGCGGAGGACCGCGCGGAAGTGATGTGGGCACTATTATCGGACTTGCGGGCGGGGCTGTTGTCGGGGCTGCGATAGGCAATGCCGCTGACAATGCACAGAAAGAAGACATGGCGCAGTACCGTCAGGAAAAGCAAAGGCTTGCCGCCAAACGTGCCGAAAGGAATAATACCGGTAGCCAAAACGATAATTACGGTCAGTACGGAAGCGATAACAGCGGTTTCGATGCCACGAATTCCGGTGACGACCGCATAGACATTGATTTCGGAAATGCAGGCAATCCGGAAGAACAGACAGGATGTGGGGAAGCGGTGTTGGAGATTCGCAATGCCAGGTTCGTAACTCCAGATGGCAGCAATGTCCTGACTTGTGGCAAACAATGTGACATCGTGTTTGAGATTTACAATGCGGGAAATGCTTCTGCCAGCAATGTCGAGCCAATGGTGAAAGAGGTTTCCGGCAACAGACGTATCGTAGTTTCGCCCGGAATACTGGTAGAGAACCTTGCCGCACACAAGGGACTGCGCTATACGGCGCACGTCATGGCGTACAAACAATTGAAGAACGGTACGGCGAAATTCACCTTGTCGGTGCTCACAAACAAGCAAAAAGCGACAAAGGATATTACTCTGACAGTGAAGACGTCACGGTAGGAGATAGTGGAAAAGACGGCAAAAGCCGGTCAGGGGAAATTCCCTATGACCGGCTTTTGCGTTGTCTGACAGCCTCGAAGAGCAGTATGGCGGCACTTACAGAGGCGTTGAGGGAGTCCATTTTTCCGAGCATGGGGATGCGGATGTGGGCATCTGCCGCCTTGCGCCATGCGTCGGAAAGACCAGTAGACTCCGTTCCGATAACGATGGCAGTGCCTCTGCACATATCGGTATCGTAGTAAAGTGACGAGTCCTGTAGTTGTGCCGTGAGGATGGAGATTCCATTGTACTTTAGGAACGCTATACATTCATCGGATGTACACGTTGCACATGGTACGGTGAACAAAGCCCCTATGGAACTGCGAATCAGGTTCGGATTATACAAATCGGTAAGCGGATCGCACACAATTACGGCATCCGCTCCGGCGGCATCTGCACTTCGGAGCACAGCACCGAGGTTTCCGGGTTTCTCCACGCTCTCGAGAACAACCACCAAAGGATTGTCTTTTAGCGGCAAGCCGGCGAGAGTGTGGTCGCGGCTTCTCACTTCCGCTACCACGCCCTCAGTACTCCCTCGGTAGGCAATCTTGGCGTACACGTCGGCAGACACGGCAAAAATCCTGCCGCATGACGACATCAAGTCCGCATCAAGAGATGCCTCCGCCATGTCATTGCACCAAAACAAAGTGTCGATTTCATAGCCTGCTTCGATGCAATGTGTGAGTTCGCGGCGGCCTTCCACTACAAACAGACCCTCACGACGTCGTTCCGACGATTTCTGTTGCAGTTGCAGCAGTCGCTTTATCTTGGGGTTTTGTACGCTTGTGATTGTTTCCGAAAGCATTTACAACATGGGTTTTACGACGGAAGCCATGCGCTTCAGCCCCTCCATCATACGGCTTCTCGGGCATGCAATATTTATTCTCAGGTGCTGACAGTGTTCTGGATCACCGTACATCTTGCCGTCGTTCATCCACACTCGGCCTTCTTCCTTGAGTTTTGCGGCAAGGTCTTCGGATGTCATTCCTGTCGGGCGGATGTCTACCCAGACGAGATATGTGCCTTCAAGGCGTGTCACCTGAAGGGTGGGCATTTCAGTAGCAAAGAACTGTTTCAGCGCCATGTAGTTGTCGTAGACATATTTGCACATGCCGTCAAGCCAGTCTTCGCTCTCGTTGTAGGCAGCCTGTAGGGCGAGAATGCCAAATGAGTTGAGGTCGCAAACCTCATTGTCGTTGATGGCACGGTCTATTTTCTTGCGCCATTCCGGGTTGTTGCACACGATATTGGCAATGTGCAGACCGGCAAAATTAAAGCCTTTTGTCGGCGAACCCATCATTATGCAGTTGTCGAGAGCCTCCTTTGAAATGGTCATGAACGGAATGTGCTTGTAGCCGGGCATGACAATTTCGCAGTGAATCTCGTCGCTTGCCACCACTACATTGTGGCGTAGGCAGATGTCATTGAGCCTTTCCAGTTCGTCGCGACGCCACACCCTGCCTGCCGGATTGTGCGGACTGCAGAGCAGAAACAGTTTTACTTCCGGTTTTGCGGCTCTCCTTTCAAAGTCTTCGAAGTCAATCTCGAAAGTGTCGTCCACAGGTTTCAGTGGCGACATCTCTGCGTTGCAACCGTTGTTGCGCACGGCAGGGAAGAAACCGTTGTATGCCGGAGCGAGTATGAGTACGCTGTCGCCGGGCTTTGTCATCGCCTTTATTACGCACGATATTGCCGGCACCACGCCCATGATAGGCTGTATCCAGTCTTTCTCAATAGTCAGTCCGTGGCGGCGGATAAACCAGTCTTTTATTGACTGATAATAACTGTCGGGCGCTTTTGTGTAGCCGAAAATCGCATGGTCTATGCGTTTGTGCAGTGCATCTGTAATGGGCTTCGCAACCTCAAAGTCCATGTCTGCCACCCACATCGGTATGATGTCGCTGTCAACGTCGTCGTCCCATTTCAGGCTATTTGTGCCTCTCCGGTCGACAAGTTTGTCAAAATCGTAATCCATTTCCGTTGTTCAGATTGTAAATTGTGTATATCCTTGATTGTGTTTATTTTCTGCAAAAGTACTCCTTTTTGTCTGTCCGTGCAAGAAAACTACCCAAAGGTTTGTTCTGCAGCCCATGTTTCATCAATAAGGATAATGTCATATAAATTTGGATTTTTGCCTGTATAATTGTAACTTTCCTTAAATTAGCAGACAAAGTCTTTTCGTATATTCTTTAGATTTTTATCGCACGCATACGCATATCTGCACGATAAAAATCCAAAGACGTTCAAATTTGGACACAACGCCCCTTTCCCCATTGGGGATTGAAATTCAAAAGCCACGAAGAAAATGAATCTATCCAAAAGAAAGTTTGTCATACGGCATGCCAGTATACAAATTCAGCCACCATCTTCTTGCCGTCCTTGTCCATTTGGCGCATACGGCGGTAAAGTGGAAGACAAACTTCTTGATTCTTGACGTAGGAGACAAGCTGGTGAACACGGATGACACTACTCTTACAAAATACGAGAAGAAATTTATGCAGAAGGCTGTCAGTATCATGTACACGGTGTTCTCTTTCAAGAAGGAGCATGGCAGATGCTTCCATCCGAAGTCGTTGTTGAGACGGTCGAAGTCGCGCTCTCTCGCCCCACGCTTGTTGTACGTTTCGATAACGCTCTTCTCTTCACTCTCCCAGTCATTGGTTATGATGCAGCGGTAAGTGTACCTTTCGCCGAAAAGGTCTGGTGTGCTGTCCTTTTCCTTTGTTCGCTGCACTACAATGCGGTAATGTGAATCCTCCATGAACTGTGTTGACATGAACGAGGCTACTTCCGTTTCCTGCGAGCCTATCTCCACGCGCTTCCATTCACGTATATCCTGTATGCGGCTGTATATCGACGCACTGTGTATGGCCCGTATATAGAATATGCGGCAGTTGCCGTCAACGGTCCTTATGATATCTTCCGAATAGGAATCACAATCGGCACGGAAGACGCCTATGTGCAAGCCGTATGAATGAAGCAGCTTGAAAGCCCTTGACAGCGTGTCTGCCTGATGGAACTTGACGGGTGTGTTGCCGTCACGGTTTTCGATGTACGCAATGATGCCGTCTATTGAGACGACGCCGGGGAAATAGCCGTAAGCCTGCTTGTACGAATACTTGGCATCGGCTTTTTCCGTCTTGACGAAAACATGGTCGAAATCCACGTTGACAGTTTGGCCGGATTTGAGCAGTCCCATCTTCATGTTGAGTTTCATCAGAAGGTCATTGAGTCTTGGGTTGGTGTTGAATCTGAACACATTGCCTGACGAAGACTTGTATTTCAGATCTTCATTGGCGAGTTCCTTTATGGCACGCCCGATTGTGTGGCTCGTTGGTATTCGGACTTCTGGAGATTTCCGCAGGTGGCACTCGCTTCTGTTGACATCTTCCACGCAGTCACCGCCACAGAGGAACACGTCAGACATGGCTGACACCAACTCGTCCCACTGGTAGCCGTTGTAGGTAGAACTGCGAACACCAAGAGTGCCGTTGATGACTTTGTCAAGTGAAAGTGCATAAAAAGCCTTGCTTGCAAAATAAATTCCTCCGAAAGGAGTGATTTTCTCAGATTTTATGTTTACCTTTGCCATATGTCAGATATTCTTTATTTGAGTTTTTAGCAGCACTAAGATAAGTGAATCTTCTGACATATGCAAGCATTGGACAATTTACTGTTATCCGATGACTTGCTTTCTTGTAAAAAATAACAAGTCTGCTAATTTAAGGTTTATGAAACACTTGATAATACTACTCATTATTCTAAATGGAGTGTTTTTTGAAGCATCGTCTCAAAATATTCCAAGTATGCGTTTGAAGGATGTTGATTTCCAACCATCAACTTTTACACCTTCAACCTATACACCAATTGATAATAGTTCATCGTTCTTGAAATTACAAGAGACCCTTTTTAAACAGGAGCAATATGGATATGCCGTAGGAGAAAAATATGTAAATTTTTGCAAACTTCTTGGCGATATCTATATGATGTTGTACTCGGATAAGGACCTTTTGACATGGTATAACAAATATAAAGAAAATGCTATTTCTGATATTGAATCAAATTATGAAGCAGGAAATTATCAGAGTACATCTCGCTTAATAGATGAAAGAATTGCGCAAATAACGAGTGACCCATTCTTATTAAGCAGAATTGATGCCAGCCAAAAGTACAAATCCTTTAAGGATGTATTGGGTGGTAATTTCAATGGTAGTTTGATATACCAATGGTGGGTAGATACGCATCCTTTTATCTATGAAGATAAATTGGATGCAAATGGGCATTTGATAGGTTATAAAAGTACAGAGTTAGTACTTCCTATTGCAGATTTTCCTTGGTTTGACCATTTGCTATACGTAAGAGATAACATTCTTCGTGGGCAAAAATATAATTCTCAAATAGGCGGTCAAGTATATGACAATTTTTGCGCTAATAATATCGACTTTGCAAGGGCGGTAGAGCAATCTTTTCAAGTAACTGTGTGGTATTATCAAAAAGAATTAAAGTCTCATCCCAATAGTGATTGGGTATTATCACAAAAAGACTTGCTATTTGAAAATAATGCGTTAATATCGCCACGAGAATATTATGTACGCATGTTGACCTCATGGGTAAAATAGTTTTACTGTCTTTTACGCATAATGGGCTTTACCGTACTTTTGCACAGTACGATAAAGCCGATATTTTATGCAGTCATTCAACATCAACTTCGCCGTTCCCTCCAAGTGGAGCGAACTTTCGGATAAACAGCTACGCTATGTTTATCAACTCATCGCTGACGGCAATGATGCCATTTATTGAAACGACGTCAGGGAAGTAGCCGTAAGCTTGCTTGTACGAATACTTCGCATCAGCTTTTTCAGTCTTGACGAAAACATGGTCGAAATCCACGCCAAACAGTCTGGCCGGATTTGAACAGTCCCATCTTCATGTTGTGTTTCATCAGAAGGTCATTGAGTCTTGGGTTGGTATTAAATCTGAATACAATGCCCGACGAAGACTTGTTTTCCATGTCTTCATGGGAGAGTTCCTTTATGGAATGCCCGATCGCATGGCTCGTAGGTATCCGGATTTCAGGTGATTCTCGCAGATGGCACTCGCTTCTGTTGACATCTTCCACGCAGTCACCGCCATAGAGGAACACGTCAGACATGGCTGACATTATCTCGTCCCACTGGTAGCCGTTGTAGGTAGAACTGCGAACACCGTGAGTGCCGTTGATGACTTTGTCAAGTGAAAGCGCATAGAAAGCCTTGCTTGCGTAATAAATTTCTCCGAAAGGAGTGATTTTCTCTGATTTTATGTTTACCTTTGCCATATGTCAGATATTCTTTATTTGAGTTTTAGCAGCACTAAGATAAGTGAATTTTCTGACATATGCAAGCATTGGATAATTTATTGTTATCCAATGACTTGCTTTCTTGTAAAATTATAAGTCTGCTAATTTAAGGACTTTGGAAAGAATAAGAAAATCGGATTATGAAAAAGGTATTGCTTGTTGCGCTT
>CAVDQB010000010.1:0-75340 GCA_963611255.1 Faecalibacterium prausnitzii
AAAGGACTTCGGACGGAATGTTTATGCCCTTTTGAGTTTTAGCGGACAGCAATAATTGAATATCAAGTACTTATACGAATAGTATAGGTTTAGCGTGGACTCATCACTTCGTCTATGCTTCGGAGGTATCGCCAAACACCATTGTACTATATACGAGTAAAAGCCCACGCTGTATGGGGCGTGAGCATTGGCATTTTACTCCTGGTGCTTCTTTCAATTGGCGATTTTCCGAAGCCAGAATAAAAGCTAACGCTTTCTTGTCTTATATGTCTTCTTGTCTTTCTTTATGCCATAGCGTAGGTTTTTACTTAAACACAATCCGCAGACTTGTAAATTAGCGGTAGCACAAGCATTCCACAATAATGGATTTTCCAAAGCTTGCACATACTGAACGGCCTGCCTTGGCGCTGCGTTGAAGCCACGGCAATGAACATTCAATACAAGACGAAGGTAAACATAAAATCCGAGATGACAAAACATTCAAGTGGAAAGTCGGAAATCGGGCGATGGTGAACCACATAACGTATGTCCACACTTTGCCTGAAATCCAGACTCCTTCATTGCGGCTCAACTGATTGCACATATTATAATAGTGGGACTCCAACTTGTTCGCCATCTCGATGCGGTGCTTTTCGAAAGAATTTTCGAAGAAATTTGCCAAAGATTAAATATATGTACGCCACGAGAGTGCTTTATAGAAAAGATTTCATAAATTTGCACTTGTTTATTGAATTCATGGAATTAAGGAACAAGCAGTAATCACCCTTAGATAAAATAGTAAGATAACACACAAACAAAACGACATAGAATTATGACACATCACATTGTAATGTTCAAGTTTCGCGATGACGTAGCACAGTCTGTGCGCGAGGCAGCAGGCAAAGAATTTAAGGCGAGCATAGAAGCATTGCCCCAGACTATTGATTTCATACGCTCGGTGGGCGTTGGCATCAACATCAACGAGCATGAACAGTGGGACATATGCCTCTCTTCCACATTCGACAGTCTTGAAGACGTGCGCTCCTACAGTGCGCATCCTGCCCACAAGGCAGTGGCAACGGCACTCATGACGCACATAGCACAACGTGCCTGCGTAGACTTCGAGGATTGACGGGAAGCCTACGCCACCGCTTTATTCCGCATCAAGCAGGTCTTCGCCCAGATGGGTGACGGCTTCGCGAGCCTCGCGGTCGGCTATTTCCCTTGCTTTCTTGGGATAGAAGATCATGCGGAGCGACTGGTTGTAGTTGAAATAATTGTACATCCAGTTTAGCAAGACCACAGTTTTGTTGCGTACTCCGAGTATTGAGCGCAAGTGGATAACAAGCCACATGACCCACGCAACGAAGCCGTTGAGTTTCAGTCCGGCAAATTCGCACACCGCCTTATTGCGACCTACAGTAGCCATAGATCCTATATTCTTGTAGTGGAAAGGCTTCATCTCCTTTCCCTTTTTCATTCTCATGAGATTCTTGGCAAGGTTTCTTCCCTGTTGGATTGCCACCTGAGCCACTTGCGGATGACCGTTAGGAAAACTATCGTCACCCTCAACGATACACTGGTCGCCTATGCAGAACACTCCGTCCATGCCCTTTACCTGATTGAAGACGTCTACTTTAATACGTCTGCCACGCCCCAAATGCTCGCCGGAAAGGTTGCCAACATCCGTTCCGGCAATACCACTCACCCAGATAAAGGTACGCGTGGCGATGCTGCTTCCGTCGGCAAGCATCACCTTATGGTCTTTATAGTCGGTCACCATCTTGTTAAGCAGCAGATTGACACCCATCCTTCTAAGGAACTTCTCCACCGCAACAGAAGACTCTGTCGACATTCCCGATAGCAGGCGATTGCCAGCCTCGATGAGATAAATGTTCATCTGGCTCGGGTCAATATCGGGATAATCGTGCGGAAGAACGGTGTGTTTCATCTCCGCTATCACTCCCGCCACCTCCACTCCAGTGGCTCCTCCGCCAACGATAACGACGTTGAGAAGTTCCTGAAGTTCCTGTCGTGTGGCGCAGGTTATCGCCCTTTCGAGATTGGCAAGGATGGCGTTCTGCAGTCCCATCGCCTCTGAAGCGGTCTTCATGGGCATCGCCTCAGCCTCTATGTTCTTGTTTCCATAAAAGTTTGTCGTCGCTCCTGCCGACAGAACCAGATAGTCGTAGTCTATCTTTCCTATTGATGTCTGTATTATCTTCTTCTCTGGAAAGATGGCTCTCAATTCCGCCATGCGGTAATAAACTCCGCTCTTGTTGGAAAAAATCTTGCGGAATGGGAAACTGATACTACTCGGTTCCATACCGGCAGACGCCACCTGATAGATTAGGGGAGGAAACTGATGATAGTTGTTCTTGTCAATCAGGATAACCTGAAAATCAGACTTGCGCAACATGGACGCCACTTTCAGGCCACTGAAACCGCCACCTACGACAACCACTCTCTGCTTTTCGTTTCTTTCAACATTAAGGCTCATAACATTTGTATGTGTTGGTGTGTATTTTCTAAAAGGGATGATAATGAAAGCAATCTTTCTCTACTGCAAAGTTACACAATAATAATGAAAAATTTCGGAAAAGCCAACAAATCCGTTAAATAACCCAAAACTCATGCAAGCATTTGCCCTGATTTTCATTTTGTCCATAGTCAAACATAAAAAAGCAAAACAAAATGGAAAGAAAGAATCTCCTATTGCTCTCACTCGCCTTGGTAACGACATTGAGCTTCACAGCATGTAATGATGACGATGACAACACCCACGCCATCTGTCCGGTAGTTCCCCAATACAATGCTTTGGTGACCGTAAAACCCAACGCAGACAACACATCTGTTTATCTGCAGTTGGACGACAACACCACCATATTTCCATTGAACCTCGCAAAATCGCCTTTCGGTACAAAAGAAGTGCGTGCTTTGGCAACAATTCTAAACAGCAGCGACAAAACCCAAGGCTACGACCGCTCAGCTATGGTGACGCGTCTCGACAGCATCCGCACTAAAGGCCTGGCTAAAGATCTCAATTCTGACAATGGCAAGACCTACGGCATCGACCCTGTGGAAATAGTCAAAGACTGGTTGACCATTGCTGAAGACGGATATCTGACTTTGCGGTTTCGCACCAACTGGGGAGGGAAGAAAACACATTTCATCAATCTGGTGGCAACAAATGCCGAAAATCCCTACGAACTGACGCTCTATCACAACGCCAACGGCGACATTCCCAATCATGCAGCCGACGGACTGGTGGCATTCCGCATCACTAGTCTGCCCGACACAGGAGGAAAGACTGTAGACCTGACGCTGAAATGGAACTCATTCAGCGGCGAGAAGAGTGCCACTTTCAAATATTGCTCACGCAAAGCCACTGGGTCATTCGACATCAGCACGCAAAATCCGGCATCGCTCGTAGCCGCTGACATGGCAGGCAGTTTGACCTCTGCAACATTCAACTGAGAAATCTCTGCAAATTCTTTGTATTGCATTTAAGACCTGAACTCCACGGGATTCGTATCCCGTGGAGTTTTTTTGCCATTTTGCCCATGCACAAAAAACGAAAGACCACTTAGCGCACCTTCGAAGAGGACATTGTGAAAGAGGAACAAAGAGTGATTTATATACAAAGAATAAGCAGGAATTTATTTCAGATGCTGATACAATAATTAATGACAAATGGCGTTCTTAACATTATATTAGTACAAATATTACATCCGGATGATAGAATATATTAAGGGCGAATTGACTGACTTGTCGCCTGCTGTTGCCGTGGTTGAAGCAGGCGGAGTGGGTTACGGATTGAACATTTCCCTCGTAACCTACGCTGCCATACAGGAGAAAAAAGAGGTGAAACTATATGTTCACGAACAGTTAGTGACCGGCGGACGCGATGACAGTTACACCCTATACGGTTTCGTAACCAAAGAGGAGCGCAAACTCTACCGCCTGTTGCTGTCGGTAAACGGCGTGGGGGCAAATACGGCACGGCTGATTCTGTCCGCCATGTCACCCTCTGAACTGTGCAATGCCATAGTCTCCGGCGACGAGAGACTGCTGAAAGCGGTGAAGGGCATAGGTCCTAAGGCAGCGCAAAGGATTATCCTCGAACTGAAGGACAAGATTGTACAGAGCGGAATTACCGATGAGTTACAGGTGGCAGCCGGCAGCAACGAACAGGTTACAACCGTCAACAAGGAAGTGCGCGACGAGGCTATCGGGGCACTCACCATGCTTGGTTTTTCACCTGCACCTACCGCCAAGGTCGTAAATGAGATTCTTCGCCAGTCGCCGGATCTTGCCGTTGAGCAGGTGGTAAAACAGGCTCTGAAGATGATAAAGTAGGCTTTGCCGGGACGGCAACACTGAAACGAAAAAACGATAACGGATGTCTCTGCGAAAGAAAGTGAACACTACTCTGGCGGCAATGCTTCTTCTGGGCTTTGCCGCATACGCCGTGTCCCTGCCGCAAGACGACCGTACAAGGCGCAGACAAGACAATAACACCCAGACAAAAAACCAAACGGCTGGAAGAGAACGCGCTGCACGCGCCGACCAAAAGAAAGCAGAACTCGACAAGAAGAAAGAAATACTCGAGCAGCCCCTGCTCAATATAGACGACACAATTCCCGACTCGTTGCTCAACGCACGTTGGAAAGTGCAGCGCACCCTGCCCATCACCGTGGCTGACCTGCACTCCAACGGCACCGACCTCACCCTGCCGGAGAACCTGAAACAGACCGTCGACTACAACGACACGCTCGGCTACTACATCTTCGGCAACCGTATGGCAGGCTCATACCTACAGGCTCCGCTTGCCATGACACGCGACGAATACATGAAATGGAGCGAGAAACGGATGTTGGAAAAGATGTTCCGCAACAAGAACAACGAGATATTCCAGAGCAAAGGCAAGGAAAAATTCGACTTCACCGACATGCATTTCGACCTCGGACCTGCCGAAAAGATATTCGGTCCGGGCGGTGTGAGAGTGACAACACAGGGTACAGCCGAACTGAAATTCGGAGCCACGATGAAGAATATTCAAAATCCATCGCTGCCAATCCGACGCCGCAAAACCACCAACATAGACTTTGATGAGAAGATAAACTTCAACATGACGGGCAAGGTTGGTGACAAGGTGAATATGGGACTTAACTACAACACAGATGCGACCTTTGACTACGATGCCCAGAACATGAAGTTGAAGTACGACGGAAAGGAGGACGAGATAATCAAACTCGTGGAAGGCGGCAATGTCAGTTTCCCCTCCAACTCGTCGCTTATACGCGGCTCGTCGTCCCTGTTCGGTATCCGCTCCGACTGGCAGTTCGGCAAACTTAAATTGCAGACGGTCATCTCGCAGAAGAAATCATCCTCTGCGAGTGTGTCGTCAAGGGGTGGAGCGCAACTCACTCCGTTTGAGATAGACGTGGCAAACTATGATGAGAACCGCCATTTCTTCCTCTCCCACTATTTCCATGACCGATATGATGCAGGCATGAAGACCCTGCCCAACATGACAACCGGTGTGACTATCAACCGCATAGAAATATGGGTGACCAACACAACTGGTACTACTTCCAACACAAGAAACATCATTGCGCTCACCGACCTCGGCGAACCGAACCGCATATCCGCCCCATCTTTATGGGCAGGAGGAGCGGCGCAAGTGCCGTGCAACGCCGCAAACACAGAGTATGGGGCTATGACCGGCACATATTCCGCGGCGCGCAACATTGACCAGACTTCGGCAATCTTCGACGGCATCGGCGGTTTTGAAGGAGGCACAGACTACGAAAAGCTGGAGAAAGCACGTCTTCTCACATCGTCGGAATACACTCTCAACTCCGCCTTGGGCTATATCTCGCTCAACTCGACGCTGCGTACAGACCAAGTGCTTGCTGTCGCCTACGAGTACACTTACGGCGGTGTTACCTATCAGGTGGGAGAGTTCTCGGGAGACGTGACGGATATCAACCAAGCCCTGTTCGTAAAGTCACTGAAGAACACATCCAACAATCCGCAGCAAGGAAACTGGCGATTGATGATGAAGAACGTGTACTCCATTGTACGAGGAACGATGCAGAAAGACAAGTTCCGACTTGACGTGAAGTTCCAGAGTGATACAGCCGGAGTATACCTGTCCTACATTCCCGAGGCGCAAGTGAAGAATCAGACACTCATAAAACTCCTTGGTGCAGACCGCCTCGACAACAACAACAAAGCACATTCCAACGGTTACTTCGATTATGTGGAAGGTTACACTGTCAACGACGGCTATGTGTTCTTCCCCTGTGCAGAACCTTTCGGCGACGCAATCTACAATCGCCTGAAAGAAAACGGCGTAAGTGATGCTGTGGCTGCAAAGTATGCGTTTACCGAACTCTACGACTCCACCAAGACAGTAGCCCGACAGATAGCGGAAAAGAACAAATATATACTGCAAGGACAATACAAAGGAAGCCGCGACAACGTGATTTCCCTCGGTCAGCAAGGATACATTCCGCAGGGTTCGGTGGTGGTCACAGCAGGCGGAGTGACGTTGACGGAGGGTTCTGACTATTCTGTAGACTACTCCAGTGGCGAGATAACGATACTCAACCAGAGCATTATCGACGCCGGAACGACCATTAACGCATCGGTGGAAAGCAAGAACGATGTGTCCCAAATGAGGAAAACGATGTTCGGAGTGAACTGGGAATACGACTTTTCAAAGAACTTCCAGATGAGCGGAACATTGCAGCACTTGTCGGAACAGGCACTTACCACAAAGGTGAATATGGGTTCCGAACCGCTGAACAACACCTTGTGGGGTGTCAACATCAACTGGAAGAAAGAAAGTCAGTGGCTCACCAATATGCTCGACAAGTTGCCTTTCCTGCACCTGACCCAACCTTCCAACATCTCGTTTCAGGGTGAATTTGCCCAGTTGATAGCCGGTCAGAGCCACGGAACGCAGGACAATGCGTCATATATAGACGACTTTGAAAACACGAAGATGACCATTGACGTGTCCTCACCGTCGTCATGGGTGCTGTCGAGTGTGCCGTCGATGTTTGAGGAAAGCAGCGACAAGACGACTTTGAGGAGCGGTTACAACCGTTCATTGTTGGCATGGTACACCATTGATCCGCTGTTTACGCGTCGTTCGTCATCGCTCACCCCAAGCCATATCAAGAGCGATCTCGAACAGTTGTCAAACCATTATGTGAGGGAAATATACGTCAATGAACTGTTCCCCAACCGTGATCAGTCGAGTTACAACGGTGCCACCAGCACACTGTCGGTGCTCAACCTCGCATATTATCCCAACGAACGTGGTCCCTATAACTTCAATCCTAACCTACAGAGCGACGGCACACTGCCCGATCCCGAAAGGCACTGGGGCGGCATGATGCGCAAGATTGAGACGAGCGACTTTGAGACCGCCAACGTGGAATATATAGAGTTCTGGATGCTCGACCCGTTTATCTACACTGCGAGGGAGGGCACTGCGAGCCAGTATGGGGGTGACCTGTACTTCAACTTGGGCGAAGTGAGTGAGGATATACTACACGATGGCAAGAAGTTTTATGAGAGCGGAATGCCTGTAGACGGTTCATCCAACTACACCGTAACGCAGTGGGGAAAGGTTCCGAATCAGGCAACTGTCACCTACGCATTTGCCACTACCGACGGTTCAAGGGAGCGTCAGGACGTAGGTCTCAACGGATTGACCGACAGCGAGGAACGCACGTTCGAGTCATATCAGGACTTCCTCACGCAGATACAGGGTAAGGTAAGTGCGGCAGTGTGGGACTCTATCTACAACGACCCTGCCAACGACAACTACCATTATTTCCGTGGCTCCGACTATGACGAGATGAAAGCGTCGATACTGAGACGCTACAAGTATATCAACAACCCCCAGGGCAACTCGCCGGACACCAACAACCGCACGGAGAGTTACGACACTTCATACAAGACAACGCCCGATGTGGAGGACATCAACCAGGACTACACACTCAACGAATACGAAAAATACTATCAGTACAAAGTGTCTGTACGCCCCGAAGACCTCGTTGTTGGGCGCAATTATATCGTGGACAAGCGAGTGGCGTCACGCAAACTGAGAAACAACAATACTGAGGAGGTCACATGGTATCAGTTCCGCATACCTGTTGACGATTGGGAATCAAAGGTCGGCAACATCAGTGACTTCACGTCGATACGCTTCATGCGTATGTTCATGACAGGCTTCCGCCATCCCATAGTGCTTCGTTTCGGCAATCTTGATCTTGTGAGGGGCGAGTGGAGAGTGTACGAGCAGGATCTCGACAACGTGAGCGGCACGGGGCGCATGGATGTCTCTGCCGTCAACATTGAGGAAAACAATGACAAGACGCCGGTAAACTACACGCTGCCTCCGGGCATAAAGAGGGCGCAAGACCCCACCCAACCGCAACTCGTGGAAAGCAATGAGCAGGCGTTGGCTATGAGCGTAAGCAAACTGTCGACAGGTGAATCGAAGTGCGTGTACAGGAATATGAATCTTGATATACGCCAGTACAAGCGTCTACAGATGTATGTCCATGCCAATGCGACAGAACCAAACGAGACGGATTTGCAGGACAACCAGTTGGCTGTATTCGTCCGTTTGGGCTCCGACTACAAGAGTAACTACTACGAATACGAGATACCTCTGAAACTGACTGCACCCGACAGATACGACCAGTACAACATCCAGGACTGCCGGTTGGTGTGGCCAAGCGAGAATATGCTTGACATTGCGACAAGCATATTCACCTCCATAAAAAAGGAACGCAACAAGGCTAAGGCTCTGGGACTGGCGTCCTACAACCGTGCTTTCTCCGTTTATGACGAGGACAACCCCAACAACAGGGTGACCATTATGGGCAATCCTACGCTTGGAGAGGTAAAGACCATGATTATCGGAGTGCGCAACAAGTCGGGAGAGCCCAAGTCTGGAGAGGTCTGGGTGAACGAGTTCCGTCTGAAGGAATATGACAACAGCGGCGGTTGGGCAGCCCAAGGCAACCTCAATGTGCAACTCTCCGACCTCGGAACTGTCAACGCTCAGGGACGCTATACGTCCCAAGGATTCGGCGGACTTGAGGACGGTGTGGCCTCAAGAGCGACCGATGACTACAGCAGTTACACTGTAACGACATCGCTCGAACTCGGCAAATTCTTCCCCGAAAAAGCAAAGGTGACCGCCCCACTCTACTATTCTATATCAAAGGAGCAGTCGAAACCGAAATACAATCCGCTCGACACGGACATGCTGTTGAAGGATGCCTTGGAGTCATCCACGTCACAAGAGCGCGACTCCATAGAGAGCATTGCGGTGACAAAGACCCTTAATACAAACTTCTCCCTGTCGGGTGTGAAGGTGGGAATACAGAACAAGCGGAATCCGACACCCATTGACCCGGCGAACTTCACCCTGTCCTACAGCCACTCACACAAGCACACATCGGGCGAAACGACCGTCTATGAGAACGAGGACGCATGGCGCGGAACGCTGGATTACTCGTGGACACCTGTCTACAAGTCGCTCGAACCGTGGAAGAAGATGAAGTCCAAGAGCAAGTGGCTTGACATTATGAGGCAGTTCTCGCTCAACTGGATGCCTCAAAACATCACTTTCGGCTCGGATATCAATCGTTCCTATTACGAACTGCAGGAGCGCGACATGGATAGCACTGAGGGAACGGCACTGCCATTGACGTTCTCGGAGCAGTTCCTTTGGAACCGCGATTTTTCCATACGCTGGGATCTGACAAAGAACATACACATGAATTTCTCATCAGCGACACACGCCGAGATTGAAGAGCCCTATACTCCGGTCAACAAAGACCTCTACGCCGACCATTACGAAGCGTGGAAAGACTCGGTCTGGACAAGCATAAAGAATCTCGGCACTCCGCTTGACTACTCACAGAATTTCTCGCTTTCCATTCAGTCACCGCTCGACAAACTGCCGTTGTTTGACTGGACAAAGATGGACGCTTCCTACAAATCGTCCTACTCATGGGTGCGTGGCTCTGACCTTGAGGACGGTACTTCACTCGGCAATACCATCTCCAACAGCCGCGACATCACTGTTAACGGTACGTTCAACATGGAGAAACTCTACAACCATGTGCCGTTCCTGAAAGCCACAAACGAAAGATTCAACAAGCAACCGTCACGTTCTGCGCAGAAGAAAAAGAAAGTTGCGGCAAAAACAACGGCAACAAAGACCAATGCAGAGGGCAAGGCTGAAAACAAAGCAGAGGCGGACGCACAGGCCAAGAAAGACGCCCTGCCAACCAACAAGAAAGGCTTCGAGAAAGAGATAACACTGAAACCCGACACCGTGATAACCCTCACCCACACACGGAAGTCGAAGAGAATCATCGTCAGCGCAAAGACCGAGGACGGCAAGACGTATCCCATTAAGTATAAGGTGCGCGACGACAACAACATAAAAATCACCAACAAGGTGGACTCGACGCTGAAAATCAAGGTGAGCGTCATAGCCAAAGAGCCGCTGGAAGACAAGAATTGGTACAAGGCAAGCCAGTCTGTGGCACGCCTGCTCATGATGGTTCGCTCAGTAGGAATGACCTACCGTAACCAGCAGTCGATGTCGCTTCCCGGATTCATGCCTATGGCTGGTGACGCCTTTGGACAGAAGCGCAACAACGGTTACCTTGCTCCCGGTCTCGGTTTCGCCTTTGGAATGGAGGGAGAAGACTTCATCGACAAGGCTCAAAGAAATGACTGGCTGCTCATGTCTGACTCTGTGGCAACGCCGTCGGTGATAAGCAAGACAGAAGATTTGCAGTTGAAGATGTCAGTAGAACCTGTCCGCAATTTCAAAATCGACTTCAACGCATCACGCACCATGACCACCGGCAAACGCATACAATATATGTACGAGGGCAATCCGACCACCCAGACCGGTACGTTCTCGATGACCACGATATCACTGAAGAGTGCTTTCGAGGGCGTGGGCAATGCCAACAACGGCTATCACAGCAAGTCTTTCGAGAATTTCTGCCGTTCTCTCAATGCCTACCAGCAGAGAGTAGAGGGACGCTATGCCGGCTCTACATATCCGAGCGGCTCATCCTTGGCAGGCCAAAAATACGACGCCGCCAACGGAGGAGTGAACAAATACAGCGCAGACGTGATGATTCCGGCATTCCTCAACAGTTACACCGCCATGGGCGGAGGCGGTCTTGATCTGTTCCCGACATTGGCTAAACTGCTGCCGAACTGGTCTGTGCGCTATTCGGGACTGGCGAAACTGCCATGGTTCCGCGACAATTTCAAGTCGGTAAACATCAACCATTCCTACAAAAGCATATATGCCGTGGGGTCTTACAGTTCCTACAGCACATTCATGGAATATATGAACGGTCTCGGATTTGTCACCGACGCAACCACCGGAATGCCTGTCCCGAGTTCCATGTACAACATTTCTTCCGTGAGCATCAACGAGGCTTTCTCGCCACTGCTCGGCGTTGACATGACATTCAACAACAACATGACGCTGAAGTGTGAGTACAAACAGACACGTGTACTCTCCCTTTCCACCACGTCGGTACAGATCAACGAAGCACTCTCAAAGGATTGGGTGGTAGGCTGGGCATATAAGATTCAGGATTTCAAACTGTTCTCCGTGCGCAACCACCGCAAGGTAAAGAGCAACAAACAATCCTCTTCTGACGGTGACAACAAGACAAACAGCAAGACGGCTTCGGCTTCACAGAAGAGTTCGAGCAGTGCACGCAACCAGATGAACCACAACATGAATCTGCGCTTGGACCTCAGTTACCGCAAGATGGCTAACATTAGCCGTGACATAGCGTCCATGACTTCGTCGGCATCATCGGGCAATACGGCGTTCAAACTCTCCTTCTCCGCCGAGTACACCCTGTCGAAACTGATGACCATGAGTTTCTATTATAACCTACAGAAGAACATTCCGCTGCTGTCGTCAAGTTCCTACCCGACAACGACAAATGACTTCGGACTGTCAATGAAATTCTCTCTGAAGCGGTAACCCCACACAGCAGGGGAACAACCCGACATCAATCAAGGAGAAAGACTGATGTTGTCACCATAAAAGCAAAAAGCAATGCCGACTAATACTGAGCGTTATCGCTCACCTTTGTCGGCATTGCTTTTGTATTGGTACTGTCGCTATATATGTCGCAGCGTATGCTTATTTTGCTTTCTCAAGCGTTGAACGCTTGTCACGACGGTAACTGCGGTACTCGTCAAGTTCTATTTCCACATCGGGTTCCATAAGTTCTCCGTCATGGGGAAGGCGGAATTTCTGGTACTTGATGTCCAGTCCACGATCCATCCACATCCGTTCGTAATAGGTCTGAATGGAGAGTATGCGCTGCGTTTCGGCATCAAGTCCCTCGGTGTGATAAAGGTCCGTGGTGCGGAATAGCACCGGCAGGTGGTTTGCGTCTACCAGACATGAGGTATAGGTAAACAGGAAATTGGAGTCCGTCTTCAGGTGAACGATACCCCCGTCGACAAGAAATCGGCGATAACGGTTGAGGAAATAGGTGGAAGTAAGTCGCTTCCTCGGGTTCTTCATCTGCGGATCGGAAAAAGTGAGCCATATCTCCTGCACCTCGTCCTCAGAGAAGAACAGGTCTATAAACTCTATGTTGGTTCTGAGAAACGCCACGTTTTTCAGTCCCTCTTCTTCCGCCCGAGTAGCACCCGTCCACATCCTCGAACCCTTGATGTCCACCCCTATGAAGTTGACATCGGGATAGAGATGCGCCAGTTCCACGGTATACTCACCCTTTCCGCATCCCAACTCCAGAACGATAGGGTTGGAATTGCCAAAATAGTCCTCCCTCCAGTGTCCCCTCATGGGGAATCCTTCGGTCATGATGACACTGTACGGATACTGGAACACGCATCCGTAGCGGTCCATATCCGCAAACTTTGCAAGTTTGCCCTTACCCATTTACAGTTGCTTTTCGGTGTTTTCCTCGTCAAGCAACTCCTTGTAGAACTCTGCGAAAGCGGTCAACCTGTAGGGTATCAGCCAGAAGAAGCCGATGCCGAGAGTGAACAGACTGAGAATAGCCCAGCCGATAAGAGACAAGTCAAGCAGGAAAAGTTTCATCTTGTGACCCTGCATCAGAGCCATACTTCGCTCTATCGCACCATTGCAGGAGAGTTCTGGATTGTCACGCAACACGAAGTCTGTCATGGCGTAAGAGTAACTCTTGACTATTCCGGGGATAATAAGCAGCAACAACCAGAGAATCGTAAAAAGTCCCTGAAGGAACTTCGTGCCGAACACCTTCCTAAAATCCTTATAGCCCTCAAACAGCACTGCGAGTTTTGGAGTCCCGCTTCTGTGCAGCAGAAGGCAGAAAACGCTTAGACCATAAGACAACGGAAGCAGAGCCAACGAGACGATGTTCGCCAGCAAATCTCCAACATTTTCAGACCCGATGCAGAAAAATGCCACTATATATACGACTGAATACAGTACAATATATACCAGAAGATAGATGAAAGCGGCTAACGCTGCATCAACCCAATTGCCTGCAAGAGCCTGACAGGCTTTGCTTTTGATAGTGCCTAATGTCTCCATACGTTTAAGTTTTTAGTTTGTTTATCCTATGACAACGCGTGTCCAGCCGTGCTTGTCTTCCTCTATGCCGTACTGGATATCACGCAGTTTGTGGTACAGTTTCTCGCTGATTGGACCGGGCTTGTCGCCGAAATCATAGCGTTTGCCTGTCTCCAGATCGTCTATGTGCGATATAGGCGATATCACGGCTGCCGTGCCACACGCTCCTGCTTCCTCGAATGTGTCAAGTTCTTCCTCTGGTATCTGGCGGCGTTCCACCTTCATTCCCATGTCCTCAGCCAACTGCATGAGACTCTTGTTGGTGATTGACGGCAGAATGGAAGTCGACTTCGGTGTGACGTAAGTATTGTTCTTGATACCGAAGAAGTTAGCTGCACCGCACTCGTCTATATACTTCTTCTCTTTCGCATCGAGGTAGAACTCGCACGCATAGCCCAGTTCGTGAGCTTTTTGGTTTGCATACAGCGATGCGGCATAGTTGCCTCCCACCTTGTATATGCCTGTTCCAAGCGGAGCGGAACGGTCGTGATCTCGAATGATAACGTAGGGATTGCTTGCAAAACCGCCCTTGAAATAAGGACCTACCGGGGTCACGAAGATGAGGAAGAGGAACTCCGTAGAGGGATGAACGCCCACCTGCGGACTTATGCCGATAAGCAGCGGACGGATGTAAAGGGTCGCTCCACTCTCATAAGTCGGCACATACTCCTGATTGAGACGCACCACCTTGTCAACCATTTCCACGAACAGTTCTGTCGGAACTTCCGGCATGACGATGCCGCGACAGGTAGACTGCAGACGGGCAGCGTTCTCTTCGGGACGGAAAACCCTCACCTTGCCGTCGGGACAACGGTAAGCCTTCAGACCCTCAAAAGCCTCCTGACCATAGTGAAGACATACTGATGCCATGTGCAAGTTAACTGTTTCCTCCGACGAAACCTCTATTTCGCCCCACTTGCCGTTGCGATAATAGCAGCGAACGTTATAATCGGTTCTCATGTAACCGAAAGACAAGTTTGCCCAATCAAGATTTTTCATTTTCTTCTTTCTTATAATACACATTGCCAAAAAAGAGGCAACTTCTACTTACAACTTTGCTTTATATTAATAATGTATATGCAAAATTATATATTATCTGTGATTTACGCAAACTATAACATCGGAAATGACGTGCCGGAGAGATGTTTGTGGTATGCGAAAACATCCATAGCGCACGATTCAGATAGTTGTATTGCATGACAGGAGGGGGTACTCCGGCATTGCGCACAAAAAAAGTCCGGAGTTGCAAGTACCCCGGACTCTCATTTCCTATACCCTGCTTTCCGCAGCGGCAAACGGTAGAGACGTGTCTTTAAGCCTCCTCTGCGGGTGCTTCAGCAGCCTCTTCTGCAGGAGCGGCTTCTGCCTCAGCAGCAGCCATAGCGGCAGCAGCCTTCTTGTCAGCCACCTTCTTTGCAATCTCCTCGTTTACCTTCTTCTCGGCAGCGAGGTTCTTTGCTACAACGTCCTTCTTTGCCTGTGCTACAGCGTCAGCCACGGCTTTGTCGCCGTTGTCCTTTGCCTGCTTCCAAGCGTCGAACTTGGTCTGTGCAGCAGCCTCGTCGAATGCGCCCTTCTTTACACCGCCTTTGAGGTGCTTCATCAGGTAAACGCCCTCGTGCTTGAGGATTGTGCGTGCTGTGTCTGTAGGCTGTGCGCCACACTCAACCCAGTAAAGGGCACGGTCGAAGTTGATGTCGATAGAAGCCGGATTTGTGTTAGGATTGTAAACACCCAACTTTTCGATGAACTTACCGTCACGTGGTGCTCTTGAATCTGCCACTACTACGCGGTAAATAGCATAGCCCTTGTGACCACCGCGCTGCAATCTGATTTTTGTTGCCATTTGTTTTGATAGTTTTTTACGGAGGAACTCGTCCTCCAAAGATTAATGATTTGATTCATAAGCCCTCAACTCGTGAAAGCCGCTGCAAAATTAATCAAATCGTGGGACACGGACAAGAATTGGTCAGGAAAACCCCTATAATTTCATTATTTTTATTGCTTTGTTGCAAAAAATGAGTACTTTTGCGGTACAAACATACCTAAAAGAAACAGAAAATGGAGCACAGTCAGCAGACAGTCTCGCAAGTGGACAGGGCTATAGAGAAAACTATAGCCAAATTTACGGGCAGCAACGAATCCGTAGTTTTCACCGATCTGCACTTCAGAGTGATACAGGACAGCGGCGAGATGTTGACTTTCGATGATGACGACGAGGAGATTAACCGCTGCGTCATCAGCGACTGGATAGGCAATACGGACGACACTTTCTATCACCATGTGGCTTCTCTCATGCGTCAAAGACTCAATGCGCACACGGCACAGATAGAAAAGATGAACATAGCGAAGCCTTTCAGTTTCATCCTTGAGGACGACGAACACGAGACTATCGCCGAACTGTTCCTCGCCGATGACGACACTGTGATACTCGGCGGTGACCTTATGGAGGGTCTGAACAGCGATCTTGACAAGTTCTTTGACGACCTGATGAAAGAATAAAGGGCTACGATAGCCACGCGAACATACGGAAAACCGGTCACTGGAAATCAAATTAATCATTCCAGTGACCGGTTTTTCTTTGTATAGCGTACGTTTTCTGCCAAACGTGCGCTAAAGTTCCACCTTTTTCTTCACCGCCTTGCTCTCGTTCTGCATACGGTCAAGAGCCGTCACGACATAGACATATTTGGTCTTTCCGTCCTGATATGGCAGAGGGAAATATGTGTTTTCCGTTATGCTGACAATCTTTGCCGGATTCTCCGTGTCCACTTTCTCGCCTTTGCCGAAACGGTAGACGACATATTTCACAGCCTTGTCTTTCCAGTCATCTCCTTTTGGAGCGGTCCAGAAAAGAACATATCCATCGGCCGTCCATATCGGTTTCACCTTGCGCACCTTGCCCGGAGCATCTGCGTCAATGAACGTCATGCGCGGCTGCAGGGCAGGATAACGCCAATAGTTCTGGCGCAGCATCGTGCCGTAATTGCCGGTGTTGTCGACCGCAGCCTTGGCATACCACAACACCGTGCCCTGTACATTATTCATCTTTTCATGCAGTTTGTACTTGGCAGACATCTGGTTGATATTGGGATTCTGGAGATCCGGGTACTTTGCAGTGCGTTCTATGTCCTCGCCAATGTATAAAGGACGGTTGCCACAGAAGCGGTTCCACCAGTTGATAAGCGTGGCATAATCCGCCACCTTGTGCCCTATCTCCCAATAGAGTTGCGGCACACAGTAGTCAACCCACCCGTTGTTCACCCACAGGAGTACATCTGCATAAAGGTCATCATAGTTCTGCAGACCGTTCGTTTCCGAACCGTTGACAGGGTCACTCTTCTTGTTACGGTAGATGCCAAATGGTGACACGCCGAACTTCACCCATGGTTTCACATTGTGGATTGTCTCTGACAGTTGCTTGACAAACAAGTTCACGTTGTCACGACGCCAGTCTCTTACATCCTTGAAACCGCCGTTGTTGTACTGCTCAAACTGCTCTTCATCGGGTATGGACAGTCCTGCGGCCGGATAAGGATAGAAATAGTCGTCGATGTGAAAGCCGTCCACATCGTAGCGGTTCACTATATCCGCCGCCACTTTACAGATGTAGTCACGGTTGGAGGGGATGCCCGGATTGAGGATATACTGTCCGTTGTATTCGAAATAACTGCCAGGATCTTTCACGCAGATGTGATTTGCGGCAAGCGAAACCGTACCCTTGGTCTTGGCACGGTAGGGATTTATCCAAGCGTGGATTTCCATTCCGCGCTTATGGCACTCCGTTATCATCCATGCAAGCGGATCCCATCCCGGATTCATTCCCTGTGTTCCGGTGAGAAAACGGCTCCAAGGCTCGATGCTGCTCCTGTACAATGCGTCGCATTCAGGGCGCACTTGAAAGATTATGGCGTTCACTCCGTCTTTCCGCAACTCGTCAAGTTGGTAGGTGAGTGTCTTCTGCATGGTCTCCTTGGACAGTCCTTGGAACTGGGCGTTCACGGCTTGTATCCATGCGCCACGGAACTCCCGCTTGTTCTGTCCATATACGTTGATAGCACCCATGATTATGAGTGCCATCAGCAAAACGTAGTTCTTGTATGATTTCATAGCCCGACTTTATTCTTCCGGCTTCATGTTTGTGTAGACGGTCTGCACGTCATCAAACTCCTCAAGACGCTCAACCATCTTGTCGATAGTGGCACGCTGCTCAGCGTCAACATCCTTCAGGTCATTAGGAATGTAGGTGAACTCACCACCGATGTCCTCCAGACCCTTGCTCTCAAGGAAGTGCTGAATCTGTGCATACGACCTAGGATCGCCGTAGATGGAAATCGTTGTCTCGTCCTTTTCCTCGTCGTAGTTCTCGTCAAACTCATCGTCAACATTGTAGTCGATAAGTTCCAGTATCAGTTCATCCATGTCAAAGTCTGCCGGTTTCTTGAACGTGAACACACACTTGTGGTCAAAGAGGAATGACAGAGAACCTGTCGTACCGAGGTTGCCGGCAAATTTGTTGAAGATAGAGCGCACGTCAGCCACCGTACGGGTAGTGTTGTCGGTAAGCGTATCAACGAATACTGCTATTCCGTGAGGTCCGTATCCCTCATAAGTCACTTCCTTATAGTCTGACTGGTCCTTGCCCATTGCGTTCTTGATAGCGCGGTCGATGTTGTCCTTAGGCATATTCTCACGCTTGCAAGTAGCGATTATAGAGCGCAGGGTAGCGTTTGTCTCCGGGTCAGGACCCGATGCCTTCACGGCGATTGCTATCTGTTTACCAAGTCGGGTAAATGTTTTTGCCATGTTACCCCAACGCTTCAGTTTGCGGGCTTTTCTAAATTCAAATGCGCGTCCCATAGTTTGACGATTTTATTTCCTTTTTTCTGTTATTGTTATTATTTTCTTTCGATAGACAAACTCACTCTTTACAGGTCACCGAAGTTCTGCACCGAGCTGTTTCTTCAGGTTGTTTATGAGTTTGTTCATTATGGCATCGATTGCCTTGTCATTGAGCGTTTTTTCCGCATCTTGCAGTATAAAGTTCACCGCATACGACTTCTTGCCTTCCGGCAAGTTCTTTCCTTCGTAGACATCGAAGAGTTCCACGCTCTTGAGAAGTTTCTTCTCGCTCTGCCGTGCAATCTGCTCTACCTGTGCAAACTCCACGCTCTTGTCTACAAGCAGAGCCAAGTCACGCGACACTGACGGATACTTGCTTATCTCTGTAAACTCCACCTTATTGTTCTTCACAGCCTTCATCAGTGCTGTCCAGTGGATGTCTGCATAATAAACAGGAGCAGAGATGTCTGCCTTATGTAGGAGTTTCTTCGAAACGACACCCATTTCTACGAACACCTTGCCGCCACGGTTTTTCAGTTCGATGCCGCTTGAGAAGATGTCATTCTGCGACTTTGCAGCAACTATCATCCCCACAGGAAGTCCCAGTCGTGCGAGCACATTCTCCACATACGCCTTGAGTTCATAGTAGGAACTGTCCTCGTCGGGATGCGCCCATGAGCCTTGCACACGCTTGCCGGTAACCCAGAGACCGAGATGATACTCTTCCGTGTATGCCTTTATCGGGTTCTCGTCATCGTGCTTCTCGGCATTGTAGTGGTAGCAGTTACCGAACTCGAAGAAGCGCAGGTTGCTCATTTTGCGGTTGGCATTCCTCGTTATGCTCTCAAGACCGCCGAAAAGCAGCGTCTGACGCATCACCCCGAGGTCTGCGCTCAACGGATTCATTACCTTGACGGTGTTCTCTTCCGCATAAGAATTAAGACCTTGGTAGTAGGAAGTCTTTGTAAGCGAGTTGTTGAGTATCTCGTTGAAACCGCACCCAACGAGTTGTTCGCCGATTATGTTCTCCAGTTTGTACTCCGCGTCAGCCTGCTCCGGTGTAGTGAGAGCCGATGCCAAACGTGTCGGAATCTCCACATTATTATATCCATAGATGCGCAGAATGTCTTCTACCACATCGCACGGACGCTGCACATCCACCCTGTATGCCGGCACTTCGAGCGTCAGAGCCTCATCTGTTTCGCCGAGTATCTTCATCTCAAGGTCGGTAACGATTGACTTCACGGTGTCCTTGCCTATCTCCTTGCCTATGAGTGTGTCCACATAGTCATAGCGAAGTTCGACAACGGCATTGTGTATAGGATTAGGATAAACGTCCTTTATCTGCATTGAGACCTTGCCGCCTGCGAGTTGTTTGCACAGTATCGCCGCCTGCTTAATGGCATAAATTTGTCCGTCCGGGTCTATTCCACGCTCGAAACGGAAACTTGCGTCGGTCGACAAACCGTGGCGTCGGGCACTCTTGCGAATCCATGTCGGATGGAAATAAGCCGACTCCAACACCACGTTACGGGTTGTTTCGTATGTACCAGAACCGCGTCCTCCGAACACACCTGCTATGCACATGGGCTCTTTTTCGTTGCAAATGGCGAGGTCATGGCTGCCCAAAAGGTGTTCTTCACCGTCAAGTGTGACAAACGGAGTTCCCTCCGGCAGCGTTCTCACAACAATCTTTTTGCCCTCCACCATATCCGCATCAAAGCAGTGCATGGGTTGTCCGTAGGCCATCATTATATAATTGGTGATGTCCACGATATTGTTTATCGGGCGCAGACCAATCACGTTGAGTTTGTTTTTAAGCCACTCCGGGCTTTCCTTTACTTCACAGTCGGTAACAGAAAGACTGACATAGCGGCGGCAAGCGTCGGTGTTCTCTATCTCAACATCTATGTCAAGGTCTTCGTTGTCAACCTTAAACTCACTACAATCAGGACGGTGAAGAGATGTCTGATAGCCGTTCTGCTTCAGCCAAGCGTACAGGTCACGAGCCACGCCCCAGTGAGAAAGGGCATCCGAACGGTTTGCCGTGATGTCTATTTCTATCACCCAGTCGCTCTCCAAATGGAAATATTCGGCGGCAGGAGTACCGACAACGGCATCGTCAGCCAGCACCATTATGCCGTCATGACCGTTGCCTAACCCTATCTCATCCTCTGCGCATATCATGCCGTTGGACTCAACTCCGCGCAGTTTGCTTTTCTTTATGGTAAACTCTTTGTCGCCATCGTAGAGCACACAACCGAGGTCTGCCACGATGACTTTCTGACCTGCAGCCACGTTAGGTGCGCCGCAGACAATCTGCTGCGGCGTCTCTTTGCCGAGGTCAACTGTGGTTACATGCAGGTGATCACTGTCAGGATGCATCTCACAGGTAAGCACCTTGCCGACAAAAAGACCTTTCAGACCACCTTTTATTGATTGTACTTCCTCCAGAGCGTCCACTTCCAGACCGCACGAAGTAAGTGCATCCGCCACTTGTTGCGGACCCAGGTCGAAGTCAACATACTCCTTTAACCATTTATACGAAATATTCATTGCAATGATTTGTTGTTCAAAAAGAAAGCAAGCCTATGCTCGCTATATCCGAATCTGAATGCAAAATTACCACTTTTCACACAAAAGACAAAACAAAAACTGATATTTATGCCCTTTTACAGAGCGATTCAAAAACGCAGGAATCAGTCATCAAAACGGCATTTGAGGGTTGTCGTGCGGCATTGGTTGCACTGACGTATGTGAATATCCGTCCAAAACGAATAAAAATAGAACAAAATGCGGTCTTGCACGCACAACTCCGGAAACGCAAAAGGATATTTTGCCTACCTTTGCAGACAATAAACTTTAACTACAAAACTTACTTCATGAAAAAGATTCTGATAGCAATGACACTCCTTATGGGCACTCTTTGCTCAGGGGCACAGGTAAGACTGCAACCCATGTTTTCTGACAACATGGTACTACAGCAGAAGACCGACGCACCGATTTGGGGTGAAAGCAACCCAGGGAACACAGTTTCCGTGACCACATCATGGAACAAGAAGACCTACAAAACCACCGCAGACAGCCGTGGAAAATGGTGTCTGAAAGTTGTCACGCCTAAAGCCGGAGGTCCTTACACGATAACTATCGATGACGGAAAGCCCACCACCCTGTCCAACGTAATGGTGGGTGAGGTGTGGCTGTGCTCCGGTCAGTCCAACATGGAGATGTCTGTCGGACAGGTAAAAGACAAAGACAAGGAGATTGCCGATGCCGACAAGTACCCCAACATACGCCTCTTTCATGTGCAGAATGCCACAAGCACGAGGGAACAGTCATCACTAAACGCCGTGAATGACGGTTGGGAAGTCTGCTCGTCTGCGTGTATAGAGCGTTTCTCTGCATGTGCTTATTTCTTCGGCAGGGAACTGAACAAGAACCTCAATGTACCCATCGGACTGATAGAAACCTGTTGGGGCGGCACTGTGGCAGAGGCTTGGACGAGTGCCGGAGCGTTGAGGGAGATGCCTGATTTCAAACCCGTTGTCGACGGTCTGCCCCTGCTTCCCGAGAGCAACGAGGAGCGTGCGAAACTCTATCAGGAACAGATTGCCGACTGGTGGAAAGCTTTCCGTGCTGCCGACAAGGGTTATGCAGACGGCAAAGCAGTTTGGGCTGACGCATCCGTCGACGACAGCGACTGGCAAGAAATAAAGACTCCGGGCTATCTGCAGCAGAATGGTTTAGGGGGATTCAACGGTATAGTGTGGCTGAGAAAGACTGTTGACATACCCGAATCTTGGGCTGGCAAGGAACTGACGCTAAATCTCGGTCCTATCGATGATGAGGACAACACTTTCTTTAACGGCATTGAGGTCGGACACACCGACGGTTGGATGGCTGGCAGAAATTACAAGATCCCGGCCAATCTGGTAAAACCGGGCAAGGCAGTGGTAACCATTCGCATCACCGACGGTGGCGGCAACGGCGGCTGTTGGGGCGGTGCAGACAACTTCAACATAGCCTGCGGCAACGACAAAATGGACATCTCGGGACGGTGGAAATACAATGTAGCGGTGGACATACGCCGTTTTTCCGCCATGCCAATGAATACGGCAAACAATGCGAACATACCTTCTGTTCTCTTCAATGCCATGCTAAAACCGCTTGTCCCCTACTCCATCAAAGGTGCAATCTGGTATCAAGGCGAATCAAATGCGCCCCTTGCCTACCAATACCGTGAACTGTTGCCGGTCATGATAACCGACTGGCGCACACAGTGGGGGTATGATTTCCCATTCTACATTGTGCAACTTGCCAACTACATGCCACAGAAAGACAAACCGGCAGAGTCCTCCTGGGCAGAACTCCGCGAGGCTCAGGTAATGGCGACAAGGCTCAAGAACACGCAATTGGCGTGCATAATCGACATTGGAGAAGCCAATGACATACACCCGAAGAACAAACAGGAGGTGGGACGCAGGCTCGCTCTCGTGGCGGTAGCCAACAACTACGGCAAGAAAGTGGCATGGGAAAGTCCAATGTACGAAGGTTACCGCATCGAGAAAAATGCCTTCCGCATCAACTTCCGTGGCACCGATGGAGGACTGAAAACGTCCGACGGCAAGGCATTGCGCTCGTTCCAGATTGCCGGACCGGACCATAAATTCGTGTGGGCGGATGCCACAATAGAGGGGAACACGGTTGTAGTGTCATCTCCGAAAGTAAAATTCCCGGTGGCGGTGCGCTACGGCTGGGCAGACAATCCCGACTGCAACCTCTGCAATGGAGCAGGTTTGCCTGCATCTCCTTTCCGCACGGACGACTGGAAAGGCATTACTCTATTGAAATAAGGTCGCTCACAAGTAACGGAATGGGTGTCGGGACAATCATCCCGACACCCATTCTCCGTTTACTGCAGCCGTTCACTCAAAACGCCGCTGTCAGCGTATCACTTTCTTTCCGCCAACAATATTGATACCACGGTGGGGCTTCTTGACTTTCACGCCGTCAATGGTATATATTTCTTTGGCGGCCTCTTCCTTTACGGAAACACCACTTACCGCTGTCGGGTCTGCCTTTATGACAATCGTTTTGGAGGCCAATGTGTTGACACGATTAAACGAGCTGAACGAGAATGTGCCTGCTTCAAACACGCGCGTCGACAGTGCGTCCTTGTATGTAGTGTACTTTGCCGCTCCTGCCTCATCCTCTTCATCACCGGCAATGAAGTCTATCGTGTAGACTCCGGGGGCGCAGTCAGCCGGCACTTCCACCTTGAACGTGCCTACAATGGAATCGCATCCGTTTCTCCAACAAGCGGTCAGGTTCTTGGGAACCATAACCCTGCTCTGAAATCCGAACCACTCGTAGCCGGCCTTCGGACAGGCATCATTGTATATTTTGGAGAGACTCTCGTTTTTCGACATCGGATACTTCTTAGCCGCAAGAGTGCCGTCCTCATAATAGACCCAGTCTTCGGCATAGGATCTATGGTTCATTGCCGGAGCTGTCACCGTCCAACCTTCCGGCACGCGCACTCCCGCGAGTGACCAGTCTTTCTTGTACTGCGAGTTGGCATCGCCGTCATAGCCCACCGTAACGGTCACATTGAATGTCTCGCCTGCCACAGCCTCCTCGGGCGCAGATGCGCGCAGAATCTTGTAGCAAGATGTAAAGGTGAGGCTCACGAGAGCCAACACTGCGAATGATATATGCTTTTTCATGTCTGGTTGTAGTTTTTCAATTGTCTTCAAATACCGCTTTCCAATTGTAGACACGCACAAAATAAGGGCGGTAGAAATCGGCACTGCCGGTCGAGTTGAAGTTGTTGCTCCACTCTTTTGTGTCCGTGTTCGTAGAGAATACGAGTTCGCCCTCGCGCGAAAGTCCCTGATGCAGATGCGTCATGTAGAGGTTCTGGTAGGTACGCTCCCCTTTCTTGTCGAGTACATAAGGGAAAGTCCACAACTGATGACACTCCTCAAAAGGTCCCCAAGGGTTCTTGCTGCGCATGATATATATCTGTTTGCCGAACACATATCCCTGTGCCGTCATGTAGTAATAGTCCCCATCCTTGAACACCCACGCCGTAGAGACCGAGCGACTGGATATGGCGGAGCGGTTCACTTCCTCCGTTGTCGGATATGTGTCCTGCCATTTGAAGTTTCCGTTTGCGTCAGCCACATAATACTCCCACTTGCTGCGGAGGTCGTGGGTCGTTGACCGTGCCACCACAGGAGACGACGTAGCGAGCAGGTCACCGTCGTTTTTCTTGAACTGGTTGCAGGCATAGAGATAGGTATGTCCGTCCTCGTCTTCCCAAAGAGTAGCCCCATAGCCTATCGGATCGTACTCAAAGAAATTGTGATCCACGCTTATCATCTTCATGTAAGTGTCGTCACCGGGTTTCCCCTCAAGACTGTAGATGGCGAGAGCACGGTTGTCCGACTTCATCAGATTCTCCGTTCCGTTGTATACGCCAGCCCAGAGAACCTGCAGTTGACCGTCCACCACCGTACCGTCACCAGCCCAATAGAGGTATGTCTGGTCTATGTCACCGGCCTGGATCTTGGCATCTGACATTTCACCTTTGGGGTGACGGATATGCGTGCGGCACTGATAATATCGGTCGGCGTTGGGGTTTGTGATGTTCACCCAGTCCGCCAACCATACCAGATTGTCGTCAGTCTCGCCCAGTTTGCCTGTGTCCGGATTCACAGTCTGCACCATTATGCTGTTGCGGGGGAAGTTGCACGCACCTCTGGCACGGCTGTTTGCATCGGCAAGACCATAGAAACTGTCGTTGAAACTCCAAAAGAGGTTACCGTCGGGAAGCAGCGTCGTCTGCACGCCGTCACCACCGTTCCACCCCAATGAGCGAGTAAAGAGGGCATCATAGAGTTTATCCTTGTAGACGTAGACATTCTTGTTGGCATTGTTGTGCTTCATAAGCGACAACTTCCACGAACTGTCCACCACCGGTTCCGGCCATTTCTCGGTGTCCGCCTCAACCTCATGCGTGAGGTCTTGAGCCGGCGCTGACACCACGGCACACAGTGACAGTGCCGCAAAAAACAGTTTTCTTCTCATGTCGGTAATTGTTATCTTGTTTAGTTTAACGTTTTTCCTGTTTAGCGTTCCTTTAGTTGTCAGTTCAGTTCCTGGTCTCACGGAGTTCGTCTATACCTTTTATGCCGTATATGTTTTTTATCGCCTCATCCCTCTCTTCAACGCTGTGCACAAAGAAAGTAATCTCCGTCGTGACGATGTGGTCTTCCGTTGAGGTGTGCAGAGAATCTACAGAGAGACGCAGTTTGCACGATATCACGTCGAGAAGATCCATCAACAGGTGGTAACGGTCTATGGCCTTTATCCTGACAGTGACCGGATATGTCACGTTCGGATCTTCGCTGAAGTCTACCGAAACGATGCTGTCACCGTGCTTGGAGGCTATGTGTATCGCCTCTGGACAGGAGCGGTTGTGTATCTCGATGTGCCCGTCCTCGCACCTGCAGCCTATTATCTCGCCGCCGGGAATGGGATTGCACATCGGACAACGCCTGTAACGGCTCGCCGTCTCCTTCTGTATTATGGAGCGCAAGGCCCGTTTCGCCTTATAGGTGGAGGTAGAATCGAACCAGTCACCGCGCGCCATTATCTGCTCCGACACGCCTATCTCCACACAGTCACCACGCTTCAGTTCTGTCCGTATAGACACAAGTTTGCCGTTGATGCGTGCGAAATGGGCATGCAGACCTATCTCCGTGTGGAGTTCAAAGGCAAAGTCTATGGCGGTGGAACCGACGGGCAACACAACAGGATTTCCCTTTGGAGTGAACACCATGATATCATCATAATAGAGCGAAGTGACCACGCTCTCAATAAAAGTGTTGCCTGCGCTCTGGTTGGCGATATCTTCCAACACACGCTTGAAGCGTTCTATCCACTCTCCCACATTGCTCTCGTTGCGCTCGGCCATACATCCGAGACGCGAAGCCTCCACCATCCGTTCCGAACAAATCTGCACATCTTCCCACACGCCCTGTCCGGAAAGGAGCATGACATTGAGGGACTGGTAGGAGTTTTCCTTGGCCTGGTCTATCTGGTTGACAAAAGAGAGTGGCTTTTCCTTGTATACGTCCGTGAGAATGGAATATATCTTGAGACACCTGTTCTTTTCGTTGGCACTGTCACCGCAGTTGTCAAAAGTCACGCGGACATAGTAGCGGTTGTCTATGTGGCGGTAGTCCTTGTCCTGCGATTTCATCTTGCGCCAGATGCTATACGGCATACGGTAGTACACCTTCGCCTTCACCTCCACGCCTTTGCCGGCAAGCAGTTTCGTTATATTGCCGCAAAAGATGTCCAGACGCTCCTTGTCGGCAATGCGGTCTTCGTGGAGTGCCGTGTTGATTTCGTCGTATTCATGAGGGCAACGGTACTTGAACGAGAGGTTTTCCAAGTCGGTCTTCACATCGAAAAGTCCGAGCCTGTTGGCAAGAGGCGCATAGAAATAATCGGTCTCTCCCGCAATCTTCATCTGTTTGTCGGGGCTCATCGATGCCAGAGTGCGCATATTATGCAGACGGTCGGCTATCTTTATCATCAACGCACGAATGTCAAAATGAAGGGAATCAAGCAGTTGCTGATAATTGTCCACCTGCTTTGACATTCTGTAACTGCTCTTTTTCTTCTTTGTGACGACATCTACAAGGAATGCCACATCTTCGCCGAAACGTTCCGTTATGTCGTCTATGGTGTAGTCTGTGTCTTCCACCACATCGTGCAGAAAGGCGCAGATGACAGAGTTGACGTCCAGTCGCAGTTCCTCAGCGGCAATCTTCGCCACCGCCACGGGGTGGATGATATAGGGCGTGCCGCTCTTTCTGCGTTGGTTCTTGTGTGCCTCCTTGGCAAAGGCATACGCCTCCCTGACACGTTTGAGGTCGGCTTCACCCACACGGTTTGACAACACATCCACGAGGTGAGCCACGCTCTCGTCGAGGCTTTTCATGTCAAATTCAGCGTGGTGACCGTCCACTCGGTTTACCGCAAGTTTGTCTTCTGCTATCATTTTCATCTTTTCGGACTGCGACAAAACGCCAACCACGGATTCCGTCACGCCCCTATACCTATATAATATGTCATCTACAAAGGTACACCATTATTTCATAAACAACCTCAAAAAAGTCGCTTTTTATCGCAAAAAGCACGTTTCCTCCCTGTCAGTTAGAGATATATTTCCTAAATTTGCACGCAGAATGCACATAGCGATAGCAGGAAACATAGGCAGCGGAAAGACCACTCTGGCAAAGATGTTGGCGCATCACTACGGTTGGACGCCTCATCTGGAGCCCGTAGTGGACAATCCATACCTTGAAGATTACTATAAAGACCTCAAGAGATGGGCGTTTAATCTGGAGGTGTTCTTCTTGAAAGAGCGGTTCAAAAACGTGCTTGACATAGCCGCCCACCCCGAGCGGACAACCATACAGGACCGTTCTATCTTCGAGGGTGTGTATGTGTTCGTCGCCAACAACTATGCTCAGGGACAGTTGTCCGACCGTGACTACACCGCCTATATGGAACTCTTCGAGCAGATGATGTCCATTGTGAAGTTGCCGGATCTGATGATTTATCTTCAGGCACCGCTCGAACACCTCGTGAGAAACATCCAAAAACGTGGCCGGCAGTACGAACAGGCTATCCCTCTTGACTACCTGAAGGGGCTCAACGAACGCTACGAGACATTCATAAAGGAAAAATACAAGGGAAAGGTCATGACCGTCAACGTAGGCGGAATGGACTACCAGAACCGCCGGGAGGACTTGCTGAAAATCACAGACAGAATAGATGCCGAACTCTTCGGTCTCTTCTCCGACAAATAAAACACCAATCATCATGCACATAGCAATAGCAGGAAACATCGGAAGCGGCAAAACCACGCTGACAAAAATGCTGGCAAAAAGATACGGCTGGACACCACGCTTCGAGTCTGTAGACAACAATCCCTACCTGTCAGACTTCTACGCAGACATGCAGAGGTGGTCTTTTAATCTGCAGATATACTTCCTCAACAAACGCTTTGCCGAGGTCGTTGAAATCTCAAGGAGCGAGGACACCATCATACAGGACAGGACCATTTTTGAGGATGCGCGCATCTTTGCCCCCAACCTGCACAATCAGGGCTATATGTCGGACCGGGATTTCTGCAACTACACAGACCTCTTCGACCTCATGATGTCGCTTGTGAAACTGCCGGATCTGATGATTTACATCCGCTCCACTATCCCCAACCTCATAGCGCAGATAGGAAAGCGCGGACGCGAGTACGAGCAGAGCATCCGCATTGACTACCTTCAGGGACTCAACGACCTTTATGAAGGCTGGATAAAGACCTACAAAGGCAACCTCATTATCGTCGACGGCGACACCTGCAAGTTTGAGGCTGACCCGCAGGCATTCCAGACCATCACCGACAAGATAGACGCCGAACTCTACGGCCTATTCCCTTTCGAGGAGCAAAAGTAACAGTTCATCATTGGTCATACCGTAATTTCTTGCTAACTTTGTACTCTTGTAAGAATATACAAGAGAGAACATTACGGTATGAAAATGACTTTTAAGACAATCCTAAAATGCGCAGTGCTTGCCGCACTGCTTTTTGTGCCTGTCACGATACAGGCCGACAGCGAGGCGTGGGTGGAATATTCCGCCGACACGAATACCCTGACTTTCCGTTACGACGATCAGAGAGCTGCGTCCGAGGCGACCGCAACATTCAGTCTCCCAAGTGCAGACAATAAGACGCCGGGGTGGATTGCATACAACGAAACCATAACAAAAGTAGTGTTTGACAAGAGTTTTGCCACTGCCAGACCGACCGTCTGCACGAAATGGTTTCGGGAAATGCTTTCCCTTGAAAGCATAGAAGGTCTCAAATACCTGAACACTTCCGAAGTCACAGACATGTCAGGTATGTTCTTGGAATGTTCTAACATTGACAGAATTGACCTGTCCTCGTTCGACACTTCTAACGTTACCGACATGAAAGACATGTTCTACATGTGTACCAGTCTTGTCTGCCTTGACCTCACTTCGTTCAATACCGCTGCGGTTACCAACATGAAATTCATGTTCCAAGGATGCTCTTCACTCACCGATATCTATGTAGGCAGCGGCTTTGTGGTTTCCAATGTCAGTTATGATAATTCCATGTTCGACTCCTGTCTGTCACTTCCACATTACAACAGCAGTAAGACCGGCAAGGAAATGGCAAATTCCGATGACGGCTATCTCACCAAGATAGACGACAATGCGGAAGCTTGGGCGGAGTATGACGACAATACGAAAACGCTCACTTTCCACTATGACGGCAACAGAACGACATCCTCTGCAACCGCAGCATATTCTGTCGCTCTCACGAGTCAGGCAAAACCCGAATGGCTTGCATATTCCGCAAGCATCGAGAAGGTGGTGGTTGACGGAAAATTCTCATTAGTCCGTCCCACGAGTTGCTACTATTGGTTCCTGGGAATGAGCAATCTGAAAGAGATTGAGGGGTTGGCAAACCTCAACACATCGGAGGTTGTCTACATGGCACAGATGTTTTCCGGTTGCCAGTCGCTTGCTTCGCTTGACCTGTCACACTTCGACACGTCATCAGCGAAAAATATGCTGAGTATGTTTGCCAACTGTAAAAGCCTCACCGAACTTGACCTCACTTCATTCAACACATCCAGTGCCACCATGCTGGCAGAGATGTTCTCCGGCTGTTCTGCACTGAAAGCCATCTATGCAAGCGATCAATTTACAGTATCAAGTGATTGCTACGGAGATCTCATGTTCAACGGTTGTACTTCGCTCGCGAACTTCAACAGCAGCCAGACAGGCAAGGATATGGCGAACTTGACTAACGGATATTTTTCCGAAAAACCTATCATGTGGGTTGGCATCGATGATGACACCAAGACGTTGACATTCTATTATGACACAAAGAAAGACGCTACAGAGGCGACTGTCAAGTACAAAGTTCCCATAAGGAAAGGTTATCCCGGTTGGTTGGAAGAATATGGCGAAGACATTGAAAAGGTGGTGTTCGACAGCAGTTTCGCCGATGCGCGCCCCACTGCCTGCTACGGTTGGCTCGCCGGTATGGTGAGTCTTACGGCCATTGAAGGCATTGAGAATCTGAACACGTCGTGTACCACCAATATGAGCGGACTGTTCTACAGTTGCGAAAAACTCACTTCCATAGACCTGTCGCACTTCGACACCTCCAGCGCTACAGAGATGGACGTGATGTTCGGATATTGCACAGGACTGACTAACCTTGATCTGTCCCATTTCAATACGTCGAAAGTAAAAAATATGTCGTCCATGTTCGGAATGTGCACAGGGCTTACTTCCATTGACATTTCCAACTTCGACACATCAAATGTCACTGACATGTCCTATATGTTTGCCGAATGCAGCAATCTGACATCACTCGACTTGTCCAAGTTAGACACGAGAAAAGTTACGGATTTCTGTAGTTTTTTGGATGGTGATACCCTCCTTGCCACGGTTAATCTTAAAGGTTTCGATACATCAGCAGCCACAGACTTGTCGAAGATGTTCCATGCCTGCACGAGTCTGAAAGAACTCGACCTCAGTTCCTTTAACACATCCAAAGTCACCAATATGTCACACATGTTTGATGGCTGCACCAGTCTCGAAAGCCTTGACCTCAGTCTTTTCAAGACGCCAAAAACAACAAACACAGGTTCGATGTTCAATGAATGCACCAATCTGAAGTCTATCGATATCTCCAATATGGGTCTTTCCAATGTCAAAGACTTCAATTACATGTTCTCTGGTTGCACATCTTTGGAAAACATTTATGTGGGCAAAGACTACACAGCACCTACTGAGACCGGTTCTAAGATGTTCTACGGTTGCGGCAAACTCCCCAACTTTGACAGCGACAAGATAAATGAGACAATGGCAAACTACACCGACGGCTACTTCACTCTGCGCCGCCACTTCACCGTAGGCGACAATCAGTACAATGCTGACGGCACTGATGCAGTTTGTTATGACAACGTCACCTTCGGCGACAAAGACGAGTTCACATCCGACTGCGACTTCAAGTTCGCGGCAGACAACACCGCCACATACGGACGCACGGTCAGCAGCAAGTGGGCAACCCTCTGTCTGCCGTTCTCTTTTGACCCCAATGACAATGCGGACTGCAAGTTCTACGCAATCAACACCATCGGAACAGACAAGATAACCGTTGACCCGATAACAGAGACTGTGTCTGCCGGCAAACCGATACTCGTGTACGCCGACAACGGAAGCGTCTCTGTCAAGAGCAATGCCGAGGCGAACGTCGTGGCCGCACCTGCTGCCGATGACAACATGATGGGAACATTCGTCACCGCAGACGTGACAAACGATGCAAGCAACTACATCATCTCCAAGAACAAATTCTGGAATGTTCCGTCGCTTATCACCGGTTCAAAGGCAGAAAGTGTGAAGATGTCACCCTACCGTGCGTATATCACGACAGGCACAAGCGGTGAATCCAAGGCGGCAAGCCTCACCATTGTAACAGATGAAACTGACGGCATCCGTGACGTAAATGCCGATGACACGCTCCAGACGCTTGACGGTGCGGAAGTCTACGACATGCAGGGACAGCGCATCACAGCACCTGTCAAGGGTCTTGTCATCGTAAAGAAGGGGAATGTTACCAAGAAGTTGCTTTTCAAATAGGTAGCAGTTGCGGCGTCATCGCCGCAATCATACAGAACAAAAAAAGGGCGGAAAGCCCTATTGCTTAAAGCCCAAGGCAATCGCCTTGGGCTTTTTATATGCATAATGATAGCGTACCCTGTGAGGGAAACTGACTATGTCATCAATATTCCTCCCATGCCTTGATGTCTATCTTGTCGAGACTGACATGACAGAAAGCGGTGATGAATGCCGATGCAAGACGCGAATTGGTTATCAGAGGCACATTAAGGTCTATGGCCGCACGGCGTATCTTGTAGCCGTTGGACAACTCGTGGCTGGTCAAATCCTTAGGTATGTTCACCACCATGTCTATCTCGTGGTTGTGAAGCATATCGAGTGCCTGCGGCTGCTTGCCCTCTTCCGACGGCCAATAGACGCGGGTATTGTCGATGCCTTGCTCCGACAGGTACTTCGCAGTGCCGCCGGTAGCGTAGATGTTGTAGCCGTTCTGCTTCAGCAGACGCGCAGCATCGAGCATCTCCGCCTTCTGTTTCGCCGTACCGGTAGACAGGAGGATGTTCTTCTCCGGGATTCTGTGACCCACCGAGAGCATACTCTTTAGCAATGCCGTCGACGTGTCTTCGCCGATACAACCCACCTCGCCGGTGGAACTCATGTCAACTCCGAGAACCGGGTCTGCCTTCTGCAGGCGGTTAAAAGAGAACTGCGAAGCCTTGATGCCGACATAATCCAGATCAAACAAGTCCTTGTGCAGTTTCTCCACCGGCAAGCCGAGCATCACCTTGGTGGCAAGATCGATGAAGTTCAACTTCAGCACCTTGCTCACAAACGGGAACGAACGTGACGAGCGGAGGTTGGTTTCGATGACAAGGATGTCGTTGTCCTTAGCCATATACTGGCAGTTGAACGGTCCCGAGATGTGCAGTTCCTTGGCTATCAAGCGTGATATGCGCTTGATGCGGCGCACAGTCTCGACATACAGTTTCTGCGGTGGGAACTGCAGGGTGGCGTCACCAGAGTGGACACCTGCGAACTCTATGTGCTCCGAGATGGCGTATGCTATCACCTCGCCGTCCTTTGCCACGGCGTCGAAATCTATCTCCTTGGCGTTCTCTATGAACTTGCTCACCACGACAGGATGCTCCGCCGACACGTTTGCAGCGAGTTTCAGGAAGCGTTCCAGTTCGTCTCTGTTGGAGCAGACATTCATCGCTGCGCCGGAAAGGACGTAACTCGGACGAACCAGCACGGGAAATCCCACACGGTCAACGAAGTCGTTGATGTCGTCCATGGAGGTCAGTGCCGACCACTCGGGCTGGTCCACGCCGATGCGGTTGAGCATGCTCGAGAACTTCGCACGGTCTTCCGCATTGTCGATGTCCTTTGCGCTCGTACCGAGAATGGGCACGTTCTGCGCATCGAGTTTCATGGCGAGGTTGTTGGGAATCTGTCCTCCCGTTGAGACAATCACGCCGTGAGGGTTCTCCATATCGATGATGTCCATGACGCGTTCAAACGTCAGTTCATCGAAATAGAGGCGGTCGCACATATCGTAATCGGTAGAGACCGTCTCGGGATTGTAGTTGATCATTATGGAGCGATAGCCTGCCTTGCGTATCGTGTTGAGAGCCTGCACACCGCACCAGTCGAACTCCACGGAGGAGCCGATGCGGTAAGCGCCCGACCCGAGAACTATTATCGAACGCTTGTCGCCCTCGAAGCGGATGTCGCTCTCGGTGCCTGCGTAGGTCACATACAGGTAGTTGGTCTGAGCAGGATACTCTGCGGCGAGCGTGTCTATCTGCTTCACGACAGGCTGGATGCCGTACTGCTTGCGCAGATTGCGTATGACGAGCATCGCCTTGTGCATGTTTCCGAGTTCCTTTTCCAGGTGTACGGCACGTCCGATCTGGAAATCGGAGAAACCGTAGACCTTGGCTTCATGCAGCAAGTCCTTGTCAAGCACGTTGACACTTGTGCATTTGCGCAACCTCTGGTCGATGTCTATGATGTGTTCCAACTTAAAGAGGAACCACTTGTCTATCTTCGTCAGGTCGTGTATTTCATCTATGCTGTAGCCCTTGAGCATCGCTTTCGCAATGATGAAGATGCGCTTGTCGGTAGGCATACGCAGGGCTTGGTCGATGTTGTCAATCTTCAGTTCGTGGTTTTCCACAAATCCGTGCATGCCCTGACCTATCATTCGGAGACCCTTTTGGATTGCTTCCTCAAAATTGCGGCCTATCGCCATGACCTCACCTACGGACTTCATGGACGACCCGAGTTCCTTGTCTACTCCATGGAACTTTGACAAATCCCAACGGGGAATCTTGCACACTACATAGTCGAGAGCAGGTTCGAAGAATGCGCTTGTGGTCTTCGTGACGGAATTCTTCAGTTCAAAGAGACCGTAGCCCATGCCGAGTTTGGCGGCAACAAACGCCAACGGATAGCCCGTAGCCTTGGATGCGAGAGCCGAACTGCGGCTCAAACGGGCGTTGACTTCTATGACTCTGTAGTCCTCACTCTGCGGATCAAAGGCATACTGCACGTTGCACTCGCCCACTATACCGATGTGGCGGATAATCTTTATCGACAGCGCACGCAACTTGTGATACTCCGAGTTGGTCAGCGTCTGCGACGGGGCTATGACGATAGACTCGCCTGTATGGATGCCGAGTGGGTCGAAGTTCTCCATGTTGCAGACCGTGATACAGTTGTCGTAACGGTCGCGCACCACCTCATATTCTATCTCTTTCCAACCCTTGAGGCTCTTTTCCACAAGCACCTGGGGCGAGAACGAGAACGCTTTTTCCGCCAGTTTGTCGAGTTCCTGCTCGTTGTCGCAAAAGCCTGAGCCAAGTCCTCCGAGGGCGTAAGCGGCACGGATGATGACAGGATAGCCGAGTTCGGCGGCGGCACGGCGTGCCTGTTCGATAGTCTCACAAGCCTCGCTCTTTATCGTCTTGACATCTATCTCGTTGAGTTTCTCCACAAAGAGTTCGCGGTCCTCAGTGTCTATGATGGCCTGAACAGGTGTTCCCAATACCTTGACACCGTATTTCTCGAGCACGCCAGACTTGTACAACTCCACTCCGCAGTTGAGTGCGGTCTGTCCGCCGAAGGACAACAGGATGCCGTCAGGGTGTTCTTTCTCTATCACGCGCTCCACAAAGTAAGGCTGCACCGGAAGAAAATAAATCTTGTCAGCCACGCCTTCGGAAGTCTGGACGGTAGCAATGTTGGGATTGATGAGCACCGTCTGCACACCCTCTTCACGCAATGCCTTCAGCGCCTGCGAACCGGAATAGTCAAATTCGCCTGCTTCGCCTATCTTCAACGCTCCTGAACCGAGGAGCAGAACTTTCTTTATCGTTTCGTCTTTCATGCCGGATTACTTTAGGAGATTAACAAACTTGTCGAACAGGAACTCCGTGTCCACAGGACCCGAGCAAGCCTCGGGGTGGAACTGTGCGGAGAACCAAGGATTTGTCTTGTGGCGTATGCCCTCGTTGCTGCCGTCGTTCATGTTCACGAAGAGCGGCTCCCAGTCTGCGCCGAGAGTGCTGCTGTCTACGGCATAGCCGTGGTTCTGCGATGTGATGAAGCACTTGTCGCTTCCCACCTCACGCACAGGCTGGTTGTGCGAACGGTGTCCGTACTTCAGTTTGTATATTGTGGCGCCTGCCGCTTTCGACAACAACTGGTTGCCCATGCATATTCCCATGCAGGGACGGACGTTCGGATTGTTGAGGAACTTACGGATATTCTCCACGGCAGCCTCGCACATATCCGGGTCGCCCGGGCCGTTTGCGAGGAACAGACCGTCAAAATCCAGTTCATTGAAGTCGTAGTTCCACGGCACACGCACAACCTCTACGCCACGCTTGAGGAGACACCTTATTATATTGGCTTTCACTCCGCAGTCGACAAGAACCACCTTCGGGGCTTTGCCTTTCACCTCTACCGTGGGCTGATAGGTGATCACTTCCTTGCACGACACCTGGTCCACAAAGTTCACTCCCTCGTAGTCAGCCTCGGGAATGTTGTCAGGTTCATCGTCGAAGATGATCTTTCCCATCATCACACCGTGCTCACGGAGCACCTTGGTCAGTTGTCTTGTGTCGACACCGGTTATTCCCGGCACATGCTCACGCTTTAACCAGTCAGCCAGACTCTCCTTAGCATTCCAGTGGGAATACCGCTCGCTGTAGTCGGAAACTATTATTGCGGAGGCATAGATCTTGTCGCTCTCCATGAAAGTGGGTATTCCGTTGTCTTCGACAGAAAACTCGGGAACGCCGTAATTGCCTACAAGGGGATAGGTCAATGTCATCAACTGACCTGCATAAGAGGGGTCTGTGAGGCTCTCGGGATAGCCCATCATGGCGGTGTTGAACACCACTTCGCCGGCAACAGGGGCGTCATAGCCGAAACTCTTGCCTGGAAAGCGGCTACCGTCGCTAAGCACTAAGGTTACGTTCTTCATTATTTATGGATGTCTACTCTACTGTTACAGATTTTGCGAGGTTGCGTGGCTGGTCGACATTGTTGCCCTTGCACACCGCCACATGATAGGCGAAGAGTTGCAGTGGGATGATTTCGAGCAGCGGTTCGAGGCACTCCAGCGTGGCGGGAACTTCTATCACGTCGTCGACAATGGACCTGATGTCGGTGTCGCCCTCGGTGACCACGGCGATGACATAGCCGTTGCGGGCTTTCACCTCCTGTATGTTGGAGCGCACCTTGTCGTACATCGAGTTCTTCATTGCCATTGCCACGGTGGGCATCTCAAAGTCCACCAGCGAGATGGGACCGTGCTTCATCTCCGCCATCGGATAGCCTTCGGCCTGTATATAACTTATTTCCTTTATCTTCAACGCTCCCTCAAGGGCTACCGGGAAACTGAATCCGCGGCCCAGGTAGAGGAAGTTTCTGACGTATGTGAACTTCCTGCTCAGCATGGCAATGTCGTCATTGAGTTTCAGCACCTTCTTCACCTTTTCGGGGATAGCCACCAGTTCCGCCACGATGGCGTGGTATTTCTCGGGAGAGATCGTGCCTTTCTCCTTGGCAAGGGTCATGGCGAACATGACGAGAGCCGCCACCTGACCGGTGAAAGCCTTTGTAGAGGCCACACTGATCTCGGGTCCGACGTGGATGTAACTGCCGGCATCGCTCTCCCGGGCAATGCTTGACGCTATGGCATTGGTTATTCCATAGACGAAAGCACCTTTCTCCTTTGCGAGTTTTATCGCCGCCAACGTGTCGGCAGTCTCGCCGCTCTGTGATATGGCTATCACCACATCCTCCTTGTTGATGACCGGGTCACGGTAGCGGAACTCGCTGGCATAGTCCACACTGACAGGTATGCGGCAGTAGCGTTCGATGAACTGCTGGCCGATGAGGGCGGCGTGCCATGACGTGCCGCAACCTATTATTATTATGCGGCGGGCGTTCATCAGACGCTCCTTATTGTCGATTATAGCCCCGAGTTTCACCTCAAGCAGTTCCTTGTTTATGCGTCCGCGCAGACAGTTTGCCAAGCAGTCTGCCTGCTCGAAAATCTCTTTCAGCATGAAGTGGGCGAATCCGCCTTTTTCGATATGGCCGAGGTCGAGGTCAATGGTGTGTACTTCCGGGTTCTGCTCCACGTTGTCCACCGACACCACTTTCAGCGGTTCGCCTCGCCGGAGCACCGCTATGTCGCCGTCTTCAAGGTACACCACCTTGTCGGTATACTCCACAAAGGGGCTTGCGTCAGACCCGAGGAAGAGTTCGTCCTTGCCTATTCCCACGACAAGAGGACTTTGCTTGCGCGCCGCGATTATCTGGTCTGGGTCAGTTCTGTCAAGCAGTCCGATGGCGTAAGCGCCTATCGCCTGATGCAGAGCCAACTGTACGGCGGTCAGCAGATTCACTTTCTGCGTGTTGCGGATGTACTCTATGAGTTGCACGAGCACCTCCGTGTCAGTGTCGGAACGGAACTCCACGCCGCGCGACATGAGGTCGCGCTTCAGTTCAGCATAGTTTTCGATGATGCCGTTGTGTATTATGGCAAGCGTCTTCGACTCCGAATAATGAGGATGAGCGTTCACCGACGACGGTTCGCCGTGTGTAGCCCAGCGCGTGTGGGCTATTCCCACCGTGCCGCTTGTGTCCTTGTCGGTGCACAAACGCTCCAGATCGGAGACCTTACCTTTTTCCTTGTATACGTTGAGCGACTTGCTGTCCGACACGAGAGCCACGCCGGCAGAGTCATAACCGCGGTATTCAAGCCGCTTGAGACCCTTTATCAATATGGGATAGGCAGGTCTGTTTCCTATGTAACCGACAACTCCGCACATATCAAATGGTATATTTTATGAAACGAGCCAAGGAACTTGCGTCCCTCAGCTCTTTTCTTTTATCTGAGAATATTATAAAGCAATGATGTCAAGGAGATTAGAATACTCGTGAAAGAGAACCACAACGTGGTGGACTGTCCGATGTCCGAGTTCTTCGCCTTGGTCTTGTTGGGCGTCACATATATGACGTCATTCTGCTGCACATAATAGTATGGGCTGTTTATGATGTTGGCATCCGTCAGGTCAAGGCGGTGCGCAGACTTCTCGCCGTTGCCGTTTTCCCTCAAGAGAAGCACGTCCGTACGCGTTCCGTAGATGCCGAGGTCACCGGCAGAGGCTATCGCTTCGAGGACGCTCATCTTCTCTGAACTGACGCTCACCACACGCGGACTTGCAACTTCGCCCATTACCGTCACGCGGTAGTTGGACATCTTCACCGTCACTATCGGTGTTTCGCCGTCGGCAAAGTTGGGTGCTATCTTCTCGGTGATGTAATCCTGCAGTTCCTGTTTGGTCATTCCGGCCACATGAATCTTGCCCAACTTGGGGAAATTGATCGTTCCGTCATTGTCGACAAGGTAGGACACGAGCGTCTGCTGGGTGCTCATGGTCTGCGAGGTGTTGTTCGTCGTCCCTGACACAGACAGGTTGAACGGTGCAGAAGCGACAGGATCCGTGGAATTGACGGTAATGGTCAACTCGTCCTTGGGCATGATGCGCGCCGAATAAAGCCCGGCAGAGGCTTTCAGGCTCGTCGTGTCTATATTCTGAAAATATGCCACATTCTTCGCACTTTTGCACCCATACAGCAGCATGAGCGTCAACACTGCCAGAAGAAAGACGGGGGATTTCCTCATATACTCTCTGTTTATGCGTTATTCTCTGCAAAATTAAGGTTATTTTTCCAATTGCACAAATAATGTCATTAATAATTGGTTAGTGTCTCTGTTTTTCCTTTTGGCTGCCACAGACGCATCTTTTTTTGCCTAACTTTGCGCTACTGTCAAGTTTATTACTATCGGCATACGACTAAAGCATCACACAAAATAAGAATGAAAAAGACAATGTTCATTGCCGCCGCGCTTCTCTTCTGCGGCGCAGGGGCTACCGCCCAGGTAGCCGAAAACGAAAAGCCCCAGTACGGATATGACCTGGCCGACTACGTCAGTGCGCCGAAATTCGGTGCATACGTCATAGGCTCCTACAAGTACAGCGACCAGGAGGGGGCGCATGACGGCGCAGGGTTCAACGCCCGGCTCATCCGTGCCTACATAGACGGAAGCATCCTCAAGGATTTCAAGTACCGTGTACAGATAGAACTCAACGGTTCGCCCCACATGAAAGATTACTACATAGAGTGGACGAAACACACGGAGTTCCGTGTGAAAATCGGCCAGTTCAAGCGTGCGTTCACATTCGAGAACCCCTACAATCCGTGGGATGTGGGCGTGGGAGACTACTCTCAGGGCGTGAAGAAATTTGCCGGTTTCGGTGACCGGTGCGGCGAGTCGAGCACCGGCGGACGCGATCAGGGCATACAGGTGCAGGGCGACCTCTTCCCCATCAGTGCCGACAAGCACCGCCTGATACACTATCAGGTGGCGCTCTACAACGGCAACGGCATCAACAAAGCCGACAACAATGCGCGCAAGGACATCATAGGCACGCTGCAGGTGCAGCCCATAAAAGACCTCTATGTCGGTGTCTTCGGATGGAAAGGCAACTGGAACAACGGCACTGTCACCGTAGACCGCAACCGCTATGCTGTCGGCGCCAAGTACGAACACGACAACTGGTCGGCACGCACGGAGTACATCCATTCGAGCGGACACAAGGCTTCGGAATACGACAGCACAACAAAGACGTGGAGCGGAACAGGCAAAGCCGACGCATTCTATGCCACCTTGGGAGTGCCGTTCACCCGCTGGTTCAAGGTTTACCTCAAGTATGACCAGTACCGTGACCAGGCCACGGAGGACACGAAGCACGTCATCTACTCCATTGCACCCAACTTCCGCCTGCACAAGAACCTGAACTTCCAACTCCAGTACAACCTGCACAACGACAAGACGTCCGCAGACCAGAAGTACAGCGACCTCTGGCTTGAGACGTATGTGAGGTTCTGACGCAGGACCACCACACATTTCGTGCCTTGTTCACGGTCGGTATCCGATCGGCTCACGACCGATATCCGACCGGACCACGTCCGATATCCGACCGAACCACGACCGTGGTTCGGTGACACGCAGACATGAATTAGACTGCAAAAACACCGTCTACATACAATAAAAGAGGTGCAGCGAAAACGCTGCACCTCTTTTTTCTGGAAACGCTAACCGTTTATCTGATGACCAGTTTGCGTGTCATGCCGCCTTTCTTGGCTATGACAAGTCCCTTACACGGGGTTGCGAGGCGGTGTCCCTGTACATCATAGAGTTCCGCTCCATCAAGGAACTGTAGGGCATCAGCGGCGTTCACATTGCCGATACCGTCTGTCTCGCCAGTCGAGATGTCAAGACTCACAGAGTTGGCACTGCTTGTCGGGTCTGCGATATAAGCACGATAAGGAGACATTTTTATAGCCTTTGCGCCGGACTTGCCGAGAAGTGAAGGCACGTTCCAGAACTTGTCTTTGGAGATGATGTAGTTTTTGGCGTCATTCTCGACCTCCGTTTCCCTGAATGTCCCTGCCATATAAGTGGACGTGACAGGCTCTTTCACCACATTCGCACCGGCATTGCTGCTGATGGAGATGTTGCCTGTGGCGGTGTAGACAAGTACAGGTTCGCCGGCAGCGACATTCTCCTGAATCTGATCAACCGTTATCCTGTCAGTACCGATCTCACTTATCTTGTAGCAGGTCACGCCTTCGCCAGAAGCAGCATCAAACGAGAACGGCAGGCAGAGGGTAGCCCAATTGCTGCTCACGGCACGGTTATAAGATGCAGTATTGGCAGTGCCAAACGTGAAATCAAAGGCAGAAGAGAACGCTTCTTTGTCTCCAAACACCACGTTGGAGCGGCAAACGGCATCCACACCGTCGGCATTATACAGTTTGTGGCCTACTGCAAAGTGGCGGCGAAGGGTAAGGCAACCGTCCGTATAGTTGGCTTTTTCCTCACCACAGTTGTCTGCATCATAGTTAGGAAGCAGCGTGCAAGCCCTAAACATCAAAGCACCAGAACAATCTTCAGACAACACGAACTTGTCGTTAACATAGATGTTCTTCAGGGCAGAGCAGCCATAAAACATTTGAGTTGTGGCATCCAGAGTGTCAGTAGTGAACCAACTGAGATCAAGTTCTTCTATTTGTTGACAGCCACGGAACATCTCTGACATATCGGTAACATTTGATGTGCTTGACTGTGGCAATCCAATACTCTTCAGGGCGGAGCAGTTTTCAAACATACCAGACAAGTCTTTTGCTGCGGAAAAATTAAAGTCCGACAGGTCTATGGATGTCATATCCAAACAGTATCCGAACATCTTTGACATATCCGTGACCTTGGACGTGTTCCAATTGGACAGGTCTACCGTCTTCAAATTGGCACAAGAATGAAACATGGCACACATATTTTCAACAGAGGAAGTATCGAAGTTTGAAAGGTCGAGGGATGCAATGCCACAACCAATAAACATTCCGTACATGTTTTTCACCTCTGACACATTGAGGTTTTCCAGTCCTTCTATGTCTGTAAGTTTTTCCATTGAAGCGAACAAACCCATGCACGACTGCGGGCGATAGTCCGCAAAGGACTTGTCGAAAACCACCTTTGTGATTGCGCCAGCATAATCATACCACCCCGGATACACGTAACTGTCCTCGTCAGCAGCGATATTATACAGACAGGTCATCGTGGCATCGGAATACTCTCTCTCACCATTGTAATAGAATGTAAGGGTGTTGGCCATGGCATCGTATGCCGCCCAAGGTTCCGCCTGGGCCAAATACAATGAGAAATAGCCTGTGTCGTAATTCGCCATTTCCTTGCCTGATTTGTCGTTGCTGTATCCTTCAAGATTGCTGCAACCCAAAAACATTTGATTCCCAGTACACTCTTCTGACAACACAAAGGATTTGCCTACATAGATTGTGGACAAAGAAGAGCAGTCAAAAAACATTTTGTCCATGCAGGTGACACTTGCTGTATTGAAACGGCTCAGGTTGAGTGTGGTAAGACTTTCGCAACTATGAAACATCCAAGACATATATTCTACATTGGAAGTATTCAGATATTCCATGCCTTCTATTGCGGAAAGTTTTTCCAAACCGGCAAACCAACCGTAACAGCAGGTAGGACGCGCATAGGAAAAGGCTCTGTCAAATACCACTTTCACAATATCCTTGTTGTGTTCGAGCCATTCAGGTGAATTTGACATATCTTCCGGAATCTCATAGTGATTGTCTCCTTCAGTATACGAAGCATCATAATGGAATGTGAGCGTTTGGCTCGTTTCATCATATTCCACCCAAGTCTGTGAGCCGGATTCTATCTTTGTAAGGTATCCGTTGGAGGAGTTTGCCATGGACTTGTCTACCTTATTGCTGTCATAACCGGGAAGTTTCACGCAACCGGAAAACATGTCTTCGCTCGTACAAGAATCGGACAGAGCGAACTTGTCGCTCACATACAAGCTCTGCAAAGAGGAGCAGCCGCTAAACATGGCCGATGCATATTTAACCGAAGAAGTGTCAAATGACGTAAGTTCGGCTTCTTTGAGTTTCGTACAACCACCGAACATATACGACATTTCCGTAAGATTTGAAGTGTCAAAACTACGCAAATCAACTGTCGTTAGACTTGAGCATCCTTCAAACATTCGTACCATAGTCGTAACGGACGGAGTTTTGAAACCTGTGAAATCAATTTCTTTCAATGACAGGCATTCTCTAAACATCCGTCCCAAGCTCTGCAGTTTTGGATTTTCCAGAGAGGGAAGAGCAATACTGGAAAGATTAGTACATCCTTCAAACATATTACTCATGGAATTAAGGTTATCTGTATTGAAGTTTGAAATGTCTACGGATGTCAACGAAGTACAGTTTTGGAACATTCTCCACATACCATCAACATTGTGCGTATCAAAGTGGCTGAGGTCAATGGAGGTGAGGGAAGAACATCCAGAAAACATCGCATCCATTTCTATCACCTCAGATGTATTGAGATTCCCTATACCTTCGATGGCGGTAAGGTTTGACATCTCACTGAACCAAGCATAGCAACAAGTTGGCCGGGCATCAGCAAAGCTATCGGCAAATACAACTTTCTTTATGAACTTGGAGATCTTACTGGAAGCGCCTGACCATTGAGGCAAATTCTGTGCAGTAGGAGGAATGGTGTACTTACCAGTAGCCTCTGCCGATTCTCTTTGGTCATCATAACGGAAAGTCAGAGTGTTAGTGCTCTCCTGATACTCTACCCATGCCTCATCATCAGCATGTGCAAGCACAGGAAAAGAAAGTAATATTGCACAAACAACCGACCTTACATACAGCATAAAAGTCTTATTCATAACGGTTTTGTTTATCTTTTCTATATATATACAATCCAAATTGCAAAGTTATCAACAAATCACCAAACAACAAAAAGAGAACCCCTGCAATTCGTATCCATGAGAAAAAGACACGAAGTGCAAGGATTCCACCATCATTATGCGAACCGTGTTCGCACGCTATTCTTATTTCATCTGCTTACAGGGCTGAATTGACCCACTCCCAGAAGAAACTTACAACACCGCAGAACAATACTCCTGCCACGCAGATGAAGAGTGCCAAGCGGGTGTTGCAGTCACTGCGGAACTTTGGAAGAGCCTTTTCGGGACTGTTGATGTACATAGCCTTCACAATGAGCAGATAGTAGTAGAGGCTTATGACAGTGTTGAGCAATGCGATGAACACCACTGCGTAAGCCGCAACAGAACCTGACTTGAGTGCCGCCATGAACACAAAGAACTTGGAGAACATTCCTGCGAACGGCGGGATTCCCGCCAAAGAGAACAGCGAGAAAGTCATGAGCAGAGCCAAACGGGGGTTTGTGGTGTAGAAACCGTCGTAACTGCTGATCATCGTTGTGCCGTTGTTGCGTTGCTCAACAATGCTTATTATCGTGAACACGGCAAGGTTTGCCGCTACATAGACAAGCACATAGTAGGTCAGGGCGGCAATGCCCATACCGGTGTTGCCTATTACCGCCAGCATGATATAGCCTGCCTGTGAGATAGAACTGAACGCCATAAAGCGCTTCAACTCGTCCTGACGGATAGCCATGATGTTGGCAAGGGTGATGGAAGCGACCGTTACGATGTAGAGCAACGGTTCCCAAGCGTCGGTCATCGCACCAAACACTTTCATGAGTATCACTGCAAGAGTGAAAGCCGCAGCACCTTTTGACACTACAGAAAGATAGCCGGTGACGGTCGTAGGAGCACCTTGGTAGGTATCGGCGGTCCAGAAATGGAACGGCACAAGGGAAATCTTGAAGCCCAGACCACTGAAGAAGAACACCAGACCCATGACTGTCAGCGGAGTGACGGTGAGTTTTTCCGCCATATCAGCGAAGTACAGGGTACCAACAGCACCGTAGAGGAGGCTGATGCCGTAAAGCATCACGCCACTCGAAAAGGTTGCCGTGAGGATGAACTTGGCTCCTGCCTCGGCTGAATTGTGGCGGTATTTGTCGAAAGCGACAAGGCACGCCATAGGCACGGATGCCATTTCAAGCCCGAGGAAGAACAGCAGGAAGTGTCCGGCAGAGAGCATCATGTTCATGCCGAGAAGTGTGGAGATGACTATCATGTAGAACTCTCCCTCCTTGTGTTCGGTGTCGGGACGCGACAACCAAGTGCGGCTCTGGATGAGAACTATGAGCGTTCCAACGGCAAGAATTGTCTTCATAACCCCTGCTGCGGCGTAAGTATGGTACATTCCGCCGAACGCCGTCATCTCTGAAACAGGCATTATGTTGATCAGAACGTGTGCGAACAGCAGCACGGAGACCAGCGGATTGAACCAGCGACGGTTGGTCTTGTGTGCCGAACAGAAATCGCAGATGAACGTGATTATCAGTATTGCCGTCAGCGTTGCTTCGGGCATCATGTTAAGAAATTGGCTGTAATTCATTTCAATCAGTGTTTATACCGGTGCGACAACGTTTAATGAAGAAAGTATCGGTGCTACTGCGTCGCTGATAACATTGCTTGCCCAGAACGGACAAGAACCGAGTGCGGCAACGCAGAAGATGAGACAGCAGACTGCAAATTTCTCATCCCATGTGGCATCGGTGAGGGTCTCGAAGTGGCTGTTGGTAACTTTGCCGAAGAGGATGAAGCCCACCGTGCGGAGAATATAAACCGCTGTCACCACGATAGAGGTACAAGCGATGATAGTGCACACGCGGTGGAATGTGTCGGCATTCTCGAACGAGCCGACGAAAATAGTCATTTCCGCAATGAAGCCGGAAAAACCAGGCAAACCGAGATTGGCAAGTCCGGCAACTACATAGCCTACTGAGAGGAACGGCATAATCTTCATCAGACCTCCGAGTTCACGGATGTCACGAGTGTGGGTACGTCCGTAAATCATACCGATGAGGGCAAAGAAGAGCGCTGTCATGAGACCGTGGGAGAGCATCTGGAGTATTGCACCAGTGCAAGACACACGCGTCATCATCAGGAGAGCGAAGAGCACAAGACCGCAGTGCGACACCGACGAGTAGGCATTGATGAACTTCAGGTCGGTCTGCACACAAGCGGAGAACGCTCCGTAGACCACTGATATGGTGGTGAGGATAAGGAATATCCAAGCCAAATCGTGCGCTGCCTCAGGCAAGAGGTACATTGCGATGCGGAAACATCCATAGCCTCCAAGTTTCATAAGTACGCCTGCGTGGAGCATTGACACCGATGTCGGTGCGCAACCGTGACCGATAGGCGACCATGTATGGAATGGGAAGAGTGCTCCAAGCACACCGAAACCGATGAAAACAAACGGGAACAGCACATACTGTGTGTGTGTCGGGATGTTGTGCATGGCGGCAATCTCGTGGATGTTCATGGTGGTTGCACCACTGAAATAGTATATGCCGATGATGCCGACAATAATCAATGCCGAACCTCCCATAAGCATCAGGGTCAACTTCATGGCTGCATACTCTTTCTTGCCTGAACCCCAGAAGCCGATAAGGAGATACATCGGGATGAGCGCAACCTCATAGAACATGAACATGGTAAACATATCCACGGAGATGAAGAAGCCGTAGACACCCGTTGAAAGCAGGGTGAACCAGAGGAAGAACTCCTTGGTCAGAGGCTTCAGTTTCCATGAAGCAAACGTTCCGGTGAACACGATTATGCTCGAAAGAAGGAGCATCACGACGGATATGCCGTCAACTCCCACAGAATACTTTATGTGGAGTGAAGGGAACCAGTCGGCACTGTAGGTGTAGAGCATCACGTCAGTGACACCGGCAGAACGCAACTGGATGAAGTCGATTGTAAGGTATGCGGACAACAGAAGAAGTGCCGTCGCACCCACAACCATAACGCCACGAACCTGATTGACGTTGCGTGCAGCCCATAGACCGAGCAACATCAGTACAGGAATTACTACGAATAAAGTCAATATACTCATCTTTTTGTTTCCTTCCTAATTAAATGCACAACAATATCAAAGTCAGTCCTACTGCGCCGGAGAGGAACCATACGGCATAAGAACGTACGTCTCCGCTCTGCCAAGAGCGTGCACTCTCGCCGGCAGCATTGGCTCCCCAGGCGGTGAAATCAATGAGTCCGTTGATGATATGCTCGTCAATCCACTGCACCGGACGCGATACCCAGCGGAACAAAATCTTGTGTGTAACAAACTGATATACCTCGTCCATATAGAAACGGTGGTACGCCCACTTGTGCAGACGCGGGAACGTGCGGTACAGTTTGTCTGCTACCGGCTGCTTCTCACCTTTGTATATGTAGGTGGCAAGGCAGATGGAAGCGATAGCGATGACAGTAGAGGTTATGGCAATCTGCGGATCGAAGTGGATGCCATACTTCAAGCCGGAGGCTGTGACGAGCGAACCGAAACTCTGTTCGGGGTCAACTACGCCGAAACCTGCGAGGGTTGTCCACACTCCCACCCCGACTGTGACGACGCTGAGGAATATCAACGGGAACGTCATTGTCACTGGCGCTTCATGCGGAGTGTGCGCTGCGTGCAGTTCCTTGTTCTCCGTTCCCCAGAAGATTCCGTAGTAGAGACGGAACATATAGAATGCCGTCATGGCGGCAACGGCTGTCATCCACCAGCCGACAAAGGGCGAGTAGGCGAAGCAAGCCGAGATTATCTCGTCCTTGGAACTGAATCCAGAGAAGAACGGAATACCTGCTATGGCAAGGCAACTGATAAGGAACGTTGCGTGGGTGATAGGCATATACTTTCTGAGACCGCCCATGGCAGACATCTCATTGGAGTGTACGGCATGGATGATGCAGCCCGCACCGAGGAACAGACAAGCCTTGAACATGGCGTGAGTGAACAAATGGAACATGGAAGCCATGTATCCGAGCGCTCCATGTGACTCGTGGTCGAGCTCCATTGAGGTGCACACACCGAGCGCAACCATCATAAACGCTATCTGTGAAATGGTGGAGAAAGCAAGCACACGCTTGATGTCGCTCTGTGCACAGGCAACGGCTGCAGCATAGAATGCAGTGAAAGCACCTACGGCAACGACTATCGACAACTGTCCGGGAGCATAGTCAATCCACAAGGGGAACATTCTCGCAATCTGATAGACACCGGCAACAACCATCGTTGCAGCGTGGATGAGCGCAGAAACAGGAGTCGGGCCTTCCATGGCATCCGGCAACCAGATGTGGAGAGGGAACATCGCTGACTTGCCGGCACCGCCGATGAACATCAGGACGAGTGCTGTGGGCAGAATCATGCCGCCGGCAGCGACTGCGCGTGACGTGTCACAAAGGGTGAAACTCTCCACTCCGTTGAGGTAAGTGATGTCACCTGCGAAGGAGAAATTGAAACTCCCGGTATAGTAGCCGAATATCAATATACCGATAAGGAAGAACATATCGGCGAAACGAGTGACGATGAAAGCCTTCTTGGAAGCGTGTACGGCTGCCTGAAGGGGATAGTAGAAACCTATGAGCAGATAGGAGCTGACACCCACAAGTTCCCAGAACATGTACATCTGGAAGATGTTTGTCGCCACAACAAGTCCGAGCATTGAGAACGTGAACAGCGAAAGGAACGCGTAGTAGCGCTGGAAACCTTTCTCGCCGTGCATATAACCGAACGAGTAGATGTGCACCATGAGCGACACTGTGGATATGACAATGAGCATCATTACCGAGATAGGATCGAGCAGGATGCCCATGTCGAAATGCAGGCTGCCAAGCGGAAGCCACTCGAAATTATAGGGCACGAGAGTGGCGAACGCCCCGTCCACACGGTCGGCAGTGAAATATTGGAATGCCGTCACATAACTCAGGACTGTGACAAGACCGAGTGAGCAGGTGCCAATCAGTCCAGCCGCCTTGTGAGGCCATCCTTTCTTTCCTCTGAAATAGTCAATCAAACCCACAACAAGGAATGAAAGCAGCGGCAGAAGAAGTATCCAGATAGTATAACTGAAATTGTTCATTTTTCTGTTTTATGTTAATTGTGAGTGTTGATCAGTTCTTCAGGTTCTTTATGGAGTCAACGGAGTCACTGCGGAACAGGCGGTAGACATTGATGATAATGGCTATTGCCACCGCAGACTCAGCAGCGCTGACACCTATGGAAAACAAGGTCATGAACATTCCCTCGTTACCTAACGGGAAGAGCAAGCGGTTGAATGCGGCGAACTGAAGGTCGACCGCATTGAGTACAAGTTCCACGGAGATGAGCATAGCAATGAGGTCGCGACGTGTCACAAAACCGAAGAAACCTATGAAAAACAACAGTGCTGACAGCACGAAATAAAATTCTACAGGTATTGACATGACTATTTCTCCTTTTCTTTATTGTCGCGGGCTATCATAAGACCGCCGATTATACATGCGAGAAGGAACAGGGAGATAAACTCAAAAGGCAGTACATACTGGTACTTTCCTGCCCCCATGAGCGCCGTACCGACTGTATTCATGCCGAGTTCCGTGTCGGGAACGAGCGTGGCTGCATAGAGGAACTTGTTCTTGAGAAGTATTCCCACGACCATAACCAGACCAACAATCCCGACCAAAGCGCCTGCCGCAACACGCGAACCGCTGAGTTGCTCACGCAGACCCTGGAGAGTGCGCTTGTTGACAAGCATGATAGCGAAGATATAAATCATCGTTATCGCTCCTGCATAGATGCTGAGTTGCACGGCTCCGAGGAAAGTGTAGTCAAGCAGGAAATACATTCCCGAGATGCCGAACAGGACAAAAAGCAGTGCGGTGGCGGCACGCATAATTCGCTTGGCGAACACGCTGATAACCGCTGCGCAGACGATAATCACGGCAAGAATGCCGAAAGTTATTATATTTGCCATAGTTTATTCCTTTTCTTTGTTAGTGTCTGCGGCAGCGGCAGCAGCCTTCGCGTTAGCCTCATACTGCGCCATTTCCTCTGCGGAAGGCGCTATGTTGAGATGCTGAACGAGGACGTTGCGGTCGAATACAGACTGTTCGAAGTCGTTGACGAACTTGATAGCCCCGAAGTTGCAGGCGTTTACGCACAGTTGACAGAACATGCAGTCGCCCAAGTCATACTGATAGTCGAGGAGCAGACGCTTCTTCTTGCCGTCAGCAGTAGTCACCATGGTCGACTTGATCTTTATCGTGCCGTTGGGACAGGCTTTCTCACACATGGTACACGCCACGCACTTGTTCTTTCCGTTCTCGTCATGCGGCATGACCAATGTCGCTCTGTGACGCTCGGCAATGTGCTGCGTCTTGCGGTTTTCGGGATATTGCTCCGTCACCTTAGGGGTGATGAACTCACCCATGGTGACGTCCATACCGGTGAGCAAGGACTTTATCCCCTCTATTGCACCGCCGAAATATGATTTGTCTTTTGCCATTTCTCTAAGTAATTATTTGTTTTTAGCGGTGGTTAGTCTATCACAAGTTTCTGTAGTTTCTTGGCTGTGGCAGACTTCTTCACTGCCCTGCTGACAATGACTACCGCCAACAGGCAAACCAAGACTGCCACCGCTATGCCGGAGAACAGATGTCCTGTTACTCCGAAAGCCACGCAGGCAGTCATCAAAACGAGGTTGAAGAGAGCCACAGGCATGAGGTATTTCCACTCCAGTTTCAGTATCTGGTCCACACGGAGGCGCGGGAATGTCCACTTCACCCACATGAGAAGCCATACGACAAAGAACGCCTTGGCAAGGAACCACACGATTCCCGGAATGTAATCCATAACGTTGTCGAACGCCTCAACACCGATATGGAGCGGCATCCAACCTCCAAGGAACACCGTAGCGGCGATAGCCGACACAATGAAAAGGTTGAGGAATTCCGCCAGATAGTAATATCCGAAAGCAAGACCGGAGTATTCCACATGATAGCCGGCGGTCAATTCAGACTCCGCTTCGGCAAGGTCGAAAGGACCACGGTTGGCCTCTGCGTTACCGGCAATGAGGAATACGACAAACGCAATGATTGCAGGCACATGTCCTTGGAACAGCAACCATCCGAAAGGAGCACTCTGCGCATTGATTATTTCGCTTATCTGCATCGAGCCGGTCAGCACACACGCCGCAATGAGACAAAGTCCGAGGGATATCTCATAGGAAATCATCTGCACCGCTCCACGCATTGCGCTGACAACGGAATACTTGTTGTTGGAAGCCCAACCGGCAAGGAACACGCCGAGGACGCCTATACTTGACACTGCGGTATAAAGGAATATGCTGCAGTTGAAGTCAAGTGCGAGAGCACCGTTGTTCCACGGCAGGAAGCCGAAAGCGCCCACTGAACCGATGATGACGAGCAGAGGAGCGATGCAATAGAGCACCTTGTCCGCCTTGTCTACCCAGAAAATCTCCTTCACGAGCATCTTCAGTACGTCGCAAAGAACCTGCAACGTTCCCCAAGGACCCACTCGCATAGGGCCAAGACGGCACTGGAAAGCAGCGCACACCTTGCGTTCCATGAATATCATGACAATGGCAAGGACAGTGTAAGCGAGCAACAATCCCACGCCCACAAGCACACATTCGATAAGTATGGCAAGCCAGTCGGGCAACGCAAACGTCACCCTGAGCAGCATGTCAAACCAGTTTGTTATTTGTGAAAAATCAAACATATTCGTCTATATAATATAAATAATGTATATTATCTGTCGATATCCGGAATCACATAGTCCATGGATGCGCCGGCGGCAATGAGGTCTGCAATCTTCTCACCACGGCAAGCCGTGTCGAGAGCAGCCACCAACGGCAGTCCCATAGGACGGAACTTGAGCCGGTAAGGGCTCTTGTCGCCGCGCGAATCGAGGAACACTCCAATCTCGCCACGAGAACCTTCGCAAGAGAAGTACCACTGTCCTTCCGGCACTTTGATTATTGGTTTCTGCTTGATATAGAAGTCTCCGGCAGGTATGTTGTCTATCAACTGCTCAATGATGCGCACACTCTGCTTCATCTCTTCCATACGCACGAGGTAGCGGTCGTAGGAATCACCCTTGGAGAACAGCACCTGGTCGAACTCCACTTCGCCGTACATGGCATACGGATGGTTCTTTCTGACGTCGTTTGCCCAACCTGCTCCACGACCGGTACCGCCGGTGCAACCGAAGTCGATGACCTCTTCCTTGGTCAGCGTACCAACATTCATGAAGCGGTTTTTGAGGATTACGTTGCCGGTAAAGACATCTTCGTACTCCTTCCACTTTGTCTTCAGATACTGGCAGAGTTTCTTCACGTCACGGACAAAGTTGACATCGATGTCCGCCTGAACGCCTCCGATGCGGTTGTAGTTCTGTATCAGTCGCCCGCCGGTGGTTTCTTCCATGACATTGAGTACATATTCCCTGTCGCGCATACCGTAGAGGAACGCCGTCAGAGCACCCAAGTCCTGGGCACAGCAACCGTAATAGAGCAAGTGGGAGTCGATGCGCTGCAACTCGTCCATTATGGTACGGATGTACTTGATGCGGTCACTGACCTCCACACCCATGGCTTCCTCGATGACGCCTACAAGCGCATGGCGGTTCATCATAGCAGAAAGGTAGTCCATTCTGTCGGTGAACGCGAGTGTCTGCGGGTAGGTGTAACTCTCCGAAATTTTTTCTATTCCGCGGTGGATATAGCCAAGGTGCGGCTTTATACTTTTGATTGTCTCGCCGTCGAGAGATGTCTGCAGACGGAGCACGCCGTGGGTTGCCGGGTGCTGAGGACCGATATTGACAACAAATTCGTCTTCTCCGAAAAGCGGTTTCTGCTTTTCCTGCAGGTGTCCTTCAGCGTCCAGATAATATTCACGGGTAAGATTCGGCTCGTCATCGTCGTTGAGGGTGTAGGTGTTAGCCTCGGGGCTCATGTCAAAATCCTTGCGCAAAGGATAACCTTTGAAGTCCTGACGCAAATAGAGGCGACGCATATCGGGGTGTCCGACAAACTTTATGCCCAAGAAATCGTACACCTCACGCTCAAGGATTTCTGCCGCCCTCCAGATGTGGCACACCGTCGGGATGTAGCAATCTGTCTTGTCGGCAATGGCCTTAACGGAGATGCGCTCATGCGAATCGGTATTCTCAAGTATATAGATACAACCGAGCCCCTCTTCTCCAAAGTCCTCTCCGACAACAGTAACGAGGTAGTCGAAATGTTTCTCTGCCTTGAGTTTGCCCATCTCTGCGGCAAACTGGCTCAGTGGAAATTCTATGTTATTCAGTTTCATTTCGGTCCCTCCTTATTTGAAAGTATTCTCATACGCCTTCTTGGCACACTCCACCGCCTTGTCCTTTTGGGCTTTCAGTTCCTCAACAAACTTGGCAGGGATGTCCTTGATGACAATTGGGTTAGGCGACTTCTCCTTGTGATTGGCACCACCAAGGAATTTTTCTATCTTCACCTTGCGCTGAAGTTGCATCATGCCATAGAGGATTGCCTCCGGGCGTGGGGGACATCCCGGAACGTAAACGTCTACCGGCACGATTTCAGAAATGCCGCGCACGACATGGTAACTCGACTTGAAAGGACCGCCGGATATGGCACATCCGCCCACGGCAACCACATATTTGGGTTCCGCCATCTCGTCATAGAGACGCTTCATCGCCGGTGCCATCTTGTGGGTAATGGTTCCTGCACACATGATAAGGTCTGCCTGACGCGGTGAGTTACGTGTAACCTCAAAACCGAAACGCGCGAAATCGTAACGTGCGCAACCTACCGCCATGAACTCTATACCGCAGCATGACGTAGCGAAAGTCAAAGACCAGAGCGAGTTGGAACGTCCCCAGTCAATCAGACTGTCGAGATTTCCCAGAACGACATTGACACCTCCATCGTTCAGTTCCTTAAGGATTTTCTCGAGAGAGGCGTTGTCCTTGAACTCGTCATACGGTATACTCTTGATTGAAGGCTTCTTTATTTCCATTCCAAAGCTCCTTTCCGCCAAGCATAGGCAAGTCCAAATACCAACACAAGCATGAAGAATCCGATTGTCACAAGAGCCAGCGGACCGAACTGCTTAACGACTACAGCCCAGGGATAGAGGAACACTGTCTCGACATCAAACATGAGGAAAAGGAGGGCAAACAGATAGTAGCCTACATGCATGGGAAGCCATGAACTTCCGCGTGTAGGCACACCGCTCTCATAAGGCTCGCCTTTTACTTTGTTGTATGTCCGTGGACCGAGAATCTTCGCCACCAATGTGCCACCGACAACCAGCACTACGCCAGTAAGAATGACGGTGATAAACAAAGTGAAATACATAAAACCTATTTAATATTTATACTATTGTGCAAACCGTAATGTGGGCGGAAGACCACACATCGGCTGCAAAATTACCGCTTTTTTATGTAATATAATGTGCCTTTAGATTTTTTTTTGAAATTTTGCAATTTGGACCTTACAATATCAGCGATTGTGTTTTCAAGTCGAAAACACGACATTTTATGTCAAAAACTTGCATATTCCAAGTATTTTGGAGAATTTTGTATGCGTGTTGATTCACACCAAATCAAATCCGAGAACGAGGAAAAGCCTCCGTAAAGAGGCATAAATACGACAAAGACATTATGGTTAGGAAAATCCGCATTACACTTGCCGCACTGTTTTTTGTGGGCATCACGCTGATGTTTCTCGATTTCACCGGCACTCTGCACCGATATTTGCATTGGATGGCAAGTCTACAGTTCTGGCCAGCATTGCTCGGACTGAGTCTCGTTCCGTTGGTTTCAGTGCTCCTGCTTACGATCGTTTTCGGCAGAATCTATTGTTCGGTCATCTGTCCGTTGGGTGTCTTTCAGGACATCATTGCACACATCGGTAAGGCAAGGAAGCGCAATCCCTACAAGTATTCCAAGGAGAAACGGTGGCTGCGCTACGGTTTTCTGGCTATCATGCTGTGCCTTATCCCACTCGGAATGACATCAGTCCTTGCGCCCTACTCCGCCTACGGACGTATCGCCAACACACTGTTCCGCCCGCTGTGGATATGGGGCAACAATCTGCTTGCCGGCATTGCGGAGCATTACGAGAGTTATCTTTTTTACCGTGCCGACGTGCTGTTGACAACAGGAATTACGCTTGCCGTCGCCGTGATGACGCTTGTCATTGTGACAGTGCTCTCCTTCCGCAACGGCAGAACCTACTGCAATACCGTCTGCCCGGTAGGCACAATCCTCGGACTTATATCAAGAAAGGCACGGTATAGGGTATCCATAGACACAGAGAAATGCAAGAACTGTCGCAAATGCGAGCGCAACTGCAAGGCAGCCTGTATCGACATAAAGAGCCACAAGGTGGACTACAGCCGCTGCGTAGTGTGCGGCGACTGTCTCGGGCAGTGCTCTTTCGGGGCTATTTCTTACAGTAACAACCTGGGAAATGACAATCATTCAGAAACCGAAGACAACAGCACTGCACACGACAACGGCAGACGTTCGGCACTTGCCGGCATTGCGTTGGTTACGGCAACGGCTGCCATGGCACAGGAAAAGAAGAAAGTGGACGGCGGCTTGGCCGTCATAGAGGACAAGCAGCAGCCCAAGCGCAAGACACGGATACTACCTCCTGGCGCCCGTTCGGAGAAACACTTCAACCACCACTGCACTTCTTGCCAACTGTGCGTGTCGGCATGCCCCAACAAAGTGCTGCGTCCGAGCACCAGTCTCGACCATTTCATGCAGCCGTATATGAGTTACGAGGACGGCTACTGCCGTCCAGAGTGCAACGCCTGTTCGTCAGTATGTCCGGCAAGTGCCATTGAATACGTCGACATAGAGGCAAAAGCATCAACCAAGATAGGTACAGCCGTCTTTTTGAAAAAGAACTGCGTGTCGCTCGAAGGGGAGTTCGAGTGCGGCAACTGCGCCCGGCACTGCCCGACAGGAGCGATACACATGGTACCGTCAGACCCCGGCGACGAGACATCACCGCTGATGCCGACAGTCTTCGAGGAGCGTTGCATCGGTTGCGGAGCGTGTGAAAACCTCTGTCCTGCACGACCATTCGCAGCCATTTATGTAGAAGGCATCGAACAACAAAGGGAAGTTTAGCCATGGAAAAGAAGATAAACAGACGACGTTTTCTCGGTCTTCTCGGTGCAGGGACAAGTGCCGTCGCCGGCACGTCCGTCATTACCGGATGCGGGAAAAAGAGCGAGAACGACACGGCACAGGAGGAATACAGAAACCAGCAGGAGCCCCCGGTGGGCAAGATGACCTACCGCACGAACACGAAAACAGGCGACAAGGTGAGCCTGTTGGGCTATGGCATGATGCGACTGCCGACAACAGACAACGGTTCGGCACGCAATGCCGACAACCCAGACGGTCAGGAGATAGACCAGGACATGGTAAACAAGCTTGTAGACTACGCCATTGAGCACGGTATAAACTACTTTGACACGTCACCAGCCTACTGTCGCGGCCTGTCGGAACGCTCTACGGGCATTGCCCTGAAGAGGCATCCACGCAACAAGTTCTATGTTGCCACCAAACTGTCGAACTTCGCCGAAGAGACATGGAGTGCGGAAGCGTCGAAGCAGATGTTCCGCAATTCGCTGAAAGAACTGCAGGTTGACTACATAGACTACTATCTGCTGCACGGCATAGGCATGGGAGGTATGGAGGCACTGCACGGCAGATACCTTGACAACGGCATCCTTGACTGGTTATTGGAACAGCGCAAAGAGGGGAAGATACGCAATCTCGGATTCTCCTATCACGGCGACATCGAGGTGTTTGACTACCTGCTCTCGCAGAACGACAAGTACAAGTGGGACTTCGTACAGATACAACTCAACTATCTGGACTGGAACTTCGCAAAGCAGATAAACGACCGCAATACGGACGCGAAATACCTCTACGCCGAACTGCAGAAGCGCAACATACAGGCAGTTATCATGGAACCACTCCTCGGAGGACGCCTTGCAAATGTGCCGCAGTTCGTCGCACTCGAGATGAAGAAGCGCCGCCCGGAAAGCAGCGTCGCCTCATGGGCATTCCGCTATGCCGGCACACACAAAGACGTACTGACCGTCTTGTCGGGCATGACCTACATGGAGCACCTGAAAGACAACCTCCTCTCCTACTGCCCTCTTGTGCCCTGCAACAGCGAAGAGACGTTTTTCCTGGAGGACACGATAGCCAAAGAGATTGTGGGACTGGAGACCATACCGTGCAATGACTGCAAATACTGTATGCCATGTCCTTACGGAGTGGATATCCCTGCGATATTCGTGCATTACAACAAGTGTAAGAACGAAGGCACACTGCCGGCAAACGCAGAGAACAAAGCCTACCGGACACTACGCCGCAACTATCTTATCGGCATTGACAGGGCTGTCCCGAAATTGCGTCAAGCGGCACACTGCATCGGCTGCGGCCAATGTATGCCGCACTGCCCGCAAAAGATACAGATACCTGACGAACTGCACAAGATAGACAGATTCGTCGAACAGCTTAAACGCGACGTCATCTACAATCCGGAAATACAGTCAGAATAACTTTTACCGAAGAAAATTGGAGATAACAAAAATAGCGACATTCCACTCGCCGTTCAGTTCGAAATTCGGCATACCGAAGCAAAGCGGACTGGTCGAGGAACTTGAAGGCACGGTAACATTCGAACCCGGTTACCGCCAGCAGGACTACATTAGAGGTATAGAGGGGTTCGATTTCCTGTGGCTGATATGGGGATTTTCCGCCAACAGACACAAGGCCAACTCGCCTGTGGTACGCCCTCCTGTGCTGGGAGGCAACGAGAAAGTGGGCGTATTTGCCACACGTTCGCCATTCCGCCCGAACCCATTGGGACTGTCATCGGTCAGGTTGTTATCTGTGGAACATGACACCGCGGAGGGCACAGTGCTCCATGTCGGTGGCGCAGACATCATGGACGGCACGCCCATATACGACATCAAGCCCTATCTGCCCTACTCTGACGCACACCAAGAGGCACGCTCCGGCTTTTCCCATCCTGATGACATCGACAGATTAGGCGTAGTTATCCCTGACGAGGTGGCATCGGTTTTCAGCACACAACAATTGGAGGCACTGCGCAAAACATTGGAACTCGACCCGAGGCCAAGTTATCACTGCGACCCGGAAAAAACCTACGGAGTCTGCTTTATGAACCAAGACATACATTTCAGGGTGGCAAACGGCGTGTGCACAGTAATCAACTCGCAACCGCAAAAGGAAACCGCCACCGACAGACAAAATACAATACGCTGAAAATTGCAATACTACATCTTTCATAACACTATACATTTGCGACAAAAAGAATATTTCAAAGGAATTTTAGAACACTATCTTTTAGTACGTTTTTGCTAATTTTGCAAAGATTAGTATGTCATGTATTGATTTACAGACAGACTCTTCCAAGAACGGCGATGCAGTCGCATGATAGCGGCAATTGCCGGAAACGACAGTCAGATAATTATTTATCATTTATATAAAACAGAAATGGAACAAACTAATGTGAAGCCAGCCGAAGGTAAACTAGGCATTATGGTAGTGGGTTGCGGTGCCGTAGCCACAACATTTATGACAGGTGTGTTCATGGCACGCCGAGGACTTGCGAAACCTATAGGAAGCATGACGCAGTATGACAAAATCCGTATAGGTAAAGGCGAAAACAAGAAATATCTGCACTACAAGGACATTGTTCCTCTTGCAAAACTCGACGATATTGTATTCGGTTCGTGGGATGTGTATCCTCAGAACGCATATCAGGCAGCGATGTACGCTGAAGTGCTCAAGGAAAAGGACATCAACCCGGTAAAGGAAGAACTGGAAAGCATCAAGCCGATGAAGGCTGCTTTCGACAAGAACTATGCAAAACGCCTTGACGGAGACAACGTCAAAGACTGCAAGACACGTTGGGACATGGTGGAAGCACTGCGCAAGGATATCCGCGATTTCAAGGCTGCGAACGGCTGTTCACGCATTGTCGTAATCTGGGCTGCATCTACCGAAATCTACGTTCCGGTTGACGAGAAGATCCATTATCACCTGAGCGACCTTGAGGCTGCCATGAAGGCGGACGACCGCGAGCACATCGCACCGTCAATGTGCTACGCTTATGCGGCTCTGACCGAGGGTGCTCCGTTCATAATGGGCGCTCCTAACACGACAGTAGATATCCCTGCAATGTGGGAACTGGCAGAAAAGACAAAGATGCCTATCGCCGGCAAGGACTTCAAAACGGGTCAGACACTTGTCAAGAGCGGCTTTGCTCCGATCATCGGCACACGTTGCCTGGGACTGTCCGGTTGGTTCTCGACAAACATTCTCGGCAACCGCGACGGTCTTGTACTTGACGAACCGGCTAACTTCCATACCAAAGAGGTCAGCAAGCTCTCCACTCTTGAGACCATACTCAAGCCGGATGTACAGCCCGATCTCTATGGTCACGGCAATGACGAGGACACTCAGTACTACCACAAGGTGCGCATCAACTATTACCCACCACGCAATGACAACAAGGAAGGCTGGGACAACATCGACATCTTTGGCTGGATGGGCTATCCGATGCAGGTGAAGATCAACTTCCTCTGCCGCGATTCCATTCTCGCCGCACCGCTGTTGCTTGACCTCACACTGTTGAGTGACCTCGCCGCACGCGCTGGTCGCTATGGCATACAGCGCTTCCTGAGTTTCTTCCTCAAGGCTCCTATGCACGACTACACCAAGGGAGAGGAAGCAGTAAACCACCTCTACCAGCAGTACACTATGCTGAAGAACGCTATCCGCGAAATGGGTGGCTATGAGGCTGACGAAGAGATAGACTAAGAGAACTCGCCTGTACACAATAGTACAACGGCAGGTTTCTGCAATTACAAAGCGGTGTCTGATTATTTCAGACACCGCTTTTCTGTATGCGCCACCTTTATATATATAAAGCGAGGGAACATCTTACGATGTCCCCTCGCCGTATGTCAGCCGAATTGCTACGCCTTACAAGCCCAGCAAATCCTTCAACTCAAGCGTCTGAGCGTCTTTCTCTCCCTTTACATAATAGTAGCAGTTATAGAGAGGATATGCCCAGTTGCAGCGGTCACGGTTAGGATCAAGGCTCTTGGCTTCCTCCAGATAAGGAATAGCTTCTTTCAACAGGTTCACCTGATCGTCATACTTGTCAAGCTGAGTTGACTTCTGTGTGTAGCAATAACCAAGGAACGTGTCAATAAGAGCTTTCTGCAACGGGTCATTTGTCTCGCAAGTCAGGGCTTCCTTATAACTTGTGATTGCCTCGTCATATTTCAGTGCATTCATCTCTGACTGACCCTTCATCGCCCATGCAGTGAAGTTCTTCGGATCGCTCTGCAGTCTTTCCGAGATGAGTTTGCTCTGCTTCTCGTTCTCGCCGAGGTTGGCATACCACTGTGCGAGACGCGCAAACACATCAGAGTCTGCCGGATATTTGTCATACATTTCTTTCAACTGACCGAGGCAACGCAGCGAATCTGCATGGGTCTTTATGCCCTGTTCCACGAAATAAAGTTTCAGGTTAAGGCCTTCCTTCTCCTTTGCCTTGTCTTCCATAACCACGTCAGCATAGAAGTTTGCCATACGCATGTCGCCCTCATTGAATGTTGTCAGAGCGGCAACACGTGCGACCTCTGAGAGATACTGGTCACCCACGCCGTCGGCAGCAGCCTTGTTGGCAGCCTCTACCTGTGTCTTGAACAAGTCAGACTTTGCTGTCGCCACATACATTCCGTAATACTGCGAAGCCGTCTTGTTGTCTTCTGCCGTCTGTGCATCCTGTCCGCCGTTCACAAGATATGGACGGTAATTGTAGAGACGGTCGCCGTTTGACTTGCGGAACTTGAGGGGCACTTTTCCCTTTTCGTTCGGCTGGCTGTCATACTTGTCGCATTTCAGCGCAGCGACATAAGCCACATAGAGATCATTGTAGAACGACTTCATGTCCACTTTATCGGTCACTTCCTGTCCCATCTGCTCCTTCAGGGAGTTTGCCTGAATAGTTGCCTGGGTGGCACCGACACTCGACATTGCGATGTCCACAAGTTTGTTGTAAGCCTGAGCATTCTCAGACGCACTCATGGAAGCCTCGTTTGCAGAAATCAAAGTACTCACCTCATCGGCGGTCTTGGCTTTCTTTATCTGCTTGAACGCATCCGGATTCTGTGCGAAAGCTGAGGTTGCGAACATTGCCACCACAGCCATAGTCATCATTTTTCTCATATTACTGTAATTTAGGTGTATTTATTCTACCGTTGCAAATATAACGATTAATCGCTGATATTGTTACTTTAATTTCAAGTTTTTAACTTAATGGCAGTGTTCTCCGGCGCATACGCATACGTCATTTGCCGGAGAACACGCCTTACTGTCTATTCTTCAGCGTCGGAAAAGTCCACTATGGTGTCTGCGTCACCGTCGTTTTCCCCTTCCGTCTGCTTGAATTCATCATTGTTCTTTGCCCATGCAGCACGGCTTGCTTCTTCCGCATCCGCCTGTTGTTCAGACCCCATCACCTTGGTAACGCCTGCTATCACATCGTTCTTTTTCGTGAGATTGATAAGTCTTACGCCCTGGGTGTTGCGTCCCATGACACGGCATTCTGCCACTGAAAGGCGGATTGCGATGCCGCTCTTGTTGATTATCATGAGGTCATTGGAGTCATTCACGTTCTTGATGGCCACCAGACTGCCGGTCTTTTCGGTCACATTCATCGTGAGGACACCCTTACCGCCGCGGGCAGTCTTGCGGTATTCCTCTATCTGCGAACGCTTTCCGTAGCCGTTTTCACTGACTACCATAACCGTTTCCGTACTTGCGTCGTTGACGACAATCATGCCTACGACAGCATCGTCACCGTCTCCGAGACGCATACCGCGCACTCCCGTTGACATACGTCCCATGGTACGGACATCGCTTTCATTGAATCTCACGGCGCGACCGTTGCGGCTTGCGATGATGAGTTCGTTGTTGCCGTTGGTCAGGCGCACGTCTATGAGTTCGTCATCCTCCAGCAGGTTTATGGCGATAACTCCGTTTGAGCGCGGATGAGAATACTGTTCGAGGCAAGTTTTCTTCACCGTTCCGTTCTTCGTGGCAAACACAACGAAATGGTTGGTGACAAACTCCTGATCATCGTATGCCCCCTTGCGCAGGCGCAGTATGTGCTGTATCTTGTCGTCAGAGTCGATGTTCAGCATGTTCTGGATGGCGCGTCCCTTGAAATCCTTGCCGCCTTCGGGTATCTCATAGCACTTCAACCAGTAGCAGCGTCCTTTCTTCGTGAAGAACATGAGCGTCTGGTGCATTGTGGCAGGATAGATGAGTTCGGCGAAGTCACTGTCGCGGTGGCGTGCCGCTTTCGCCCCTACTCCGCCGCGTGTCTGCTCGCGGTACTCGCTCAGATTGGTGCGTTTGATGTACCCCATGTGACTCACGGTGATGACAACGGGGTCATCCGGGTAGAAGTCTTCGGCGTTGAACTCATGCTCAAGCGGTATTATCTTGGTGCGGCGCTCGTCACCATACTTCTCCTTCACCTCGATGAGTTCATCCTTCATCACTTTCTTGCAGAGTTCAGGGTCATCAAGTATGTTCTGCAAATACTGGATCAGAGCCATCAACTCGTTGTATTCGGCATGGAGCTTCTCCTGTTGGAGACCTGTAAGTTGCGACAAACGCATATCAACGACATACTTCGCCTGCGGTTCATCAAAGCCGAAACGCTCTATAAGTTTCGTTTGTGCCTCCTGAGGGCTCTTGCTCTTCTTGATGATATGCACAACTTCGTCTATGTTGTCGCTGGCAATGATGAGCGCTTCCAACAGGTGAGCGCGCTCCTCTGCCTTTCGTTTGTCAAACTTGGTGCGGCGTATCGTCACATCATGACGGTGTTCTACGAAGTACTTTATACAGTCTTTGAGTGTCAGCAACCGCGGACGTCCTTTCACCAAAGCAATCTGGTTGACAGAGAATGAACTCTGCAGGGCTGTCATCTTGAACAGTTTGTTCAGCACGACATTGGTGTTGGCGTCGCGTTTCACGTCTATCACGATACGCATACCCTGACGTCCGGTCTCGTCGTTGGCATTGGAGATGCCTTCAAGTCTGCCCTCCTTCACAAGGTCTGCTATATACTCGATGAGTTGTTGCTTGTTTACTCCGTAAGGAATTTCCGTGATAACGATCTTGTCATGCGTGTCATCGCTCTCTATTTCCGCCTTTGCGCGCATCACGATTCTGCCCCGTCCGGTCTCGTAAGCGTCCTTCACGCCCTGCAGACCGTATATGTATGCCCCGGTCGGGAAGTCTGGAGCGGGGATATATTTCATGAGACCTTCCGTGTCAATATCGGGATTGTCGATGTATGCGCAGCACGCATCGATGGTCTCACCGAGATTATGGGTAGGCATATTCGTCGCCATACCCACTGCAATACCGTTTCCTCCGTTCACCAGAAGGTTAGGTATCTTCGTCGGCATCACCGTCGGCTCGTCGAGAGTATTGTCGAAGTTGCGGTCCATATCGACCGTTTCCTTCTTCAGGTCATCCATTATGTGTTCGCCCATCTTCGACAGTCGGCATTCTGTGTAACGCATGGCAGCGGCACTGTCACCGTCCACAGAACCGAAGTTACCCTGTCCGTCAACAAGCGTGTAGCGCATATTCCAGTCCTGAGCCATTCTCACCAAAGCCCCATACACCGAAGAGTCTCCGTGCGGGTGATACTTACCGAGCACCTCACCGACTACTCTGGCGCACTTCTTGTACGGTTGGGAACTCACATTATTTATTCCCATCATACCGTAAAGTATGCGGCGGTGAACCGGTTTGAAGCCGTCACGCACGTCAGGAAGTGCGCGCGCCACGATTACTGACATGGAGTAATCGATGTAACTCGACTTCATCTCTTCCTCAATGTTTATTTTGAGGATTCTGTCTTGATCGATTGTTCTGTTATCGTCCATTATTATGTTTGAGTTAAATATTCGTTCTTCAGACGCTGTATCCGCAGTTTCACTTCCGCAAGCGACACATCCTTCGAAATCAGAAAATCGCCGTAGATGCCGTTTTCTTGCGTTCTGACGGATTCAGAGCCTGTTTTCACTATTCAAAGGTACTGTTTTTTTTACACATACAAAAGGCTTAGAACGAAAATATGATAGGTAATTTTTGTTAACACAAGAGAAACTTATATACAGATTGGCATTATATTTGAACCGATTACCGTATATTTGCACACGGAAGAAACATTTTATATTCAACAAAAACCATCATTATGAACACGACATTGATTATTATTCTGGTAGTTGCGGTACTGTTTGTAGTCTGGATTATAGGCATCTACAACCGCCTTGTCGCTCTGCGCAACAACCGCGAGAACGCTTTCGCCAACATCGACGTACAACTTCGGCAGCGTTATGACCTCGTTCCGCAACTGGTGGAAACGGTAAAAGGCTATGCAAAACACGAGAGCGGACTGCTCGAGAAAGTGACTTTGGCACGTGCTGCCGCCATGGGTGCGACCGACATCAACGGCAAGATAGAGGCGAACACGCAGTTGAGCAGCGCATTGGCAGGACTGAAAGTGTCACTCGAGGCTTATCCCGATCTGAAAGCGAACCAGAACTTCATGCAACTGCAGACCGAACTTGCGGACATTGAGAACAAACTTGCCGCTGTGCGCAGGTTCTTCAATTCCACAACCAAAGAACTCAACACGGCCGTGCAGTCATTCCCTTCCAACATCATAGCAGGAATGTTCGGATTCCACAAAGAACCGATGTTCGAGATTGCACAGGAGGAACGTGCAGCCGTAGAGAAAGCCCCGAAAGTGGAGTTCTAAGTCTTTTTGCATAACAACACCATTTATCCTTCTTTATGAAGTACGTTGGAATGCACACCCAGATATGGCGCAACAACATCCTATCGATGTTGTTGCTCCTGGCTTTCCCTGTTATAATACTGGCTACGGTGTGGGGATTTCTTGCACTGTTGAACTACCATACAGAAGAATATCTTGACCAATACTGCAACCTCACCACAGGTTTAGATTTGGAAACGACGATTGACGATTTCCTTGTAGTTCTGCCTTGGGTGGTGGGTATCGTCAGTGTCTGGTTCATAATCGCCTACTTTGCCAATGCATCCATGGTGAAAGCATCCGTGGGAGCGAGGAGCCTGTCACGCAAGGAGAACCCGCGTATATATAATATTGTGGAAAATCTCTGCATGACTTGCGGCATGGACATGCCCAAAATAAATATTGTGGACGACCCGCAACTCAACGCTTTCGCCAGCGGAATCAACAAAAAGTCGTACACGGTGACCGTAACGACAGGATTGCTCGATGTCCTTGACGACAATGAACTTGCCGGCGTAATCGGCCATGAGTTGACTCACATCCGCAACAAGGACACAAGGCTGCTCATAACAAGCATTGTATTCGTGGGCATAGTCTCCACTACGATGACGGTGATACTGAGGGCACTCTACAATGCTCTTGTCCTCAATTCGGGCAGCCGCGACTCACGCAACGAGAAAAACAACGGCGGTGGCATCATCATTATACTTGCTCTTGCCGCCGTGTTCTGCATTGTCGCCTATTTCTTCACCCTCATCACACGCTTCGCAATATCCCGCAGACGCGAGTATATGGCAGATGCCGGAGGAGCGGAACTGTGCGGCAATCCGTTGGCATTGGCGTCAGCACTGAAGAAAATATCCGCCAATCCTGGACTTGACAACGTGAACCGTGCCGATGTCGCACAACTTTTCATCATGCATCCCGACGAGATGGAGTCTGGCTTACTGGGACTTGTGGACTCCCTGTTCGCCACTCATCCCGACCCGGAAAAAAGAATTGCGTTGCTAGAACAGTTCTAACAACGCAATGTCCGAAAAGATGCCGTTTGCCACAATACACTCTGTGGCGGACGGCATCAATTGTTTGCAGAGCCTCCTACAATGTCAAGCAACTCATTGGTAATGGCTTGCTGACGTGACTTATTGAACTGGAGGTTCAGTTGATGTATGAGTTCATCGGCATTATCCGTGGCAGTCTGCATGGCGACCATACGCGCCGCATGCTCCGAAGCGTTGCTGTCGAGCAGTGCAGTGTACACCATCAGGTTTATGTAGCGTGGGATGAGCGACAGCAGAAGCGTCTCCATGTCCGGCTCTATAATGTAGTTCGGATTTATGGCCTTGCCCTTCGCCGTCTCCGACTGCTGCTCCTGACGATTGGCCTTTATGTACTGCACCGTCTTCTCGTTTGCCACTACGGTCTTCAGGTCACGGAAATGGTCATAGTCCATTGCCGACTCAAGATCTATTGGAAGCAGTTCCTTGTTGGTCAGAATCTGCGAACCTGCTGACTTGAAATGGTGGTAGATTATTTCCACCCGGTCGTATTCGCACGCCAGGAACTTGCGGTAGACCTCGTCACCTATGGCCTGACAGCCTTTCGCATTGGGCTTGTCCGCCAGTGAGTCAAAGTCTCCGGCAGTCTTGAAACCCATTTTCTGCACTTTTTCCGACACTTTCCGCCCTATGGGATACACGGTCACGTCGATGCCTTTCGCCGCGTATTCCTTCTCTGTCTTCAGCAGTTTGTTGACGACACTGGCGTTATAGCCGCCGCAAAGGCTGGAGTTGCTGGAGAAAGCGATAATGGCCACGCTCTTCACTTCTCTGGTCACAGAATACACGCTCCGGGCATCAACGTCGCTTGCGACAAGCGTTTTCAGGATGCCTTCGAGCATTCCTTCGTATGGCAGCATATTCTCTATCATCATCTGTGCGTGATGCAACTTTGATGAAGCCACCATCTTCATGGCACTGGTAATCTTACGAGTGCTGTTGACCGAGTTGATTCTGTTTTTTATTTCCTTGAGTGACGGCATTGCCTATTGCTTATATTGTGCAGTTATCGACGCCATCAGTTCTTCGATGACCGATGTCTCCGTTTCCGAAATCTTACCGCTTTCCAGCGTGTCGAGCACATCCTTGTGGGATGTACGCATCGTCGTGAGGAACGTGTCCTGACATTCCCTCACCTTGTCTACCGGTATCGGGGCCATGAGACCGTGGGTTCCACAGTAGAGAATGGCTATCTGTTCGCCAACAGGCATAGGTGAATACTGGCTCTGGATGAGCAACTGGTTGTTCTTTCTACCCCTGTCGAGTGTCATGGCGGTGACGGAATCCATGTCGCTTGAGAACTTCGAGAAACTCTCAAGTTCCCTATACTGCGCCTGGTCTATCTTCAGCGTGCCCGCCACTTTTTTCATTGACTTGATCTGGGCAGAGCCTCCCACACGCGAAACGGATATACCCACGTTTATGGCAGGGCGGAATCCCTGGTTGAACAGGTCACTTTCCAGATAAATCTGACCGTCGGTAATCGATATCACATTGGTCGGTATGTACGCCGAAACGTCACCTGCCTGTGTCTCGATGATAGGCAGTGCCGTCAGCGAACCGCCGCCTTTCACATGTCCTTTCATACATTCCGGCAGGTCGTTCATCTTCTCTGCCACCTCCTGCTGCTCGTTGATCTTCGCCGCACGCTCCAGTAATCTGGAGTGCAGATAGAACACGTCACCCGGATAAGCCTCACGTCCTGACGGACGACGGAGAATAAGCGACACCTCACGGTAGGCAACAGCCTGTTTTGAAAGGTCGTCATAGACCACCAGGGCGGCATATCCGCGGTCACGGAAATACTCTCCTATGGCTGCACCCGCGAACGGTGCGTAGTACTGCATGGCGGCAGGATCGGCGGCAGTCGCCGACACCACGATGGTGTAAGGCAGTGCTCCGTGCTCCTTGAGCGTCTGTACGAGAGCGGCCACAGTACTTGCTTTCTGTCCGATAGCGACGTATATGCAGTACACCGGGTTGCCAGCCTCATAGAAAGACTTCTGGTTTATGATGGTGTCAATGGCGATTGCGGTCTTTCCCGTCTGCCTGTCGCCGATGATAAGTTCACGCTGTCCGCGTCCGATAGGTATCATCGAGTCCACCGCTTTCAGTCCTGTCTGGAGCGGTTCTTTCACCGGCTGGCGGAAGATAACGCCCGGAGCCTTGCGGTCAAGCGGCATTTCGAAATAGTCCGTGAGGTCTATCTCGCCCATACCGTCAATGGCCTCGCCCAACGGATTGATGACTCTACCGAGCATATTGTCATTCACACGGATGGAGGCAATACGCTTCGTACGCTTCACGGTCATGCCTTCCTTTATGCCGGAAGTCTGTCCGAGCAGCACGCATCCCACGTTGTCCTCCTCCAGATTCATGACTATCGCCATCGTTCCGTTCTCAAACTCCAGCAGTTCGTTGGCTTCCGCATTCCTCAGACCGTAGATTCGGGCAACTCCGTCATTCACGGTCAGAACGCTTCCCACCTCGTCGAAATCCTGCTTAGAGCCGATTCCCTGAAGTTGTTGGAGCAATAACTCCGATACTTCACTCGGTTTTATCTTGTCCATTTCTTGCTTTTTACTTTAACTGTTTTAGTATGCTGCGCAACTGAGACTGCACACTTGAGTCCATGCGGTAGGTGTCATACTCGAGGATAAAGCCCCCTATGATGTCTGCATCCACCTTTGTCTCGAACTCAATGTCAGCATTAGTGCGTTTCTTTACGACATCGTTGAACTTTGCACGGACTGCCTCGTTCACGGGCACTGCCGTTGTCAGCCGTGCCGGAACGATGTTCCTGTCGCTGCGATAGAGTGACATATAGGAGTTGGCCATGAATTGCACCATGTTCTCCCTGCCCTCTTTCAGCACGAGTTTTATGAACGAGCGCGTCAGGTCACACGGACTGCTGCCGCACGCCGTGCACAGCAGTTGTTCCTTGTCGCCCTTCCCGACAGTGGGATTTTCCATTGTCTTCCTCAACGCCGGCAGTTCTATGAAGTTGGAAGCGAGCCTCTTCATGTCGGAAAAGACCTTTTCCTTCTCCCCGGAAGCCGCCGCACTCTTCAGCAACGCACGCGCATACCTTACGGAAATTATTCCTGTGTTCATTTCAACGGTTGTTTTTATTCTGCCTCCACTTCGTCAAGCATCCTGTCGATGAGTTGCATCTGCTGCTTGTCATCGTGGAGATTCTGCCTTACCACTTTCTCTGCTATATCAACGGAGAGGCGCGCCACTTGGGACTTTATTTCCCTTATCGCCACCTGTTTCTCATTTTCTATCTGCAGTTTGGCCTCACTCAAGATGTTGTCAGCCTCCGTTTTGGCCTTTACCTTGGCCTCTTCGATTATCGCATCCCTTGTGTCTGCGGCATCCTTGAGGATGCTTGCCTGCTGCTCACGGGCCTTTGCGACGATTCCCTCGCTCTCTTTCTGGATGTTGGCGAGGCGTTCCGCCGCCTCATGGGCATTCTTGAGACTCTCGTCAATAAACAGTTTCCGCTTTTCCACCATACCGACGATGACAGGGAATCCGAACTTTGCCACTACGGCAAAGATTACTAAGAATGCCAGGAGCATCCAGAAGAGGAGACCCAAGTCAGGAGTCAGTATTCCGGGTAAATTCATCGAATCCATTTAACTGACAAAGTTCATGTTTAGAGGAATACGCAGAGAGCGCACACAACGACAGCAAACAGAGCCACACCCTCCACGAAAGCGGCGGTAAGGATCATGTTTGTACGGATGTCACCGGCTGCTTCGGGCTGGCGTGCGATAGCGTCCATTGCGTTGCCGCCGATTTTTCCGATACCCAGACCGGCACCTATTGCTGCGATACCAGCACCTATTCCTGCACCTAATTTAGCGAGACCAGCTCCAGCGGCTGCCTGTAAAAGTAATGATAACATAGTCTTAATCTTTTAATTGTTATTGATTTTGTTTGTTTATTGTTCTATTTAGCATGGTGTTCCTGATGTGCCAGACCTATGAACACGGCGCTCAGCATCGTGAACACATACGCCTGGATGAAAGCCACAAGCAGTTCCAGACAGTTCATGAAGAGTATCATGACAAAACTCAGCACTGTGAGTCCGCTGCCGAGGGCGGCGTTGAGTTGCCAGCCGATGAAGATTATGGCGGTGAACGACAGTATTATCGCATGGCCAGCCATCATGTTCGCAAACAGACGAACCATCAGTGCAAACGGCTTGGTGAACACTCCGAAGAGTTCGATGAGCGGCATTATCGCCACAGGATATGCCTTCAGGAACATCGGAACGTCAGGCCAGAAGATTTCCTTCCAGTACTCCTTGTTGCCGAAAAGGTTGATTGCGAGCATCGTGCAGACCGCAAGGAAGAACGTGACGTTGATGTTTCCCGTCACATTTGCGCCGCCGGGGAATATCGGCAGCAGTCCGAGCAAGTTCGTGAGGAATATGAAGAAGAAGCACGTCAGCAGGTACGGAGCGTACGGACGGTAGTGTTTCTCGCCAATGGAACTCTTCACGAGGTCGTCGTTGATAGTCATCACGAGCATCTCCATCAGTCCGACGAAACCCTTCGGGGCCTCTTTTGTCACGTCGTGTTTCTTGTACCAGCGTGCGCAAGTCAGGAATATCACGGTCAGCAAGAATACCACTATCCATATCTGAACCACCGACTTGGTGATACTGAGGTCTATGGGGCGGACGGAAGAACCGTCAGACAGTTGTTCGTAAATCTTGCCGTTTTTCTCCTCGTTCAGGTAGAAACCCTTGTAGGTCTCGCCTTTCTCCGCAGCCTCTTCCAGTTTCGTACTGCAGAAACAGTGCCATTCGCCGGTTTCACTGCTCCTGACTATCACCGGCAGAGGTATCGACACGCTGTGTCCCTTGTAGGTCGTGATGTGCCATTCGTAGGCGTCTGCCATGTGCCCGAGCACGATTTCCTTCACGTCAACATCTATTTTCTTGTCCGAAGCGGACAGAGGCAGCGACATTGAAATGAACGCCAGCAAGAGGTATATGTATATTTTCCTGTTCATTGTAGCCTTTTCTTTTCCACTGACACGAAGAAAACCGTGTCATATATGAGGGTGACCATGTAGTAAGCGACGAAGATTATGGCGAACAGGGGCAGGTTTCCCGTAGCCCTGTTTGCGAACATGTAGACGAGCAGAAGCGCCGCTGCGAGCAGGAGCCTCAGCCCCGATGCCGACATATACAGCACAGGCAGGCTCTTCGGCGACCTCTTCGCCACCTTGTCCCAAGCCAGTCCGTATGCCACGACGAGTGCAAGTTGGAAACCGAACGATATGGCGTTGTAGCCGAAGAGCACCGTCCCGGTCAGCCTGATGCCGACTATGGAGGTGACTGTTCCCACGACAAGGAGTATCAACACCCCGAACACCGTATATTTCTTCGCCACTGCACTCATGCGTCTCCGTCGTTGTTTTCAGTCTACAGTTCCACACACACGTTCACGCAGTTGTCTCTCACCGACACGAAACCGGCGTTTATGCCCACCGTGTGCTTCTCGCCGTCGTCGTAGACCACGTTGCCTTTCGTCAGCGCAGAGATGATCGGGGCGTGGTTGCGGAGTATTTCAAACTGCCCCAAGACACCCGGCACGAGCACGCTTCGCACGTTTCCGTCGAACTCGACCTTTTCCGGCGATATGACTTTCAGCCTTATGTCCATGACCATTCTATCCTTGAGCCTGTGCCAGGAGTTTCTTTCCTTTCTCTATGGCCTGCTCTATTGTACCGACATTCAGGAACGCCTGCTCGGGCAGATCATCGAGTTCACCGTCGAGAATCATGTTGAATCCCTTGATGGTGTCCTCTATGCTTACCATCTCTCCCTTGACACCAGTGAACTGTTCTGCCACTGTGAACGGTTGCGAGAGGTATCTCTGCACGCGGCGTGCGCGGTTCACCGTCTGCTTGTCCTCGTCTGACAACTCGTCCATGCCGAGGATTGCGATGATGTCCTGCAACTCCTGATATTTCTGGAGTATCTGTTTAACTCTCTGCGCACAGTCGTAGTGCTCTTTGCCCACAATCAGCGGGTCGAGTATTCGCGACGTGGAGCCGAGCGGATCCACGGCTGGATAGATACCCAACTGGGCGATGTTACGCGACAGTTCGGTCGTTGCGTCGAGGTGGGTGAACGTCGTTGCCGGCGCCGGGTCGGTCAAGTCGTCCGCCGGGACATATACAGCCTGCACGGAAGTGATAGATCCTGTCTTGGTGGAAGTGATGCGTTCCTGCATCGAACCCATCTCCGACGCCAGTGTAGGCTGGTATCCCACGGCCGAAGGCATACGGCCCAAGAGAGCCGAAACCTCCGATCCTGCCTGGGTGAAACGGAATATGTTGTCGATGAAGAACAGGATGTCGCCGCCCTGATCACGGAATTCCTCCGCCACGGTCAGTCCCGAGAGTGCCACGGAAGCGCGTGCGCCCGGCGGCTCGTTCATCTGTCCGTAGACAAGCGTCGCCTGCGATTGCTTCAGGGCTTCGGGGTCTACGAGTGACAGGTCCCACTTTCCTTCGTCCATGGCAGCCTTGAACTTGTCGCCGTATTTGATTACTCCCGACTCTATCATCTCGCGTATGAGGTCGTTGCCCTCACGCGTACGCTCTCCCACTCCGGCGAAAACGGAAAAACCGTTGTGTCCCTTCGCGATGTTGTTGATGAGTTCCATGATGAGCACTGTCTTGCCCACACCGGCTCCGCCGAACAGTCCGATCTTACCGCCTTTCATGTAAGGTTCGAGCAAATCGATGACCTTGATGCCCGTGGCGAGTATTTCCTTCTTCGTAGAGAGTTCCTCAAACTTCGGCGCTTCACGGTGAATGGGGTATGCGTTCTCCTTTGTCAGCGGCTTCATGCCGTCGATAGGATTGCCGATGACGTTCATCATGCGGCCTTTTATCTGCTCTCCCGAAGGCATCGAGATAGGACTGCCAGTCGGCACAACCTCCAGTCCGCGCTGCAGACCGTCGGTGTTGTCCATGGCGACACAGCGCACCGTGTCTTCACCAATATGCTGTTGGACTTCTATGACGAGGTCTTCTCCGTTGGGACGCTTTACCAATAGCGCCTCGTGAATCTTGGGAAGAACCTTCTCAGAGTCCTCTCCCTGCGTGTCGAAGTGTACGTCCAGCACAGGGCCAATTATCTGCGAGAGGCTTCCTTTTATTTGTGACATATCTGTTATGTATTTGTTGTTGTTATCCTTTTAGATGCTCAATTCGTCCAAGACCTTTATGAGTTTCTTGTCAAACGGCTTGTCGGAGCGTATGGCTTCGGAGAACGGCACATACACGACCTCGTTGTTTCTCACGCCGATCATGATGTTGCGCTGTCCCTGCATGATTGCCTCGATTGCACCGACGCCTGTTCTTCCGGCCAGGATGCGGTCACGCGCCGACGGGCTGCCGCCTCTCTGGAGGTGCCCGAGAATGGAAACGCGCACGTCAAAGTCGGGAAACTCCTTCTTCACGCGCTCTGCATAGTACATGGCACCGCACTTCGGGCTTTCCGAGACAATCACTATGCAACTCTTCTTCGACTTGCGTATGCCTCTGTCCATGAACTCCGCAAGTTGGTCGACCTCTGTATTCTCCTCGGGAATGATTGCCGCTTCCGCTCCGCAGGCAATGGCAGAGTTCTGCGCAAGGAAACCTGCGTCACGTCCCATCACCTCCACGAAGAAGATGCGTTCGTGGCTCTGGGCGGTGTCACGGATACGGTCCACACACTCCATGATGGTGTTCATCGTGGTGTCATAGCCGATTGTGTTGTCCGTACCGTACAAGTCATTGTCAATGGTGCCGGGCAACCCCACGCAGCAAACGTCATATTCCTGCGCAAAAATCTTCGCTCCGGTGAGCGAACCGTTGCCGCCTATCACCACGAGAGCGTCTATATGGTTCTTCGTGAGGTTCTCGTAGGCTTTCGCCCTACCCTCCGCCGTAACGAACTCTGCGGAGCGCGCGGTCTTCAGAATCGTGCCTCCACGTCCGATTATGCCCGACACATCCTCCGTGGTAAATGGCTTCATCTCGTTGTTGATCAGTCCTTCCCAACCACGATAGATGCCTATCATGTTGAAACCGTTATAGATGCCGGAACGCGTAACGGCACGTATCGCTGCGTTCATGCCCGGCGCATCTCCGCCGGAAGTCAGAATTCCGATAGTGTTGATCTTTGCCATAATTGTACAGTTCCCTTTTTAATGACGCAGCAAAATTAATCAAATTCCACTACACGGACAAAATTTTCTCGTCCAAGCGAAACATTTTTTATACTTTTTTCAAGTTGATGAAAATGTCCTGTAAATAACTTTCGGAACGGAGTTACAACGGCATTGCGAAACTACAAAAAATCACCAAACAATCCATTTTTGCCTACAGATTGTCCGAATGGGGCGCAATGGGTGTCCGAAACCGCCTCTACTGTGGTTCAAAACCACCCTGACAGCAACGAAACAGGCTGCTTTCACTCAATCTGAAAGCAGCCTGCGCGTATGCCGTAAATATTGACAACACCTCTTTCTTACTTGTCTGTGACAGGGCGGACGGGTATACCCCCACAGCGGAAATAAGTGCCCATGCCGAATCGACCGTCAAAATTCTTGAGATGATAAGCGTATGCACAATTAGTGCCATCCAAGTAAAGCGTACTCGTCCAAAGATAGCAATATGCGCCATAGCCGATATAGTATTGTCCGTATGTGTATCCTGCGCAAGGGATAAATACGGAATGGCCGGAACATCCATCCTTTCCGCTGACTATATAACCGACGACCTTGTAAGTTTCGTCTCCATAGTAAGTGACTGTGTCTTTCGTCCAAGTACACCCTCCCAACTCTTCCATTTCCGATTTTGTCGGCATCCGGCAAGGCGAGCCCCACTTTTTGCAGGCGACATCATCCTCATCCTTCAGGGTTGTCAGACCGTCTGTCGTGTTGTATCTCGTGAACGAACTTCCTTTGTCAGTCGTCCATTTGTAATTGTCAAAATTAAAATTCGTCAAATCCCTTACGGTCTCTCCCCACCTGTAACGGCCACTGTAATATTCACACTCTGTCGGCTCTACGTTGGTCTCAGCCCAGAGAACGCTCGTGCCAAGGTCTACAAACACATGGCCGTTGACGAGGTATCTGCCGTTGCCACAGT